>JAQGJU010000080.1 GCA_028290465.1 Xanthobacteraceae bacterium | reverse complement strand
GCTTTCGCCCAGCAGATATTTCGGCGAGGCGGTGCGGCTGTTCTTCGCGGTATACAGCGCGACGAATTTGGCGAGGCTCTCGGCGTCGCCGCGCACGCTCCAGAACGCCGCGCCGCCGTCGGATTTTGCCGGCCGGCTCCAACCGGTACCGACCGGGTCGACCAGCACCAGGTCCGTGAAATCGAGCCACGTGTCCGGGTTGTCGACCAGCTTGGCATTGGCTGGCTCGCGCCCGGTCGCGCCGAAGGTCACTATCTTGGGCCCGACCAGTCCGAGATGCAGGAAGGCCGACGCGGCGCCCGGCCCGCCATTGAAGGCGAACATGATCGGCCGATCGGTGGGCGCATTCTTGGCAACGTAGGCCGTATAGAAGATCGAGGCGGACGGCTCACCTCCGCCATCGTATAGCGGTAGCGTGCCGGCGGTGGCCGTATAGGTCAGCTTGCGCCCGCCGACATCAATGGTGCGTTCGCTCACCGCGTCGGATGGCAGCAGCCGCAGCAATCCGGATTTGCTTTCGGCCTGTTCGGTTGCCGGGCGCGGCGGCCGATCAGCGCCGCCTGGGCGGCTGGGCCGGTCCTGAGCCGTGGCCACGGTCGACAGCATGGCGATGGCGAGCGCCATCGCGCCGCGGGTCAGCGAGGCAAAATTCATGGTGCGATCCTGCGGCCGGTGGGTGTGGTCGGCGGCATCAAATTCGCGTCATCCCAGTTCGATCGTGCCGGCGATCTCATGGGTCAGTTCGACGCCGCCGAGGGTGAGCACGACCTTGGCAGGCAGATTTTCGGTGCCCTTAAGCCGCCCAGCCGCGACCGCGGCGCGAACCGCCTGTTCGATCTCGCGCTGCGAGGTGACGCCCACGGTCTTCAGGAATTTGCGCATGCTGGCGTTGAAGGCATCTTCGTTCATAGCGGTCTCCATGCTCCAGTCTCAATGGTTCGGACTGCAGGCTCAATGGTTCGCACTCGTATCCCGATTCCGAAGTTCACTCACCCTTGCGGTACCCTCTGTGGCGAACTTCGGAATCAAAGGGACAACGGAGCGTTTTCAAGCGAAGTGGCCTCCGGTTCGCGTGAAGAAAACGCGTCTATCTAAACACTTAGAGCGCGTCCGGACGCAAAACCGGTGTCCACTTTTGCTGGACGCGCTCTAGTAAGCTAATGTTTCTAGTGTGGTTTTGGATTTTAAGTTCTTCTGCGAGCTTGCCGCGACAATAGGACCTTCAAATCCACCACACTAGGACGATGCGCGGTCTTTTAGGCTTTCTGGTGAAGGCGAGAGGTGGACAACGGACCCGATATCGTGAATCGTCTCCCCCTTCGGCTAAGACTCATCACAAAAAAATGGTTGGAGACGCTTCAAAAATGCCGTTTCCTCGCGCTTCGGAAGCCCTTTCGCGCTTGACGGTGCTGGATTTGACCCGGGTGCGGGCCGGCCCGACCGCCGCCCGGCAACTCGCCGACTGGGGCGCCAACGTCATCAAAATCGAGCAGCCGGCCGATCCGGACGGCGGCGAGCCGATCGGCGGCCCGCGTGACAATCCCGATTTTCAGAATTTGCACCGCAACAAACGCGGCATCACGCTGAACCTGAAAGAGGCGGCCGGCCGCGCCGCGTTCTTCCGTCTGGTCGAACAGGCCGACGTGGTGATCGAAAACTATCGGCCGGACGTCAAGGACCGCCTGGGCATCGATTACGCGACGCTGAGCAAGATCAATCCGCGTCTGGTCTATGCCAGCATTTCCGGCTTCGGCCAGGATGGGCCGTATCGTGAGCGGCCGGGCTTCGACCAGATCGCGCAGGGCATCGGTGGCCTGATGTCGATCACCGGCGAGCCCGGGCACGGTCCGATGCGGGTCGGCATTCCGGTCGCGGATCTGACGGCCGGGTTGTTCTGCGCGCTCGGCATCATGGTGGCGCTGCTGGAGCGTGCCCAGTCCGGCAAGGGCCAGTGGGTGCAGACCTCGCTGCTGCAGGCGCAGATATTCATGCTGGATTTTCAGGCGGCGCGCTGGCTGATCGCCAAGGATGTCGCCGGGCAGGCCGGCAATAACCATCCGACCAGCATTCCGACCGGGGTGTTCAAGACGGCCGACGGTCACATCAACATCGCGACCACCGGCCATCAGATGTGGGAACGGCTGTGCAACACCATCGGCGCGACCGAACTGATGGAGCATCCCGACTACAAGACCAGCGCGGCGCGGTCCAAGAATCGCAATGCGCTGAGCGTCGAGATCGACCGCCGAACGGTGGCGCGCACCAGCGCGGAATGGGTCGAGGCGATGAACACGGCCGGCGTGCCGTGCGGGCCGATCAATTCGATCGATCAGGCGTTCGCCGATCCGCAGGTGCGGCATCTCGGGATCGCCCAGGACGTCGCGATGCCGGGAGGCGGCAAAACGACCTTGGTTGGTCAGCCGATCGATATGTCGCGGACGCCGAGCCGGCTGGCGGCGCCGACGCCGGAATTAGGCGAGCACACCGACGAAGTGCTTAAAGAGTTTGGTTTCAGCGCGCAGGATATCGATGGGTTGCGCGCCGCGAAGGCGATCTAAGTCCGTTCCAGGATAAAACGGGGATAAGGCATGACGCAGACCGACAAGATGCTTTCGCGCAAGGATGGCCAGGTCGGCACCGTGATTTTCAATAATCCGGAGCGCCACAACGCGGTGTCGCTGGAGATGTGGGACGCGACCACGCGTATCCTCGAGGATTTCGCCAAGGACGACGAGATCCGTGTGGTGGTGCTGACCGGCGCGGGCGGCAAGGCGTTCGTGTCGGGCGCCGACATCTCCAAGTTCGGTGACGAACGCTCCAACGAGGCGGCGGTGGTGCATTACAACACCGTGGTTGAGAAGGCCTACACCACCATCCACCAGTTTCCGAAGCCGACCATCGCGATGATCCGCGGCTATTGTGTCGGCGGCGGGCTCGGGCTTGCGGTGTGCTGCGACCTGCGGGTCTGCTCCGACGTGTCGCGGTTCGCGCTGCCGGCCGCCAAGCTCGGTCTCGGCTATGGCTATTCGGGCATTCGCCGCTTCGTCGACGTTGTCGGCGCGTCCTTCACCAAGGAAATCTTCTTTACCGCGCGACAGTTCAGCGCAGCCGAAGCCCAGCAGATGAATCTGGTGAACCGCGTGCTGCCCGACGCCGAGGTTGAAGCCTTCGTCATGGACTATGCGGCGACGATCGCCGGTAATGCGCCCATGACCGTGAATGCCGCCAAGGCGATCGTCGGCGAGGTGACGAAGGACGAGAGCCAGCGCGATCTCGCCCGCTGCGCCGCGCTGGTCAAAAAATGCTTTGACAGCAAGGATTATCAGGAAGGCCGCGCCGCCTTCATGGAGAAGCGCAAACCGGTGTTCTCCGGGACCTAGCTTAACTTTAAGGCACCGGGAACCGGCGGATAAAATTGCCGACCATGGGGATTGATCGTTAAGCTGGTTTGCTTGCTAGACTGACGACAGAAGCCGCGCTCGAACGCGGCCGTCGTAACATCAGGGAGGACGGCCATTGGCGTCGGTCGAGTTGCGAGGCCTCACCAAGCGGTATGGGTCGTTGGCGGTGGTCGACGACGTGTCGCTCACCATTGCGCATGGCAGTCTGGTCTGCCTGCTCGGCCCGTCGGGTTGCGGTAAGACGACGACCCTCCGGCTGATTGCCGGCTTCGCCGAGCCGACGGCGGGCGAAATTCATGTCGGCGACCGCCTTGTGTCGTCGCCGGCCCGCACGGTGCCGCCCGAGCGGCGCCAGATGTCGATGATCTTCCAGAGTTACGCACTGTGGCCGCATATGACGGTGGCGCAGAACGTCGCGTATGGCCTGACGCTGCGCAAAGTCGATCGCGCCACCATCGACCAGAAGCTCAACGCCATCCTGGCCACCACGAAGCTCGACATATTGGCCGACCGCTATCCGGGCGAACTGTCCGGCGGCCAGCAGCAGCGTGTCGCACTGGCGCGGGCGCTCATCGTGGAGCCCGAAACCTTGCTGCTCGATGAGCCGCTGTCCAACCTCGACGCCAATCTGCGCGAGGAAATGCGCTTCGAGGTCCGGCGTCTACACGACGCCTATCGCTATACCACGGTCTATGTCACGCACGACCAGTCCGAGGCGATGACCACGGCCGACGTGATCGCGGTGATGAACGGCGGCAAGATCGAACAGGCCGGCTCACCGCAAGACATCTACGACCGGCCGCGTTCGGAATTCGTTGCTCGCTTCATCGGCTCCAGCAATGTCGTGCGCGGCCCCGCGGTGGAGCGCGACGGCGTGGCCTTCGCGGGCGGCGTGCTGCGCTGTAACGGCGCCAGGCTGGTGTCCGGTCGCGATACGCCGGTATCGATCCGCCAGCACGACATAAGGCTGTCGGCGACACGTCCCAGTGACGTGCCGAACGTGTTCCCGGCCAGCGTGGTCAGGCAGGTATTTCTCGGCGGCAGCCGGGATTATATGATCGAGGTCGAAGGCGGCACGCAGTTGCGTGTGATCACGGCCGCCGAGGATGACATTCCGCAAGGCGCGCCGGTATTCATCCAAGTGCCGCCCGAGCGATGCCGAGCCCTGGAACGGTAATTTCAACGTCACCGATAAGAACGACAAGAAACGGAAGACGAGAAGAAACGGAAGACACGGGGCGACCACAAGGAGGACAGACGATGCGACAGCATTTCTCCAGGCGTGACGTACTCAAAGCTTCGACCTCCATCGTGGCCAGTACCGTGTTCGCCTCACCGATTCGCGCCGCGGCCCCGCCGCCCAGTTCAGCGACGCCCGAACTGATCGCGGCGGCCCAGAAGGAAGGCAAGGTCGTCTGGTATACGTCGGTCGACCTGCCGCTCGCCGAGCGCGTCGCCAAGACCTTCGAGGCGCGGTATCCCGGCATCGCGGTGCGGGTCGAACGCTCCGGCGCCGAACGGGTGTTCCAGCGCATCGGCCAGGAATATTCCAGCCGCGTGCACGCCGTTGACGTGGTCAATTCGTCGGATGCCGCGCATTTCATCACGTGGAAGGAAGACGGCATCCTGGCGCCGTTCGTGCCCGAGGATGTCGCCAAGCATTATCCGGCCGAGCACAAGGATCCCGACGGACAGTTCGCATCGTTCCGAGTCTGGCTCTGCACCATCGGCTACAACACCGACCTGGTGAAGCCCGAAGATGCACCGAAAAGCTTCGCCGACCTGCTCGATCCGAAATGGAAGGGCAAGATGGTCAAGGCGCATCCGGGCTACAGCGGCACCATCATGACGGCGACATTCCAGATGGCGCGCGATCTCGGCTGGCCTTATTTCGAAAAGCTGGCGCAGCAGAACGTCATGCAGGTGCAGTCCTCGGCCGATCCGCCCAAGAAACTCGCGCTCGGCGAGCGCTCCGTCATGTGCGACGGCAACGAGTACAACCTGTTCCAACTGATGGACAAGAAGTCGCCGGTCGAGGTCGTGTATGCGACCGAAGGCTCGCCAATCATCATTGGGCCCAACGGCATCTTCAAAGCGGCGCCGAACCCGAACGCCGCGCGATTGTTCCAGATCTTCAGCTTCACGCCGGAAGCGCAGCAGTTGATCGTCGACTTCGGCGGTCTGCGATCGGTGCACCCGCAGACCAAAGAAAGGCCCGGCCATAAGCTGCTCAAGGACATCAAGACCCTGAAGGACGATCCGGCCGGCGTCGCCAAGCAGGGCGAAGAGATCAAAGCGCGCTACGTCAAGCTGTTCAAGGTGTAGTGTGACGACACTCGCGACGTCTACACCAGCCCCGATGCAGCGCCGCAACAGCGGCTTCGACATGTCGACGCCGCTGATCGCGGCGTTCGCGCTCGTATTGTGCGGCCTGATCCTGCTGCCGATGACGTGGCTCGCCTATTACAGCGTCACCGATAAGAGCGGCGCCTTCACGTTGGCGAACTTCAAGCAGCTCGTCACCGATCCGGTGCTGCTTGAGCCGCTGCTCACCACGCTGACCATCGCGACATTGACCTCCTTGATCTGCTGCGTGGTCGCCGCCCCGATGGGCTGGCTGGTCGCGCGCACCGATCTGCCGATGTCGCGTACGGTCCGCGCCTTGGTGACGGCGTCGTTCGTCACCCCGCCATTCCTCGGCGCCATTGCCTGGGAACTGCTGGCGGCGCCGAACAGCGGCCTGCTCAATCAAGCATACCGCGCCTGGACCGGCGCCGGCAGCGACTCGCATCTGTTCAACATCTATTCCTTCACCGGCTTGGTCTTCGTGATCTCCTGCTACACGTTCCCTTACGTGTTCGTGCTGGTCGCCAACACGTTGGATCGCATTCCAGGCGATCTCGAAGACGCCTCATCCATCCTCGGCGGCCGGGCCTTCGCGACGGCGCGGCGCATCACCATTCCGCTGGCGATGCCGGCGCTGCTGGCCGGGGCGCTGGTGGCGTTCCTGCAGGCGATGACGCTGTTCGGCTCGCCGGCGATTCTCGCATTGCCGGCCGGCTTCCACACCATGACGACCAAGATCTGGAGCCTGTTCCAGTATCCGCCCAAGGCCGAACTCGCCGCCGCGGCGGCGCTGCCGCTGCTGCTGCTCACTGTCGCCCTGCTGCGTGCCGAGCATAAGATTCTCGGCCGGCGCGGCTTCTCGGTGGTCGGCGGCAAGACCGGTGAGCCGCGGCTGGTAAAGCTCGGCGCGCTGCGCTGGCCGGCTTTGATCCTGTGCATCGTGGTGATGCTATGCCCGGTGTTCCTGCCCTATGGGGCGCTGCTCAACGCCACCTTCTCCAAAGTGGCGTCCAAGGTCGTCTCATTCGACAACTTCACCTTCCATAATATCGAGTTCGTGTTCTTCGAACTGTCAGCGACCAAGCTCGCTTTGAAGAACACGTTCATTCTCGGCATCCTGACGGCGACGATCTGCACGCTGCTGGCGGTGGTGACCGCCTATGTGACGACGCGCAAGGCCGTGCCGGGTTATCGCGTGCTGGGCTTCCTGGCGACCGCGCCGGTCGCGATTCCGGGCATCGTGCTCGGCGTCGGGCTGTTCCTGAGCTACACGCGGCCGCCCTTCGTGCTGTACGGCACGTTATGGATTCTCTTGATTGCGTTCGTCACCATCGCGCTACCGGCCGCCTATCAGCAATTGCAAACCGGGTTCCGTACCGTCCATGTCGATCTGGAGGAGGCGAGCCGCATCCTCGGCGCCACCCGGCTGCAATCGTTGGCGCATATTACGGCACCCTTGCTGCGCACCAGCGTGATCGCCACTTGGTGTTTTGTGTTCGTTGGGGTGATGCGGGAACTCTCGGCAGCCATTATGCTGTTCACGTCGGAGACCAAGGTGATTTCGGTGCTGATCTTCGACCTCAACGAGAGCGGCGATCTTGCCGCCATCTCGGTGCTCGGCCTGATGATGCTGGCGATCACCTATGCGGTCGTGATCCTGGCCAACCGAGTCCCGGGCTTCGGCGGCGGCGTAAGACTGCGCAACACCTGAGGTGACATGGCCGAATCCGTTCCCGACATCTCCATTGCCGAGCGGCTCGCCGACCGTATCCTGACGCTCAAGGTGACGCCGGTGCCGAAGGCGCTGCGTGAGAAGTGCGACCAACTGGTGATCGACGTCATCGGGCTGTGCGTCACCGCGCGCAAACAGGACTATGTCCGGAGCGCGATGGTGGCGTTCGATTCGGTGGGCGGGCGCACGGCGATCGGCCACACGAGGACGTTCAGCGCCGGCGCTGCCGCCTTCGTCAACGGTACCGCGACGCATGGCGAGGATTTCGATGACACGTTCGAGGGCGGTCCGGTGCATGCCGGGGCCGTGATCGTGCCGGCCGTGTTTGCGGCCTGCGAGCGTGACCATCTTGACGGCGAGGCGGCGTTGCGCGGCATCGCGGTCGGGGTCGAGGTGCTATGCCGGTTGAGCCTGGTGGCGCCGAAGGCGGTACATAAAGCCGGCTTTCATCCGACGTCGGTATTCGGCGCGATGGGCGCCGCCGCCGGTGTTGCGGCGACGCTTCAGTTGGACCGCCGGCAGACCGTCGATGCACTCGGCGTCGCCGGCAGCATGGCGAGCGGCATCATCGAGTATCTGGCCGAGGGCGCCTCGACCAAGCGCATGCATGCCGGCTGGGCGGCGCAATCCGGTCTGCGCGCAGCATTGCTCGGCCGCGCTGGATTTTCCGGGCCGCGCACCGTGTTCGAGGGCGTGCACGGGTTGTTCAACGGCTTCGCGCACACGCGTGATGGCGATTATGAACAGTTGATCGGCGATTTCGGCACCCGCTGGGTGACGCAGACGCTGGCCTTCAAGCCGTATCCGTGCGGCACCATGATCCACCCCTATATCGATTGCGCCCGCCGGATCGTGGCGCAAGGCGTCAAGCCGGAGAGCATCAAGGAAATCGTCTGCGACACCGCCGAGGGCATTTTGCATCGGCTGTGGGAGCCGCTCGCCGCCAAGCAGAAGCCGTCGAACGGCTATGGCGCGAAGTTCTCGATGCCGTACTGTATCGCTTACGCCTTGGTGCATGACGGTGTTGGGCTCGAAGCCTTCACCGACGAGGCGGTGCACGATCCCGCCGTGCTGGCGCTGGCCAGCAAGATTCGCTTCAAGGTCGACCCGGACAATCCGTATCCGCGCGAGTTCACCGGCCACCTGCGCGTCACGTTGAAGGACGGCACCACTATCGAGGAGCGCCAGCCGCATCTGCGCGGCGGCGCGCATGAGCCGCTGTCGCGCGCCGATATCGATGACAAGTTCCGGCGCAATTGCCTGCATGGCGGCTGGACACCGGCCAAGACCGAGGCGGCGCTGACCTGCGCCCACACCATGTTCTCCGGGCCGATCGACCTGTCGCCGCTTCAAGGATAGGTGTGAGGATAAATGACCGATCAACATGAACTGGCCGGCCGCGTCGCGATCGTGACCGGCGCGGGTCGCAATATTGGTCGTGCCATCGCGCTGTCGCTGGCGGCGGGTGGTGCGGATGTGGTCGTCAACGCGCGCAGCAACGTCCAGGAGGCCGAGGCGGTCGTGCGCGAGATCGAGGCCGCCGGTGGGCAGGCCATCGCGGCGATCGGCGACGTGGTCGACCCGGTGGCGGTCGTCGCGATGGCGGCGGCGGCGGTCGAGCGCTTCGGGCGCATCGACTACCTGATCAACAATGCCGCGATGCGGGCCGAGCGGTCGATCATCGACATGGATTTCGCCGAATGGCGCGCGGTGCTGGATTCGATCCTCGACAGTAGCTTCCATTGCGTGAAGGCCTGCCTTGACCAACTCCGGGCCAGCGGCGCCGGCGCCATTATCAATATCGGCGGGATGAGCGCGCATACGGGCTCGAAAAACCGTGCCCATGTGGTGACCGGCAAGGCCGGGCTGGTCGGCTTCACGCGGGCGCTGGCGCATGATCTGTCGGGCGACAAGGTGACGGTAAATCTGGTAGTGCCGGGCCTGATCGGCACGCCGCGCGCGGCGGGGGCGCCGGAGCCGCAGCATCATCTGACCCATGCGACGCTGACCGGCGCGCGCGGCACGCCCGACGATGTCGCTGCGATGGTGCGTTTCCTGTGCGGGCCTAGCGCGCGCTACGTCACCGGGCAGACCATCCAGGTGAATGGCGGCGCCTATCTGGGGTGATGACATTAGCCCGAGGCAAGGACCGGCTGAAAGCCGGCCCGGCTTTCGCAGTGTCGCAATTTTAGCCCGCAATTCGCGGAGCCGCATGCGGTGCTCCGGGTGGCCGGGCCGGCATGAAAGTGCTAGAGTTCGACCCGCTCAAGTTGAGCGGATCGAACTTTAGATCTGTTCTGTTTTCGCATTGTCGGACGGCGAACCGGATTCCACTTCGCCTGACAATGCTTTAAGCAAGCCACGCAATTTCCGGAAAATCACGAGGTTCCTATGTACACCGAACTCGGTCTCTATATCGACGGCGCATGGCTCAACGGCACCGGCCGCAAGGGCGAAGATGTCGTCAATCCGGCGACCGAAAAGCCGCTCGGGCGGCTGCCGCATGCCACCAAGGCCGATCTCGATCAGGCGCTCGAAGCCGCCCAAAAGGGCTTCGAAGTCTGGCGCCTGACCACGGCCTATGACCGCGCCAAGGTGCTGCGCAAGGCCGCCGAGCTGGTGCGCGAACGCCACGAGCAGATCGCGCGCGTGATGTCGCAGGAGCAGGGCAAGGTCTACGCCGAAGCCCGCATCGAGGTGTTGACCACCGCCGACATCATCGAATGGTTCGCCGAGGAAGGCCGGCGTTCCTATGGCCGCATCGTGCCGGGCCGCGTGAAGGGCGTCCGCCAACTCGTCATGCACGAGCCGGTCGGTGTCGTCGCGGCGTTCACGCCGTGGAATTTCCCGACCCTGACACCGGCCCGCAAGATCGCGGCGGCGCTCGCGGCGGGTTGCTCAATCATCCTGAAGGCCTCGGAAGAAACGCCGGGCGCCTGCGTCGAGATGGTGCGCTGCTTCGCCGACGCCGGCCTGCCGGCGGGCGTGCTGAACCTGGTGTTCGGCGTGCCGGCGGAAGTTTCCGAGCATCTGCTCGGTGCCGACATCGTGCGCAAGGTCTCGTTCACCGGTTCGGTGCCGGTCGGCAAGCATCTGACCGCGCTCGCGGCCAAGACGATGAAGCGCGCCACCATGGAACTCGGCGGCCATTCGCCGGTCGTGGTATTCGGCGATGCCGATCCCGAGAAGGTGGCCGACACCATCGCGGCGTTCAAATTCCGTAATGCCGGCCAAGTCTGTATCTCGCCGACGCGCTTCTACGTGCAAGAGCAGAGCTACAAGAAGTTCGTCGACCGCTTTACCGACTACGTCAAAGCGATCAAGCTCGGCGACGGCCTGGAGAAGGGCACCACGATGGGGCCGTTGGCCAATGCGCGGCGGCTCGACGCGATGGAGTCCTTCGTCACCGACGCCAAGAACCGCGGCGGCAAGATCGCGACCGGCGGCAAGCGCGCCGCCAACCAGGGCTACTTCTTCGAGCCGACCGTCATCACCGACGTGCCGGACGATTCGAAGATCATGACCGAGGAGCCGTTCGGCCCACTGGCGCCGATTGTGCCGTTCAAGACCTTCGATGAAGTGGTGGCGCGCGCCAACTCGCTGCCGTTCGGTCTCGCCGCCTATGCGTTCACGTCTTCGGGTGCGACCGCGACCGCGATCGGCGACGCTCTGCAGTCCGGCATGGTGGGCGTTAACTCGGTGGCGATCTCGACTCCGGAAACGCCGTTCGGCGGCATCAAGGAGTCCGGCTACGGCAGCGAAGGCGGCATCGAGGGTCTCGAGGCCTATATGAACACCAAGTTCATTTCGCAGGGCTGAGACGACTTAACATCGGCCATCGCTTGAACGGATACGACTTAGCCCTTCCCCCGACCGGGGGAAGGGCTTTTTGCTGCGTGCGCAACGCGGTCAGCTCCCGCGTTTAGAGCATGATCCCGAAAAGTGGGAACCGGTTTTCGGAAAAGATCATGTTCCAACAAAGCCGGTTGTTCGCCAGACATCTTTGCGCCAGTATCCGCCCGCGTTTGAACTGGAAGGAAAAAGAATGCCAGACACAATGGTACGCGGAGTTCATCTCAACTATGAAGTGATCGGCGCCTCCGGCCCGTGGATCGCGATCACGCCGGGAAGCCGGCGCCCCTATCAAGAACTGGTCAATTTGGCGAAAGCGATGGCCGCGACCGGCTATCGCGTGCTGTTGCATGACCGGCGCAATTGCGGCGCGTCGGATGTCGCGTTTGATGGCTCGGCCTCGGAGCATGAAGTCTGGGCCGACGATCTGCATGCGCTGGCGGAGCAGCTTGGCGCCTTGCCGATCTATGTCGGCGGCTCGTCGGCCGGCGCTCGGCTCGCCATCCTGTTCGCGATCCGTCATCCGGCGGCGACGCGCGGCCTGCTGCTGTGGCGCGTCACCGGCGGACAGGAAGCGGTCGATCATCTGGCCGAGAATTACTACGGGCAGTTCATCAAGATCGCTCGCGCCGGCGGCATGAAAGCCATTTGCGAGTCGGAGCATTTCAGCGAAAGCATCGCGGCACGGCCCTCGAACCGCGAACGCCTGATGGCAACCGATGTCGAACAGTTCATCCAGGTGATGACCTATTGGCGCGAGCGCTTTCTCGAGTCGGCCAAGCTGCCGATCGTCGGCGCCAGCGAGTCCGATCTAAATGCGATCAAGGCACCTGCCTGCATGATCGCCGGCAACGACATCATCCATACGCCGGCAACGGCCCGCAAAGCTGCCAGCCTCATTCCCAATACCGAACTGCATGACGACGTGGTCGAGAAACGCTCCGACGATAATCTGCTGAAGGAATGGGATCGCAAGGAGTGGCGCGACGCCGAAGGCCGCATTGCGGAAATCTTTGCTGCATTCCTGCGCCGCACCGAGGCCGCGCGCTAATCCGTCCCGCTTCCAAATCAAGGATCGCAACATGAGCCTACAAATTCGCCGCGTCGTCACCGGACACACGCCCGCCGGCCGCGCCACCGTCAAGATCGACGAGATCGCCAAGAACGTCATCTCCAACCGACCGGGCGCGTCGTCCTGCGTGATCTGGTCGACCAGCGGCTTTCCGGTCGATAACCAGGGCGATACCGATCCTACGTCGGGCTCGTTCAGCACGACCCGCGAAGACGGCACTGTGTTTCGCATCGTGCGCTACGAGCCCGGCGTCACGCCGCGCAATCACCGCACCGACTCGATCGATTACGCGGTGGTGATTTCCGGCCAGATCGACATGGAGCTGGATGACGGTGAAGTCGTAACGCTCAAAGCCGGTGACGTGCTGGTGCAGCGCGGCACGATTCACAACTGGGTGAATCGCACCGAGGAAGCCTGCGTGGTCGCCTTCATACTGGTCGCCGCCAAGCCGGTGACGACGGCGGACGGCAAGCCGCTCAACGCGGTCGGGTGATCGACGTTCAGTTCGGCTGAATCTTCGCGGCCTTCACAGCCTCGCCGGCGCGTTCGACTTCAAGCTTGAAGAACGCGCCGGTGGCGGCGACGTCCCGGTCGTCCGGGATATAGCCGTCGCGCTGCATGATGGACGATACCGCCTGCACCTTCAGGGCTTCGCGGATCGCCGTGTTCAGCTTCTCGACCACGGCCGGCGGCGTCTTGCCGGGCGCGAAGAACATGCCCCAGGATCCAGTCGGCACGTAGCCGGGCAGCAAGTCCTTCAACAGCGGCACGTCCGGGAATTCGGGAAACGGCTTGTTGCCCGTGAAGGCGAGCGCGCGCACGCGCCCCTCCTTGACGAGACCGATCACCGAAGGCGGCGTCACGAACATCACCTGGATGCTGCTGGTGAGCAGGCCGGTCATGACTTCGGACGCACCTTTGTAAGGAACATGCGTCATCGAGATGCCGGCCTTTTGGCTGAAGCTCTCGGTCGCGAGATGCAGGATGTTGCCGACGCCCGGCGAGCCGTAAATCGCCGGCTCTTTCTTCGCGGAGTCGATGAATTCCTTGACGCTTTTTACCGGCGACTTCTGATCGACTAGCATCAGCAATCCGTCCAGGATGCCAACGGTCGCGACCGGCTTCAGATCGGTCAGCGTATCGTAGCCAAGACTCTTGTAGATGTGCGGCGTCGTCGAGATCGACGAGCTGGAAAACAGCAGCGTGTAACCGTCCGCGTCGGATTGCGCGACCGCGCGCGCCGCGATGGTGCCGTTGGCGCCGAGCCGGTTCTCGACATAGAATGACTGGCCGAGGCTGGTGCTGAGCTGCTGCGCGACGGTGCGGGCCTGAATGTCCGGGCCGCTGCCGGCCGCGAAACCGACGATCACCCGGACCGGATGATTGGGGTAGGGCGCCTGGGCCGAAGCGGCCGCGATGGACCACATCAGAATCGACGCAACGCCCGAGACTATCCTGACCATGCATTTCACTCCCGCGTGTCGTTTTTTGTCGTTTTGTCGAAAAAGGTAGAGTCGCGCGGCTATTTTGCCGCGCGGGGCATCTTGTGGCCGGCGGCTGTCGCCGCTTGGCACGCCTGCCAGACTTTTTCGCGGGTCGCCGGCATGTCCATGTAGTCGGCCGCGCCGCCCGGGATCGCGTCCGCGATGGCATTCATGATCGCGGCCAGCGACCCGGTCGTGCCGGCTTCGCCAACGCCTTTGACGCCGAGCGGATTGGTGGTCGCCGGCACGACGTGGTCGGCAATCGCGAGCACCGGCATGTCGTCGGCGCGCGGCATCGTATAATCCATGAACGAACCGGTGAGCATCTGTCCGGTCGCGTCATGCGCCGACACCTCGAACAGCGCCTGGCCCAGGCCCTGCGCCAGCGCGCCATGGACCTGGCCCTCGACCAGTGTGTGGTTGAGGATGGTGCCGCAGTCGTCCACGGCCGTATAGCCGACCACCTTGCATTCGCCGGTCTGCGGATCGATCTCGACCTCGGCGACATGGACACCGTTCGGAAAGGTCTGCGGCGTATCGCGGCTGGTCTTGGTGTCGAGATCCTCGGCGATCTTGCCTTCCTTCGCCAACTGTTTCGACTTCTCGGCAACCGCGAATAGCGTCAGCCGCTTGTCGGTGCCCGCAACCTCGAAGCCGCCCTCGCGATACACGATGTCGGCTTCAGCCGCTTCCAGCAGCAGCGCCGCGACCGCCTTGCCCTTGTTCAGCATCACGTCGATGGTCTGCACCACGGCGCTGCCGGCCGTGATGGTGGAGCGCGATGCGACCGATGGCGCGCCGACGATGCCGTGGTCGCTGTCGCCATGGCGATGCTGGATCTGCTCGAACGGAATGCCGAGCCGTTCAGACACCATGCGCGGATAGACCGTGGCGTGGCCCTGGCCGGTCGACTGCACGCCGAGCGTGACGAGCAGCTTATCACTGCCGGGAAACTTTAAGCCCGCGCCCTCGGTCGGCATGCCGCCAGCATGTTCGAGAAAGCAGGACAGGCCGAGGCCGCGCAGCTTGCCGCGCGACGCGGATTCCTTGCGGCGCTTGGCGAATCCGGTGAGATCGGCCAGTGCCAGACTCTTGTCGAACACCGTGGTGAATTCGCCGCTGTCAAATGTAGTCCCGACGGCGGTCTTGTACGGCATCGCCTTGTTGGGGATCAGGTTGCGCCGACGCAACTTGACCGGATCGATGCCGGTGATGCGCGCGGCTTCGGCAACGGCGCGCTCCAGCACGTAATTCGCCTCGGGCCGGCCGGCGCCGCGATACGGACCGTTCGGCGCGGTGTTGGTGTAAACGCATTGTCCCGCGACATCGAGATGCGGAATGTCGTACATCGCCGGAAAGCAGCGCGCGAAATTGCTGACCGCGAGATTGCCGCCGGCCGACGTGATGTAGGCGCCCATGCCGACCTTGTGGCGCACCCGCAGCGCCAGGAATTTGCCCTTGGCATCCAGTGCCAGTTCGGCGGAGGTGACGGCGTCGCGGCCCTGGTTGTCGGACAGGAAGGCTTCGGAGCGGCCCGACATCCAATGCACCGGGCGGCCGATCTTGCGCGCCGCGATCAGCAGCACCGGATATTCCGGATAGGCGCCGGACTTCATGCCGAAAGCGCCGCCGACATCCTCGGTGATGACGCGGAGTTTTTCCTTCGGCACATTCATGATGCGGGACAGCATGTCGCGCAGCGGACCGGCGCCCTGCGAGCAACCGTTCAACTCATAGCGTTCGGTTGCGGGGTCATAAGTCGCGCTGGCGCCGCGCGGCTCCATGGTGGCGCATTGCAGGCGCTGATTGATGACGGATACTTTCACCACATGGGCGGCGCCATCAATGATGCGCGCGACCTCGCGGGCCTTATTCTCGTAGCCGTCGACTGGCCAGACCCAGTCGAACGCGACATTGCCCTTCACGTCGTCGAAGATCTGCGGCGCGCCGTCGGCGAGCGCATCGGCGATCTCGACGGCGGGCGGTAAGTCTTCGTAGTCGACGACAATATGTTCGGAGGCATCCACGGCCGCCAAATAGGTTTCGGCCACGACGGCGGCGACCGGTTCGCCGATGTGACGCACGCGCGTATCGGCCAGTGCCGGGCGATGCGAAACGATCAGCTTGTTGCCGTTCAGCCCGGCCATCGGCTGATGCACTGCGACATTGCCTACGCCGGCCTGCGCCATGTCGGCGGCGGTCAGCACCGCCAGCACGCCCGGCGCCGCGAGCGCCGCTGACATGTCGATCGACTTGATCGCGGCGTGGCCGTGCGGCGAGCGCAGGAAGTAAACATGGGCCGCATTCGGCGGCTTCACGTCGGCGACGAAGCGGCCGGCGCCGCGCACCAGGATGTCGTCCTCGACGCGCAGCTCGGAGGCGTGGTTGTGGTCGGGCTGTGCCATGCTGAGATTTCCGGAACTCGAAGGGATGGAACGCGGCGCCTCTTATAGCGCAATCCGGCGCCGGCAGAACAAGACGGTTCAGCGCACCCTCTTTGGGCACCCTCTTTGGGCACCCTTTCTTTGGGCAGCAGCCTCCCTTGCGCGGCCGCCCGCGAATGGGCACAAACGCGCCCAGAGGCCGCAAGGCCCACAACAAAAGCCGGCTGAGGGAAACATGTCCAAGACGCGTACCATCGATACCCATGCCCATGTGCTGACCGAAGAGACCATGGCGCTGCTGCGGCAGGCGGCCCCGAAGGTCGGACCCAAAATCACCCCGATCGATGCCGAATCCGCCCTGCTGGACGTCGCTGGTGTGGCCTATAAGCCGTTTCCGCGCGGCGGCTGGGACGTCGAGCGGCGGCTCCAGGACATGGACGTCGCCGGCGTCGACATGCAGGTGCTGTCGGTGACGCCGCAGACCTTCCTGTTCAACCAGGAAGCCGCGCTGACCAACGAAACCTCGATCATTCAGAACGACCAGATCGCGAAGCTGGTCCGGCAGCATCCGGATCGTTTCATGGGGATCGCGACGCTACCGATGCAGGCACCTGAGTTGGCGGCCGCCGAATTGACCCGCTCCATGAGCAAGCTAGGTCTGCGCGGCGCGCAGATCGGCACCAACACCAACGGCAAGAATCTCGACGATCCGGCGCTGGAGCCGTTGTGGGCAGCTGCTTCCGAGCTCGATGCTTTCATCATGGTACATCCGACCGCCGTCGCGGGCGCGGATCGGCTCAAATCGTATTATCTTGCCAATCTGATCGGCAATCCGCTCGACACCACAATTGCGGCGGCCTCGCTGGTGTTCGGCGGCGTACTGGAGCGTTTTCCCAATCTGAAATTCCTGATGGTGCACGGCGGCGGCTTCACGCCGTATCAGGCCGGGCGCTGGATTCACGGCTGGAACGTACGTGACGAGGGTAAGGTCAATCTGCCGAACGGGCCGGCGGCCTCGCTGGACCGGCTCTATTACGACACCATCCTGCACTCCAAGACCAACCTGGAATTCCTTATCGGCTCGCTCGGCGCGTCGCGCGTGGTGCTGGGCAGCGATTATCCGTACGATATGGCGATGCTGGACTGCGTCGAGCACGTGCGCGCGCTGAACATCTCCGAGACCGACCGCGCTATCGTGCTCGGCCAGCAGGCCGAGAAGCTGCTGGCGACCCGGGCTCAATCGGCGGCGAAGGTCGCCGCACGCTAGTTCAAGTTATTTCAATAGGTGAAATCGGATGGACGACGTGACCAAGGTTAAAGCCGAGCCGACCCGCGTGAAGGTCACGGCCGCCAAGGGACTGATCGCCGACGCGCTCGGCGCGGTCGGCATGGAGGCGGCCAACGCCGCCCGGTGCGCCGAGCTGATGGTGGAAGCCGACCTGACCGGCGCCGACGCGCACGGCGTATTCCGCATTCCGCACTACGTCAAGCGCATCCAGGCTGGCGGCATCAATGTGCGGGCCAACATCACGGTGAACCGGACCGCACCGGCCACCGCGATGATCGATGGCGACAACGGCATGGGCCATCTGGTGATGGCGAAGGCTACCGAAGTTGCGGCCGAACTGGCGAAGGAAAACGGCGTCGCCTGGGTCGGTGCGCGCCGGTCCAACCATGCCGGCGCCGCCGGCATCTATCCTGAACTGCTGGTCGACCAAGGCATGGCGTCGATCTATTCGGTGGTGGCGAGCGCCAACCACATGCCGGTGTGGGGCGGCGCCGAGCAATTGCTTGGCACCAATCCGGTCGCGTTCGGCATTCCGGCCGGCGAGGAAGCGCCGGTCATTCTCGACATCGCCACCACGGTGGTGTCGTACGGCACGGTGAAGGCCTATAAGCTCGAAGGCCGCCAGATGCCGGAAGGCTGGGTGATCGACGCCAAGACCGGCGAACCGATCACCGATCCGGCACTGAGTGGCGAGGGGCTGTTGCTGCCGTTCGGCGCCTACAAGGGCTCGGGGCTCGCCATCGTGCTCGGTCTGCTGGGCGGACCGCTCAACGGGGCTGCCTTTGGCCGCGACATTGTCGACTTCAATGCCGACCAGACGGCCGAATGCAACACCGGGCATTTCCTCATCGCGCTGGACGTTAAGCGGTTCGCGCCGCTCGACCAGTTCAAGGCCGATATCGACCGGCATCTACGCGATCTGAAGCGCTCCAAGACGTTGCCTGGCTTCAACAAGATCCGCTTGCCGGGCGAAATGCGCCGCGCCCGCCGCATCGAGCGCACGCGCGACGGCTTGTCGTTGGTGCCGGAACTGATCCTTCAATTGGACGCGATGGCGGACGAATTGAAGATCACGCCGATCCGAAAGCGGTAGAAGTTTCGCCACTAAGCCCGGGCTGGATGCTGCGCAATCCCTCGCCCCGCGTGCGGGGAGAAGGGTGGCGAGCGGAGCGAGCCGGGTGAGGGGGCGTGAGGCAGCGTCTGCGGAGATGCCCCCTCACCCGACTTACTCGCGCTAAAGCGCTCGCAAGTCGATCTCTCCCCGCACGCGGGGAGAGGTGAAGAAAGCGTCCGCATCGTCGACATCAATTCGGCTTGGTGCCGACATCCTTCACGACGCGCTTCCACTTCTCCGATTCGGCCGCCAGATACGCCTTGAACTCGTCCGGCGTCTTGCTGACGGTCGGCAGCATGCCGTTGTCCATCATCAGCTTGCGGGCATTGGCGTCCGTCATCGCCTGCATCACGGCGGCATGCAGCTTGTCGACGATCGGCTGCGGCGTGCCGGCCAATGCGAACAGGCCCTGCCACGAGGTGCTGACATTGTCCGGATAGCCTTGTTCCAGCATGGTCGGCACATTGGGCAAAGACGGCACGCGCTCCTTGGTGGTGACCGCATAGGCCTTCAGCGCGCCGGACTTCACGTGTTCTGAGGCCGACGAAATGGTCACGAACATCACCTGGACGTGGCCGGCCAACAGGTCGCCGACCGCCGGACCGGCGCCGCCACGATACGGGACATGAGTCATGTCGAGACCGGTCGTCTTACGAAAGACTTCCATTTCCAGACGATTGAGCGTGCTGATGCCGGCCGAGGCGTAGTTCACCTTGCCGGGGTTTGCCTTCACGTACTCCACCATTTCCTTGACATTATTCGGCGGAAACTTGGTCGATGCCACGAGAATGCCGGGCGTTTCGGCCGCAATCGAGATCGGAATGAAGTCTCTTTCCGGCGCGACCGAGAGATCCGGATAAAAATGCGGATTGATCGAAATCGTACCGACATTGCCGAAGAACAGCGTGTAGCCGTCATTCGTGGACCGCGCAGCGGCCTCCATGCCGATATTGCCGGCGGCGCCGGTGCGATTGTCGATGATGATCTGCTGCCCGAGCGACTGCGTAAGGCTGTTCTGAAGCAGGCGAATGGCGAAATCGGACGCGCCGCCGGGCGCGAACGGCGCGATCACGCGAATCGGCCGCGTCGGATATTTAGTCAGGTCTTCGGCGGCCCGCAGCTCGGCCGCGCCGGCTATTGCCAGCATGCCCAGCAGCACGCCGCGCACACGCCACCCACTTGTCGCGATCCTTGTCACCGTCGGCCTCCCTGGTTTTGTTTTTTTCGATCATATCAGCAAACCCGGGGAGGCAAACGGTTGCCGCCCCCGGCGGTCAGAAAACGTAAAAGCTTAATTCAACCTCGGGTCGTTCGGATCGAGCGGCAGTTGCACCGGCTGCTTGAGCTTGGCCGAAAGGTCCAAGGCCTTGGTCAGCATCAGCCGGTTGTGCGCCTCAGCGGCGGTCGCGGCCGGGGTCGGCAGGCCGAGCGATACGCGGCTGAGCCACGACACCGTCTCGTCGGCCATCGGGCCGCGCAATTCGCCGAGCGCCATGTCGCCGGGCGGATAGGAGCCCATGAAATCCACCAGCCGGCTCCTGTCGGGTGCGTAGCCTTCCTCCTGCGGCGCCGACACCGCCAGCACCATGTCGCGATGGGTGTCGTCGATGGTCAGCACTCCGGTGGTGCCGTTGATGCCGACTTCGAGGCTGTACACCGCGCCCGGCCAGGTCACCGGCAATGCCCACGAGATGGCGAGATGGTAGACGCTGCCGTCGGAGAACATGATCATGCCGGCGGTGGCATCGATGCCCTGGTACAGCGGACCCAGCACCTTGTCGATCGAGCGCGCATAGACCTCGACCGGTGTCTTCTTTTCCATGTACCACATCACGATATCGAGCGCGTGCGTGCCCGAAATCACCAGCGGCGAGATCGTCGTCGGATCGTCGGTGCGCTTGTAATTGTCGATCGCGACCAGACGATTCATGAACGCGCGGGACGTCACCATGGTGACGTCGCCGAGCGCGCCGATCCGCACCTTCTCCTTCGCGGACAGCCATTTGCGGCGGAAGCGCTGGGTGTAGCCGACCACGGCGTCGAGTTTCGCGTCCTCGATCGCTTTCAGTACCCTGGCCGAATCCGCCAAGTTCGTCGCAAGCGGCTTCTCGATCAGCATCGGAATGCCGCGCGCGACCGACGCCAGGATCGGATCGACATGCAGATGTTCGTCGGTCGCGATGATGACGGCGGTGACTTCCGGCCGCGCCAGCAGTTCGTGATAGTCGGTGGTCACATAGTCGGCGCCGATCCGGCCGGCGACGTCGGCGCCGCGATTCGGGTTGCGCTCGGCGATGCCGATCCATTCGATCGCCGGATGCCGCGCCGCGACTTCGCCGCGAAACAGGCCGACGCGGCCAGCGCCGATAATGGCGAGGCCGACACCCTTGGCTTTATTCCTCATGTGTTCAGCCCCGCGCGGTTTTTCTGCTTGAGTTCGGCGATGCCCGAAATCGTCTCGTTGGTCAGCGGCAGATCGATCGGCTCGTTGCGGTAGGCCGACAAGTCAGCCGCGCTGTAGGTTTCCATCACCCGGCGCGCGCTTTCGCCGCTGCCCATGACCGCCGTGTCGCGGATGCAGGCTTCCAGGAAGTGGAGCGTTTCCGGCCCGATACCGCCGGCGAATACATGATCGACCATCTCGCCCGGCATCGTCGACATCGGGAATTCCTGGCCGCGCTTTTCGGTATTCAGCCAGTTGTCGCGCTGCGTATCGTCGAGCACCAGGGCGCCGTCGACGCCGGTGATCTCGATCCAGGTCGAACAGTAGTTCGGATAGCTCGGCGGGAAATTCCAGCCACCGCCGATCATCACCACCACGCCATTGTCCATGGTCACGGTGGTGAACATCACGTCGTGCGAACCGTTCACCGGCTTCATGTAGCCATAGGCGCCCTGGCTGTAGACGCGCACCGGCTTGGCCGGCTCCAGCAGCCAGAACACGAAGTCGAGATCGTGCGTCGATTCCATCACCACGGGCGACAGCCGGACGCGGCCGGCGATCTTCTTACCGAGGTCGCGCGACAGGTGGCGGCTGACCAGCACGGACACGACATTGCCCAGCGTGCCGTCGGTGATCTTTTTCTTTGCGTAAGCGATCTTGGGGTTAAAGCGCTGTGAATAGCCGATGGTGAATTTGAGATTGTTGCGATTGGACAGCGTGATGAGCTCATCCGCTTCCCACAATTCCAGCGCGATCGGCTTTTCCAGCATCACGTTCTTGCCGGCCTTCAGGCAATCGCGCGCGATCGGATAATGATTGGTTTCCGGCGTGGTCGAGACATAGACCACCGAGATGTTCGGGTTCTTGATGATGTCCTGATAGTCGAGCGTTGTGGTCGCCGGCTTGTACAGGTCCTTGACGATCGCCAGCCGGTCCGGCCTGATCTCGCACAGATGCAGTTTGTCGACCAATGCGGTGCGCGACAGCGTATCCGCGCGCAGACCACCGATCCAGCCAACCCCGATAACGCCGACTTCAACTCTTTCCACGTGCATTTCCTCGTTCGTTTTACGTTGTGGCCGACCGGTGTCCCGGCGGCAAAGTCGGCCGCAACATGATAGGCAGCGCCCGGTTTGGCAATGACGGATTGCCGGGCGGTGCAACGGCCGGCCCTATTTCGCCTCGTGAAATCAATGCGGTGCTTGGGCCCCGATGCCGAACACGCTGGCGGTGAATTGCGGGTAGATCTCGGCGAGTTCCGGTGCAACCAGTTCGCGCATGACGCGTAGCGTCTCGGCCGATGGCGCCGGCGTGGTCGGCACCTCGTCCGGGCATTCGAATGCGAAGCCGGTCTCGGCGACGATCTCCTCGACCGTATGGCCCGGATGCACACTTTGCAGGCGGAACCGGCCGCGCGCGGCATCGAACCCGAACAGGCAGCGGTTGGTGACCAGCGCGACCGGTCCGCCGGACCGATGGACATTGGCCTCGCTGATGCCCGGGGCGCTGACGAAGGATACCTTCTCGACCAGGGTGCGGCGTGAGTGCTCGGTGCGGAACAGGATCACCCTGGGCACCACGTAATAGAGGTAGGCCGAGCCGAACGAGCCCGGGAAACGCGCGGTCGGATGATGATAGTCGCCGATGCTGACCAAGTTGATGTTGCCCTGGCCGTCGATCTCGCCGCCCGACAGAAAGAACACGTCGATGCGGCCCTGGCCGGCGCAATCGAACAGTTCGCGGGCACCATCGGTGAAGAAGTTGTGCTTGCGGCTTTGCAGCAGCGACACATAGGGCCGGGGCACGCCTTGCAGTTTGTTGCGTTCGCGTGTCAGCAGCGCCGCCGTCGCCGGGATCGGCGACGCATTGCCGACGGCGACATGGCGCACGTCGCCGATCAGGTCGGCGATGACGCTGGCGAGCAATTCTTCGGGACGAGTGGGTTCAGTGCTCACGTCAGGCCGCCCGCTGCGCATATACATGCCGCTCCAGATACTCGGCAAAGCCTTCCAGCGTAGTAGCCAAGCGGGCGTATTCAGCGAGATGCGCGGCGTCGGCGTCATAATGGTCGGGCAGCGGCAGCGGCCAGGCGCCGCGCGGCACGACCGCGACGGCGTCGACATAGAAGCCCGGCAGGGTGCCGGCCGCCAGGACCGGGTCGGCCAAGAGATCGCCGTCGTGCAGTTTCTCGACCGTGACCACGGTGGCCGCCGAGGCATGCGCCATGGTGGCGAGTTCGCGCTGCCGGCCGATCCAGACATTGCCGTTACGGTCAGCCGTCGGCGCGTGAAACAGCGCGACATCCGGCCGGATCGCCGGCAGCAGCACGATCGGATCGTTCTCTCCCAACGGATTGTCGATAACCGTCCAGTCCGGCCGCTCGCGCAACACGTCGGAACCGATCAGTCCG
The DNA here is from genome assembly GCA_028290465.1 of Xanthobacteraceae bacterium. Lineage (GTDB taxonomy): Bacteria > Pseudomonadota > Alphaproteobacteria > Rhizobiales > Xanthobacteraceae > FEB-22. The sequence continues at coordinate 38,395 of JAQGJU010000080.1, read as the reverse complement.
CGCAGCGGCATGAACGGCACGCCCTTCTCGGAGGCCTGCAACGCGGCGTGCAGTGCCGGACAGGTCGCATCCTTCATGTGGATCGTGCCGGCCTTGATGGCGGCGGTGAAGCGTGGCGCCGGGCCGAATTCGCCGAGACTGACGGCGGAAGTTTCCAGCGAAGCCAGACAACCGGCGCCGATCATCAGATCCGCTTGCAGGCTGGAGGTCGGCAGTGCGAACAGGCGCAGATTCCGGATGCCGCGCCGGATCAGCGCGCGCGTCGCTTCCATCGGAACGCCCGACACCTCGCGCGGCACCGCCAGCAGGCAGCCGTCCTGGATGCCGACCAAGGCCTCGTCGAGCGAACCGACGACCGGCATTACAACAGCGCGGCCTTCACGACAGCGCTGCCTTCACACGATCCGGCGAGAACGGCACGCGACGAATACGCACGCCGGTGGCGTCGAAGATCGCATTGGCGATCGCCGCCGCCAGCGGACGGATCGACGGCTCGCCGCCGCCCGATGCGTCGACGGTCGGACGATTGATGATCACCACGTCAACGCTCTCCGGCGTTTCGGTGATGTCCAGGATCGGATAGGTGGCCCAATCGATGCTAGTCACGCCGTTGCGGTCGAACTTGACCTCTTCCCACAGCGTGCGGCTGACACCCTGCACGATGTTGCCCTCGACGGTCTTGGTCAGGCCGTCCGGATTGATCACCAGCCCGCAATCATGCGCCACGGTGAACTTGCGCGCCCAGATCTTGCCGGTGCGGCGGTCGATATCGACCTCGGCCACGATGGCGACGCGGGTGCCGTTGCGCTGCGAATAGGCCATGCCGCGGCCGCTGACCTTGTTGCCGGTCTGGTCCTTGCGCGGCGAGGGCCGCGCCTGCCAGCCGGCCTTTTCGGCGGCCGCCTTGATGACCGCGATGTCGCGCGGGTCCTTGACATGGCGCAGCCGGAATTCGATCGGGTCGAGATTCAGCGTCGCCGCCACTTCATCCATGAAGGACTCGCTGGCGAAATGAATTTGCGGTCCGACAGGGTCGCGCAGATGCGAGGTGCGCAGCGGCGAGGTCCTGTCCAGCAGCGGCGGGATGGTCTCCCATGCGGTCAGCTTGTTGGCGAACGCATAGGATTCCGCCGGCACGCCGAAGCCGTCGCCGGATTTCAGCGCGACGCCGAGGCTCTGACCGGTCAACGTGTCGTGCGGCTGGCTGCCATTGGTGTTGACGTCGACGCGCGAGAACGCCTTGCTGACGAACTCATACGCGATGACCTGACCGGACGCATCGATCGCGGCGCGCACCTTGTGGATCGACGCCGGGCCCTTCGGGTCCCAGGCGGTGCCCTGTTCGCGGCTGTATTGCAGGCGCACCGGCTTGCCGACCGCTTTGGCCAGCACCGCGGCGTCGCCGGCGACGTCGTCAGCATCGTTGCGGCCGTAGGAGCCGGGACCCGGCACCCAGATGGCGCGCACCTTGTCGAGCGGGATGCCGAGCGTCAGGGCGACGCCTTCGCGCACGAAATGCGATTTCTGCGAGCCGGTCCAGCAGGTGACATTGCCGTCCGGTTTGATCTCGACCAGCGCGCAAGCGGGGCCCATGCTGGCATGCGACTGGAACGGCCATTCGTATTCGGCCTCGACCACTTTCGCGGCGGTCTTGAAGGCTTCCTCGACATTGCCGACTGGCTTTTCGACTTCGCGCTTGCGTACCGGCGCCTTGCGGATGTGGTCGAACAGCGTCGATTGTTCCGGGAACGGCGGCGTCACGGCCGACCATTCGACCTTCAGCTTCTCGACCGCCTGAATCGCGTCCCATTCATGCTCGGCGACGACGCCGAGGAAGCCTTTGTCCCAGACGACTTTGGCGCCCTTGAACTGGCTGATCGAGGATTCGTCGATCTTGACCGGAACGCTGCCGGCGACCGGCGGACGGATCATGCGGCCGTGCACCATGCCGGGCACTTTGATGTCGGTAACGAAGTCTTCGATCGCGTAAACCTTCGGGGCGATGTCTTCGCGGTGGATCGGCTGGCCGACGATCTTGTATTCGCTCGGCTTCTTCGGCTGCGCCTTGCCGGGCGCATAGAGGGTGTTGCCGGTCTGCTTGTTCCAGTCGAGCTGGACGTTGAAATAGCGTCCGCCGATCAGATCTGCGTAGCTGATCTTTTTCGCGGTATCGCTCTTGGCGTGCACCACGCCGTCGGTGACGGTGAGCTGGTCGGCCGGCAGCGCGAGCTTCTCGGCCGCCATTTCGACCAGTACACGGCGGGCTTCGGCGGCCGCCATGCGCATCTGCTTGCCGCCGAGCTGAATGCCGGTGGAGCCGGAAGCGCCACCCTGATTGACGCTGTTCGCGGTATCGCCCATCAGCACCGTGACGCTCTTGAACGGAACATCCAGTTCCTCGGCGACGATCTGGCCGATGGCGACGAACAGGCCCTGGCCCATGTCCATCTTGCCGAAATAGGCCGTGACCGAGCCGTCGGTATTGACGGCGATGTAAGAGGCGAGTTCGTTCGGCACCAAAGGTGGCTTGGCGCCCTGCGCATAGGCGGTGCGGACCGCCAGCACGGTGTCGAGGCTGACCGGCAGGCCGACCGAGATGACGAGAGCACCGCCGGTCTTGAGCAGGTTGCGACGCGAGAAGTTGCTGGGCTTGTTGTGCGTGTTCATGGTGTGCGCTCCTCAGCCCATCATCGTGGCGGCGCGCTTCACGGCGCGCAGGATGCTCAGGTGCGTTCCGCAGCGACACTTCAGGCCTTCGAGCGCCTGTTTGATTTCGTCTTCGCTAGGCTTCTTCTTGGTCTCCAGGAATGCGGCGGCCGTCATGATCCAGCCGTTGATGCAGTAGCCGCATTGCGGCACCTGCTCCTCGACATAGGCGACCTGCACCGGATGCGGTTTTTCGGGAGTGCCGAGGCCGGCGAGGGTAACCACCTTGCCGGTGCCGACCGCCGACAGCGGCGTGACGCAGGAGCGGATCGGTTGGCCATCGAGATGTACGGTGCAGGCGCCGCATTGCGCGAGGCCGCAGCCGAAATGCGGGTTGTTCAGCCCGATGTCGTTGCGCAGCGCATAGAGCAGCGGCATGTCGGGGTCGGCATCGACCGTGTGGGCCTTACCGTTGACGTTGAGCGAAAATTTCTGGCTCACGGCGTCCTCCTTGCTGATGCGCAAGTCGGCTCCGGTTGTGAATTGCACCCGGTCGCGGCCCGCGTCACTTGTTGGAGGGAGTCTAGCCTGAAATCGGGACGCTGGATACCGTGTTACGGCGTTTCCGTGATCGCAATCGCGCGAGTGGCCTTCAATAAATCGCGCACCGCCCGCTCGGATACATCGCGGGTGATGAACACCACGCGGCTGGCGCGGTTGGCGTCCGGCCAGGCGGCGAGTTCGACCGGCGGATGGGCGAGGTGCTGTACGAAATGCACCAGCACCGGGCCGCGGCAGCCTTCGATGTCGAGAAAGCCTTTCACGCGCAAAAGATCGCTGCCACGCATCGCGATCAGCGTTTCCATGGCGCGGGCGAACGGCTCGAACGCCATCGGCTCATGTTCTTCGATCACGAAGCTGCCGATGCCGTCGCTGTGCTCGGCCTCGGCGACGAAGCTGCCGCGTGCGCGGCGCTCGTCGGCGTCGGCCACCGCATCGACCAGATGCTTCGGGTCGAGCGCGCCATCGACCGCCTCGTCGATCGCGGCATGCGGATTAAGCTCGTGCAGCCGCCGCTGCAGGTTCTCGATCTGGGTGTCGTCGGCGATGTCGGTCTTGGACAGCACCAGCCGGTCGGCCAGGATCGCCTGCTTGCGGGCCTCGGCCGACCATTCGAGGTTTTCGCCGCCGTTGACGGCGTCGACCACGGTCAGCACGACTTCGAGGTGAAATTCGCCGCCGAGCGCGCGGTCGGTCGCGAAGGTTTGCAGGATCGGCCCCGGATCGGCGAGGCCGCTGGTCTCGATCAGCACGCGCTCGAACATCGGTACCAGACCGCGTTCGCGGTCCATCAGCAGCTTGCGCAGTGCGACCTGAAGGTCGCTGCGGGTGTTACAGCAGATGCAGCCATTGCCGAGCAGCACGGTCTCGTCGGTGCTGGCCCGCACCAGCGCATCGTCGATGCCGGTCGAGCCGAATTCATTGACGATGACGGCGGTGTTGCGGCCTTCCGGCGTCGCCAGGAAGCGCCGCACCAGTGTGGTTTTGCCCGCACCTAAAAAGCCGGTGACGATGGTCACCGGAATGCGCGCGCCGCGTTCACGCTTGACGCGGCGGCCGAACGGCCCGGCTTCGGGCGAGGGGAAGATTTGATGCAGCATGGTGGAGTCGTTTCGTTTTGCGATCTCGGACGCAGATGACCCAGGCACTGCTTCACCTCTCCCCGGTGGGGAGAGGTCGGTGAGCATCGCAGGCAAGTTTACGCAGTCTGCTTAAACTTGGCTGCGTGCGCGAGCCGGGTGAGGGGGGATTGCCCATCGAGAGTCCGAGGCCCCCTCACCCCACCCCTCCCCAACCTAAGTCGGATATATCCGACTTAGGTTGGTTAACGTGCCGATCTCGGGCAGGCCCGAGATCGGTGGAGAGGGAGCGTTCAGCATTCTGCTTATCTTAGAAATCCATCTCCAGAATATACAGCCCGCCGACATGGCGATCGACCGTGTAGACGATGCCGCGCTCGTCGACGAACACGTCGTTGAGCTGGATCGAACCGACCGGCGATAGCGGCGGCGCCGGCGGCACGAAGGTCGCGATCTCCTTCGGCTGATAGGCGTTGGAGATGTCGTAGGCGCGCAGTCCGCCGTTGAAGAACGTTCCGATGACGATCTGGTCGGAATACCACGACGTCGGCAGCGGTACGTTCTCGTGAATGTTGTGCGCGCCGAAGCGGCCGCCGCGGCCCCGATAGGCGTCGGGCGACGGCAGCGGGCAGGTCGAGATCGGGACCGGATTTTTCTCGTCGCGGGCGTCGAGAATCCAGATCAGCTTCGGCCAGTCCTTGGCGTCATTCTCGGTCGACTCATCCGACACAACCAGCAGGCCGCGGTCGAACAGCGGCACTATGGTGTGGGTGAAGCCGGTATAGGGCGGCGAGTTGTCCCAGCGCGAGATCGGCTTCGGGTTGGTCTTGTCCGAAATGTCCATCACGTACATGCCGGCATCGATATAGCCGAGATAGCAACGGTCCGGCCGCTGCGGATAGACGTTGGTGTTGTGCGCGCGGAAGCCCTTGTCGATGGCCGGCGCGGTGTGGCGTACCGGCGGCGGCTCTTTGTCGCCCTTACGGGTACCGGGCATCCACCAGCGGCCGACTTCGGTCGGCTTCGACGGATTGCGCACGTCGATGATGCGATAGAACTGGTCGTCGTTCGGATGCGTCGGTTCGAAGTCCGCCGCGCCGGATGCCATGTGGACGTATTCGCCGTCGCAGAACCACAGCTGATGCACGCCGCGCGAATTCGGGCCCGAGCAGTCGAAGAATGAAATCGATTTCGGATTTTCCGGCACCGAGATGTCGAACAACTCCAGGCCGGCCGGCTGCTGGCCGACCTTCTGGGTCTGGTAGGCGACGGCCATGATATTGCCGCTCACTTCCAGCGAATTCGAGCGCATATGGGACTGCGGCAGATCGGTCTGCACCACCATCTTCGGCTTGCGCGGATCGGTCACGTCAACGGCGGTGAAGTTCTTCGGCGCGCTTTCATGCGCCAGCCAGATGATGCGCCGGCCGTCGGGCGCGATCTGCACCGACATGCCTTCGCCCATACCGCCGAAGCCGCCCAATTCGTGGTGCGCCAGCAGATTGAAATTCCATGCGACCGGCTCAGGGCTCTGGCCCGGCTTCTTATCGACGCTCATGCAAGTCTCCATTGCGGGATCAAACTTCGGGCCACAAGCCTTTGTGACCGTAAACCTTGTGACCGTAAACCGATTAAGCACGCGAGGCCGGCGTCATCCGCCGGCCTCATCGTGGTGTGTCGAACTTCCGACCGGGACCGTCGTGCGTCAAGCCCGGCTCGTCAAGTCTTTAAGGCATGATCCCGAAAAGTGGGAACCGGTTTTCGGAAAGATCATGTCCAAACAAATTTAAGCCTGCGCTTTGGCCATGAAATCCGGCCGTAGCGCCTTGCCCCAATCGGGCACCGCCGAGATTTTCTTTTCGCGCAGCAGGATTTCGGCCTGCTCCTGCAAATAGGGCTTGAGATCGGCCGGAAAGCCGGGATTTACCTCGACGCGGGCCAGCGCCTTGGCGAAGGTTTCCTGCGACATCGAATAGCCCTTCGAGGTGAAGAACGAGTAGATCACATCGGCTACTTTCTTCGGGTTGTCCTTGAAGTCCTTGGCCACGTCCATCCAGGCCTTCAGATACGCCACGACGGTGTCCGGGCTCTTCTGCACGAAATCCGGCGTCGCCGCCATGAACACCGGCATCTTGTCGAATGGTGAAAAGTCGGTGAGCGTCACCGCAATTCCGTCGGCTTCGGCAATCGCGTTATAGGGCTCGACCGTGACGATGGCATCAACCGTCTTGGCCGCGAGCGCGGCCACCATGTCGTTGACGTTCATCCGCACTTCCTGGAAGTCGCCCTTCTTCAGGCCGGCCGATGTCGCGATAGTGTCAGTGAAGATATTGCCGGTGGACGAGCCGACCTGATTGGCGACCTTCAATCCCTTGAGCTGTTCGACCTTGGTAATGCCGAGTTCCTTGCGGGCCATCACCCGCGCGGTCTTGCCGACATATTCGATCAGCGCGATGGCGACCAGACTGCCTTTATCGGCACCCAGGATGAAGGACTGTCCGGCATAGGTGCCTAGATCGACCTGGCGCGCCACCATTTGCTGCATGGTAAGATTGCCGGACGGCACCGCGAATTCCTCGAACTTGATGCCGTGTTTCTCCAGCAGGCCCGAACGCATCAGGTAATAGGTCGGCATGCCCCATATGTTGGTCTGGTAGCCCTGCCGGATCGGGTCGAGCGCGAAGGCCGGGCGTACGCCGCCGAACACACCGGCTCCCGCCATCATGGCACCCGCACCGGCCAGGATCTGCCGACGCGTCGTTCCGGCTTGCAAGATCGTCATGGTGTCTCCTCCTCATGGGTGGGCGCCGTCCAAATCCCTCGGTTCTCATGCGGCGGCCGGTATGGCCGTCCCGCCGAGGTGACTCAGAAGCCGTTTCTGGGTGTCCAGGAATTCGACGCTGAGCGGATCGCGCGGCCGCGGCAGGTCGATCGGAATTTCGGCCTTCACCTGGCCGGGATGCGGCGTCATCACGATGACCCGGTCGGCCAGATACACAGCCTCGGCGACGTTATGGGTGACGTAGATCACCGTCTTGCGGGTCTTGTGCCAGACGTCCGCCAGCAGCCGCTGCATGTCGTCGCGCGTCATCGCATCGAGCGCCGCGAACGGTTCGTCCATCAGCAGCACCGCCGGATCGTAGGCCAATGCCCGCGCGATGGCGACGCGCTGTTGCATGCCGCCCGACAGATGGTGCGGGTAGGCGTCCATGAACTTTTCCAGCTTCACCAAAGCGAGCTGCTTGCGGGCGATCTCCTCGCGCTCGGCCTTCGGTACGCCCTTCATCTCCAATCCGAAGGTGACGTTGCCGAGCGCGGTGCGCCACGGAAACAATTGCGCAAAATCCTGGAACACGACGCCGCGGTCCATGCCGTGGCCGTTGACGGCTTTGCCCCCGATGCGGATTTCGCCGGAGGTCGGCGTCAGGAAGCCGGCAATGATGTTGAGCAGCGTGGACTTGCCGCAGCCCGACGGTCCGACGATGCAAAGAAATTCCGACGCCTGCATGCCGAAGCTGGCACCTTTGACGCCCTGCACCCGGCCGGCCGGGGTATCGTATTCCAGCGACACGTCGCGAACTTCGATCGGCAGCATTCAGGTTTCCTGACTCGTTGTTCTAACCCTTGGCGGCCCGCATCATTCCCCAGCGCAGCACGGTGGCGCGCTCCAGCGAGCCGAATACCAGCCGCTCGAACACGAAACCGATGAATCCGATGACGGCGAGCGAGGCCAGCATCAGGTCGGCGTTGAGGAATTCCTTGGCGTCGAAGATCACCCAGCCGAGCCCCCAGTCGGAGGCGGCGATCATCTCGGCGCCGACCACGGCGATCCAGGCGCGCAGGAACGCCTGCCGCATGCCGGTGATGATGAACGGCGAGGCGCCCGGAATGATCACCTTCCAGAACAATGAATTCTCATCGGCGCCCATCGCGCCGGCGGCGCGCAGCCACAGCGGATTGACCGAACGCACGCCCGACCAGGTGTTGAACACGATCGGGAACGTCGCCGCGTAGAACACGATCAGCACTGTCGTGGTGTTGCCGATGCCGAACCACAGCATGAACAGCGGCACCAGCGCGAAAGACGGGATCGGCATCATCGCGCTGACCAGCGGCAGGAAAAAATTTTCGACGTGTCGGAACCGGGCCATCAGGATGCCGAGCGGGATGCCGACCACGATGGCGAGGCCAAAGCCGAACATCACGCGATACAGCGTATAGACGACGTGGCGCGGCATGCTGCCGTCGGCCAGCGAGCCCCACAATGCGAGACCGATCTTGGGCAGCGTCGGCAGCAGCACCGGCGGAAAATAGCCGCTGCGGGCGACCGCCTCGTACAGCAGCGCAGCGATCAGCAGCGTGATCGCGGCGCGCCAATACGAACGGATATTGTTGCGGCGCACGATGTCGACGCGGGCGGTGTTAGGCTGCGCCGTGTCGATATGGGCGGCGTCCTGCGTGCTCATGCGGTCACCATTCCCCAGCGCACCACGGTGTAGGTCTCGATGCGCTGGAACACGAGCTTCTCCAGCGCGAGGCCGATGACCGCGATCACGGCGATACCGGACAGCATCACGTCGGTATTGAGGAATTCGCGGGCGCCGAAGATCATCCAGCCGAGGCCCCACGGCACCGCGGCCAGCATCTCGACCGCGACCAGCACGCGCCAGGCCTGCGCGAGGCCGAGCCGCAGCCCGGTCAGAATGTAAGGCAGGGCGCCGGGCAGGATCACATAGCGGAACAGCTTGCGCTGATCGGCGCCCATCGCCTGTGCCGAGCGCACCCAGATTTCCTTGACGGCCTTCACACCGGTCCAGGCATTGAAAATGATCGGGAAGGCCGACACAAAACCGACCAGCAGGATGGCGGAGAAATTGCCGAGGCCGAACCACAGCAAAAACAGCGGTGCGTAGGCGAGGCCCGGGATCGGTGCGCCGATCGACACCAGCGGCAGGAAGATATCCTCGGCCCGGCGCGAGCGGCCCATCGCAATACCGATCAGCACGCCGACCACCGCCGCGATGCCGAAACCGGCGAGCAGACGGAACACGGTTTCGGCGGCATGGTGCGGCAGAATGCCCGAGACGGTGAGCCGCCAGAATGCCGCGAACACGACTTCCAGGGATGGAAACAGCCGCGCCGGGAACAGCCCGAGCCGCGCGACCAGCTCCCACAGCGCCGCGACCACCACGAACGGATAGAGATTGCGCGTGAGCGCCCGCCACCAGACGTCGCCCGCCGGCGTATGACGCGCCGGCAAGCCTGCGGCAGACGAACTGGTGACGACGTCTTGCGTAGTCACTGGGCTTCCATCCCGATCTATGTTGCCGTCTACGCCGTCTACGCCGTCTGCGCGGCGTTTGGGAGCGGCGAACCGTTCCGCCCTCAGCATAGGTCCGCCGGACCCGTGGCGACAAGCGCGCTAAAGCGTTTTCGAGTGAAGTGGAATCACTTCACGTTAGAAAACGCGTCTGTTCACACACTTAGAGCGCGTCCGGACGCAAAACCGGTATCCACTTTTGCTGGACGCGCTCTAGACGCAGCCGCCCCGGGCAGGTTGAACAGGTTGTTATTTCATATGGTGGAATGTGGCGCGTATGCCGACGACCCGGGGCGGCTGCGCGCAGGGTGCCGAGCGGCGTCCAAGGCCTGCGAGCGTCCAAGGCCTGCGAGACCCTCATCCGCGCATGCCGCCTGTGGGCCGGCTCGGGTTGCAGCGGGCCGGCGATGTGCTACCAAAACGCCGCTGGTCGCGGGATCAAGCGAGCCGGAAACATTTTTACGGAGCAGGAAATGGCACAAGCTACGCAACGCATCGGCTGGATCGGCATGGGACGCATGGGCTATCCGATGGCCGAGCGCCTGCTCAAGGCTGGGCACGACGTATCGATCTGGAACCGGACCAAGTCCAAGGCCGAGCCGCTCGCCGCCAAAGGCGGCAAGATCGTCGACAAGCTGTCCGATCTGTCCGACATGGATGTGGTGTTCTCGATCGTGTCGACCGGCCACGATCTCGAGGAGATCTATTTCGGACCGCAGGGCGTGCTCACCGGCAACAAGACGCCGCGCATCGTGGTCGACTGCTCGACCATCGCGGTCGAGGAATCCGAAGCATTGCGCAAGCGCTTCGATGAGCGCGGCGCCGTCTTCATCTGCTCGCCGGTCAGCGGCAACGCCAAGGTGATCAAGGCTGGCAAGCTGTCGGCCGTGACATCGGGTCCGAAGGCCGCGTTCGACAAGGTCGAGGCGCTGATCAAGGTGTTCGCGCCGCGCGGCGTGTCTTACGTCGGCGAGGGCGAACTGGCGCGCGTGTGCAAGATCGCGCACAATGTGATGCTCGGGGTGGTGATCGAGAACCTGATCGAGATCACGCTGCTGACCAACAAGATGGGCGTGCCGCGCGAGGCCTTCCTGGCGTTCCTGAACAACGGTGTGATGGGCTCGATGTTCACCGCCTACAAGTCGCCGGCGCTGGTCAATCTCGACTGGGCCACGACCTTCACGCCGGAACTGCTGCGCAAGGATCTGGATCTCGGCCTGGCGCTCGCCCGCGACATGGACGTGCCGATGCCGGTGACGGCGGCGACCCGCGAAGTGCTGCAGTCGCATTTCGGCGCCGCGACCTTGCAGAAGGATCCGGAGGAATATCTGCAGAAGGACTTCGCGGCGCTGGCCGAGACCATGGCGCTCGCCGCCGGCATGAAGCTGGTCAGCGAGAACAAGAAGGTCCCGACCGGCCTGGAAGACTGATTTCTGTTGCATCAACGAAAAACGGGGCCGGCGAGATGCCGGCCCCGTTTTTATTTCGGACGCAGAAGTTCGTCGTGCCTTAACCCGCGAGCTTCGCCGTCTTCATGCTGCGGCGCAATTGGCGGAACGACACCAGCCGCCGCTGACCCTCATCCCACAGCACCAGCGGCACGCAGCGGAAGCTTTCCAGCAGCGTCAGCCGGCTGACATCTTTGAGTTCAGGATGATCGCGCAACGCGCGCGACAGCCGGTAATACGGAATCCGCGCGCACAGATGATGGATGTGGTGCACGCCGATATTGGCCGTCAGCCAACGCAGCACCAGCGGCAGATCGTAGTGCGACGAGCCGTGCAGCGCCGCCTCGTGCATATTCCAGTCCGGCTCGTGGTCCCATTGTGTTTCCTCGAACTGGTGCTGGACGTAGAACAGCCAGACACCGATCGAAGCGCCGAGGATCATCACCGGCAGGTGGACCAACAGAAACGCCTTGATGCCGATGAAATACATCAGGGTCACGGCGATGGCGGCGATCGCCGCATTGGTCGCCATGGTGCTGATCCAGGGCCGCCAGCCCTTGCCCCGCATCAGGCCGACCGGCAGGCGGTGCTGCAAGATGAACAGATAGGTCGGGCCGAGGCCGAACATCACCAGCGGATGGCGGTACAGCCGGTAGCGTAGCCGACCTAAGCGCGACAGCGCCTGATACTCGCGCACCGTCAGCGTGTCGACATCGCCCATGCCGCGCTGGTTGAGGTTGCCCGAAGTCGCGTGATGGGATGCGTGGGTGCTCCGCCAGGTATCGTAAGGCGTGAACGTCAGCACGCCAAGAATGCGGCCGGTCCAGTCATTGGCATGGCGGTTGCGAAAGAACGATCCATGTCCGCAATCGTGCTGGATCATGAAAGCTCGCACCAGGAAGAACGCGGCCGGGATCGCCAGCAGCAGCGATAGCCAATAGCCGATGTCCAACGTCAGCCAGATCAGCACCCACAGGCCGACCAGCGGTCCGACCGTCACACCGACTTCGAACAGGCTGCGCGGAACGCTGGGGTTGCGGTACCGGGCCAGAACCTGCGCCCAGATCTTCGCGTCCTGTGTGGCCGCGTCCGGCTCCACCGAAGTGGAGTCGGCGATGTTCTGCGTTTTGTCTAACATGCGCTTCCGTGATGTGTGTGAGGGCGCGGCGGACATCGCCGGACGTATCGCCTGGTTCGTTACAACGCGCAGGCGAAGGTGGACGACAAGTCCTAAAAAATGAGTATCTGACCGCCCGTCAGAGGGTCGTCGTCCCAATGAACACTATCGTACATAATAGCGCTTTTTTTGCGTCGGGGTTAGCATTCATTCTGAAAAAGGAAGATTCAGTCAGCGGACGTGGCGGGGCAGGCACATCGTAGACTTACCTACACACGCGCTTTAGCTGCTGGCAAATGAAGGACTAGAGTGCGCGCCTCTGAAAAATGACGCGGCGCAGCAGAACTACGCGGCGATCAGCTCAAAACGGTCGACGTCGAACAGCCCGAAATCCGTGATCTTCAGGTGCGGGATCACCGGCAATGGCAGGAATGCGACCTGCGCGAACGGCTCCGGCAGCGTGCAGCCGAGCGCTCCGGCGGCATCGCGCAGCGGAATGAGCGCCGCACGCACGTCGCCGAACGGCAGCCGGGACATCAGGCCGGCGACCGGCAAAGCGAGTTCAGCCCGCACCGCGCCGCCCTGCGCGACCACGAAGCCGCCCTGCAATTCGATCAACCGGTTGACGGCGATGGCCATGTCTTCCTCGTCGGCCCCGACCACGCAGATATTGTGGCTGTCATGGCCGATCGATGACGCGATGGCGCCGCGCCGCATGCCGAAGCCGGTCACGAAACCGCGGCCGATATTGCGGTTCTTCCCATGGCGGGCCACGACCGCGACCTTGACCACGTCCTTGTCGAGATAGACCTGCTTGGCGCCGCCGCGCAGCGGCAGGTCGTGGACGACCCGTTGCGTGATGATGCTGCCGGACGTGACGCCGATCACCTGGGTCGAAGGCCCCGAGGCCGGCACGCGGAAATCCGCCGCCGTGACCTTTTCGGCCTTCACCGATGTCAGTCCGACCGGCGCGACCGTGCGCCGTGCCGCCAACAGATCCGGGCCGACATGGCGTCCGGCCGAGAACACTTCCCTTACGGCACAGGCCGCCAAGTCATCGACCAACACGATGTCGGCGCGCCAACCCGGCGCGATCAGGCCGCGGTCGCGCAGGCCGAACGCATTGGCGCCGGACCAGCTCGCCGCCCGATAGACATGATGCAGCGGCGCGCCGAGCGAAATCGCGGTGCGGATCAGAAAATCCAGATGGCCTTCCTCGGCGATGTCGAGCGGATTGCGGTCGTCGGTGCAGAACGCCACGAACGCCGACGTATTGGCATCGATCAGCGGCGCCAGCGCATGCAGGTCCTTGCACACCGAGCCCTCGCGGATGAGGACGCTCATGCCTTTGGCCAGTTTCTCGCGCGCCTCTTCGAGCGTCGTCGCTTCGTGATCGGTGCGGATGCCGGCCGCCAGATAAGCATTAAGGTCGCGTCCCCGGACCAACGGAGCGTGGCCGTCGATATGTCCGTCGGAAAACGCCGCGAGCTTATCCATCGCGTCCGGCTCCTTGGCCAGCACGCCCGGATAATTCATGAATTCGGCGAGGCCGATGCCGCACGGATGGCCGCGCAGCGATACCAGATCCGCCGCGTCGAGCCTCGCACCGGCGGTTTCGAACGCGGTTGCCGGCACGCATGACGAGAGTTGCACCCGCAGGTCCATAGCGGTCGCGCCGGCGGCGTCGAGGAAATAGCGGATGCCCTCAACGCCCAGCACATTGGCGATCTCGTGCGGATCGCAGATCGCCGTGGTGACGCCATGCGGGAGCACGCAGGCGTCGAATTCCAGCGGCGTGATCAGCGAGGATTCGACATGCAGGTGCGTGTCGATGAAGCCCGGCACCGCGAACAGGCCGCGCCCGTCGAATTCGCGGGTACCGCGATAGCTGTCATGGGTGCCGACGATACGGTCGCCACAGATTGCGATATCGGTCGGTGTGACGGCGCCGGTGATGACGTCCAGCAGCCTGACGTTCTTGATGACGAGGTCGGCCTGGGTGCGGCCCAGCCCCTGATCAATCGCGCGCTCGAGGAAAATCCGATCGGTCGAAAATTTGTGTGCCATGCTGCGTTGTACCGCTTTCGCCGGCCGCCTGGAACCGCCGATCAAATCATTGGGGGCTGCGGCGGCAACGCCGGATCGTGCGTTCCGGCCATGTATAGTGAAGGATGGCGACTCGGTCGTCGCAGGGAGGCCCGCATGGCGAAGCGTCTCGGATTTGAGGTTGTGTTGGGCCGCAAGCGGTTCGGTTTGATGGTAGCGGCGGTCTTGGCCATACCGATGACGGTGTCGGGCGGCGCACCGGCCGGCGCCCAGTCCGTGTCACCGGAGTCGACACCGCCCGCCGCGACACCGCCCGCCGCGACATCGCCCGGGCGGTCGCTCGACGACGTGCTGTCCGGCGTGGTGCGGATTAAGACCTTCATCAATCCGGACGCCCGCACCACGAAAAATCTTGGGCGGGACCGGCAGGGCTCCGGCATCGTCATCGACGACAACGGCCTGGTTCTGACCATCGGCTACCTGATGGTCGAGGCCCATGCAGCCGAACTGACGACCAATGACGGACGCACCGTGCCGGCCGATATCGTCGGCTACGATCATGAAACCGGGTTCGGCTTGGTGCGGGCGATTGCGCCGCTGAAGGTCCGCCCGCTGCAACTCGGCAGCGCCGCCAACTTGGCCGAGGGCGAGCCCGCCTTGGTGGTCAGCGCCGGCGGCCGGGCACTGGCGTTGCCGGTCGAAATCGCCTCGCGGCGCACCTTCACGGGCAGTTGGGAATATCTGATCGACCGCGCGATCTTCACCGCGCCGGCGCATCCGGCCTGGAGCGGGGCCGCGCTGCTCGACCGTACCGGTAAGCTGGTCGGTGTCGGCTCGCTGATCGTCGGCGATGCGACCGGCAAGAACGACAAGACGCCCGGCAACATGTTCGTGCCGATCGATCTGCTGCGGCCGATCCTCGGTGAGCTGATGGCGGATGGCCGGTCGCAAGCGACGCCCAAGCCCTGGCTCGGCATGTCCACGGAAGAGTCCGATGGCAAACTGACGGTCACGCAAGTGACGCCGCAGGGACCGGCGGAAGCGGCCGGTGTGGTGCGCGGCGACGTCGTGGTTGGCGTCGACGGCAAATCGGCAAGTGGGCTTGCCGATCTCTATCGCAAGGTGTGGTCGCGCGGGGCGGCCGGCACCAGCATTCCACTCGACATCCGTCGTGACGACGGGGAGCGCCGGGTCGACATCAAATCGATGAACCGGATGGATCATCTCAAGCTGAAGTCGACATTTTAGCTCTTTGCTAGGGACGTGACGCGGCACGATGGTTGCGCTATGGCTCGGTCAACAAAAGACCGGAGCGAAACGATGGCCTTCACGCTGTATAATGCACCGCAATCGACCTGCAGCCAGCGCGTGCGTTTCGTGCTCAACGCCAAGGGCCTCGCCTTCGAGGAGGTCAAGCTCGACCTTTTGGTCGGCGATCAGCTCAAGCCGGATTATCTGGCGCTTAATCCGAACGGCGTGGTGCCGACTTTAGTGCATGACGACACCGTCGTCATCGATTCCTCGGTCATCATCGAATACCTCGACGAGGTCTCGCCCGAGCCGGAAAACTTTACCCCGACATCGCCGGCTGCGCGGGCGCAGATGCGCTCGCACATGCGGTTCATCGACGAGATGCCGGCGGCGGCGGTGCGCGTGCCGACCTTCAACCTCGCCTTCCTGCCGCGATTCCAGGCAATGAGCCCGGAGGAATTCCTGGCGTTCGCCGAATCCAAACCGCTGCGCAAGGAGTTCATGCTGGCGATGGGCCAGACTGGTTTTCCGCAAAAGGAAATGGATGCCGCGCTCGGCCGCATGCAGCGTACCTATGAGCGCATGGAGGAGTCGATCGCGGCGAGCGGCGGGCCGTTCCTGATGGGCACGAAGCCGACGCTGGCCGACATTTCGCTGATGCCGGCGGTCGTTCGCATGGCGGATCTCAACCTCGATCACATGTGGGACGACCGGCCGAACGTCGGTCGCTGGTTCGACGCCATCAAGGCGCATCCGGCCTTTGCGCCGACCTATTATTTCGGTTCGCTGCTGACCGAGCGCTTTCCGCATCTGCAAGAGATGGCCAAGAAGCGGACCTGAATTTCCGGCGATGCCTTCGACAACTACTTTCGGCCGCTGGAACTTTTTGGCTCCCGGCGCGTCATCCCGTTGCGCTCTTTAATTGAGATGCATCCCGGCAGCGATTTCGCGCCGAAACGGGAGGATTGAATCATGCGTAAGATGTTTGTGATTGCGGCGACTTGCACGGCCATCCTGGCCGGCACGGCCGGCGCCAATGCCCAGGAACGCACCTTTACGGGCGCGGCGATCGGCGCCGGCACCGGCGCCGTAATTGCCGGTCCGCCCGGCGCGGTGGTCGGCGGCGTTGTCGGTGCTGTCGTGGGCGGTCCGCGCATTTCGCATCCGCGCCGCTACAAATCATGCTGGCGCGACGATCGGGGCTACCGGCACTGCCGCTGGCGTTAAGGCGCTCGTCGAATTAACCGCTGGAATTAAGCGAATGGCCGGGCCTGTCCCGGCCATTTTTTTACGGCTCAACCGATCATAAAAAAAACCCGCCCGGGATTGCGCCCGGGCGGGATTTCTACGACGAGATATCTTATTCGACGATCTGGACGACGCGGCGGGTGCGCGGATCGACCAGCACGGTGCGGCCGTTCACCACCGTGTAGCGATATTGCGGCGCATTGTATTCCTTCGGCACCTCGTAATAGGTGACGCCGTCGCTCGGCAGTTCGACGCCGACGCGCAGGTCTTCCCGATAGGTATAAGACGGCCGCTGCTCGCGAACGACATATTCGCGGAAGCGCGGCCGCGTGTCGTCGGAAATGCCGCCGACGATCGCACCGCCGACGCCGCCGACCACGGCACCGATCGGGCCGCCGACGATGGCGCCGCCGACCGCGCCACCAACGGCACCTGTTGCTGCGCCGCTTTGCGCCAACGTGGCCACCGGCATTGCCAGCGCGCCGAGAACGGCACCGGCCATCAGAATTTGATTTTTCATGGGAGCGCTCCTCAGAGGATCGACGGCTTACGCCCTCGCGTCTCATTCATTTGAAGGGGACGCCTGCCAACGCGTCGCGCCGGTCTAAGTTCCGAGACACACATGCTTATTACCGCCCGATAGGTATCGGCGGCCGCCGTTGAACCTTTTGTCGTTGCGAATGCGACCAAGGCACAGCCCAGCGCCGGGCAAGTCTTTGCACGCGGGATGTTCGCCATGCGCCAGTTTGCTCTTTCTTTCGTGTCGATGACGGCGCTGGCCGTCGCCGCCTTTGGTGTGCTGCCGGCGGCGGCGCAGACCTCCGGCCCTGATATTTGCAGTACGGCGAAGGCTCCATCTCGGGTGCGGATCGAGGCCTGTACGGCTTTGATCGACGCCAATCCGGAAAACGCGGCGCTGGTCCGCGCGCTGGTCAACCGCGCCGACGCCTATTCGAATCACGATCAGAACCGGGACACGGAGGCCTTTGCGGATTTGGAGCGAGCGATCAAACTCGACCCGGCCTACGGCCGGGCTTTCCAGAAGCGCGCGCAGGTGCACAGCTTTGCCGGCAAGCTCGAACGGGCGCTCGCCGACGCCAATGAGGCGGTCCGGGTCGACCCGAAGGACGCCGAGGCGTTTATCGTGCGCGCCAACATCTTCAATATCGGCATGCAGAAATACGACCGCGCGATCGAGGATTATAACGAAGCGCTCCGGCTCGATCCTGCCAATGCACAGGCGTTCAGCGACCGCGGCGCGGCGTATTATTTCAAGGGCGACAACGCGCGCGCGGTGCAGGATTATGACGAAGCGATCCGCCTCGACGCCAAGCGTCCCCGCACCTTCAGCAACCGCAGCGCGGCGCTGAAGAAGCTCGGACAGAACGACCGCGCGCTGGCCGATATCAGCGAAGCGATCCGGCTCGATCCGACGGTGCCGGAATATTTCGACAATCGCGGCCTTGGCTACGCGCATAATGGCGACTACGACCGCGCCATCGTGGACTACGACGCCGCCATCGCGATCACGCCGAAGGCGAACTTCCTCACCAATCGCGGCGACTCGTATCAGTTCAAGGGCGAGGTCGACCGCGCCATCGCCGACTATGATGCGGCGATCAAGCTCAATCCGAAATTCGCTTCGGCCTACAACAATCGCGGCGCGGCTTTCCGCAAGCAGGGCCAACTCGAACGCGCCATCGCCGATTACGAGCAGGCGATCCGGCTCAATCCGCGCCTGGATCTCGCGGCGGAAAACCGTGACGTCCTACGAAAAGAGTTGCAACGGCTGGCGCTGACCAGTCCGAAGCAATTGCCGACATTCGACTGCGACAAAACCAAGCGCGCGGTCGAAAAGGCGATCTGCTCCGACCCGCAGCTGGCGCGGCTCGACCGCGAAATCGACGATGCGTACAATGCCGTGCTGCGGCGTCTCGATCCGCCGGCCGCCGCCAAGATGCGCCGTCAACAGCGCGAATTTCTGGCAACCCGCAATAAGGCGTTCGGCCGGCCGGAATATCAGGTCAAGCGCGAGATGGAATTGCGGCTGTCGGCGCTGCGTTAGACGGTGGCCGCGCGGAAGTGAAGGCGCGGCTAACGCGCGATGCCTGCTCGATAGCCCGAGGCACCTACATAGGATAGTGCTTGCGATATAAAGCCACCTATGATTGAAATATCTGATACCGGTGGTTTCAAATTGTGTGGGGCCTGTCATGGGTGCACCCAACCTTACGGTCACGGTTCAGCCTTCAGATTCTGGCCCGGCCAATTTTGGCCAGTTGGCCGCGCCCACCAGCAGCGATGACCCGAACGGCCAACTGTCGCTAGTTCTGGCCATCAAAAATAACGGGCCGAACGACGTCCATCTAAATCAAGTGACGGTGTCCTTTGTCGGTCCGCCGAATGTCGCCAGCGAAGCCATCGCTGCCGATCTGACGATCCCGGCGAGCCAGACCAAGGTCTGGTTCTTCGCCCCCGCCAACAACATCATTCTGCCGGTGCCGGCGCCCGGCACGCTGAAGCTCGCGCTGGCCTGCGACGGCTTTAGCGATCCGGCCAATGTCAGCGTGTCGCTCGCGCCTTACACCAGTCCGGCAACCGGCGGTGGCTACCTGTTCCCGGCCAAGACCGTGGATCTGAAGCAAACCGAATACTGGTTCGGCCGCAGCGCCGGGCATGGTGCCGCCGGCGGCGGCACGCAACTGTTCGCCTACGACATGGGCGTGCAGGGCTTCGACGACGATACCCAGCAGTGGAGATCCGCGCTGCCCAACACGGCCGGCACCCAGAACGATCATTTCCGTATCTGGGGCAAGCCGATCTACGCGATGGCCGACGGCACGGTGGTTCAGTTCAAGAACGACATGGATGCCAACACGACGTTAGGTACGCAGAACCCGACGCCCAATCCGGTCGAGGGCAATCATTTCTACATCCAGCACGGCCCCGACCTGGCGCTGTACGCGCATTTTCAGAAGGGCACGCTCACCCCGGCGCTGTTGAGCGTCGGCGCGGCGGTGACGGAAGGCCAGCAGCTCGGGCTCGCCGGGAATTCCGGCAATTCGTCCGGGCCGCATCTGCACATCCAGGTCAACCGCACCACGGTGCCGTGGGGCGGGCCGCCGCGCCCACTGCCGTTCCGCGACATGCATGTGCTCGACGCAAGCGTCGTCGAGCCGACGCCGTGGCCGCCGAACAAAAGTCAGCCATGGAGCCAGGTAACGGGCCAGGATCTGCCGAACACGCTGTCGGCGATCTGGCCAGGCAACGTGGCCGAGGCGCCGTTCAAATGGTGGATTTATGTCGGCCCGCTGACCTGGGCCTACATTATTATCATCGGCGCGCTGATGATCATCCCCGGCGGCATCGGCTGCATCAAGTGTGGACCGGTGCTGACCGACGTGCTGGGCTTGGTGTCGATCGGGCTCGGTGTTCTGGGCTTCGCCGCGCAGGCCATGCTGAGCCGTACCGCGAAGGCCAAACGAGTCAGCGCGCCGCCGCGCCAAGCCGAGCACATGCATTAGATAAGCGCGCGGAATCAAACAGGCGCCCGCATGTTACGCGGGCGCCTGTAATCGCGCGTCAGATTAGTACCGGTTGGCGATCGGCAGTTCTTCGGCCGGGAACAGCGAGATCACCTTGCAGCCCTTGTCGGTGACCACGACCTCTTCCTCGATGCGGGCGCCGGAATAGCCGTCGGTCGCCGGGCAGTAGGTCTCGATCGCAAACACCATGCCTTCCTTGATCTCGGTCGGATGGTCGAGCGAGATCACCCGCGAGATGATCGGGCGCTCATGCAGTGCGAGACCGAGGCCGTGCGCGAACTGCAGGCCGAACGCCGACATCTCGTCCGGGAAGCCGAACTTGTCGGCGGTCGGGAACGCCTCGCAGATATGCGCCGTGGAGGCGCCGGGCTTGATCCGCTCCATCGCGCCGTCCAGCCACTCGCGCGCCAGCTTGTAGGCGTCGTGCTGCGCCGGGGTGGCGCGGCCGACATTGAAGGTGCGGTAATAGCAGGTGCGATAGCCCATGAACGATTGCAGGATGTCGAAGAACGCCTGATCGCCCGGCCGGATCATGCGGTCGGTGAAGTTGTGCGGGTGCGGATTGCAACGCTCGCCTGAGATCGCGTTGACGGCTTCGACGTCGTCCGAGCCGTGGCGATACAGGAACTCGTTCACCATGGCGACGATGTCATTCTCGCGCACGCCGGGCTTCAGCTCTTCATTGATCATGTGATACGCGCCATCGACCATCGCGGCGGCGCGGTTCAGCAGCGCGATCTCGTCTTGCGACTTGATCTCGCGGGCTTCCAGCATGATCTGCTGACCGTCTTCGATCTTGAGGCCGGCCTTCTGCAATTCGAACATCATCGGCGGTTCGATGATGTCGATGCCGATCGGCATGTCGGCGACGCCGGCCTCGCGCAGCAGCGAGGCGATTTCCTCGGCATGGCGCTTCATCAGGCCGAAGGCCGGCGCCACGGTGCCGCGCAGGCCGATCAGGCCGGCTTTACAGTTTTCCGGGGCGAGCCACGGCGCATACAGCTTGTGATGGATGGCGGCTGAGCCGAAATCCCACAGGATCGGTTCGCCGGTGCGGGTCAGCAGCGCCCAGCGGGCCAGCTTGTCGCGCTCCCATTCGCCGATCTTGGTCGAGGTCAGGTAGCGGATGTTGTTGACGTCGAACACCAGCAGCGCGCCGAGCTCGGAATTCTCCAGCGCCTGCTTGGCGCGGGCGAGGCGATAGCGATGCAGGCGGCGGTAGTCGACGCGCTCCTCGAAATCGACGCCCATGATGCCGAGCGACGGCAGCGCGCGACCCCAATTGTGCCGCGGGTTGATGTCCTCGGCGCTGATCTTGCGGACGGTCTGGTCCATGGGTGTCTCCTCCTGTCTTGTCCGTCATCCTGGTGCGGGCCGGCCCGGTGCCGGGCTCCATGCGCCTTAAGGGATAGCGGCCCCTGTGCGGGGATTACTGTCGCGGAGTTCATACACCGTCGGCGGCGCGTCGGGTAGCGGCTTGCGGCCCACCCTGTCACCAGGCGAGGGCCGATCAGAGCGCGGCCACCACCTCGGCCAGCGTCGTGCGCAGCCGGGTGGATTCGGCCGTCCCGTAGGCGGTTTCGAATTGCTTCTGGGCGTCTTTCCAGTGAATCGCCGCCGCTTTGAGGCGAGTCTCGCCGGCTGGCGTCAGGCGGACGATCCGGGTGCGGGCGTCCTTGCCGGCGTCGATCTCGACCAGTTGCTCGCGCTGTAGCGGCAAAATCGCGCGGCCCATCGTGGTGCGGTCCATTACCATCTGGCCGGCGAGTTCATTAATGGTCTGCGGACCCAGCCGCGAGAGTTTCACCAGGATCGAATATTGCGTGGTGCGAAGCCCCACCGCCGACAGGTGCCGGTCGTAGAGCTGGGTCGCCTGCCGGGCGGCTTGGCGCAGCGCCAGGCAATTGCACAGCGCCGGTTCGAGGGCAGTGGTCGTCTTGTTTTGCATAGCCAGCATTCCGAAACGCGCGGATGGCGCCTTGTGGGAGAGCGCATATGCGCCTATTAGAAGTCAATACGTGCATATGCGCGTAAATAACCCGCCGTCAAGGTCGCATGAAGGGAATACCGATGGATGCCCGGACACGCGCATTGCTGGAAGGATCGATCGTCCCGACCATCTTGCGGATGGCGCTGCCGAACGTCGTGGTGATGACCGTGCAGGCCACGATCGGTCTGATCGAGACCTACTTCGTCGCGCAACTCGGTCTCGATGCGCTCGCCGCGATGGCGCTGGTGTTTCCGGTGCTGATGCTGGTGCAGATGCTGTCGGCCGGCGCGGTCGGTGGTGGCATCCTGTCGGCGATCTCGCGTGCGCTCGGCGGCGGTCGTCGCGACGACGCCAACACGCTGGTCTGGCACGCGGTCGCCATCGCGATCGGTCTCGGTGTGCTCACGACGCTTGCAGCGCTGCTGGGCGGCGAAAAACTCTACGCATTGATGGGCGGGCGCGACGCATCGCTGGCAGCCGCGCTAGCCTATTCACATTGGGTATTTGTCGGCGCGATTCCGATCTGGCTGTTCAATTCGCTCGCCGCCGTCATTCGCGGCACCGGCAATATTTACTTTCCGGCGCTGATAACGGCGCTAGGCGCGCTGATCCTGATCCCGCTGTCGCCGGCCTTGATCTTCGGCTTCGGACCGCTGCCGCAACTCGGCATCGTCGGCGGCGCGCTGGCGATCGTCATCTATTATGTAATCGGGTCGGCTGTCTTTGCGGCCTATATCTGGTCGGGCCGTGGCGTGTTGAAGCCTTCCGCATTTCCACAACGGCTACGCTGGGCGCCGACGCGGGAAATCCTGCGCATCGGCGCGGTATCGTCGCTGGTCAGCATCTCGACCAATGTCAGCATCGCGACCGCGACCGGATTGGCCGGCCTGATCGGCCCGGCGGCCGTTGCCGGCTATGGAACCGGCGCGCGGCTTGAATATCTGCTGGTGCCGGTGGTGTTCGGCCTCGGCGCACCTGTCGCCGCGATGGTCGGCACCGCCATCGGCGCCGGACAGCGCGCGCGTGCGACGCGGGCGGCCTGGACTGGCGCCATCATTGCCGGTGTGCTGACGGAGACGATCGGAATTCTGGCCGCGCTGTTTCCGCAGGCGTGGCTGACCTTGTTCGGTGCCGAGCCCACCATGCTGGAAGTCGGCTCGCACTATCTGCGCATCGTCGGTCCGTTCTATGGATTTTTCGGGGCTGGTCTCGCGCTGTATTTCGCCTCGCAAGGCGCCGGCCGGATGGGATGGCCTCTGATTGCCGGCACGTTGCGCGTCCTGGTCGCGGCGTTCGGCGGCTGGATCGCGATCAGGCTCGGCGGCATCACCGCCCTGTTCGTGATGCTCGGCATCGCGATGGTCGTGTTCGGCGGCGTGAACGCGGTGGCGGTCGCGAGCGGCGTATGGTTCAAACGTAGCTCGAACAGTGATGTGCCATCGGTGCGCGGTAGCGAGGCCGCAAAGCCGGAGCCCGCATGATGTCCAACCATAAGATAGAGCTTTATCTAGAGGATCTGGCACCCGGCCAGATCTACCGTTCCGCGGCGGGCGGGGAAGCGATCGAAACCAAAGCCATCAAGGCCTTTGCGCGTCAGTTCGATCCGCAGCCGTTTCATCTCGACGAGGAAGCTGCCACCAAATCGCTGTTCGGCGGCTTGGCGGCGAGCGGTTGGCATACCGCCGCGCTGACCATGGGCCTGCTGGTGCGCGGCGGTCTGCCATTGGCCGGCGGCATCATCGGGGCCGGCGCCGATGAAACGCGCTGGCCGCGCCCGGTGCGTCCGGGCGATCGGCTGCGCGTTGAAAGCGAAGTGATCGAGGTGCGGCCGTCGCGCTCGCGACCGGATCAGGGTCTGGCCAAGGTGCGCGTCTCGACGCTCAATCAGAACGACGAGCCGGTGCAGGTGATGATTGCGAATCTGGTCGTGCGGCGAAGGGTGGCGGTGTAATTGTCGCGTGTCCCGGGCGCAGTGCAGCATGCAATGCTGCTCCTTCCCTCGCCCCGCGTGCGGGAAGAGGGAAGGAGCCCATCCGTCGCGAGTTCAGAAATCGCTCTCTCCCTCACGCCACCTTCTTGCCCCACAGCCGGCTCGACGCGAGATCGGCGCCTTCGCGCAACGAGCGCAGTTTCAGCCACACCGCCGGCTCGATCACCCATTCGCGGTTGGTGAAGGTGCCGAAGCCGCAATCTGTCGAGGCTATGACGCGCTCGCGGTCGCCGACCGCTTCGACCGCATCGGCGATGCGCCGCGCCACGACTTCGGGATGCTCGACGAAGTTCGACGTGGTCTCGATCACGCCCGGGATCAGAATCATGTCCTTGGGCAGCGGATGCTGCTTGAACGCCGCGTATTCGTGGGCGTGGCGCGGATTGGAAAACTCGATCGACAGCGCGCCGACATTCGCCTGATAGAGCGCCGGCAGAATCTTCGCCAGCGCGATGTCGTGGATGTGCGGGCCTTCCCAGTTGCCGTAGCAGACATGCAGCCGCACCCGGTCGCGCGGAATGCCGGCGATGCCCTTGTTGATGGCCGCTACATGCAACTCGCAGGCCTTGATGAAACCGTTGTCGT
Organism: Xanthobacteraceae bacterium; assembly: GCA_028290465.1. Classification (GTDB taxonomy): domain Bacteria; phylum Pseudomonadota; class Alphaproteobacteria; order Rhizobiales; family Xanthobacteraceae; genus FEB-22. The sequence goes on along the minus strand of JAQGJU010000080.1, from coordinate 13,569 downwards.
CGAGATCGCGGAACAGCATGGTGCGGTCCATCGCCAGATCCGGCGCGTCGATCTGCACCAGCAACCCGGCCTTGTGGATCGCCTGATACTCCTTGCTCATCTCGCGGGCCAGCGCGTCCAGATAGGCCTCATGCGAGTCGTAATGCGCATTGAGCATGGTTGACGAGATGATGCCGGGCGACGGCGCGGTCATGAACGATTCCGCGAATGCTTCGGCCGCGAAGTTCTTAAACCGCGCGATCTCGTGATCGATCGCCTTGGTGTCGGTGTATTTGATCTCGCCTTGGGCTTCCGGCGCGTTCTGCTGCTTGCTGGTGTGCGGAAAGCGCCGCACCAGCGTGGCGACCAGTTCGGGGAATTCCTCGAACTCGCGGCCGCGCCGGCGGTTCGAGACGCCGCCGAAGCCGGTCATGCGTTGCGGCACGTAAGTCTGAAAGCCGGCACGCTGTTGTTCGCCGTCATTGCCGATATCGATGCCGGCTAATTTCTGCCGGTCGACCACATGGCAAACCGCCTTGTCCATCTCGACCTCGAAATACGCGCGGTCGTACGACTCGCCGGCTTCGCGCTGCAGCAAAAGTTCGGAGAGTTTCTCATTGCGCGGCAGGCTGCCGACATGGGTGGTCAGGATGCGGTCGCGGCTGAGGATCATGTTGTCTCCCGTAGCGTTTTTTGGCCGGCCTTTACGGCGTCGCGGCGGAAACTGGCACGCGGTGGAGCGTCGATAAAGCGCCGATTGTGGGAATGGCGCCCACTTGTCGCCCACCGGGCGCCCTGGTTCGCACAATGGAGCCATTTTAAACGCATGGCGGCGCATAGCGTCTTCACGTGAACTGGAATTCCACATCGCGTGAAGAAAACGCGTCCATTTAAAGAGTTAGAGCGCGTCCGGACGCAAAACCGGTGTCCGCTTTTGCTGGACGCGCTCTCCCGATCATGCATAATAGTTCATGTCGGGCGGGCGATGATTGGCCGGGAAACACGGCTCGCGCCCGTTCAATCAATAATATCAAGTTCCGAAGGGAGGGACGGGACGCCATGACCCTTGCGTCAAACATGCTCGCGCCAGCCGCGTCCGCCTTGAGCGCCGCCGAGCGCGGCGCCGTGCCGGTCGATCGGATTCCCCGCGACTATAATTTCGCCGCCGACATCCTGGGCCGCAATCTCGAAGCCGGACGCGCCGACAAGGCCGTCTATATCGATCCGCGCGGCACCTGGACCTACGGCCAACTGGCCGACCGGGTCGCCCGCTTCGCGCATGCGCTGCGCAAGCTCGGCATCCAGCGCGAAGATCGTATTTTTCTGTGCCTGTCCGACACCATCGACTGGCCGACCGCGTTTCTGGGCGCCGTGAAGGCCGGCGTCGTGCCGGTGCCGGTCAATACGCTGCTGACCGAGGACGATTACGCCTACATGCTGGCCGACAGCCGGGCCAAGGCGCTGATCGTCTCCGAAGCGCTTCTCCCACGTTTTGCCGGGGTGATCGCTGCGTCGCCGGATCTGAGGCATGTCGTGGTGTCGGGCCAAGTATCGGATCAAGCCGCGCACGGTCACACCAATTTCGAGGCCATGTTGGCGGCCGCCGAGCCGGACCCTTACACCGCGCCGACTACGCGCGACGACATGTGCTTCTGGCTCTATACGTCGGGCTCGACCGGCAAGCCAAAGGGCGCCGTGCATATCCATGCCAGCCTGACGCTGACGGCGGATCTGTATGGCGTGCCGGTGGTCGGGCTCCAGGAAAACGACGTCGTTCATTCGGTCGCCAAGCTGTTCTTCGCCTACGGACTCGGCAACGCGATGACATTTCCGATGTCGGTGGGCGCTACCACGGTGCTCAACCCGGAGCGGCCGACGCCCGACAGTGTCGCGGCGCTGCTCAAGAAATATCCGATCACGGTATTCTTCGGCGTGCCGACCTTCTATGGCGCGTTTCTGAACAGCCCTGCCGCGCCGGAGCGCAACGAAGTGAAGCTGCGCCGCTGCCAATCCGCCGGCGAGGCGCTGCCGGCCGACATCGCCAAGCGCTTCCTGGATCGCTACGGCGTCGAGGTGTCGGACGGTCTCGGCACCACCGAGATGCTGCACATCTATCTGACCAACCGTCCCGGTGCGAATAAGTACGGCACCACGGGGCGGGCCGTACCCGGCTATGAGATCAAGCTGGTCGGCGAGGACGGTCTGGCGGTGAAGCAGGGCGAGATGGGCGAACTCTACGTGCGCGGCCCGACCGGCGCGGTGATGTACTGGAATAACCGGGAGAAATCGCGCTCGACCTTCCAGGGCGACTGGACCCGATCCGGCGACAAATATATCGAGGATCCGGACGGCTTTTACATCTGCTGCGGCCGCCAGGACGACATGCTCAAGGTGTCCGGCATGTATGTCTCGCCGTTCGACGTCGAGGCCGCGCTGTTAACCCATGCCGATGTGCTGGAAGCCGCGGTGGTCGGCTGGCTCGACGATCAGGGGCTGACCAAGCCGAAGGCCTTTGTGGTGCTGAAGTCGCCGGATCGCGAGGGCGAGATCATGGCACGCGCGTTGCAAGATCACGTCAAGCAGCAACTCGCGCCGTTCAAATATCCGCGCTGGATCGAGTTCAGGCGCGATCTGCCGAAGACCGCGACCGGCAAGATCCAGCGTTTCATGCTACGTGCTGAAGGGCCCAAAGCCTGAAACGAGGCATGAATGCGGCCGCCGTTTCCGGCGGCCATGCGACAGGACGTCATGCGGAGCCAATACGAATATGCCAATGCCAATAGCGGCCAATAACACTGGAGGGAGAAGTAACATGAAAAATATTCTGGTTGCGGCCGGCGCCGGTCTCGCGCTGGCGATGAGCCCGGCCCTCGCGCAGGCGCCGAAGACCATCAAGATCGGCTTCGTCAACACCTTCAGCGGGCCGACCGCGGTGATCGGCAACGACATGCGCAACGCGTTCGAACTGGCGCTCGATCATATGGGCCGCAAGATCGGCGGCCTGCCGGTCGAAGTGATCTACGAGGACGACGCGCAGAAGCCGGATGTCGGCAAGCAGAAGACCGAGAAGCTGATCGAATCCGACAGGGTTGATTTCATCGTCGGATATATCTGGTCGAACGTGCTGCTAGCCTCGCTCAAGCCGGCGCTCGATTCCAAGACCTTCATCATCAGCGCCAATGCCGGCCCGTCGCAGGTCGCCGGCGAACTGTGCTCGCCGTATTTCTTCTCGACCTCGTGGCAGAACGACCAGACGCCGCAGGCGATGGGTCTGTACATGAACACCAAGGGCGTGAAGTCGGTGTTCCTGATCGGTCCGAACTACGCGGCCGGCAAGGACATGCTGGCCGGTGTAGCCTCGACCTTCAAGGGTCAGGTGGTCGGCCAGGAACTGACCAAATGGCCCGACCAGCTCGACTTCTCGGCCGAACTGTCGAAGGCGCGCGCGGCCAAGCCCGACGCGATCTTCGTGTTCTATCCGGGCGCGGCCGGCGTGCAGTTTCTCAACCAGTACGCCCAGGCCGGCCTGAAGGGCCAGATCCCGCTCTATACGGCGTTCACCATCGACGAACTGTCGCTGCCGCGGCAGAAGGATCTGGCGCTCGGCATGCCCGGTGCGCAGCAGTGGGTCAACGATCTGCCGAACGACACCAACAAGAAGTTCGTCGCCGACTTCAAGACTAAGTTCAAGACCTCGCCGTCATTCTACGCGGCGCAGACCTATGACGCCGCCAGCCTGATCGACAGCGCCGTGAAATCCGTGAATGGCGACGTCAGCAAGAAGGCCGAAATGCAGAAGGCGATGGAAAAGGCAGACTTCAAGTCGGTGCGCGGTAACTTCAAGTTCGGCAACAACCACTTCCCGATCCAGAACTTCTATCTGCAGGACGTGGTCAAGGATGCCAGCGGTGAACTGGTGCTCAAGACGGTGGCCACCATCGTCGAGAACGACCAGGATCGCTTCCACGACAAGTGCTCGATGAAGTAATCGTGCCGTCACGCGGGGCGGCGGATGCGAAGGCTTCCGCCGCCCCTGTTTTATAAATGATGGATTCGCCGCCGCCGGCAGCGATCCGAGCACCTACCGAGTGTCATGCTGTTGCTGATCGAACAGTGCCTGAACGGATTGCAACTCGGCCTGCTGTTGTTCCTGCTCGCGGCCGGGCTGACGTTGGTGTTCGGGATCATGGATCTCGTCAATCTGGCGCACGGTTCGCTGTACATGGTCGGCGCTTACTTCGGTGCGACGTTCTCGGCGATGACCGGCAGTTTCGTCGCCGGTGTGCTGCTGGCCCTGATCGCGACGTGGCTCCTGGGCATGGCCGTCGAAGTGATCGCGCTGCGAAGGCTGTACGGCCGCGATCATCTCGACCATGTGCTGGGCACCTTCGGATTGATTTTGTTTTTCAACGAAGGCGTGCGGCTGGTCTGGGGACCGGCTGGCATGAACCTGACCCTGCCGCCGTGGCTCAATACCAATTTCGAGATCATGCCGGGCGTACTGTATCCGACCTACCGGCTGGCGATCATTGGCGTCGCACTGCTAGTCGCGGTGTTTCTCTATTTGCTTGTCATGCGGACCCGCGTCGGTATGCTGATCCGCGCTGGCGCGTCGAACCGCGAGATGGTCGGTGCGCTCGGCATCAACATCAAGCTGCTGTACACGCTGGTGTTCGGATTGGGCGCGGCGCTCGCTGGCCTCGCCGGCCTGATGCAGGCGCCGATCCTGACGGCGTCGATCGGCATGGGCGAGAACATCCTGATCGTCGCCTTCGTGGTCATCGTGATCGGCGGCATCGGCTCGATCCGCGGCGCCTTCGTCGGCTCGGTGTTCGTCGGCCTGATCGACACCGTCGGCCGCGCCTTCCTGCCCGACCTGTTCAAGCTGGTGCTCAGCCCGGCCGCCGCGTCGACGGCCGCACCTGCGATCTCCTCGATGCTGATCTATCTGGTAATGGCCGCGATCCTGATCGCGAAGCCGCAAGGCCTGTTTCCGGCGGCCAACAAATGAAGACCTGGCTGTCGGCGCGAAACATCGTCATCGGAGCGATCCTGATCTTCTTGGTGCTGCTGCCGCTGTATACCGGCCTGTCGGGCCGCCCGTTTTTGCTGACGCTGTTCACCCGCATCGTGATTCTGGCGATGGCGGCCGTCAGTCTCAACCTGATCCTCGGCTATGGCGGCATGGTCAGTTTTGGTCATGCGGCGTATCTCGGCGTCGGCGGCTATGTGTTCGGCATCCTGGCGCATGAGGGGATTTCGTCCGGCCTCATACAGTGGCCGCTGGCGCTGCTCGTGTCGGCGCTGTTCGCGCTGGTGATCGGCGCGCTGTGCCTGCGCACCCGCGGCGTCTACTTCATCATGATCACGCTCGCCTTCGCGCAGATGCTCTATTACATCGTGGTCAGCCTCAGCCGCTACGGCGCCGACGACGGCATGACGATCTACAAGCGCAGCCAGTTCGGCGATCTGCTCAATTTGTCGCACAAGACCGTGTTCTATTATGTCTGCCTGGTGCTGCTGTTCGGCACGATCTATCTCGTGTGGCGGCTGATGAATTCGCGCTTCGGCATGGTGGTGCAGGGTGCGCGCTCCAACGAGCGCCGCATGCGGGCGATCGGCTTTCCGACCTATCGCTACAAGCTGGCCTGCTTCGTGATCGCTGGCACATTGTGCGGATTGTCCGGTGTGCTGTTGGCCAATCAGGCTGATTTCGTCAGCCCGTCCATGATGCATTGGACGCGGTCGGGCGATCTCATCGTGATGGTGGTGTTGGGCGGCATGGGTTCGGTGTTCGGCCCGCTGATCGGTGCCATCGCGCTGCTGGTGCTCGAAGAGGCGCTGTCCGGCATCACCGAATATTGGCAGATCATTCTCGGGCCGATGTTGCTGCTGGTGGTGCTGTTCGCGCGCCGCGGCATCGACGGCATGTTGACCAGTCTGGATGCGAGGTGGCGCCGTGACTGACGCACTCCTCCGCATCGAGGATCTGACCAAGCGTTTCGGCGGCGTGATCGCGTCCGACCATATCGGGCTCGATGTGGCGCGGGGCGAACTGCATGCCGTGATCGGCCCGAACGGCGCCGGCAAGACCACGCTGATCGGCCAGCTCACCGGCGAGATCGTGCCCGACTCCGGCCGCGTCCATTTCGACGGCGCCGACATCACGCCGCTGGCGTCGCATCGGCGCAGCCAGCTGGGCCTCGCACGTTCGTTCCAGATCACGTCGCTGTTTCTCGACATGACCGCGCTCGATAATGTCGCACTCGCCGTGCAGGCGCATGCCGGTCATTCGTTCCGGTTCTGGCGCAACGCGCGCCGCGAACCCGAACTGCGCGAGCCGGCCGCCGCCACGCTGGCCCGTGTCGGGCTCGCGCATCGCGCCGACACGCTGGTGTCGAAGCTGAGCCACGGCGAGCATCGCCAGCTCGAGATCGCGATGGCGCTGGCGACACGTCCGCGCATGCTGCTGCTCGACGAGCCGATGGCCGGCATGGGGCTGGAGGAGTCCGCCCGCATGGTGGCGATCTTGCGCGAACTCAAGCGCGACCTGACCATCTTGCTGATCGAGCACGACATGGAAGTGGTGTTCGCGCTCGCCGACCGCATCAGCGTGCTGGTCTATGGCCGCGTCATCGCGACCGGCACACCCGAGGCGATCCGCGCCAATGCGGAAGTGCGCGAAGCCTATCTCGGGGACAGCGAGGAGGCGGCCCTTGGCTAACGCGCCGCTCCTCGAACTTTCGAATGTCGAGACCTGCTATGGCCTCAGCCAGGTATTATTTGGCGTCTCGCTAAATGTTCGCGTTGGCGAGATGGTGACGCTGATGGGTCGCAACGGCATGGGCAAGACCACGACGGTGCGTTCGATCATGGGTCTGACGCCGGCGATGCGCGGCTCGATCCGCTTCGACGGCAAGGAAATCCGCGAGCTGCCGTCGTATCGCGTCGCGCAGCTCGGCATCGGGTTGGTGCCGGAAGGTCGCCAGGTGTTTCCCAATCTGAATGTCCGCGAGAATCTGGTGGCGACCGCCGCCAACCGCCGCGAGGTCGCCGATCCGTGGACGCTGGATAAAGTCTATGCGCTGTTTCCAAGATTGGCCGAGCGCGCCGACAGCATGGCCAACCTGCTGTCCGGCGGCGAGCAGCAGATGCTGGTGATCGGCCGCGCGCTGATGACCAATCCGCGCCTGCTTATTTTGGACGAGGCGACCGAAGGGTTGGCGCCATTGATCCGCGCCGAGATCTGGCAGTGCCTGTCCAAGCTCAAGGCCGCCGGGCAGTCGATCCTGGTGATCGACAAGAACGTCGCGGCGCTCACCCGCATTGCCGACCGTCATACGATCATCGAGCGCGGGCAGGTGGTGTGGACCGGCACGTCGCCGGAACTCGCCGCCGTACCGGAAATCCAGCACCGGTATTTGGGCGTGTAGAGCATGATCCCGAAAAGTGGGAACCGGTTTTCGGAAAAGATCATGCTCCAAAAAAGTTCTATCGCGCGACCTTGGTCGCGATCCAGATGATGTGACGCATGCCGCCGCGCTTGCCATTGGCGCGCGCGCGGATCTCGTTGGCCACGAACCCGGTCTTACCCAACCGTTGGACAAAACCTTGATCCTGTCCCGACGACCAGACCGCCAGCACGCCGCCGGGCGTCAGCGCCGCGTGCGTGGCCTTCAGCCCGTGCAAGCCATACAGCCCGTCATTGGATTGCCGGGTCAGCCCGTCCGGGCCGTTGTCGACATCGAGCAGGATCGCATCGTAGGCGGCCCGGCCGGATTCGATCAGGGCACCAACGTCGGTTTCGAGGACGGTGACGCGCGGATCGTCCAGGCTTGTCCCAAACACCTCGTGCATCGGACCGCGGGCCCACGCCACAACGGCTGGGACCAATTCGGCGACCGTGATTTCGGCGTCGGCTCCGAGTTCGGCCAGCGCGGCCCGCAGCGTGAAGCCCATCCCCAGGCCGCCGATCAGGATTCTCGGCCGCGCCCGGCCTTGAATTCGGGCGCAGGCAAGATTGGCCAGCGCTTCCTCGGAGCCGCTGAGCCGGCTGTTCATCAGCGTGTTGGAGCCCAGCATGATCGAGAATTCGGTGCCGCGCTGCATCAGGCGGAGTTCGGCGCCGCCGGGCACTTGGGCCGTATCGAGGAGAGACCAGGGAATCACGGAATCGCTTTCCAGTTGGGAGCCATCAGGGAGGGCATTGCTCGCCATATAGCAACTGCGCCTGGCCGGCCCAGCACTGCATCAGAAGATGTGAGATCCGCAGATTTGGTGCAGCTTTTCCGCCTGACATGAATTATAGTGCTGGTCTGTATAAGAGCGCGTCCAGCAAAAGTGGACACCGGTTTTGCGTCCGGACGCGCTCTAACTTTTAAAAGACGCGTTTTCTTCACGCGAAGTGGATTCCACTTCGCTTGAAAACGCTCTGGGGAGGCGCCATTGCCGGCCGCCAAGGAAAAATCGAAGGCGCGTGACAAGGCCGATAAGGCGGTCGTGATCGAATCCGAAGCCGCCGCCTTCGTAGCCGGCGTCGGCCGTCTGGTCCGCCTCGGCCGGGCCAAGCGCGGTGTGTCGCGCCGGCAATTGGCCGAAGATTCCGGCATTTCCGAACGCTATCTGGCGCAGATCGAGGGCGGCCACGGCAATCCGTCGGTGATCGTGCTCAAAGCCGTCGCCGACGCCATCGGCATGCCGATCATCGACCTGTTGCCGCGCACCAGCGGCCGGGCGGCGGCGCTGACCGGCATTCTCGACCGGCTCGGCCGGGTGCCGGCCGATGAGTTGCCGGCCATCGCCGAAATGATCGACCGCCGCGCCACGCAAAGCCAGCCGGGCGACCGGGCGCGCCGTATCGCGCTGGTCGGTTTGCGCGGCGCCGGCAAATCGACGCTCGGCCGCAAGCTCGCGGCGTCGCTCGGCGTGCCGTTCGTTGAACTCAATCGCGTGGTCGAACAGGACTATGGCGCCAGCGTGCCGCTGCTGATCGAGATGTCGGGCCTGGCGACGTTTCGCCGTTACGAGCGCGAATGCCTGGAACGCGTGATCGCTGAGCACGACAGTGCCGTGATCGCGACCGCGGGCGGGATCGTGTCGAGTCCGGAGACCTACGCGCTGCTGCTGTCGCGCACCCACACGGTGTGGATCCAGGCGCGACCCGATGAACATATGGGCCGGGTGATGGAGCAGGGCGATTTCCGTCCGATGGCGCAGAACCGCGAGGCGATGGCGGATCTCCTGGCGATCCTGGAATCACGTCGCGACGACTACGCGCGCGCCGAGGCCATGGTCGACACCTCGGGCCAGACCATCGAGCAGAGTTTTAGCGCGCTCGGTAAAGTCGTGGCGCCTTATGTGGACGGAAAGACTTCGTCATGACACTCGATGATAAAGGCTTTCTCGACATCGGTGCGCAGCGCCTTGAGTACCGCATGATTGGGCCGCGCCCGCACGAAGCGCCGACACTGGTGCTGCTGCATGAGGGCCTCGGCTGCGTCGGACTGTGGGACGATTTCCCGGACCGCCTTGCGGCCGCGACCGGCGCCGGCGTGTTCGTCTATTCGCGCGCCGGCTACGGCCAGTCCAGCCCGGTGAAATTGCCGCGCCCGCTCGACTACATGGATGACGAGGCCAAGCGTGTGCTGCCGGCCGTGTTGGACATGATCGGCTTTCAGCGCGGGCTGCTGATCGGGCACAGCGACGGCGCGTCGATCGCGGCGCTGTGTGCGGGCAGCATCCAGGACCATCGTATTCGCGGCTTGGTGCTGATCGCGCCGCATTTCTTTGTCGAGGACATCTCGATCAAATCGATCGCCGAAGCCCGCGACGCCTATGCGGACACCGATCTGAAAGCCAAGCTCGGAAAGTGGCATGCCGACCCGGACAACACGTTCCGCGGCTGGAACGATGCATGGCTCGATCCGGGATTCCGCGTCTGGAACATCGTCGAGGAGCTCTCTTACATTCGCGTGCCGATGCTGATCGTGCAGGGCGAGAACGACCAATACGGCACGCTGCGCCAGATCGAGGTGGCGCAGGAGGAGTGCTACTGCCCGGTTGAGGTCGCGGTGATGCCCGGCGCGCGGCACACGCCGCAGCGCGATGCCCGGGATGCGACGCTAGCCACGGTCGCGGACTTCACCAACCGGCTGCTGCGCGACCACCAGGAAGGCGCATTGCCGGCCAAAGCCGCCTGACCGGCCCTCAGATGTTGTGAACTATTGTGCATAATCGCTTGACTCCGGGCTCTAAAATGGGGCTCTGTAGACAGGAATTATAATGCATGTCGGGCAACGGCCCGGCCGGCGAGGAAACCAGGGCGGACCAGAATGGCGGACCAGGAGCGTGCACTGGCGAACGGCGCCACGCGGGTCGATTTTGCGACCGATCCGTCGCGCTATCGGCATTGGAAGCTGGCGGTCGGTGGCGACATCGCCACGCTGACCATGGACGTCGACGAAAAGGGCGGCCTGTTCGAGGGCTACGACCTCAAGCTCAATTCATACGATCTCGGCGTCGATATCGAACTTGCCGACGTGTTCGAGCGGCTGCGCTTCGAGCACCCGCAGGTGCGCGTCGTGGTGCTGCGTTCCGGCAAGCCGCGCGTGTTCTGCGCCGGTGCCAATATCCGGATGCTGGCCGGTGCGACGCATGCCCATAAGGTGAACTTCTGCAAGTTCACCAACGAGACCCGCAACGCGTTCGAGGACGCCAGCGAATTCTCGGGGCTCCGCACCATCTGCGCCATCGCCGGCACCGCGGCCGGCGGCGGCTATGAACTGGCGCTCGCGGCCGACCACATCATTCTGGTCGATGACGGCTCGGCGACGGTGTCGCTGCCCGAGGTACCGTTGCTGGCGGTGCTGCCCGGCACCGGTGGGCTGACCCGCGTCACGGATAAACGCAAGGTGCGGCGCGACCGCGCCGACGTGTTCTGCACCACCGAAGAAGGCATCAAGGGCAAGCGCGCCGTCGACTGGCGGCTGGTCGACGAAGTAGTGCCGAACAGCAAACTCGAACAGATCATCGCCGACCGGGCGCGCGAATTCGCGCAGAAATCCGACCGGCCGTCCGACGCCAAAGGCATCGATCTCACGCCGCTCACACGCCGGCGCGGCACCGATACATTGGATTATAACTTCGTCTCGGTCGCATTCTCGCGCGGCGAGCGGCTGGCGACGATCACGCTGCGCGCGCCCGACGCGCCGCCGCCAGCCTCGGCCGATGCGATGGTCACGCAGGGCGCGGCGTTCTGGCCGCTGCAGATCGCCCGCGAGCTTGACGATGCCATTCTCGATATTCGCCTGAACGAATTCGATGTCGCGGCCATCGTGTTCAAGTCGCAAGGCGATGCGCCGGCCGTGCTGGCCTATGACGCGTTCCTTGAAGAAAATCGCGATCATTGGCTGGCGCGCGAAATCCGGCTGAAGTGGAAGCGCGTGCTCAAGCGCATCGACGTGACCTCGCGCACGCTGGTGGCGCTGATCGAGCCGGGCTCGTGCTTTGCCGGAACGCTGGCCGAACTGGTGTTCGCGGCGGACCGCGCCTACATGCTGATCGGCCAGATGGACGGCGCCAATGTGCTGCCGGCCACGCTGACATTGTCGGACGCCAATTTCGGCGCCTATCCGATGAGCAACGGCATCACGCGGCTCGCCACGCGCTTTCTCGATGACGCGGACACGCTCGACGCCGCGAAGGCCCGCATCGGCGATGCGCTGGAAGGCGAGGACGCCGAGGAACTCGGCCTCGTGACCTTCGCGCTCGACGACATCGATTGGAGTGACGAGATCCGCCAGTTCCTGGAAGAGCGCGCCAGCTTCTCAGCCGACAGTCTGACGGGTCTGGAGGCCAATCTGCGCTTCGGCGGGCCCGAGACCATGGAAACCAAAATCTTTGCGCGGCTGACCGCCTGGCAGAACTGGATCTTCCAGCGCCCGAATGCGGTCGGCCCCGACGGCGCGCTCGCGCGCTACGGCACCGGCCAGAAGGCCGCGTTCGATACCAAGCGGGTGTAGGCCCGCAGCACCGCGATCATTCTCCCTCCACCGCTTGCGGGAGAGGTGGAGCCAGAACAGGAGCGCCCAATGGAAATTCTCAACGTCGATTACTCGACGCAGATCCCGAACAATGTCGGCCTCTCCGAAGACCGCCGGGTGCTCAAGGCGCTGGAAAGCTGGCATCCCGGCTATATCGATTGGTGGAAGGATGCGGGTCCGGAAGGCTTTCAGGAATCGCTGGTCTATCTGCGCACCGCGGTGTCGGTCGACCCGAAGGGCTGGGCCAAGTTCGACTACGTGAAGATGCCGGAATATCGCTGGGGCATCCTGCTGGCGCCGGCCGAAGAGAACCGCAAGGTGCCGTTCGGCGTGTCGTATGACGAACCGGCCTGGCAGGAAGTGCCGGGCGAGCATCGCGCGATGCTGCGCCGCCTGATCGTGATCCAAGGCGACACCGAACCGGCCTCGGTCGAGCAGCAGCGTTATCTCGGCAAGACCGCGCCCTCGCTCTACGATATGCGCAACCTGTTCCAGGTCAATGTCGAGGAAGGCCGCCATCTCTGGGCCATGGTCTACCTGCTGCAGAAGTATTTCGGCCGCGACGGCCGCGAGGAGGCCGATGAACTCTTGCGCCGCCGCTCCGGCGACGCCGACTCACCGCGCATGCTCGGTGCCTTCAACGAGGCGACGCCGGATTGGCTGTCGTTCTTCATGTTCACCTACTTCACCGACCGCGACGGCAAGATGCAGCTGCATAGCCTGGCGCAGTCCGGCTTCGATCCGCTGTCGCGCACCTGCCGCTTCATGCTGACCGAAGAGGCGCATCACATGTTCGTCGGCGAGACCGGCATCAGCCGCGTCGTGCAGCGCACCTGCGAGGCGATGAAGGCGGCCGGGATTACCGATCCCAACGACATCGCCAAAGTCCGCGCGCTCGGGGTCATCGACCTGCCGACGATCCAGAAGAAGCTGCACCTGCATTACTCGCTGTCACTGGATCTCTTCGGTTCGGAAGTCTCGACCAATGCGGCGAACGCCTTCAATGCCGGCATCAAGGGCCGCTACAAGGAAACCCAGATCGACGACGATCATCAACTGAAGAGCGCGACCTATCCGGTGCTCAAGCTGGTCGACGGCGTGATCAAGCGCGTCGACGAACCGGCGCTGACCGCGCTCAACATGCGGCTGCGCGACGACTACACCCAGGACTGCGTCAAGGGCATGCTGCGCTGGAACAAGATCATTTCGCTGGCCGGCTTCCATTTCAAGCTGACGCTGCCGAACGTCGCGTTCCATCGCCAGATCGGCGAGTTCAGGGATATCCACGCGACGCCGGAAGGCGTGCTGATCGACGATGCCACCTGGAACAAGCGCAAGGGCGAATGGTTGCCGTCAACCGACGATGGCGACTTCATCGCTTCGCTGATGGAGCCGGTGACCGAAGCCGGCCAGTACGCGTCCTTGATCTCGCCGCCCAAGGTCTGCATCGACAACAAGCCCTGCGATTTCGAGTACGTGAAGATCGATACGTGATTTTCGTCGTCCCCGCGAAGGCGGGGACCCATGCCTACAGGACGTCATTGTCTTG
>JAQGJU010000135.1 GCA_028290465.1 Xanthobacteraceae bacterium | reverse complement strand
TCGCGATCACACGCGGGCTCGACCACGACGCGATCGTCTTCAATTATGCGGACTTCATCTGGACCAATGGCAGCCTGTCCGCGGCCGTGAAATTGCTCGGCGCCGAAGCAAATATCGACGCGGTACTCGGCTTTTGCCTGCCGGTCGATCGCGATGCGGCGCTGCCAGTCCTGAAAAAATTCCGGAATACGGCGGACGATCGAGTCATAGACCTCGCGCCGCGCGCGGGCGCAAAGCTTGCCGTTGAGCACATGCACCGGGAGGCCCGAAATCGCTTCTGGGACAGTCCCGGCTTTACGAACTTGCCGAGCTACCTGATGTGGAAGGTCGAGGACCTCGGCGTCATTATTCGCGCCTATCACCAAACCATTCTGGCTCTGCGTGTTCGGGCGGACGATCCCGTATATCGGCAGGGCATCGTGCGCGGCAGCCTCGACGCATGTCTGTCGGCGCAGCTCGCCAAGGAAAACGAGGTCGTTATTGCGACCGATACCGACCAGGTGCTGGTCATGTCACTTTATCACACGCCAGTGGACAGCCGTTTGCCGGCTGGTGTGACGCGCGAAATGTCGCTGCGCAATGTGCTTCAAAGCGAAGTCATTCCCGAACAGCGCCGCTTTGGCGAAGCGACGTTTGGTCTGAAGCTTCGCGACGGTGACGAGGCGCTCTGGACTGGCGTTGCAAACCAGTCCCTTGATCTATTGCGCAGGGCTCATGAGGCCGTTGCCTTCGACCAAGCGATGTACGACGAGAATATGAAAACCCATGGGGTTGTTCCGGACCTGGTTCCGCTGACGCCGTTGCAAAAGGCGGTTCATCAGCCGGTCATGCGCTTCGTGCAATGGACCGGAATTCCGGCGGCCGCCGCAAAGGCCCGTCCTCGCGTGTCACGATATGCGGCGCGAGCCAAGCACATACTGTACCTGCTGTGGCATCCTCGCCTCCTGGTGGCAGCGATCGAGCGTCGGCTTCAGCGCTATTGGTATGTGATGCGTGCCCGGCGAATAGCTTACGTCCTTTGGCATCCACGGTTGTTGATGGATGCCGTCGAGCGTCGGCGCTATTGGTATGTGATGCGTGCCAGGCGAATAGCTTACGTCCTTTGGCATCCACAGTTGTTGATGGATGCCGTCGAGCGTCGGCGTCGGCGCTATGCACCGATATTGGCGACGCTTGCGGATCCGAAGTTTTTGCCGAATGCATTCCGCCGGGCGAAGAAGCGGTGTGAAGACTTGCTTGCCGGCCGTGAGCGCGGCTTCTTCCCGGCTCCGAATGTCTGGGTGCCGCATCATGCGCAGCAATTGTTCGCGGCGGCCATCGTGGTCGAAGGCGCGGCCAGCGGCATGCGGGATGACGCTCAGCTGATGGCGAGTCTGCATCGGGGCGAGCATTACCTCCTTGAGGCGATGCGGATCGCGCCACTATGGATCGATCCGGCGCGGGCGCTCGGACGAAATCTATGGTTTCAAGGACGTTTCGCCGAGGCGAAGAAGGCTTGGTCGGAAGCCGAGAAGCTGCGCGACGCCCTGGCGCGTCGGGCGGGTTTGCCGGTTGATGCCTGTGTCGTCCTGCCGCGCAACTGCGCTCAGGTCATCGGACTGATGGGCCACCTCGATGGCTTCGTCAAACACAAGATCCTCACTAATGATCCACGCCCTTACTATTTGCTCGCGCCGCATCATGACATCGTCAACAACGCCTTCCTCGATTATTGGAAGGATTACATAACGGTCGTTTCGGAACAGGCCGAAATCGGCGCGTTGACGACCCAGGAAGCCATTTACGGAGTCAACTGGAACTGGATGATGCCGCGCGAAGACGGATTGGATTTCGTCCACGCCGGCATCGCGGCGGCTGAACGCGCATGGCAGAGCGAGCATCGCGCGCCGCTGCTGCGGCTGCGAGACGGCCACGCGGAATTGCTCCGGGCAACACGCATCAGATGGGGAATGGCTGATAGCGACCGCTTCGTCTGTCTGCATGTCCGTTCCGATGGATTTTACGGGAACGCCAATGAGAACGCGCAGCGTTTCCGCAACACGTCAATCGATAGTTACTACGCGCTGATCCGCGCCCTGGCCGATATGGGGATCTGGGTCATTCGGATGGGCGACGGTTCGATGCCGCCCCTGGATATGGACCAATGCGGCATGTCCGGGCGTGTCGTTGACTACGCGCTGTCTTCGGATCGTTCGCCTGACCTCGATGTGGCGCTATGCGCGGGTTGTGCGCTCTTCGTCTCAGCTCCGTCCGGACTGCTGACGGTGGCCAATACGTTCGGGACTCCCGTCTGTGAGGTCAACTATCCCATCTACAATGGCTTTCCGTGGAACCCGCAGCATATTTTCGCACCTCAGCTCTATTTTTCGCATGCCAAGGGGCGGGTGCTGACGCTTGAGGAAATTCTGGGAAGCGATGTGCCGTACCGAGATCATCAATTTTTGCTCGACAGGGCCGGCATATCGCTGCTTCGAAATGAGCCCGACGATATTGTTGAAACGGTCCGAGAGGCTTTGGCGCCGGCCGAATACCAAGTCACAGACCCCGTCCTGGCAGATCGGGTGTGTGCGGCATTTCGTGCAATAAACCAAACACACAATACCGGAATTTCGGGGCAGCTAGGCCGCTATTTCGCAATGAAATACGCCTCGCTGTTGTTGCCCGATGGGCCTGTTGCGCAGGACGCGCTCCGCGCGGCCCCGACGCCAGAAGGTCGCAAGCTGGACTTCCTGATCCCATGCTTCAATCGGGTGAATTACGTCTACCATATTCTCCAAACCGGCATCGCCCTTAATCTTCAGAATGTCTTTTTCGTCGTCATCGACGACGGGTCTAATGCGTTCGAGGATGTCCCTGGTCTCGGAATGATGACGACGGAAATGGTCTGTCGAAGTTTTGGTGACGACCGCGTTATCTACACGCGCAATCCGACCAATATGGGTGTGGCAAATTCACTGGAGCGTTACTATCGCGAAGTGTGCCACGCCGAGTATGCTTCGCTCTTGAATCCAAAAGATGAATTCATCAGTGGGGCGCCGATCGTCGACGCGATCGGGAAGCTCGATGCCGATCCGCAGATCAGTATGGTCTTGTACCCATTGCGGCAAATCGACCGCACCGAGTCCGATAAGCCTCTGCTGTTCAACTACAACCGGATGACCGGCCGAGAGTTCATCGCGGCGCACGTGCGCGACACGGTCTTGCAACATTGCGGCGCCTACGCGGTGATACGTGTGTCGGCGATGCGCAAAGCCGGCATACCGCGCAGTCTCCACCTTCGGGATCTCGGACTTGAAGATGGATCCGGAATCGATCACGAGATGCTGTTCAATTTGGCGACGACGGGAGATGTGGATTTCGTCGATGACGCGCCGATACGACGTATGATTACTGGTGGTTATACCGAGATGTACCCGCTGACCTTCGCATATACGCAGTATCAATATGCGCGGCGATTGATGCAGGAGCTTGAGCCGAGAGGATTCGTATCGGCGACGACGCGACGCCGCTATCTTGCGTTCTGGCATCTCATCATCGCGCGTGGGCTGGTCGTGGCCTATCGCCATGTTCATGGCAGCGAGCAGGAAGAGGGCGTTAAGCGAATTCGCCCGCATCTTACAATGCCAATTCTACTCTATCTGCCGATCGAAGCGCTGAAATGGCGCACGATGCCGCGTCTTGAAACGGTCATTACTTATTTCGTCGGTGCAAAGTTGTTGTTGCGAGATTGGGTCCGCAAGATGCGAGGATTGCCGTTTATCGCGTGACGGACGATGCCGCCGACAAGTGCCGTCAAGGCGCGTGATGATCGCCGAAGATCCAGACATGCATGCGCATGGAAATAGCTCTGGCCTGTTTCGGGCCTAGCAAGGTCCTGGCGATTCGACCGGTCGGACCGGAGATCAATTGGGCCACGATCTTGCGGTAGAACCAGATGCGCAGCCGCTCCGAACGTGTCCGGCTTTGTCCGACCCAGCGGCGATCCAGCAGAACAAGTTCGCCGCGAGCGGCATAGTTGTGCTCGAAGGCTTCCTGGTTAGACGGCGCGGCCTCGTGCAATTGCGTCAGGATGCGCCGCGAATGCTCGCTTATGTCGAGCCACGCCGATGGAGCCGTATAACTGCCTTTGACCAGAAACGGTGTCTCGGCGAACCGCCGTTGAGCGGGGCTGACTGACGCACGCAGACAGTCGCGGACGATGTCTTCGCGATGCTCATTCGATCTCACCGCGGAGCTGACCTGCGCATGGTGCAGCGAAAATACCGAAACCTGATCGGAGTCAACGGCATGGCGGATGCCGCCTTTTTCGGCCAGGAGGTTGGTGAAGTAGCCGTCGAGGCTGCCTCTCGGAATGCCGGCCCGATAGTCGGCGTCGTTCGGACGGACCCGCAGCGCAAGAACGGTCTGGTGATAGGCCCTGACCAGCAGGCCGTCAGGTTCGACGCGCCAGATCAGATAGGTCGGTGTGGACGTGAATTCGGGATTGTCCCATATCCGCAGACGCGCCTCGCGATGCATGTGTTCGATGGCGATCGCTGCCGCGGCCCTGCTGGGTATGTTAAGAACGCCGGCCTCGTCGCCCTCTGCTCTGTAAGGAGCAAGCGCACGCTTTCCGTCATCCTGGTCGACCGGCAGGCAGAACGACAATATCGCATCGACCTTGTCGTCGATCAGCGCGATGGTGTTGCAGAGCGCGCCATCGGCCCAGATGAAGTCGGCGTAATTGAACACCAGGAAATCGAAGCCCAGCGAACGTTCAAAAGCGATATTCTGTAACCGGCTCAGAAATGGATATTTTTCATTGTCGAAGTCTACCGGGATGAGGTTCGGTTCGTAACCGTGGTCCTCGATGAATTCCCAAATGATCGGGCATAAACGTTCCAATGCCTGAACATTAGACTGCTGCAACAGCCATTTCGCGTCCGCACGATCGGTGACGATGTGGAAGGCGATCTCATGATCGGCGGCGAGCCGCGGAAGATTATTCGGCGACAGCAGGCTAGCGAGCGAATAGTTTGCAAATATGACTGAATACGACCGACCCCACACCGCGACAGAGAGAAGTATCCTCATGGCCGGCCTGACCCCTGTGTCTAGTCCGGATTTCGATTTCGGTAGAGAACCAGAATGCCGTTAGCGACCGGCAGAAGAAGCCGGTTGAACCGGCCGTCGGCCTGGAAATATTCAAGCAGCTTCTTGCAGCCCAGGCCCTTATCCGTCGTCGGTTCCTCATTCAATACGTCACCGTGAAAGAAGACGTCATCCACGACAATGACGCCGCGTTCGGTCAAGAGCTTTTCCGATCGCAGTGTGTAATCGAGGTAGTCCTGCTTGCTGCCGTCGACAAAAACGAGGTCAAAGCTGGCGGCCGGCAGCGAGTCCAGAATTGTGCCGGCGTCGCCCTGGTGCAGCGTGATGCGCTTCTCGAATCCGTTGTTTCGGAAGTTTTCTCGGGCGATGTCGGCGAATTCCTGTCCAACCTCGATTGTCGTTACATGGCCGGTCTCGCCGACCATCCTGGCGAACTGCATCGACGAATGACCGACAAACGTGCCGATCTCCAATACCGTCTTCGCACCACTAAACCGGATCAACGCATCCAACAGCGTCAACTGCCACGGCGGCGTCGACATCTGCTCGAAGTCCATATTCTTCGGCGTCGTCAGCTTGAATTGCGACGCATTGAAATCAAGCCCATACGACGCCATTAATTTGTAGAGTTCGGCTTCATACGGCGCCGCGCCATGGTACAAGTATCGAAAAAACTCCTGGTTGGGCAGAATTTTATCACGGTAGTCGTAGCGTTTCGTGCTCATTTCAATCCCGCTAAGTCTCTTGTGCAGAAGTAAAGGGCGAATCCTGTCCCGGACATTTTCCGGAAGGCTCCGCCAAACGGGGCGAGCCACCGCACGCGCCAGCCTGCGTAGAGATTGAAAAGGTTGAAATCGACTCAGCGATTGAAAAGGCTGCAATAAGGTGCGCGGTGGCAGATAACGTTGATGCGCGTCAACGCCAAGTGTTCTGTAGATTGCGTAGATGAAAAAGTATTTTAGCAACTTATAGTTAGGAAATGCGCGATTTTTCCAAAGCACCGATATGACGTGTTGAGGGGTGACCGGATATCGAATGTTCTCCGGAGTGCATAATCCGAGTGATCCCTCACGCAAGATAGTCAGCGTATTGCCCTGGAAGGCGTAACTTAGATTCCGAATGGTTTCATTTTTTATCGCTCGAAAAAAAGATCGTTTTGCCGCTAATTCCGGGCTGTTCAGCGGAGCATTAAAAGCGGTTTCAATACTCTTTATGCTGTCCAGATAGTGCTCTGCCTGAGTTCCCTGAAAGCTTGCGTTCTGTTCGCGAATTTCGGTTAGGATGCATGGGTCATCTATATATCCGACGTTTCCCACGCAGGCTGGGCCCATAAGGAACTCGTAGCCTGCTTGCCATTTCGAGCCATCGGCTATCATGGCGCCAGATCTAATGAAATGAGCTCGCGAATAAAGTGTGGCCCCTACAATTCGGTTTTTGGTTGTTGGTTCTTCAGCGAATCCGATCAAATACTCGGCGCCTGTCAGAAATGGCTTGCTAAAAAGATTTGGAATGAAACTTAAATGGGGTGTCTTGGGGGTCAGTGTGGCTATATCAAAATAGGGGGCGATCTGCTCGAGCTTGAAGGTGATGGTGTCGTCCGGGGGGTGTCCAAAAAGCGAGTCCGGCGTAGAGATCATGTAAGAGAGCTGGTTTCCCATCACAAAGGACGTATTGTCCTGTGACTGAAATATTTCAACTTGGCGGCTCAAAAGATCTCGGGGCAGCCAATAGTCATCATCGCAAAGATAAACAAAATAAGTTCCGCGCATCAGCTCGTACACGAACCTCTTAACGTGCGCTCGGTCGCCATGTATGCTGCCGACGTTGGTTTCGTTACGAATGTATTGAATTCTCGCATCCTGAATTGCTGCGACGACATCAGGGGTGTCGTCACTTGAGCAATCGTCGATAATTACAATCTCAAAATCAGTGAAATCCTGCATCAGGACTGAATCGATCGCTCGCCGCAGAAGCCGCCCGCGGTTGTATGTGGTGATTAGAACGCTGACGGTGGGCTGACTGTGCGTCATTATAGCCTCTTGAAATGCTGCGCGATGCTACCTGTAGCGGCGTTGGCCCGACGCAATTAAGGGAAGAGCACCGAGTCTAATCCGCAATGCGGGCCAAAGTGCGCGAAGGCGCCTGACGGATTTTGAGTCCACGGCGATCAAAATTCCATAGAGCAGAGCTTTTGTTCCAGGATACATGCGGTGTCTCATCATCACGCGCCAGACATGCGCCAACGTCACGGGGTGAGCGATGTTGCGTTCACTGCACAGCGTGAGTTCCCGATTGCGTAGGATGGTGAGAGTGTTTGAAAGGTACGCAGCGGTGAGCTTGCGTATGATCCGTTTTTTCAAATTGTTCAAAAACGTCCGCTTTTCGGCGAGTTCGGGGTGGGTGAGGGGCACCTGGAAGGCAAGTTCCACGCTGAAAATCGAATCGAGATAGTGCTCGACCTGGGTGCGCTGGAAGCTGGCATTGCTTTGACGGATCTCGCTGACGATCGACGGTTCGTCGAAGTAGACTGTCTTACCAAAACAGGCTGGCCCAAGCTTTAGCTCGTATCCGGCCTGCCACTGCGATCCTTCCGAGGTTAGCAACGCACCCGATTTGATAAAATGTTCGCGCGAATAGAGCATGGCTCCGCCGATAATGTTCTTGCCAGCCGGCTCTTCGGCGAATTCGGCTAAGAATTCCTCGGGTGACATGCAGGTCTTCGAGAACAGCGGCGCGGTCAAGCCTTGCGAGCGCATGAAATAGAGATGATGAGTCTTCGGTTTCAGCGTGGCGCGGTCGAAATAGGTGTCGATATTGTCGAGCGTGAAGGTCATGGTGTCGTCAGACGACCGCCCGAAATACGAGTCCGGAGTCGTTAGAAAATAGGACAGCTGCCCGCCGACGACCATCACGACATCGTCGTAGGTGCTGAAGGCATCGACCTGACGACGAAGCAGGTCGGGAAATAGCCAATAATCATCGTCGCACAGATAGACCCAATATTTGCCACGCATCAGCTCATAGATAAAGCGACGCAGAATGGCGCGGTCGCCGAGCTGCGATCCGACATTGGTCTCATTTCGGAGATAACGAATGCGTGGATCGTTGTATGAGGCGACGACGGCTGTCGTGTCGTCCGTCGAGCAGTCGTCAATGATGACGATCTCGAAATCCGTGAAGTCCTGCATCAGCACCGAGTCGATGGCGCGCCGCAGCAGGCGGCTTCGGTTGTAAGTCGTGATCAGGACGCTGACGATGGGATTGGCTGTCATCGGTCAATCCGGTCTCGCGTAGAAATCGAAGGCTTCATCGAGGGGGCCGATCATTCGTACTTCGCCATGCTTGAGCACGAGCCCGCGAGTGCAGTATTTTCGCAGCAACTCCGGGCTATGGGAGGCGATAATCAGCAGTCCCGCGCTTTCCAGCAGTGCATTCACGCGCTGAGAGAACTTGATCTGGAAGGCGGCGTCGCCGGCGCCGATGCCCTCGTCAATCAGAAAAATCTCGCGCCGCCATGCGGTGGCCAGTGCGGCCATGAGGCGAGCCCGCATTCCCTCTGAGTATGTGCGGATCGGAAGTTCGAGGTAGTTTCCGAGTTCGGTAAACTCGGTAATGTCCTCAATCAGGTCCTGCAGGAGTTCGTTCGGGTTGCTGTAAACCGCATGATAGAACTTGATGTATTCATGCCCCGTCATTTCGGGCGTCAGGCCGGCCCCGATGTCGAACAGGCAGCCGATCGAGCCTCTGACCGAGACCTCTCCGGCACTTGGCGGATAGATGCCGGATATGATTTTGAGAAGCGTGGATTTGCCGGCGCCATTGTGGCCGATCAGCGCGAGGTGTTCACCGTGTTCGAGCTCAAAAGATACATTTCGCAGCGCCTGGATGTGAACCTTGCCCTTGTTGTCATTGATGTTGCCGCCGACCGGGGACAAAAACTGCGGTTTGCGAATTAGCCGCATCTGGTTCGGCGCGAACACGGGAATGTTGAGATATACGTTGCGAAGCTCCGCACGGCATTGGGTCATCATGCACCTATAGCCAGAACACAACGTATTTCTGGTACCGGCGATAGACCTCCGCTCCGACAACCCAGAAGAAGATGCCCATTCCGAGCACGACGGCGACGACCGTGGGATCGAGCGGTTTGCCGAGCAGCGGGGTGCGTATGAATTCGATGATGTAATAAAACGGATTCAAATGCACGAATTTCAGCCGCCATCCGGTCAGCATGCCGGGCTGCCAGAATATCGGCGTGATCATCATCAGCACGATGATCAGGCTGGAAACCAGCCGGCTGAGATCCCGATACCGAGCAAACAAAATCGACACGATCGCGGTGAGCGGAATCGAGATCAGAAACAGCACGACAATGACCGGGATAAAGGCGAAACTATAGACCGTAAACGGAATGACGCCGAATATCACAAGCGCTGCATAGACAACCATATGATGCGCGAGGATGATCGTCTGCTTGAACACGGCCACCCAGATGAAAAACGCCTTGTTGATTGACGTGCTCTTGATGAAATGACTATAGCTGAGAAACGTGTTGCCAACCTCCTGCAGCATCGCCGCGACCCAGAACCAGCCGATCATACCGCAGACCAGAAAAGCGGCATATTCGCGTGTCGGAACCGAAAACAGCGCGCCGTAGACCAGGGTCATTGCGATCGTGAAGATGATCAAATTGACCGTGATCCATGCCGGCCCGAGCATTGTCCGCCGATAGTTTTGAACAATGTCCATCCAGGCGAGGCTGGTCCATAGGCGCGGATTACGCAGTGGAGCTTCGCAGAGCGCCAAAATGGAACTCGGCAGCAAGCGCAGCCAATTCGACGTGGGATGATTGCTGGCCAGACGCGCGATATTCAATTTAGGTCCTTTCGTCGGCGCGGACGGCAGCTAATCCTGGCGCCATGACCATGCCCGCGTCACCACTTGGTAGCATTCTTTTGCAGTTTTGGGTGCGAAACGAGGCAATGCCATATAACCGCTTGGAAGGCTTCGGCGTGAGGCGTGACGCGTGACGCTTCGACCATCGGAACGACAACCACCACATCACCATGTTTCTTGGTGTATCCGCCGTCGCGGCCGACGATTCCCAATATCCGCAGCCCCGCAGCGCGCGCCTGCTGGACGGCTCCGACAATGTTGGGGCTGACATTCTTCTCAAGATCGCCGCCGCCGACCGAGAAGACTAGAATGGCATCTTTTTCGCCGGCGCGACTCACTTTGAGCCACTCGGAGAACACCGTATGCCAACCTTCATCGTTGGTTCTAGCGGTGAGTTCGGACACATTGTCCGTCGGCGCATAGGCTTCGATGCCGCAAAGCTTACGAAAATCGTTGACGGCGTGCCCGCAATTGCCGGCGCTGCCACCGACGCCAATAATGAAAAGCCGGCCGCCTTGATCGCGCAGCGCGACAAGTTCATCGCACAGAGCCTCGATGCTCTCGCTCGACAGCTGTTGCGCGGTCTCGACGACCTCATGGAGATAGACGGATGTATGGGACATCTGGGCCAGCTTTAGGTAAGGCGAGAATGCTCGGGCGCTTGAGTCGCCATGGATAAGCTGACCCAATATTACTGTAAAGCGCAAGCTGACTACTGAAATAAGCCTAATATAATCAAATATATATTGCATCGCTATCAAAGCGGGCTTAAGATGTCAACGGCAACTTTGGCGGTTTGGGATTTTATGCTGACTGTGGGCCGATCTGATCTTGCGGCGGTTATGGTTTGGCGTTCAGGCGGCGGCGCTGGCGGTCTCGGCGCTTTTCGAGCAGGGGTTTGGCGGTCTGGTCCGGCCATGCGTTGCCCGGCGGGCGTGGAGCCGGATTTGGTGTCTCTCTGCTCTAAGATCGCCCGGCGGTCACGTGATGCTTGAATTCAATCTGCTGGGGCAGCTTCCGCGCTGTGTTCGCGAGGTTAAGTCGCGGGTTGCGACGAAGGAAGAGAGCCGGCAACTCGCGCTCAAGTTCGGTCGTGAGTATTTCGATGGAACCCGCGAGCAGGGCTACGGCGGATACCATTACGATGGCCGTTGGAGCGCGATCGCAAAACGAGCCATCGAGCATTGGCAGTTGAAGCCCGGCGACCGGGTACTCGATATCGGTTGCGCTAAGGGGTTCTTTGTCAAAGATCTGCGGGACGCTTTGCCTGGTCTCGAGGTCATTGGAATCGATATTTCCGACTACGCTTTGATGAGTGCCCATCCGGACGCGCAGCCGCATCTGTTGAGGGCAAGTTGCGACGACCTGCCGTTTGATGACAATTCGTTTCGTGCGGTTTTTGCCATTAATACAATCCACAACCTGGAATCGGAGCGGTGTCTTCGCGCGTTACGTGAAATCGAACGTGTTTGTCCGGGCGGCGGGTTCGTTCAGGTCGATGCCTATCGCACCGAAGCGGAACGAACTCTGTTTCTCGATTGGATGCTGACGGCAAAAACGTTCGATACGCCAGCGGGCTGGCTGAAGACTTTTGCGGCTGCCAATTACGGCGGCCTGTATTGGTGGACCATCTTGGAGCACGATGATGCCGCCGGAACATGAACATTCCGAGATGCGGCCGGCCGTGTTTCTCGACCGGGACGGAGTTCTCAACCACGGTCTGGTTCGCAATGGGCGCCCCTATGCGCCTGAAAAAATGGAAGAATTCGTTTTAATCTCTGGCGTGGAACAAGCCGTGTCGGCGCTGCGCGAGGCCGGATATCTGGCGATCGTGGCGACCAACCAACCCGATGTCGGAGGCGGCAGGCAGCGGCGCGAGGTCGTGGAGGCGATGCATGAAATCATGCGCGCCAAAGTTCCAATCGACGCCATCGAGGTGTGTTATCATGTGGACAGAGACGGTTGCGAATGTCGGAAACCTAAGCCCGGCATGTTATTGCATGCAGCCAGGCAGCACGGCATTGATCTCGCACGTAGCTGGATGATTGGCGATCGCTGGCGTGATGTTGCCGCCGGGCAGGCGGCTGGCTGCCGTACCGTTTTCGTGGATTATGGATACGACGAGCCGCGGCCGGAACATCCGGACGTCATCGTCAAAACGCTCGCGGAAGCGGTTCCGTTTCTGCTCGGCAAAATGCGCTAGAACGATTGTTATGGGCAGATTCGTGTCGAAGGATGAGCATCATGGCTGATATCGCCGGTCTGAAAGTCAAAATTTTTGCTGACGGCGCCGACCTTCAGGGAATGAGCGCTATGTATGCAAATCCGATCGTCAAGGGATTTACGACCAACCCCACGCTGATGAAGGCCGCGGGCGTTACCGATTATGTGGGATTCGCCAAGAAAGTGCTGGCGGCGATTCCTGATCGGCCCGTATCTTTCGAGGTTTTTGCGGACGAATTCGACGAAATGGAGCGTCAGGCGCTGGAAATCGCGTCCTGGGGCCGCAACATCAACGTCAAGATCCCGGTAACAAATACCAAGGGGGCTTTTGCCGGGCCGCTGGTGAGTGCGCTCGCCAAACGCGGAGTCCAAGTCAACGTGACCGCCATATTCACCCTCGACCAGGTGCGCGCGATCGCGGAGGCGCTGCATGCCGACACTCCGGCCATCGTGTCCGTTTTCGCAGGCCGAATTGCCGACTCCGGGATTGATCCGGTACCACTGATGGCCGAGGCGGCGCGCATCCTTCAGGCGAAGCCGAAGGCCGAGCTGTTGTGGGCCAGCCCGCGTGAGCTTCTGAACGTCCTGCAGGCGGATCAAGTCGGTTGCGGCATCATCACGGCAACGGGCGACATCATAAAAAAACTTTCGCTTCTCGGCAAGAATCAGGCCGAGTATTCGCTAGAGACGGTCAAGATGTTCTACAATGATGCCCGCACGGTTGGCTTCCAGATTCCGACCGGCGCCCTTGTAGAATAAAGGCTTTAAGGCGAAGCCCGCAAGTTCCAATTGTCCTGATTGCGATTGCACCTCCCCATTCGGGAAGCTATGAAGCTGTCGACGCTGCAGGCCGGGGCGGGGGGCGGCGGACGGAACCGCGCGGATGCAGTCGGAAAGCGGGGGCTCTTTTGTTTGAAAAAGTATTTGTCACCGGAGGCTCTGGCTATGTTGGCCATGTGCTGACTCCGCGACTTCTGGCGCGCGGCCATAAGGTCACCGTCTACGATACGTTGTTCTTCGGCAGCCGCCTACCAAACCATCCCAATCTGAAGGTGGTCAAGGGCGACATCCGGGACACTGAAAAGCTTTCGGAAGCGGTCAAGGGTCATGATGCGGTCTTGCATCTGGCCTGCATCTCGAATGACGCTAGTTTTGAATTGGACGAAAATCTTTCCAAGACGATCAATTACGATTGTTTTGAATCGCTTGTCCTTACTTGCAAGAACGCCGGCGCAAAGCGGTTTGTTTATTGCTCGTCGAGTTCTGTTTATGGCGTCAGCGAATCTTCCGATGTGACCGAAGATCATCCGCTGGTGCCGCTGACGCTCTACAACAAATATAAGGGCCTTTGTGAGCCGCTGTTGTGGAAATACAATTCAGACGACTTCACAAGCGTCGTGATCCGGCCGGCAACGGTCTGCGGATATAGCCCTCGGACCCGGCTGGATCTGTCGGTCAATATCCTGACCAACCACGCGGTGAACAAGGGAACGATTACCGTATTCGGCGGCGCACAAATGCGTCCGAACCTTCATATCGAGGACATGGTCGATGCCTATGAGCTGATGCTCGCGGCTCCTCATGAAAAGATTCACCGCGAGACATTCAACATCGGGTTTCAGAACCATTCGATCGCGAATATCGCCGAGATCGCCAAAAGTGTCGTCGAAGAAGAATTCGCGGGCCGCGCGCCCATTAAGATCGTCACGACACCATCCGACGATAACCGCTCTTATCACGTTAACTCAGACAAAATTTATCGGGCGCTCGGCTTCCGGCCGAAGCGGACCATTGAGGATGCGGTCCGCGATTTGGCGCGAGCATTTCGCAACCATCTGCTGCCGGAGAGCTTCGACAACGATTGGTATTACAACGTCCGCACAATGAAGAAGCTCGAGGCCCAATGACCGCGAAGCCGATTGCGATTGTAACAGGCGGCGCCGGATTCATCGGCAGTCACATGGTCGATCTTCTGGTCGACCGGGGTTATGCGGTGCGCGTGATCGACAATCTGGTCGGCGGCCGCGAAGCCAATCTTGCGCATCATCGGAGCAACCCGGATGTAAGTCTGCGCACGGCCGATATTCGTGAATTTCAAGCTGGCGATACGATTTTCGACGACGTCAGCTATGTGTTTCATTTCGCCGGTATCGGCGACATCGTGCCGTCGATTGAGCGCCCGCTGGATTATATGTCGGTCAATGCGCAGGGCACTGTGCACATGCTCGAATGCGCGCGATACGCAAAGGTCAAAAAATTCGTCTATGCGGCGTCCTCATCGTGCTACGGGCTGGCCGAGACGCCGACCGCGGAGGAGCACCCGATCCGGCCGCAGTATCCGTATGCGCTGAGTAAATATCAGGGCGAGCAGGCGGCATTTCATTGGCACAACGTGTATCGGTTGCCTGTCAATAGCATCCGCATCTTCAACGCCTATGGAACGCGCTCGCGCACGTCGGGCGCGTACGGTGCCGTTTTCGGCGTGTTTTTGCGTCAGAAGATTGCCGGCAAGCCGTTCACCGTCGTGGGCGACGGTGCGCAGCGCCGGGACTTTTTGTATGTCACCGACGTGGCGCAGGCGTTCCTCGGGGCAGCTGAAACGCCGAAAACGGGCGAAGCGTGGAACGTCGGTGCGGGCAATCCCGCGTCTGTGAACCGGCTGGTCGAGTTGCTTGGTGGACCGGTCGTGCATATTCCGAAACGCCCTGGCGAGCCGGATTGTACGTTTGCCAACATTACCAAGATCATCCGGGATCTCGGCTGGACGCCAGAGGTCAGTTTCGAGGAGGGCGTCTCGCGTGTGCTTGCCCAAATCGACTACTGGCGAGAGGCCCCATTGTGGACTCCGGACTCGATCGCGGAGGCGACAGCCGGATGGTTTCGGAATTTGTCAGATCGGGACCCGGTGTGATGGACGACGCAAGCCGAAAGCTGCTGAGCCACAAGATCAAGACCGCGGAACAGATCGCCGCGGCCGCCGGCCCGCGCCCGCGCGACAAGAAAGTGATCATGTGCCACGGCACATTCGATATCGTGCATCCGGGGCACGTTCGGCACCTGCTCTATGCCAAGAGCAAGGGTGACATTCTAGTCGCCAGTCTGACCGCCGATGCGCACATCGCCAAGGCCAATTTCCGTCCCTATGTGCCGCAGGAGCTGCGCGCCTTCAATCTCGCAGCGCTTGAAGTCGTGGACTACGTTCTGATCGACAATGAATCGACACCGATCAGAAATATCGGCGTGATCCAGCCTGACTACTTCGCCAAGGGATACGAATATACCAAGAACGGGCTGCATCCGCGCACGTTCGAGGAAAAGGCGGCCATCGAGGTCTATGGCGGCGAGATTATTTTCACGCCCGGCGACATCGTCTACTCGTCATCCCATATCATCGAGACCGAACCTCCGGCGATCGCGACCGAGAAGCTCATGGCGCTGCTGGAAGCGGAGAAACTCAGTTTCAATGATTTGCGCGATTCGCTGAAGCTCCTGAAGGGCGTTCGCGTTCATGTCATCGGCGACACCATTGTCGATAGCTATACCAACACCGTTCTGATCGGCGGGATGACCAAGACGCCGACCATGAGTGTACGATTCGACAACAGGGTCGACTTCGTCGGCGGGGCCGGCGTCGTGGCCAAGCATCTGCAATCCGCCGGCGCCGAGGTCTCCTTCACGACGGTTCTGGGCGACGATGCTCTGGCCGAATTCGCGCTGAAGGACCTCGCCGCGGCCGGCGTCAATTGCATGCCGGTGATCGACCGCACGCGTCCGACGACGAACAAGAATGCGATCATGGCTGGCGGCTACAACCTTCTTAAGGTCGACACCCTGGACAATCGCTCGATTTCGGAGCGGATCGTGGAGTCGTTTGCACAGCAGATCAGCGAGACATCCGCCGACATCGTGGTGTTTTCGGATTTCCGCCATGGCATTTTCAACCGTGATACGATTCCGCCGCTGACAAAGATGATACCTGCCAATGTGTTCCGGGTTGCCGACAGCCAAGTCGCCAGCCGGTGGGGCAATATTCTGGAGTTCGGCGGTTTCGATCTCATCACGCCCAATGAACGGGAGGCTCGTTTTGCGCTGGGCGACCAGGATTCGGTCGTTCGGCCGCTGGGTCTGGAACTTTACAAGCAGGCCAAATGCAAGACGCTGATCCTAAAATTGGGCGAGCGCGGCTTGTTGACCTTCCGCGCGGTGCCGCAGAACTACGAAGACGTGCGTGCCTTTTTCACGGTCGATACGTTCGCGGAACGGGTCATCGACGCGGTTGGGTCCGGTGACGCGTTGCTGGCCTATTCTGCCTTGTGTCTGTTCAAGACAAAGAATGCCGTTATCGCATCCGTTCTCGGTTCGCTCGCGGCGGCGGTCGAATGCGAGCAACAGGGCAACGTTCCGGTGACGCCGAAGGATGTGCTCGACAAGCTCGATCATTTCGAACGCTACGCCACCTACAGCTGACTGCGAGCTGCAGTCCAGGACACCGGCTGACCATGCGCACCGTCATCGTTGGTTTTGGAGTTCAGGGACGCAAGCGCTTGCGATTTGCCGGCGCGGACGCGGCCGGTGTTGTCGATCCGGTGGCTTCCGAGGCGGAGTTTCGCGATATCCGCCAAGTACCCTTGGAAAGCTACGACGCAGCGCTGTTGTGCGTGCCGGATGAACCGAAGGTCGAAATTCTGAGCTATTTGCTCGACCACGGTAAGCACGCCATGGTCGAGAAGCCTCTGCATGCGAGTTCGGAGGCGGAATTGCATCGGCTTGAGGCCGCGGCGCGCCGGACCGGAGTGGTGTGCTATACGGCCTATAATCACCGCTTCGAGCCCCATTATGTGCGCATGCGCGACCTGCTTACGAGCGGCGAGCTCGGGCGGATCTATCGATGCCGGATGTTCTACGGCAATGGGACCGCGCGGCCGGTGCGCGACTCGGCTTGGCGCGATACCGGGGCAGGGGTACTGCCGGATCTAGGCTCGCATCTGCTCGATACGGCGCGCTTCTGGTTCGGCGATCTGGACGACGATTTCCACGTGGTGTCGGCCAGCCGCTTTGAAAATCGGGCGCCGGATCACGTTGTGGTCGCAGCCCCGGACTCAAAGCCGCAATTTGAATTCGAGATGACGCTGCTGTCGTGGCGCAATCATTTCACCTGCGACATCTTCGCCGAACGCGGCAGCGCGCACATCGAATCTCTATGCAAATGGGGGCCGACGACCTTCACGCGCCGTACGCGCATTCTGCCAAGCGGCCGGCCGCCTGAAGAATCCGTCACATTGACGCAGGATGACCCGACCTGGGAGCTGGAATACGCGCATTTCAAGATGCTCTGCGCCGCGAAGGCCGGAACGGATCTCGGCCACGATATCTGGCTGCTTAAGACGCTCAACCGGCTCTCCGACGAGGCGGTGCGGCGCGCGGGAGTGTCATGACCAATCTTGCGCGTATCGCCTATGTGGGCATGACGCATCTCGGCATTTGCTCCGCCATTGCGGCGGCCAGCAAGGGCTTTTCAACGATCGGCTTTTCGCCCGAGGAAGATCTGGTGGCCCGTCTCGGGGCCGGCCAATTGCCCGTGGTCGAGCCCGAACTGGACGCATTGCTGCGCGATCATCGTGAACGAATAACGTTTACGTCGGATCCCGCAACCTTGGGCGACTGCGATGTGATCTATGTCGCGCCCGACATCCCGACCGACCATACGGGCCGTAGCGATCTGTCGCCCTTGAACGTGCTGCTCGATCTGGCCCGCAAGCATTCCCGGCCGGACGCAGTGATCGTGATCCTGAGCCAGGTCGCGCCCGGCTACACGCGCGCCCGTGCGCAACAGGGGCGGCTTTTGTTCTACCAGGTTGAAACCCTGATCTTCGGCCGCGCCGTTGAACGGGCCACCAAACCAGAGCGGTTTATCGTTGGGTGTTTGGACCCCCATCAGCCGTTGCCGCCGGCTCTGGCGCGATATCTGGAGGCCTTTGGTTGTCCGATCCTGCCGATGCGGTTCGAGAGCGCGGAACTGGCCAAGATCGCCATCAACTGCTGTCTGGTTGCGTCCGTGGCGACCGCGAATACCCTCGCCGGAATCTGCGAGAACATCGGCGCGGACTGGTCCGAGATCGTGCCGGCGCTGCGGCTGGATCGGCGAATAGGCCCCTATTCCTACCTGGCGCCGGGCCTCGGCATCTCCGGCGGCAATCTCGAGCGCGATCTGGCCACGATGGTGGAACTCGGTGACGCCCATGGCACGGATGTTGGCGTGGTGCGCGCCTGGCAGGCCAATAGCCGCTTCCGGCGCGATTGGGTGTTGCGGAAGCTGCACGAATTGGTTCTGCCGGCCGTCACCGATGCAAAACTTGCGCTGCTTGGGCTTGCCTACAAGGAAAATACCCACTCGACGAAGAATTCGCCCGCGCTTGCGTTGCTGGCGGATGTCGCGCCCTTTGCTGTCACGGCGTATGATCCGGTCGTGGCCGTCAACGGGGATTGGCACCCGCGTCTGTCCGGAGCGATCGATGCCCTTGCGGCCGTGGCGGATGCGGACGCCCTGATCATCATGACGCCGTGGCCGCAATTCAAGGATCTCAAGCCGGCTGATGTGGCGGGCCGTCTGCGCGGCAAGATCGTGATCGATCCGTTTGCGTGCCTGGACCGGGCAGCCTGCTATGCAGCGGGTCTTTCTCATCATACGCTGGGCGTCTAGGCCTCGCGCGCTAAGGTAGGGTTCCATGTTGCAACACCATAATAGCGACGCGCAGGCTCCGTCGCGTGTCGTCATTCTCGGGCCGAATGGCTTTGTCGGCCGTAGACTGGTCGCGCATCTGAATGCGAACAAGACGCCTGTGCTTTCGCTTGGCCGCGAACAGGTCGATCTCACCGCTGGCAATGCGGCCGACAAGATTTCCGCCGAACTGCGTTCAGACGACACGCTGGTTTTTCTTGCGGCGCTAACGCCCGACAAGGGGCGCGGTATTCCGCCGTTCCTCGATAACTTGAAAATGGCGGCCGCGGTCTGCGCGGCGATCGAAGCCAAGCCGCCGGCCCATATCGTATATGTCAGCTCCGACGCAGTGTATCCGTTTCGCTCCGGCCTCGTCGACGAGACGAGCTGCGCCGAACCGAACGATCTGTATGCCGCGATGCACATGGCGCGGGAAATCATGATCAAGCAGTCGGCGAAGGCGCCGCTCGCGATCCTACGACCGACATTGATCTACGGCGCGGACGATACCCACAATTCCTATGGGCCCAATCGACTTCGCCGGATGGCACGCAAGGACGGTCGCATCAGCCTGTTCGGGGACGGTGAGGAGACTCGCGATCACATCTATATCGATGATGTCGTGGCGCTGATCGAATTAGTGATCCGCCATCGTAGCGCCGGTCTGCTCAATCTCGCGACCGGAAAACCCGTCGCTTTCTCCGACCTAGCCCGGATGGTCGCGAGTCTTTTCCCGTCGACCGTCGAGGTCAACGGAACCCCACGGAAAAATCCGGTAACCCACCGTGCATTCGACGTCACAGCATTGTTGCGTTCGTTTCCGAAGTTTCGGTTCACCGGGCTTGAAGAGGGGCTGGCTGCTGCTCACCAACAGGAGATCGTATGAGTGAGCTGCAAGCCACTCAGCCATTGGTGTCTGTTATTCTGCCCAACCGTAATCATGCGCACTATCTTCCCAAAGCCCTCGACGGGATGCTGGCGCAGACATGGACTCGGTTTGAGCTCCTTGTCGTGGACGACGCATCTTCGGATGGAAGTCCTGATCTGGTGCGGCGCTACCAGGAAAAGGACCGTCGCGTTCAACTCGTTCCGCTCGACACGCATCATGGGATTCATCGCGCCGTTCAATCGGGCTTGGCCCAGGCGAGCGGCGAATTCGTTTATATCGCGGCCTCGGACGATTGCGTCGAAGTCAATTTTCTGCAGCGTTGCGTCGAAGAGCTCGTCCGCTTCCCGGACGCCGGCCTCTGCTTTTCCGATCCGTCCGAATATTATCATGACTCCGATCGCGCGATTCTGTTTCCGCTTTATCTGAGCGAGCGCCCAGTCTTCTTTAATGGCCCTGTCCTGGCTTCGCTGTTTTCTAGGAATTATTTTCACATTTCGCCCAATACGGGGATTTACCGGCAGGCTGCGTTTCGGGCCGCCGGAGGATATCGCGAAGAGCTGGACTTGTTGTCCGATTGGTTCGTTACCATGGTCGTAGCTTTGCGACAGGGCGTGGTCTATCTGCCTGAGCAACTTACCTATGTGGCGGTCCGTGGAGACTCGTATTCGGCCACCGCATTGCGAGACCCGCAGCGCCGTCACGCCGCCTTGGAAAAAGTGCTGATGGTTCTGGCGTCGCCTGGCTACGAAGATGTGTTCCGCCTTTTGCGCCAGACGGCTGTCCTGCCGGAATATCATTTCTCGACGTTATGGTGGTTGCTGCAAAGCAGGAGCGGCCGTGCGCTTCTTTCGCCCCGCCTTGTAGGCAGGATCGTGACGCGCGCGAGCTGGAGCTACCTTCGCGATCATACTCCCGTCCGATGGCGACGGCGGTTGCGTAAATATGCCAGCGGGCGAAGGTCGTCGCAGTCGCCGGTGGTTTCGGCCGCATCGAACCCGCCGAAATCCTGAACGAGCGCCAGTGCAGCCGGCCACTGTTGAAAGGGTCGTTAGATAGACAAAATACAACGCATAAGATAGTCATGCGGGGCTGGTGCAAACGAATGGGATATGCCTGTGAATAGCGAATCCGCTCAGGTAATAAGCGCCGATCGCGTCTCGTCGGAGGCTGCGTTATCGGTGGAGCAGCTTGTCGAAGCCTACCGGAAAATGCTGCGGATCCGGATGGTCGAAGAGGCGATTGCCGAGCATTATGGAGAGGGCGAGATGCGCTGCCCGGTGCACCTCTCCATTGGCCAGGAGGCAGCGGCAGTCGGTGTATGCGACGCGCTGGCGCTGACCGATAAAATTTACAGCACCCACCGTTGCCACGCGCACTATCTCGCCAAGGGCGGTGACCTCAATCGTATGTTTGCCGAGATTTGCGGTAAGGCTGCCGGCTGCATCGGCGGCCGCGGCGGATCCATGCATTTAATGGATCTCGAAAAAGGTATGATGGCGAGCATTCCGATTGTCGCGAGTTCGATCCCGATCGCGACAGGAAGCGCGCTGGCCGACAAACGAATGCGAAGCGGTAAGGTCACCGTAGCTTTTATCGGTGACGCCTCGATCGAAGAAGGCGTTTTTCATGAGAGTGCGAATTTCGCCGTCCTGCATCGGCTTCCCATCGTGTTCGTCTGCGAAAATAACCTTTACTCGGTCTACACGCCGCTGCGACAAAGGCAGCCGGATCGTCCGCTGACGAATGTCGCGCTTGCCCACGGAATGCGTGCGGCGCATGGCGATGGTAACAACCTCGAAGAAACCTATCGTCTGATGTCGGACGCGGTCGCTCATGCCCGCTGTGGTAACGGGCCGACCTTTCTGCTGCTCGACACCTATCGCTGGCGGGAGCATTGCGGTCCGAACTTCGACAACCGCATCGGCTATCGTACCGAGGCCGAGTATCTACAGTGGGAGACGCGCTGCCCGATCCGGGCGTTGCATAAAAAGCTGGGTTCTGGTCTCGCGCCGCAGCGAGAGAAGGCCATGGTCGAAGCAATTACGGTCGAGATCGAAAGCGCGCGGGCCTTTGCGCGCGCTGCGCCATTGCCGGAACCGGCTCAAGCCAGCCAGTTTGTCTACGCATGACGGCGCAAGCGGTATCCCAGGAGCGCATCATCACGCTTGCGGACGCGATCCGCGAGGGCCTCATCGAATCCTTTGCCCGCGACGATCGTACGTTTATGTTCGCGCAGGGTGTCGACGATCCAGCCTCGATGTGGGGGACGATCAAGGGAATTGCCAAGCGCTTCGGAGAGGATCGCATCATTGAGATGCCGGTCGCCGAAAATGGTGCGGTCGGCATCGCGGTCGGTGCCGCGCTGAATGGCCAACGGCCGGTGATTGGATTCCATCGCGTAGAGTTTGCGCTGCTCGCACTGGAGCAGATCGTGAACAACGCGGCAAAATCACATTACATCAGCAATGGTCAGCACAAGGTCCCTCTCGTTATCCGGATGGTGATCGGGCGCGGCTGGGGCCAAGGCCCCGAACATTCTCAAAGCCTCGAGCCGATCTTTTCGTATTTTCCAGGCCTCAAGGTTGTCATGCCGGCTTTCGCGGCCGATGCCAAAGGCATGCTGATATCGGCCATCGAGGACGATAATCCGGTGATCTTTATTGAACATCGGTTTCTGCACTACGCAACCGGACATGTGCCGGAAGGGTATTACAAGAATCCGCTCGATGGCCCTCGCGTGGTGCGCGAAGGCAAGGATGTGACGATCGTCGCAACCGCGCATGCGGTGCTGGAGGCAATCCGCGCGGCCGATGTGCTGCGCGATATCGGCTGCTCGGTCGAGGTCATCGACATGCGGGTGCTGCGCCCGCTGAACATGGCGACCATTCAGGCGTCGGTGAAGAAGTCCGGACATCTGATCACGGTCGACACCGGTTTTGTCATGTACGGCATCGGCGCCGAGGTCGTTGCGGCGGTTGTCGGTCAGAATTTCTCGGCGCTCAAAGCGGCGCCGGTGCGCCTCGGTCTGCCGGATCATCCGACGCCGAGTTCCCGGGGCCTCGTCGTCGGCGTCTATCCTGATTCGCTGCGCATCACGCGCGAGGTTGGCAAGATGCTGGGGATCGGTGACGACAAAATGCAGCTCGCCCTGGCGTCGCTCGAAGAGCAGCGCAAGAATTTGCCGATCGATGCGCCGGACCCGTTTTTTAAAGGTCCATTCTAGCGGGCGCGGCTGGACAAGCTCGCCTTTATCAGAGATCCGATATGCACGTCCGCTATTCGCCACTTGCGCAGCAGTTCGCCGATGTCGATGCCGTCTTTGACGAGATGCGAGCGTTGGTGAAGAGCGGTGACTTCACGCTCGGCAAGGTCGTGCAGGAATTCGAGGAGATGTTCGCCGCCACGCTCGGGGTGAAGCACGCCATCGGAGTTGGGTCTGGCACCGACGCGCTGAAGATTCCGCTGCGCGCGCTCGGCATCGGACCGGGCGACGAGGTGATCACCGCCGCCAATACATTCTATGCGACCGTGGGGGCCATGGCCGAGGTCGGAGCCAAGATCGTCTTTGTCGATTGCGACGATACGTTCTGCCTCGATGTCGATCAGCTTGAGCGCGCGATAACGCCGCGCACCAAGGCGATCATTCCCGTTCATCTGACCGGTGATGTCGCTGAAATGCCGACGATCATGGAGATCGCGAAGAAGCACGATCTACGCATTATCGAGGATGGCTGCCAAAGCCTTATGGGCGAATACAATGGAAAGCGTGTCGGTACCTGGGGCGACGCCACCGCGTTTTCAATGCATCCGCTGAAGATCATCAACGTCTGGGGCGATGCCGGAATCGTCGTCACCAATGACGACGAAATGAACCGTAAGGTCCGTCTGTTGCGCAATCACGGTCTGCGTAACCGCGACGAGATGGAGACCTTCGGCTATAATTCTCGGCTGGATTCATTGCAGGCTGTTGTCGGAAAGTGGATCCTGCGCCAACTCGGGGATATCGTCGCCGGGCGCATTGCGGCCGCGGCCCATTATGACAATGGCTTCAAGGGCATTCCGGGTGTTCGCGTGCCGGAGCGGCGGCCATACACCAAGAACGTCTATCTGCTGTATATCCTGTTCGTCGAGGATCGGGATGCCCTGCTCAAGCATTGCATCTCCCGGGGCATCGAGGCGAAGATCCACTATCCCATTCCGCTTCACCTGCAGGACGCCCTGCGACCCGTCGGATATAAGGCCGGGGATTTTCCGGTGACCGAACGGCATTGCAGAGAGACGATCAGTTTTCCCGTCGATCAGCATCTCGGCCGCGCCGAACAAGACCATGTGATTGAGACTGTCCAGGAATTCTACAACGGAAGGCGTACATGATCGACCTCAAGGTACCATTCATCGATCTGCAGCAGCGCTTCATCGAGGAACGCGAAGAGCTGATGGCCTGTGTCGAACGGGTTCTGTCGCAGGGCCATCTGGTGATGACCCAGGAGGTCACCGACTTCGAAAAGCACGTGACCGATTATACCGGGGCCAAGCACTGTGTCAGTTGCGGCAACGGAACCGATGCGCTCATGCTGGCGCTATGGGCGCTCGGGATTGGCAAGGGCGACGAAGTGATCACGACGCCGATCTCCTTCGTGGCCTCAACCGGATCGATCGCGCATGTCGGGGCGACGCCGGTGTATGCCGACGTGCGCGAAGACCAGAACATCGATCCGGCGGAGATCGAAAAGAAGATCACGCCACGCACCAAGGCGATCATGCCGGTGCACTGGAGCGGCCGCATCGCCGACATGGACGCCATTATGGCGATCGGGAAGCGGCATAACCTCTTTGTCATCGAGGACGCGGCGCAGTCGATGGGCGCTTATTACAAGGGGCGGCACGGCGGCACGTTCGGAAACGTCGGCACCTTTTCGGCTCATCCGTTGAAGAATCTGAACGCCATCGGCGACGGCGGATTCCTCGTCACGGACGACGAAGATGTCGCCAAGCGGATCCGTCTCTATCGCAATCATGGTCTTCAGGACCGCGATACCTGCGTGATGTACGGGGTGAACTCCCGGCTGGACAGCCTGAACGCCGAGGTTCTGAGCTTTCGGCTCGGCCGTCTTGCGGACGTCATCTCGCGCCGCCAGAAGAACGTTGAACTGTACCGGGCGCGGATTAAGGCCAAGCAGATCTATATTCCACCGTGTCAGACATACGAGAAGAATTCCTTCGTGATGATGATCACGCAGGCCGAGCGCCGCGACGAACTGCAGGCGCATCTTCTGCAGAAGGGCATTCAGTCGCTGGTTTACTATGCGACGCCCCTGCATTTGCATAAGGCGGCGGCGCGGCTCGGATACAAGCGCGGCGATTTTCCGAAGGCCGAACAACAGGCCGATCAGGTATTGGCGTTGCCTCACCATCAGTATCTGACCGAACAGCAGATCGGCTACGTGGCGGATTCCGTTAACGCGTTCTACGGCGCCTAGCATGGACAAGCGGCCGATCCTGGTTGTGGCGCCGCATGGACTCGATGAGGTTCTCGGCGTCGGCGGTACCATCGCGGTTCATGCCGGCGCCGGTCACAAGGTGCACGTGCTCATTCTGTGCGGCGACGGTCAGGGTCTCGACGGCAGGCGTCGCGAGGCCGCCGGGCAGGCCGCAAAGCTGCTCGGTGCTGAGCCGCCGGTCTTTGCCGGCTTTCCGGAAAACCGCAGCGACAGCGTTCCGTTGAGCGACGTCGTGGCCGTGATCGAGGCGGTAGTCGCTGACGTAAAGCCCGCGATTGTCTATGTCAGTCATGGCGACAATCTGAATATCGATCACCAGACCGCCTACCGCGCGACCGCGACCGCATTGCGGCCCGCGCCGACGTGCCCGGTGACCGAATTCTACGCCTATGAGATTGCGTCCAGCACGGATTGGGCGCCCGCCAGTTTTGGTGCCGGGTTTAAGCCCAACCATTTCGTCGATATTGCGTCGGTGCTTGCCCGCAAGCTGAAGGCGCTGGAATTGTATGCTTTCGACATGCGCGCCGAGCCTCATGCACGTTCCATTCAGGCGCTCGAAGCTCTGGCCAGAAGCCGGGGAGCCGGCATTGGCGTCGCGGCCGTCGAAGCCTTCACGACCGAACGAACCATTGTTCGCGCCGATCGCTGACGCAGCGTTCTCGGAACAGATTGTCGCTCGTGGAGCAGAAAGCTTGAAGCCGGCCGAGCCATGGACCCGCTGATTGTCAGTTTGATGCTATTGGCGGCCGTGCTGCATGCATCTTGGCATGCTCTCGTGAAGGCCAGCCAGAACGGCATCGCGACGATGGCCGGGATGAATCTTGTCAGTGCCGGCGCCGCTCTCCTGGTAGTGCCTTTCGTCGCGTTTCCGGCCGCGGAGATTTGGCCCATTCTGGTGCTGTCCGCACTGCTGCAGTCGACGTACAAAGTGAGCCTGAGCTACGCGTATCGGCACGGCGATCTCAGCCAGTCTTATCCGGCGGCGCGCGGCCTCACGCCGGTTTTTGCGACCCTGATCGCGTTCGCGGCCATGGGCGAAATTCCGACAGGTCAGCAGTTGATCGGCATCATCTTGCTGACGATGGGTGTCCTGATGTTTGCAACGGAGAAGCTCGAGTTCCGTATGAGCGGCCGGACGCTGATCTTTGTCGCTATCGCGGCGCTGATGGTTTCGGGCTATTCCGTCAGCAACAGCCTCGGCACCCGCCTGAGCAAGGACTGGCTATCCTATACGGCATGGCTGTTGTTGTTTGATGGCGGCGTATTCGTCGCTGCCGTAAGCGCGGTACAGGGCAGGGCGCTTTGGCTTACGCTGTGGACGCATTGGCAATTGACCTGCATATCCGGACTGCTCGGGATTGGATCTTTCGCGGTCTTTCTATGGGCGCTCAGTGCATCGCCGGTGGGCGGCGTGGTCGCGCTTCGCGAAAGCAGCATCTTGTTCGCGTGCCTGATCGGCATTTTCGCCCTCAGAGAGCCTTGGTCGTTGCCTCGAATTCTCGGCTGCGTTCTCGTCACCGCCGGCGTCGCGACGATCGCCGCGCGGTAACAGCGGTGTCTAAAGCAGGCCGCGTAACCGCGCGCGCGTGATCGCCGTTGTGGTTGGCCCGTCGCAAATGGTTCCGTCCAGCAAATGCCGGTCGATCTCGTCGCGACCGATCAGGTGAATACTATCGATGCCCTCTTCGCGCTGTGGCAGCCCAACACTGTCAATGCGCGCGATAAAGAGCTTCAGATTTTCGGAAGTGAGGGCCGTGCTCGTATATACGAGGCCCATCGGGATCAGCTCAATGGCCGATGCGCCGATTTCTTCCAGGAGTTCGCGCCGCGCTGCTTCCATCGGATTTCCGTCGGGTGTCAGAAAGCCCTGGGGCGCTTCTAAGAACCAACGGCGTGGGGCGTGTCGAAATATTCGGATGAGCGCGATTTGATCACCGATCAAAGGCAGCATGACCACGCCGCCGGTCGCCATGACCCGATTGTATAGGCCGAGGCGGCCGTCCGAGAACCGCACGGCGTCGCGAATCAGGCACCCCATAAAGTGATCTTCGGCCAGAACCCCGACACGCAGATCGTCCACCGGTGAGCCTTCCGCCAGCCGCTCGGCGCGGACGGCGACTTGGGCATCCTGGATCTCATCGTTCTCGAAGAGAATCGTTGTCGGGCAATCGACGGCATTTTCGAACCACTGCGGCTCGGCGTCTTGCATGGCACGATAGCGGCGCAGGCAATATTCGTCGTCATACGTCGTCATCTCGTCCTCGAGCTGGGCGATGGCGCCGGCGCAGAGCGGCCTGCTGGCCATTTAGCCCAGGATTTTGCTGAACATATCAAGAATATCAATAACTAGGAGAATCCTCGGACCCCGGCTGCGTGAAGGTTTGCCCTTTGGTCGGCACTGTTCTTGGGCGAACGCCATTCCTTCCACGTCTGGAATCTGCCAATACGCAGCCGTGTTCACTTCATCTCGACCAACGGTTGCGGTTATCGGCGGCGGGCCCGCCGGGCTGATGGCGTCCGAGGTTCTGGCGCACGGTGGCGCGGCCGTCGCGGTATATGACCGGATGCCGTCGGTCGGGCGCAAGTTCCTGCTGGCCGGCCGGGGCGGCCTCAACCTGACCCACAGCGAGCCGTTGGAGGCGTTCCTGGACCGCTACGGTGCCCAGCAGGCGGCGCATCTGCGGCGCGCCATCGAGGCGTTCCCGCCCGACGCGCTGCGAGCCTGGAGCGAGGAACTGGGTCAGCCGACCTTTGTCGGGTCGAGCGGGCGGGTATTCCCTGTCAGCTTCAAGGCGTCGCCGTTGCTGCGCGCCTGGTTGCGGCGCCTCGCGGCGTCCGGCGTCGATCTCAAGCTGCGGCACCACTGGACCGGCTGGGACGGCGAGGGTGGCCCGCGCTTCAAGGGTCCCGACGGGCCGGTGTCTGTTCAGGCGGACGCGGTGGTGCTGGCGCTGGGCGGCGCCAGCTGGCCGAAGCTCGGTTCCGATGGCGGCTGGGTCGATGTTCTGGCGGGCGTCGGCGTCGCGGTCGCGCCGCTCAAGCCGGCCAATTGCGGGTTCACCGTGGCGTGGTCGGAGTTGTTCCGCACCCGCTTTGCCGGACAGCCGCTGAAGCGGATCGCGCTGGCGTTCGGCGGCGAGGACATGCGCGGCGAGGCCGTTATTACCGAGACCGGCCTGGAAGGCGGCGGCATCTACGCGCTGGCGGCACCGCTGCGCGAGACGATCGACCGCACCGGCGAGGCCGTGCTGCACATCGCGCTCCGCCCCGATCTTACGCCGGACGAACTGGCGTTGCGTCTGGCGATGCCGCGCGCCAAGCAGTCGCTGTCGAATTTCCTGCGCAAAGCCGCCGGCCTGTCGCCGGCCGCGATCGGGCTGCTGCACGAAGCGACACTCGGCGCACCGACGCCGTTATCCGCGATGGCGCCGGAAGTGTTGGCTGCTCTCATCAACGCGGTACCGGTACGCCTGACCGGCACGGCGCCGATCGCGCGGGCAATTTCAACCGCAGGCGGCATCGCATTCGATGCTGTCGACGACGCCTTCATGCTGCGCGGCCGGCCGGGCGTCTTCGCGGCCGGCGAGATGCTGGATTGGGAAGCGCCGACCGGCGGCTATCTACTGCAGGCCTCGTTCGCGACCGGCGCGGCGGCCGGTCGGGGTGCGTTGGAATGGCTTGCCAAGCGTCACGCGTAAATCAGCCCTCGATGTCCTCGCGCAACATTTCAAGCTCCAGCCACTTCTCCTCGTTGGCGGCGAGTTCGGTCTGCGCCGTCGCCAAAGCGGTGGAGGTTTCGGCAAACGATTTCGGATCCCGTGCATATAGGCTCGGATCGGCCAGCCGCTCCTGCAATGCTTTGATCGACTTATCCAGCTTGGCGATGCGTTTGGGCAGATCCTGCAACGCGTGCTTGTCGTTGAAGGTCAGACGCC
Organism: Xanthobacteraceae bacterium; assembly: GCA_028290465.1. Lineage (GTDB taxonomy): Bacteria > Pseudomonadota > Alphaproteobacteria > Rhizobiales > Xanthobacteraceae > FEB-22. The sequence goes on along the minus strand of JAQGJU010000135.1, from coordinate 54,714 downwards.
GCTTGGCCGGCGCGGCCTTCTCTGACCCCGTGGCCGGCTTGCCGGCAGCGGCTTTGTCGCTCGATGCCTTGCCGGCCTTGGGCCGCGCCGCGTCGTCGATCTTGCGCTGCGCCAGCATGTCGCTATAGCCGCCGGCATATTCGGTCCATCTGCCTTCGCCGTCCGGCACCACCACGGCGCTGACGACGCGGTCGAGGAAGTCGCGGTCGTGGCTGATCAGGATCACCGTGCCGGCATAGTCGGCGAGCATTTCCTCCAGCACGTCGAGCGTTTCGAGGTCGAGGTCGTTGGTCGGCTCGTCCAGCACCAGCATATTGGACGGCGCCGCCAGCGCCCGCGCCAGCGTCAACCGGCCGCGCTCGCCGCCCGACAGCACGCGGAGCGGCGTGCGCGCCTGCTCGGGCGAGAACAGAAAGTCCTTCATGTAGCTGACGACGTGTTTCGGCTGGCCGCCGATGGTCAGGGTGTCGCCACGACCGCCGGTCATGGCTTCGCTCAAGGTCCAGTTCGGATCGAGGCTTTCGCGATGCTGGTCCAGCGTCGCCATTTGCAGATTGGTGCCGTGCTTCACTTCACCTGAGTCCGGCGGCATCGCGCCGGTCAGCAGGTTGAGCAAGGTGGTCTTGCCGGTGCCGTTCGGGCCGACAATGCCGATGCGGTCGCCGCGCATGATGCGGATCGAGAAATCCGTGACGATCGGCCGGTCGCCATAGGCCTTGCTGATGCCTTTGGCCTCAATGACCTGCGAGCCGGATTTGTCGGCTTGCGCGGCGCTGATCGAGGCGTTGCCGGTCGAGCCGCGATAGTCGCGCCGCTGCTGGCGCAACGCATACAGATTGCCGAGGCGCTTCACATTGCGCTTGCGCCGGCCGGAGACGCCATAGCGCAGCCAGTGCTGCTCCGCCTCGATCTTGCGGTCGAGCTTGTGCTGTTCGAGTTCCTCCGCGGCCAGTTGCTCGTCGCGCCAGGCCTCGAACTGGCCGAAGCCGATGTCGATCCGGCGGGTCTTGCCGCGGTCCAGCCAGACGCTGGCGCGCGACAGGTTGCTCAGAAACCGCCGGTCATGGCTGATCAGGATCAGGGCTGAGCGGCGGGAAGCCAGTTCGCCTTCCAGCCACTCGATGGTGGTCAGATCCAGATGGTTGGTCGGCTCGTCCAGCAGCAGGATGTCGGGCGAGGGTGCCAGCACGCGGGCCAGCGCGGTGCGGCGGGCCTCGCCGCCGGACAGGTGCGTCGGGTCTTCGTGGCCGGTCAGCTCAAGCTGTTCCAGCAGGTAGTGCGCCTGATAGCCGTCGTCGCCGGGCGCGAGGCCGGCCTGGACATAGTCCAGCGTGGTCGCGAAACCGGTAAAGTCCGGTTCCTGCTGCAGATAGCGGATGGTCGCGCCCGGCTGGGCGAACCGCACGCCCTTGTCGGGCTCGACCAAGCCGGCGACGATCTTGAGCAGGGTCGATTTGCCGGACCCGTTGCGGCCGACGAGGCAGATCCGGTCGCCCTGCGAGACCGACAATTCGGCCTGGTCGAGCAACGGCGTACCGCCAAAGGTCAGCGAAATGTCGGTGAGTTGTAGAAGGGGGGGCGCCATAGGTTCCGGAAAGCCACGCATGAGGAGCCCCTATATGGGGTGCCCGCCTTCTAGCTGGAACCAGACGGTTTCGCGAACACTGATTTTACCCGCCGCCGTGGGGCGTCTACGAGCATATTTCCCGCGCGGCCGTGACCGCGAGGCGCAGCTTGGCGCGCTCGTCAGCCTCGGTCTTGTTTGAGCATGATCTTTTCCGAAAACCGGCTCCCACATTTCGGGACCATGTTTTAGGCGCGCCGATTGCGAGATAGGTCCGGTTCCGAACGCTGGTCCTCATGGGCCACGACACGGTTGCGTCCCGATTGTTTCGCGCGATAAAGCGCGGCATCCGCTTGATTCAGCCAGGCTTCCACCGTCGTGAATTTGGGATTCGATAACGACGCCACCCCAGCACTAATGGTCACCCGTTTTGCCGGACTGGACTCATGCGGAATTGCCAGTTCCTCGATGGCCCGGCGGAGCCGCTCGGCCCCTGTCAACCCGCCGTCGAGAGAGTGCTCGGACAGCAGGAGCAGAAACTCTTCCCCGCCATAGCGATAGGCCCGGTCGGTACCCCGACATGTGCTCATCATTGTCTGCGCCACAGCGCGCAGCACCTCATCGCCGGCAAGATGACCATTGTTGTCGTTGTAAGCCTTGAAACAATCGATGTCGCACATCACCGCGCAGTAGGCATGCCCGGACCGTTCGGCCCTCGCGCGAATGACTTCGAGGTCCTCGCGCAGCCTGAGGCGGTTGCCGAGCTTTGTGAGTGGATCCACACGCGACTGCTCGAAGAGCTGACGATTAAGCTCCCCTAGTTCGGCCGACTGCTGAAATAATCGTCTGTGGAGCGACGTGACCCGCGAGGCGACGAACAGCCGCATCTTCAGCTCATCAGCATCGAGTGGCTTGACGAGGTAATCGTCCGCGCCGGCCTCCATGCCGCTCATTACTTCCGTCTTTTGGTCCGCCCCCGTCAGAAAGATGAAATAGGTGTAGGCGCCGTCATTTGCCCGAACCCGGCGGCAAAGTTCGAGCCCATCCATTCCAGGCATCATGCGATCGCTGATAATGGCATCTACATCGACATTCTGGAACAGTTGCCAGGCCTGTTCACCGTCGCTTGCCAAGTGGCATTCATGGCCAAGCGATCGCACCGCGGCTTCCAGGATCAGGCTCGTAGCGAGGTGATCTTCTGCGATAAGAATACGCATGGCTTACCCTTTCGAATCCTCAGAAAGGAGCGCCTCGCGGACCGGATCGAACTCGTTCTCGAGGTCGGCGACCAGCGACGGAGCGATACTGATGTCTCCATCGCGTCCGAGCGCCTCGAGTTCGGCACAGATCCGAACCATCCCGCGCGCGCCCAGATTGGCGGCGCTTCCCTTCAGCGTATGGGCCGTCTTCGCCAGACCAACGGAGTCGCTGCGCTGGACGGACTCGCGCAGGTCGGTCAACTGCCGCGGCGTATCCTCAAGGAATAGATCGGTTATCTTTTTCACCAAGCCAGGCGCTCCGGCGCGCTCGACGTCGCGCAGACTGTCCAGAACCTGGCGATCGACTGCGCCCTCGGGTTGCCGATCGGCCGCGATGATTTGGCTTTTGGGCGCAGCGGCGCTCGGCAGCCATCGGTCGAGAGCGGCACCGAGCTCCTCCATCTTGAGCGGCTTGGTGATATAGTCGTCCATTCCGGCCGCCAGGCACTTGGCGCGCGCCTCCTTCAGGATGTCGGCCGTCAGCGCAATGATCGGGATATGCCGGCCGGTTCCTTCGCGGCGCCGGATCTCCTGGGCCGCCTCGAACCCATCCATCTCCGGCATCTGACAATCCATCAGGATCGCCGCGTAGGGCACGAGGCCAGCGGCCTCGACAGCTTCGCGCCCGTTGGCGACAACATCCGCCTGATAGCCGAGCGTTGCGAGGATACCGACCGCCACCTGCTGGTTCACGATATTGTCCTCGGCGATCAGGATACGCGCTCCACGCCCTCCAGCCGCTCGCTTGGTGCGCTTGCGCGGGGAGGGGATTGCAGCGCCCAGAACTTGATCTTTGGCCAGCTCCGGACCGGCCATGATCTGCGCCAGGCAGTCGTAGAGCGCCGATTGCCGCGCGGGCTTCGTCAAGCACGCATCGAACAATCCGCGGTTCAGCTTGGAACCGTCCTGGCTGGCGACTTCTTGGTCGATCGAGGTCAAGAGGATCAGCCGCGTTGCCGCAATCGAGGGGTCGGCCCTGATGGCACGCGCAAGTGCCACCCCATCCATGCCCGGCATCTGCATATCGACGATCGCCACGGCATATGGCTCGGCGCGCGCCACCGCGGCGCGCAGCATCTCGAGCGCCCGGGTGCCGGAGTCGGCACTGCCATTGCGCATATGCCAGCCGATAATGTGCTCATGCAGGATCGCCCGGTTGACCGCGTTGTCGTCGACCACAAGCACGCGCAAGCCGCGCAGTTCCGTGCCGCGTGCCGCCGGCCTCGACGACACGCAGAGCCGGACGGTGAACCAGAACGTGCTGCCTTTTCCCGGTTCGCTGTCCACACCGACCTCGCCGCCCATCAACTTGACGAGTTGCAAGGAGATCGCGAGACCAAGTCCGGTTCCGCCGTACTTCCGTGTCGTCGAAATATCCGCCTGGGCAAACGCCTCGAACAGGCGGGATTGCTGTTCGGTGGAGATGCCGATGCCGGTGTCGGTGACTTCGAAACGAATCGTCACCCCATCCTCGTTCTCCGCGCCCCGCTTGGCGCGCAGCACCACCTCGCCTCGTTCGGTGAACTTGACCGCATTGGCGGCCAGATTGGCGAGAATCTGGCGCAGCCGGGAGGGATCGCCGAGCAAAGTCTCCGGAAGGTCGTGATCGATCAAGCTGGCCAGTTCCAGCCCCTTTTCGGCGGCCCGCACTGCCAGCATCCCGGCGACGTTCTCGACAATGTCGTGGAGATAAAACTCGACGACTTCGAGCTCCACCCTCCCGGCCTCGATCTTCGAGAAGTCAAGGACATGGTCGATCACGCCCAACAGCGATTCTCCGGATTGCCTCGCCGTCTCCGCGTAGTTGCGCTGCCGGGAATCGAGCTTGGTATCCAGCAGCAGCCCGGTCATGCCGATCACGCCGTTGAGCGGCGTGCGGATCTCGTGGCTCATCGCACTCAGGAATTCGGACTTGGCGCGATTGGCGTCCTCCGCCCGCTGGCGCTCGGCCAGCAAGGCTCGCCGGGATTCGTCGTTCTCCGTCTGTTGGCGCTGCAATGAATCCGCCATGCTGTTGAAGGCGCCGACCAACTCGCCCATCTCGCCCTTTTTGGGAGCCTGGGAACGATAGTCGAGCCGGCCGGCTCCGATGATGGCGGCATCGTGCTGCAGTTGTCGTAACGGCCGAACGATTCCAGACGATAGGGCCCAAGCCAGCAGAAACGCGGCCGTGATCGCCAGTACGGTCAAGATGAACGCCCATCGCATATGCTTGGCTGCGAGGGCTGTATCCGTGCTCAGGCCGACCGTCACGATCCAGGGGACCGCCCGTGCCGTGACGGACGCCGTCACGCGCGTCATGCCGTCGGGCCAAACTGTCTCCGCGACGACCTCTTTGAGTTCAAGCTGACGGCGGATGAGCGGATTATCGCTGACATCGCGCCCGACCCAGTCCTGGTGATCGGTGTGGCCGACGATGATGCTGCGATCGGTCTGAATTCTGACCGCGCTTCCGCGCGGCAAACTTGCCGCATCGGTGATGTCGCTGATGCGCGCCAGCTTGGTGCCGAGGTTCATGACGCCGCGCAGGCTTCCGGTCTCGTCAATCAGCGGACGCGCTACGGTAACAATCCAGCTGCCGTCTACTCGGCTGGTAAGCGGCTCGCTGATCGTGACCTGCTTCTTCTCGACCGCATCTTTGAAAAATGAACGGTCGCCCACGAAAAATCGGCTCTTCTCGGTCATAGGCCATTGCGACGTTCCGATGTTATGACCTTTGAGATCGAAAACCAGAAGGTTATTGATATAACCCGGCAGCTCAGCCCTGACGGACCGGAGCACCACATCGTTTTTTTCGGTGTCGGCCGGATTGCCGGAGAGCATTCGACTTATCACGATCTGGAAGGTGCTCATGTGGTCGAAATAATCATCGATGCGCTCCGCGACGAGCTTTACCGCATCACGGGCGTCGTCGCGAGCAATGGCACTGTCGGCGCTAATTCGGTCCCATAGAAAAACGCCCGCCAGCGCCAGCAGCGGCAGGATGGCCGCCACGACGAGCACGTTCAATCGCGTTCGGATACCGGTATTCATTGGCAGAGCCGCCCTTCGTGTCGCTTAGCCCGGCCAAGTTCGCCAGACATAGCGTTCATCGAGTCAGATAGAGCGGCCATTTGCGGACGCGTGCGCGGAATACCCATCTATTGGTGGATTGAAGAACCAATATGAGCCACCTTAATAATTCTAACGATATAGGATAAATAAACCCTAAGCTGACGCTGGTAAATGATACGTAGTTTCCAGGGTATGGAGAATGTGATGAGCGTGGCGCTCGTATCACATTAGACCAGAGCTCACCGGGCAATGTTGAACCGGCCCTATTAAATCAGTTGGGCTTTAACGACATTGGACGGGGCCTTTCGAACGTTCGGCGGCACTCACCGAGACGCAAGAAATGCACATGGCTTACCCGGTAGATTTCTCGGGCAACCGCGCGTCGTGGAGCGGGTCGAACGGGCTATCGAGATCGGCGACCAGCGACGGAGCGATGCTAATGTCGCCCTCGGGTTGCGGATTGGTCTGGCTTTTGGACGCTACGGTGCTCGGCAGCCATCGCTCAAGAGCGGCACCGAGTTCCTGCATCTTGAGCGGCTTGGTGATGTAGTCGTCCATTCCGGCCGCCAGGCACTTGGCGCGTGCGTCCTTCAGGATGTCGGCCGTCAGCGCAATGATCGGGATATGTCGGCCGGTTTTTTCGCGTCGCCGGATCTCCTGGGCCGCCTCGAACCCATCCATCTCCGGCATCTGACAGTCCATCAGGATCGCCGCGTAGGGCACGAGACCGATGGCCTCAACAGCTTCGAGCCCGTTGGCGACAACATCCGCGCGATAGCCGAGCGCCGCGAGCACGCCGACCGCCACCTGCTGGTTCACGATATTGTCCTCGGCGACCAGGATACGCACACCCCGCCGCCCGGCCGCTCGCTTGGTGCGCTTGCGCGGGGAGGGGATTGCAGCGCCCAGAACTTGATCTTTGGCCAGCTCCGGACCGGCCATGATCTGAGCGAGACAGTTGTACAGCGCCGATTGCCGCGCGGGTTTCGTCAAGCAGGCGTCGAACAATCTCTCGTGGTCCAGCTCGGAGCCGACTTTGCCGATCGACGTCAACAGGATCAGTCGCGTTGCCGCAATCGAGGGGTCGGCCTTGATGGCACGGGCGAGGGCCACCCCGTCCATGCCCGGCATTTGCATATCGACGATCGCCACGGCATATGGCTCGGCGCGCGCCACCGCGGCGCGCAGCATCTCGAGCGCCCGGGGCCCGGACTCGGCACTGCCATTGCGCATATGCCAGCCGACAACGTGCTCATGCAGGATTGCCCGGTTGACCGCATTGTCATCGACCGCGAGCACGCGCAAGCCGCGCAGTTCCGTGCCGCGTGCGGCCGGTCTTAAGGACACGCCGAGCCGAACGGTGAACCAGAACGTGCTGCCTTTGCCCGGCTCGCTGTCCACACCGATCTCGCCGCCCATCAACTTGACGAGTTGCGAGGAGATCGCGAGACCAAGTCCGGTTCCGCCGTACTTCCGTGTCGTTGAAACATCCGCCTGCGCGAACGCCTCGAACAGGCGCGACCGTTGCTCGGCCGAGATGCCGATGCCGGTGTCGGTGACTTCGAAACGGATCGTCACCCCATCCTCGTTCTTCGCGCCTCGCTTGGCGCGCAGCACCACCTCGCCCCGTTCGGTGAACTTGATCGCATTGGCGGCCAGATTGGCGAGAATCTGGCGCAGCCGGGAGGGATCGCCGAGCAAAGTCTCCGGAAGGTCGTGATCGATCAAGCTGGCCAGTTCCAGCCCCTTAGCGGCGGCCCGCACCGCCAGCATCCCGGCGACGTTCTCGACAATATCGTGGAGATCGAACTCGACGACTTCGAGTTCCACCCTCCCGGCCTCGATCTTCGAGAAGTCGAGGACATCGTTGATCACCCCCATGAGCGACTCGCCGGATTGCCTCGCCGTCTCCGCGTAGTTGCGCTGCCGGGAATCGAGCTTGGTATCCAGCAGCAGCCCGGTCATGCCGATCACACCGTTGAGCGGCGTGCGGATCTCGTGGCTCATCGCACTCAGGAATTCGGACTTGGCGAGGCTCGCCGTCTCGGCGGCCTCCTTGGCCCGAACCAGCGCTTCCTCCGCTATCTGGCGCTCGGTATTCTCGGCAAGCAAAGCTCGCTTGGATTCGGCGTTTTGCTTGTGCTGGCGTTGTAACGAATCCGCCATTCGGTTGAATGCACCGACCAACTCGCCCAGTTCGCCCTTTGTGCGTACCCGCGATCGATAGTCGAACTCGCCGTCCCCGATCATGGCGGCGTCGCGCTGCAATTGTCGTATCGGATGAACAATTGCCGACGACAGCACCCAAGCCAGTAGAATCGCTGCCATGATCGCCAGTGCAGTGACGCTGAGAAACCACCGCAAGTCCTCGATCATCTGGGCGACTATCGCATCCGCGGGTAGTCCGACTATCACGAGCCACGTGACCGAATGTGCTTTGCTGCTTGCCGTAAAGCGGGAAACGCCATCGTTCCAAACCGTCGATTCGCCCGCGGCTCCGAGTGCCAGGTGACGACGTACGACCGCATCATTGCTGAGGTCGCGGCCTATCCACTCCGGTTGGAAGGTGCTGCCCGCGACGATACCGTCTTCGGTTAGAATCTTGACCGCGCCTCCCGGCGGCAAACCTGGCAAATCAATGATCTCGTTAATGCGCGCCAGTTGCATGCCGACCACGATGACGGCCCGCACGGCGCCGGCGTCGTCACGCAGGGGGCGCGCTACATTGACAATCCAGTTGGAGTTTAGTCGGCTTTTCATCGGCCTGCCGACCGCGATTTTCCCTTCGAGCGCCGCTTTGAAATAGCCGCGATGGCCCGAGAATAGCTGGCCTCGCTCGCCGAGAGGCCATTGGGACATTCCGATGTTATGACCATTGAGATCGTAAAGCAGAATGTTATTCATGTGCACCGGAAGGTCGGTCTTGATCGCCCGGAGAGCCGCATCGTTCTTTTCGGTATCAGCCGGATCGGATGAGACCGCTCGACCGACCACGAGCAACAAGTTAGCCGCATCGTCGACGTGATGGTCGATGCTCCTCGCTGCGAGCTTCGCCGCGTCAACCGCGGTGAGCCGAGCTTTCGCGTGTTCGTCGTCCAGGTGGTGCCAGAGAAAACCGACTACGAGAAAAAGCATCGGCAGGATTCCTGCCAGGACGAGTCCGATCAGTCGCGTTCGGATACCGGTATTCATTGGAACGCCGCCCTTCGTGCCGTTAAGAACGGCCAAGCTCACTATGATGCAGCGTTGGACACAGATTTGAAATAAGTCGGCCGATTGCGGACCGCATGCACGGAGTACCTTTCTATCGGTCGTTCGAAAGAACCCGATATTGAGGCAACTTAATAATGCTATCGATATAGGATAAAGAAACCCTACGGCCGACGCCGGTGTAAATGATACGTATTTTACACGACATAACGGAATGTGATGAGCCTAGCGTTCGTGAGTTATGAGGCCAACGCTGGCGGAAACGACGCCGCATACGCAAGTGGTTCGACTCCGATACTTGTTGCCCTGTCGGGACCAGTGTCGGGTCCGCGCCACTAGAGCGTTTTCAGTGAAGTAGAATCCACTTCACGTGAAGAAAATGCGTCTATCTGATGGGAGAAAGACCGATGGCCGTGAATTTGTCGATGCCGATCCTCGTGGTCGAAGATCACAACGCGACCTCTCTCATTCTCAGGACCATGTTGAATCACTTGGGCTTTAAGAACATTGACGAAGCCTCCGACGGCTCGGCGGCACTCGCCATGATGCGCGAAAAAAAATACACACTGGTGATTTCGGACTGGAATATGGAGCCGATGACCGGTCACGAATTGCTCAAGGAAGTTCGCGCCGATGAGCAACTCGCCAAATGCCGGTTCGTCATTGTCACCTCCAACTTGTCATCCGCGCATGTCGTCGCGGCAAAAAAGGCCAAAGTCGATAATTATATCGTCAAGCCGTTTAGCACGGACGTCCTCAGGACCAAGATCGGCGAGCTGTTTGCGGAGTGAAATGGTATGGACTGCTTCGCCTATGATGGCGGCAGCCGGTATCCACTTTTACTGAACGCGCTCCAGGCGCTCCAGCAATTCCTGGGTAGGATGTCCGTCCGGGCGCATGCCGAGTTTCTTCTGTTCAATCCGGATCGCGTCGCGCATGTCGAAGTCGAGCCGTCCGGCGAAATCGCGCACCGTATAGCCGAGCGCCTTGAGTTTGTGTTGCAAGCCGACGCGTTCCTTGCGCGACAGTTGCGGATCATCCACGGGCCACGCGGTTTGAAACGGTTTGCCGCCGCGCAGCCGGTCGGCGAGATGCGCGACCGCCAGCGCGTAGGGATCGGAGTCATTGTAGGTCTTGATCGCGATGAAATTCTCGGTCAGCAGAAAGGCCGGCCCGCGTGCGCCGCTTGGAAACAACAGCGTTGCTTCGCCGTCGGCCGGAAAGGCGCCACCATCGGCGCGCTTGACGCCGCGCGATGTCCACTGCGCGAAAGCGCCCCGGCTCTGCATCGTGTCGAAGCCACTTGGTATCACGACCTCAAAGCCCCACGGAACGCCGGGCTTCCAGCCGCGCTTGCGCATATAATTGGCCTCCGAACCGAGCACGTCCGGCACGTTGGTCCAGATGTCGCGCTTGCCGTCGCCCGAGAAATCGACCGCATAGTCGAAGAAGCTCGAGGGCATGAATTGCGGCTGGCCCATCGCGCCGGCCCAGGATCCGCGCATGGCGTCGCGCGCGATATGGTCCTCCTGCAGAATACGCAGCGACACCAGCAACTCGTTGCGGAAATACGGCGCGCGGTATTGCGCCTGCGCCAGTGTGGCCAGGGAGCGGATCACATCGAAGCGGTCCTTGTGGCCGCCATAGGATGTCTCGACGCCCCAGATCGCCAGCAGGATAAAACGGTCGACGCCGTAGGTCTTCTCGACGGCGGCCAGCGTCGACGCCCATTGGGCGGCTTTGCCGGCGCCGGTATCGACGCGCGATTTGGACACGAAGCCGTTGATGTAGGCGCCGATCGGCTTGCCGTATTCGGGCTCGCGGCGGGTGAGGGCGATAACGCTGGGGTCGGGTGTCAGGCCGAGGAAGGCGCGATCGAACGTCGTTTTGGTGATGCCGCGCGCCTGCGCGTCCGGCCACAATTCGCGCAGGAACGGCGTGAGCGTCTCGGATGGTGCCTGCGCGATGGCGGCCGGTATGACGGCCCCCAGCCCGCAGACCAGCGCCAATGCTTTGAAAAGCTTGCTGTTCATCCCGGCGTTATAGCGCCTCGGATGTCCCTGTCACATGTGCCCGAACTAGGGTCCGTACTCAATTCCCCCGTGAGCCGCGCTGCGTGCGAAAATGGCCGGATGGCAGGAGAAAGGCGCTGAGCGTATTGGGAATACGGTCGAGCCTTTCGACGAACCAGCCGGCTATTTTCGCCGCAGCCCGGAGGGACGCGGGCCTTTTGGCCGCTGGCGGCGTTGCTCGTCGCTTATGGCCGGCTAGGCCACCGCGCTCCTCGCGCCTGACCAGCGGCCAAAATGCCTCGCGTCGCGGCCGCGCGGGAATTGAGTACGGACCCTAGAGACCGTGGTCAGGCGACGACGGCTTGAACACCTCGGCGACCAGCAGCTTTTCGATGGCTGCGACACCCTCGGCCACCGTGCCGGTACCGGTGTCGACGGTCAGGTCCGGCACGGCGGGTGCCTCATAGCTGGAATCGATGCCGGTGAAGTTCGGGATTTCGCCGGCGCGGGCCTTGCGATAGTGACCCTTGGGATCGCGCGACTCGCAGATCTCCGGCGAGGCCGCGACGTGAACCTCATGGAAATGTGTGCCCGCCGCCGCCCGGGCGAGAGCGCGACTCGCCGCGGACGGCGACACCGCGGCCACGATCGCGATCGCGCCGTTGCGGGCGAGATGCGCGGCGACTTCGCCGAGGCGGCGAACATTCTCGGCGCGTTCGTCCGCCGTGAAGCCGAGGTCTTTATTGAGGCCGGTGCGCAAGGTGTCGCCGTCGAGCAGCACCGCGACGCCGCCGCGCTCGAACACGCGCCGCTCCAGCGCCAAGGCCAGCGTGGATTTGCCGGAGCCGGGCAGGCCGGTCAGCCAGACCACGGCGCCACTATGGCCGTAGCGCACGCGGCGTTCCTCGGCCGACACGGCCGACGTCACCGATACGATATGGGTCGCCTTGGTCTTGGCCGTCGTCTTAGAAAAAACCGCGGTCTCGCCATCGGCCGACAGCACCAGGCCGCCGCCGGCGATCCGGCCTTGGACCTCCAGCACGACCCGGCCAGTGCGCACGCTGACGTCATGGGTATCGACCGCCAGCGGGTGCGATAGCGCGATATCGACTTCGCCGACGCTGTTGGCTGCGATCACATTGGAATCGATGCTGGACAATTGGCCGGGGTCGACCGCGTAGGCGATCGCCGTCACGGTGCCACGCGCTTCGCCGGTGCCGATCCGCACCGTGAGCGTGGCCCCGACCGCGAGCGGCGTCTCATCGAGCCAGAACAGCCGCGCCCGCAGGCGGCGCGCCGCCGTCGGGCGCTGGTGCGGCAGCGTGATGACGTCGCCGCGGGCGACGAAGATGTCCTGATCGAGCGTGATGCCGACCGATTGACCGCTCGACGCCTGTTGTGGCGCCTGCGCGCCCGGTGCCGGCCAGGATTCGATAGAGCGTATCCGGGCGACACGGCCCGACGGCGCCACCGCGATCTCGTCGCCGACATGGAGCCGGCCGCTTTCGATGCGCCCGGCCACGATGCGCCGGTCGTCGAATTTGTAGACCGCCTGCACCGGGAAGCGCAGGTTCTGGTCGTCCTCACGCACCGCCGGCGTGAAGCTGTCGATCGCCGTCAGCACGGTCGCGCCGTGATACCAGGACAACGCCGGCGTGAACGCCGAAATGCCGTCGCCGTTGCGGGCCGAGATCGGGATCACGGCCAGCGGCGCGAGGCCAAAGCCCGACAGGTGGCTGCTGATTTCCTGTTTGATCTGCGCGAAATGATCGGCGTCATAGCCGACGCGGTCCATCTTGTTCACCACGACCGCGACCTGCCGGATGCCGAGCAGGTGCAGCAGATAGCCGTGACGGCGGGTCTGGTCGCGGACGCCTTCCGAGGCGTCGATCAGCAACAAGGCCGCATCGGCCTGCGCCGCGCCGGTGATCATGTTGCGCAGAAACTCAAGATGTCCGGGCGCGTCGATCAGCAGCACGTCGCGGGACGGGGTGCGGACCCGGATCTGGCGGGTGTCGAGGGTGAGGCCCTGGTCGCGCTCGGTTTGCAGCGCATCGAGCAGGAACGCCCATTCGAATTTCATGCCGCGGCGGTCGCTGACCGCTTTGAGGGCCTCGACTTTGCCTTCCGGAAGGCTGCCGGTCTCGTGCAGCAGCCGGCCGATCAAGGTCGACTTGCCGTGGTCGACGTCGCCGACGATGACGATGCGCAGGAGCGGGCGTGCGGCGAGGAGACTCACGGTGGGAGCACTCGGTTTGATGGCGATGTTCATGGCGACACTCGATCTTAGACCGCCTGAGGCGGCAGTCACAAATATCCGGAGACCCGCAGGCGCTCGAACGCGTCTTCGGTCTCATGATCCAACGCGCGACCGGCGCGCTCTGGCGTATTGGTGGTATCGAGTTCGATGATGATTTCGTCGATGGTCTTGGCCGTCGACGGCACCGGCGAGGTGATGTCGGCGTCGCCGAGCGAGCGATAGCGCATCCCGTTCTTGGCCAGATACAGGTCGATGATCGGAATGCCTTCGCGGCGCGTATAGGCCCAGATATCGGCCTCGGTCCAATGCAGGATCGGATGAATGCGCAGATGCGCGCCGGATGGCGGCGATGCGTTGAACTGGTCCCAGAACTCCGGCGGCTGATCGCGCACATCCCAGCCGCCTTCACTGCCGCGCGGCGAGAACACCCGCTCTTTCGCTCGGGTCGGTTCTTCGTCGCGGCGGATACCGGCGAACACGCCATCGAATCCGTGTTTAGCGAGCGCGGCCTTCAAGCCTTCGGTCTTGCGGGCGGCCGAGCGCGCGGCCGGGGGCAGCGTCGGATCGACCGCGTCGATCGGCGGGCAGGGCTCGACGACCAGGTCGAGGTCCCATTCGACCGCATAGCGCTCGCGAAACGCGTACATTTCGGCAAATTTCTTGCCGGTGTCGACATGCATTACCGGGAACGGCACGCGGCCGAAGAACGCCTTGCGGGCCAGCCAGATCATCACATTGGAATCTTTGCCGAGCGACCACAGCAGCGCCAGCCGCTTCAGGCGGGCAAAACCTTCGCGGAAGATGAAGATGCTCTGGGCTTCGAGTTCGTCGAGGCGGTCCATCGTATCAATCCAACTGTTACTTCATTCCACTTCGGAGCCGGGGGCAAGACGCACCCGCAACCCGTCGATGCGCTGCGACACCAGGATCTGGCAGCACAGCCGTGAATTCGGTTCGACCGAGAAGGCTTCGTCGAGACGAGCCACTTCTTCGTCGGTCGGCGGATGCAGGCGGTCGACCCAGTCGTCGGCCACATAGACGTGGCAGGTCGCGCACGCGCAGGCGCCGCCGCAGGTCGCCTTCAGGTCGATGCCCCAGTCGCGGATCACTTCCATCACCCGCCAGCCGTCGAGCGCCGGCAGGGCGTGTTCGCGGCCGTCATGATCGACCACGAAAAGAAATCTCTCAGTTTCGGACGATTCAGACTGTAGATGTTCCATGATGTCGCTTGATTGGAGTAGAAAATTATTCTATTTGCGCGTCTAAAGCATCTTCTATATGGAAAATCATTCTCGTCAACCTGGAAAATCAACTGATGCGTTTCTTCCCGGTGTTCCTCGACATCGATTTCCGTCCGGTCGCCCTGATCGGGTCCGGCGCGGCGGCGCAGAATAAGCTGCGGCTGCTGCTGGCGGCGGGTGCGCAGGTGCATTGGTTCGCCGCAGATGCCGCGTTCGCGACGGAGGTCGCGCCATCGCCGGACCGGGTCATTATTATGAATGACGATCCGCAACTGGCTGACTGGTCATCGTATGTCGCGGTGGTTGCGGCCGGCGATGCACCGGATGTGGAACGCATCGCCGCGCGCGCGCGCGCCGTCAACATTCCGGTCAACGTCATCGACCGGCCGGAACTCTCGACCTTCATCGTGCCGGCCATTGTCGACCGCGGCGAAGTCGTGGTTGCGATCGGCACCGGCGGCGCATCGCCGGTGCTGGCGCGTCGGCTGCGCGAGCGGATCGAAGCTTTGTTGCCGGCCCGCATCGGCGCCCTTGCGGCACTGCTAGGCCGCTATCGTGAGCGCTTCGCAGCGCGCAAGCATAATGCCATCATGCCGCGCGCCTTCTGGGAACGCGTCGTAGATGGGCCAATCGCCGCCGCCTTCCTGGCGGGGCGTGCCGAATACGCCGAGCGCGAACTGGTCCGCGCCATCGACGACACCGCGCAGGCCAAGTCCTCCACCGCCGGCACCGTTTACCTGGTCGGCGCCGGGCCGGGCGATCCGGATCTGTTGACCCTGCGGGCGCTGCAGGTGCTGCAATCGGCCGACATCGTGTTCCACGATGACCTGATCAGCCCGGCAATTCTCGACCGCGCCCGCCGCGATGCCGAATTCGTGTTCGTCGGCAAGCGGCGTGGCCATCCGGGCATTGGCCAGGACGCCATCCACAGGCAACTCACCGAGGCGGCACGCGCGGGCAAAAGTGTCGTGCGGCTGAAGGGCGGCGATCCATTCATCTTCGGCCGCGGCGGCGAGGAGTTGGAGTACCTTCGCTCGCGCGACATTCCGGTCGTCGTGGTGCCGGGCGTTACGGCGGCGCTCGGCTGCGCAGCTGAGGCCGCGATTCCGCTGACCTTCCGCAATGAGGCGACGCGGCTCACGCTCATCACGGCGCATCGCGCCGAGGAAGCTGCCGCCACCAACTGGACCGGCCTCGGCGATCCGCAGACCACGGTGGTGGTTTACATGGGGCTTTCGGCTTCGGCCGGTGTGCGCGATGGTCTGATCGCGGCCGGTCGCGACGCCGATACGCCGGCGGCCGTGCTGGCGCGCGGCACGCAGAGCGACGCCCGCCGGGTCTATGGCCGGCTCGGCGATCTGCCGGCGCTGGCCGCGCAGGCCGGTCCCGGCCCGGCGCTGCTGATCATCGGTGAGGTTGTGGCTCACGCGGCCGAGTGGCCGCAGGCATTGCTCGCACAATTCGAGGCAGCGGCATGACGGCGCCCCAGCAACAGAAACTCAAGATCACCGGTCCGGTCGTGGTCACGGCCAACCGGCTGGGCGATGGCGCCGTGGTCTATCTCGACGTGCAGGGCGGCTGGACTACCAGTCTGGCCGCTGCCGCGGTCACGACCAAGGTCGACGAGGCGAGGGCGCTACTGATGCAAGGCCTCGCCGACGACATCAATGCGGTCGGCGCCTATATTGCGCCGGTACTGCGCAGCCCGGACGGTGTGCTGACGCCCGGAAACCTTCGCGAGCAAATCCGTTTGCACGGTCCCACCGTCGCCCTGCCGGGCGCGGCCGGTATGTGAGGACACCATGTATCTCTATGATGATCTCGATCGCGCGCTGCTCGACGACCGTGTCGCGGAATTCCGCGACCAGGTGGCGCGGCGCATTTCCGGCGAACTGACCGAGGACGAATTCAAGCCGCTGCGGCTGATGAACGGCGTCTATCTGCAGCTCCACGCCTACATGCTGCGCGTTTGCATTCCGTACGGAACGCTGTCGTCGCCGCAGCTTCGCATGCTGGCGCATGTCGCGCGGCGCTATGATCGCGGCTATGGCCATTTCACCACGCGGCAGAACATCCAGTTCAACTGGATCAAGCTCGACGAATTGCCCGACGCGATTGCGGACCTCGGCAAAGTCGGCGTGCATGGCATGCAGACCAGCGGCAATTGCGTGCGCAACATCACGACCGACCAGTGGGCCGGCGCAGCGCCGGACGAGATCGAGGACCCGCGCATCTTTGCGGAGATTTTGCGCCAGCATCTGACGATGCATCCGGAATTCTCGTTCCTGCCGCGCAAGTTCAAGATCGCCCTGACGGCCTCGGCGCATGACCGTGCGGCGATCCGGGTGCACGACATCGGGTTGCGGATGCACCGCAACGGCGCCGGCGAGACCGGCTTCGAGGTGGTAGTCGGCGGCGGCCTCGGCCGCACGCCCTATGTCGGCAAGACCATCAACCCGTTCCTGCACAAGCGCGACCTGTTGAGCTATGTCGAGGCGATCCTGCGCGTCTACAACCAGTTCGGCCGACGCGACAATATCTACAAGGCGCGCATCAAGATCCTGGTGCACGAACTCGGCGCCGAAGCCTTCGGCAAAGAGGTCGAGGCCGAATGGCGCCAGATCAAGGACGGGCCGCTGGCACTCGATGCCGCGACCATTGCCGACATTGCGTCGCGCTTCAGCTATCCGGATTATGCACGGCTTGCCGACGATCCGACGGAACTGTCGCAGGCGCGCCAGACGGACAAGCGCTTCGATACCTGGCTCGGCAACAGTGTCGCCAATCATAAGCAGCCGGGCTATGCGATCGTTACGCTGTCGCTGAAGCCCGAAGGCGCGCCACCCGGCGACGCCACCGCCGACCAGATGGATGCCATCGCGGATCTGGCGGATAAATATTCGTTCGGCGAAATCCGCGTCGGTCACGAGCAGAACCTCGTGCTGCCGCATGTCGCGCAGCACGACCTGCCGGCGTTGTGGCGGGCGCTCGATGCGCTCGGCGTCGCGACGCCGAATGTCGGACTGGTGTCGGACATCATTGCATGCCCCGGCCTCGACTATTGCAGCCTCGCCAACACCCGTTCGATCCCAGTGGCGCAAGAATTGACGCGGCGGTTCCGCGACCTGTCGCTGGCCCGCGATCTCGGCCGCCTGCACATCAATATTTCCGGCTGCATCAATGCCTGCGGCCACCACCATGTCGGCCATATCGGGCTCCTTGGCGTCGAGAAGAACGGCGAGGAGTATTTCCAGGTCAGCATCGGCGGCCGCGCCGACGAGAAGGCCGGGCTCGGCACCTTGCTCGGGCCGGCGGTGCCTTATGCCGAGGTTGCCGACGTGGTCGAGGACATTGTTGCTGCCTATCTCGAACTGCGCGAGCGCCCCGACGAAATCTTCCTGCACACCGTCGAGCGCGTCGGCGTCGAACCATTCAAGGAACGCGTCTATGCCACTCGTTAAATCCGGCCACATTGTCGAAGACCGGTTCGTGCGCGTGCTCGACGACGAGCCGGTGCCGGACACCGGATCTGTGCTGGTGCCGGCCACGCGCTTTTTGGCCGATCATGCCGAGTTCGCCCACCGCGAGGCGCCGACCGGCGTGATCTGGCCGAACGATCGTCCGGTCGCCGAACTCGTGCCGCATCTCGACCAGTTGGCCCTGGTCGCGCTGGTGTTCCCGACCTTCAAGGACGGCCGCGCCTATAGCCAAGCCCGCCTGCTGCGCGAACGCCATGCGTTCCGTGGCGAATTGCGCGCCACCGGCGACGTGCTGCGCGACCAGTTCCTGTATCTGGTGCGCTCCGGCTTCGATTCCTTCGAGGCCAAGAAGACCGCCGACGCGGAGGCTTTCGCGCAGGTCGTGGCGCGCTACAGCGTGTTCTATCAGCCGACCGGCGACGGCCGGCTGTCGGCGCGACGCCGCCGGCTGTCGGATGCCGAACCGGGCCGCGAGAAGAGCGCTCGCGAGGTTGCTCAATGACCGAAGCCGAAGCCTTGCACAGCGTCATTCCCCCGCTCAATCGATTGCTCGAGGGCGCTGCGCCCGTTGAGATCGTCGCGGAGGCGGTGCGGCAAATGCCCGAAGGGCGGCTCGCGGTGGTGTCGTCGTTCGGCACGGAATCCGCCGTGCTGCTCAAGCTGGTGGCCGACGTCGATCGCGCGCTTCCGGTGCTGTTTCTCGACACCGGCTGGCTGTTTACGGAGACGCTGTCGTACCGGGATGAATTGACCGCGCATCTGGGCCTGACGGACGTGCGCACGTTTGCGCCATCGCCGAACGATCTGGCGGCGCAGGACGCCGAGAAGGATCTGTGGGCGGCGGATCCAGACCGTTGCTGCAACATCCGCAAGGTGCTGCCATTGGCGCGCGCGCTTGCCGGCTTCGACGGTTGGATCAACGGTCGCAAACGCTTTCAGGGTGGCGCACGCCTCTCGCTGCCGGCGGTTGAACTGGACGGTTCGCGCCTCAAGTTCAATCCGCTCGCCGGCATCAGCCAGAGCGCGATCGTCGAGATGTTCGATGCCGCCGGCCTGCCGCGGCATCCGCTCGCCGCGCAGGGCTTCGGCTCGGTCGGTTGCATGCCATGCACCAGCCGCATCCGTCCGGGCGAGGATCCTCGCGCCGGCCGTTGGCGCGGCACCGGTCGGACGGAATGTGGTATCCATAGCGTCGAGCGATAGAGCGTCGAACGATAACGCTAGCGGAGACCTGCATGCCCGATACGTCCGCCGACCGCTTCCCGCCCTTGGTGTCGGCCGATTGGCTGGCGGCGCATCTCAACGATGCGTCATTGCTGGTGCTCGACATTCGTTCGGCGGTCGATGGCGGCGGCCGAGAGGCGTATGAGCAGGGCCATGTGCCGGGCGCGATCCATACCGACTACGCGAAGGGCGGTTGGCGCGCCGTGAAGGGCATGGCGACCGGCCTGTTGCCGGAGCCCAAAGTATTGGCGGCACTGCTCGGCGGCGTCGGGCTGACCCCAAACCGTCATGTCGTAATCGTGTCGGCTGGCACCCATGTCGGCGATTTCAGCGCGGCGGCGCGGGTCTATTGGACACTCAAGATCGCCGGACACGGCGCGGTGTCGCTGCTGGATGGCGGGATGCTGGCGTGGCGTGCCGATCCGGCGCGGCCGGTAGAGGCCGGGCAGGGACATCCAGCCGCCGCAGCGTCTGACTATCCGGTCAAGCTGCAATCCGATCTGCGGTCCGACCGGGCCGCCGTCGAAGGTGCTGTCGGCGCACACAACGCGGTGCTGCTCGACAGCCGTTCGGCCGGCTATTTCGAGGGCAAGGAGAAAAGCCCGCAGGCCGCGCGCGCCGGACGTCTGCCGGACGCCGTGCATCTCGATCACGCCAAGGCGTTCGACACGGAGACGAAGCGGCTGAAATCGCCGGCCGAACTGACGACGCTGTTCGCGCCGGTGCCCGGCGGTCCGGTGGTCAACTATTGCAACACCGGGCAGCAGGCCGCGACCAACTGGTTCGTGCTGTCCGAGATCCTGCGCCGGCCCGGCGTGACGCTGTACGACGGCTCGATGTCCGAATGGGCCGAAGATCCGGCGCGGCCGGTCCAGACCGGGCCCGCCTGACGCTTTGCCGGCCTTTCTCCGCAAAATTGCCTAATATGAGTGCATATTTATATCGATTGTATGCAATGCTGTTTTGGTGCCGATAGCGATTCAAGGACCGGAATCGGAAGATAATTTTTTTGTCGCAATGATTTAGCGAAAAATCGCGCCGCCTTGCCAAACTGGCATGAGCCTTGCGGAACCCGATGCAGCACATGGGCATCGGGAGGTTTGAATGAAGCGCCGCGATTTTCTCAAATCGGTGACGGCGGTCGCCGCCAGCGGCGCGGTCAGCGCGCCCGCGGTTTTCTCGCCCGCCAAGGCGCAGTCGCGCGCCGAGACGTTGCTGATCGTCTCCGAAAGCGGCCCCAATAACGTCGACATCCACGGCGTCGGCACCAACGTGCCGGGCTATGAGGTGTCGTGGAATTGCTACGACCGCCTGATCAGCCACGAGATGAAGACGGTCGACGGCACGGCGTATTACGACCGTGACAAGTTCAAGCCCGAACTCGCCGAGGACATGAACGTCGGCGACATGTCGGCGACCTTCAAGCTGAAGAAGAACGCGACCTTCCATGACGGTACGCCGGTCACCGCCAAGGACGTGAAGTGGTCGCTCGACCGCGCCGTCAGCGTCGGCGGTTTCCCGACCTTCCAGATGAGCGCCGGTTCGCTGACCAAGCCCGAGCAGTTCGTCGTGGTCGACGATCACACGGTGCGCGTCGATTTCCTGCGCAAGGACCGGCTGACGATTCCGGATCTCGCCGTCATCGTGCCCTGCGTGATGAATTCCGGTCTGGTGCAGAAGCACGCCACCGAGAAGGATCCGTGGGGTCTCGAATATACCAAGCAGAACACCGCCGGCAGCGGCGCCTATCGGGTGGCGAGCTGGACCGCCGGCACCGAAGTCGTCATGGAGCGCAACGACAAATGGGTCGGCGGCCCGATGCCGAAGGTCAAGCGCATCGTGTGGCGCATGGTACCGTCGGCCGGCAACCGTCGCGCGCTGCTGGAGCGCGGCGACGCCGACATCTCGTACGATCTGCCGAACAAGGATTTCGTCGAGCTCAAGGGCGCCGGCAAGCTCAACATCATTTCGACGCCGTACTCGAACGGCATCCAGTACATCGGCATGAACGTGAAGATTCCGCCCTTCGACAATCCGAAGGTGCGCCAGGCCATCGCCTATGCGCTGCCGTACCAGAAGATCATGGACGCGGTGCTGTTCGGGCTGGCCAAGCCGTGCTTCGGCGCGCCGGCTGGCAAGGCGACCGAGGTCGCGTGGCCGCAGGCGCATGGCTTCAACACCGATATCGCCAAGGCCAAGGCGCTGCTGGCGGAAGCCGGCTTCCCGAACGGCTTTGAGACCACGCTGTCGTTTGATCTGGGTTTTGCCGGCGTCAACGAGCCGCTCTGCGTGCTGACGCAGGAGAGCCTCGCGCAGATCGGCATCAAGGTGACGATCAACAAGATCCCGGGCGCCAACTGGCGCACCGAACTGAACAAGAAGGTGCTGCCGCTCTACACCAACGTGTTCTCGGGCTGGCTGGATTATCCCGAGTACTTCTTCATCTGGTGCTACCACGGCAAGAATTCGATCTTCAACACGATGAACTATCAGTCGAAGGAAATCGACGGCTACATCGACGGCGCCGTAACGGCGGCAGCCAATGGCGACAAGCCGGCCTACGAAAAGGACGTGAAGGGCTTCGTCGACGTTGCGTTCGCCGACATGCCGCGCGTTCCGCTGTATCAGCCCTACGTCAACATCGCGACGCAGAAGAACATCTCGGGTTATCAGTACTGGTTCCACCGGCGGCTGGACTATCGGGCGCTGGTGAAGGCGTAGGCGGGTGGCACCGAGTCAAATCGGCCTCATGGTGAGGAGCGTTCCGAAGGAACGCGTCTCGAACCATGGGGCCGCCCCATCCTTCGAGACGCGCCCTTCGGTCGCTCCTCAGGATGAGGCGGAGAGAGCGAGCACGTAAGACGCGAGGATGTTGCTGATGCACGAAGCCAGGGAGCAAAGCGCATGCTGACAATGATCCTCAAGCGTTTGCTGCTCGCGATCCCGAGCCTGATCGGGGTGGTGATCGTCACCTTCCTGTTGACGCGCGCGCTTCCCGGCGACCCGGCAGCGTATTTCGCCGGGCCGGCCGCCGACAAGGCGGCGATCGAACAGATCCGCGTCAAGCTCGGCTTCGACAAGCCGCTGATCGTTCAGTTCTTCGACTATGTCGGCGATCTCGCGCGTGGCGATCTCGGCAATTCACTGACCACCGGCCAGCCGGTCGCGGCCGAGATCCGGGCGCGGCTGCCGGCGTCCGCCGAACTGACGCTGCTCGGCCTGATCGTATCGGTGCTGATCGCGGTGCCGCTCGGCATCATGGCGGCGACCCGGCCGGGATCGTGGATCGACCACTTCTGTCGGGTGCTGACAACGGCCGGCGTATCACTGCCGGTGTTTTTCACGGGCTTGATCCTGGTCTACGTCTTCTATTACCAACTCGGCTGGTCGCCGGCGCCGCTCGGCCGCATCGACGTGTTCGCGACCACGCCACCTTCGGTCACCGGATTCTATCTGATCGACAGCATCATCGCCCGTGACTTCGGCATGTTCCGTGCGAGCTTCAACCAGTTGATCCTGCCGGCGATGACGCTGGCGATCTTTTCGCTGGCGCCGATTGCCCGGATGACGCGGGCTTCGATGCTGGCGGTGTTGTCATCCGATTTCGTGCGCACCGCGCGGGCCAGCGGTCTCAAACCCAGCACCGTGATCGTCACCTACGCGTTCCGTAACGCGATGCTGCCGGTGGTCACGACATTGGGCATGGTGTTCTCGTTCCTGCTCGGCGCCAACGTGCTGGTCGAGAAAGTGTTCGCGTGGCCGGGCATCGGCTCGTTCGCAGTCGAAGCGCTGATCTCGTCGGACTTCGCGCCGGTGCAAGGCTTCGTGCTGACCATGGCCGTGATGTACGTCGCGCTCAATCTGCTGATCGACGTCTTCTACGGCATCATCGACCCGCGGGTAAGGATGGAAGGATGAGGGACATCACCGTCACCGGCGTGCGGCCCGTGACCGGGCTCCTCGCCACCCTCCAGCATACCCGCTACGTTCTGGCGGAAAATCCGGTCACCGCGTTCGCGTTCGGCCTGTTCGTGCTGATCGTGGTCACGGCGATCTTCGGTCCGCATCTGGTACCGATTGATCCGTTGCAGAGCGACACCGCGCAGGCGCTCAAGCCGCCGTCGGCGCGGCACTGGTTCGGCACCGATCAGCTCGGCCGCGACATCTTCAGCCGCGTCATCGTGGCGACCCGGCTCGATTTCGGCATCGCCATCGCATCCGTCGCGCTGGTGTTCGCCATGGGGGGCCTCGCCGGCGTCGCCGCCGGTTTTTTTGGTGGCTGGACCGACCGCATCGTCGGACGGATCTCCGACACCATCATGGCGTTCCCGCTGTTCGTGCTGGCGATGGGCATCGTGGCGGCGCTCGGCAACACGGTGACCAACATCGTGATCGCGACCGCGATCGTGAATTTCCCGCTCTATGCCCGCGTCGCGCGCTCCGAGGCCAATGTGCGCCGCGAGGCCGGCTTCGTGCAGGCGGCGCGGCTGTCCGGCAACGGCGAGTTTCGCATCCTGCTGACGCAGATACTGCCCAACATCATGCCAATCATGGTGGTGCAGATGTCGCTGACCATGGGCTACGCGATCCTGAACGCGGCTGGTTTGTCGTTCATCGGCCTCGGCGTGCGCCCGCCGCAGGCCGAGTGGGGCATCATGGTGGCCGAGGGCGCGGCCTTCATCGTATCGGGCGAATGGTGGATCGCGCTGTTTCCCGGTCTTGCGTTGATGATCGCGGTGTTCTGCTTCAACCTGCTCGGCGACGGTCTGCGCGATATCGTCGACCCGCAACGGCGGACCTGACCATGACCGAAACCATGCCGCTGCTGGATGTCCGCGACCTGACCGTCGAATTCGCTACGCGTCGCGGCGTGGTGAAGGCCATCGAACATGTCGACATCAGCGTCGGCAAGGGCGAGACGCTGGCCATTGTCGGCGAGTCGGGTTCCGGCAAATCCGTCACCTCGTTCGCCGTGATGCGCATTCTGGATCGCGCCGGCCGCATTGCGCAGGGCGCCATCCAGTTCACCAGCATCGATGTCGCGACCGCCTCTGAAGATGAGATGCGCGATCTGCGCGGCCGCGAAATCTCGATGATCTTCCAGAACCCGCGCGCCGCGCTCAATCCGATCCGCAAGGTCGGGCGCCAGATCGAGGACGTGCTGCTGGAGCATGTCCAGGCCGAGCCGGGCAATGTGAAGGAAAAGGCCATCGAGATCCTGCGCAAGGTCAGGATCGCGCGGCCCGAGGAGCGCTATCATGCGTATCCGTTCGAACTGTCCGGCGGCATGTGCCAGCGCATCGTCATCGCGCTGGCGCTGGCCTGCCGGCCGCAATTGCTGATCGCCGACGAGCCGACCACCGGCCTCGACGTCACCACGCAGAAGACCGTGATGGAGCTGATCGTCGAACTGACGCGGGAACAGGGCATGTCGACCATCTTGATCACGCACGATCTGGGCCTTGCCGCGACCTATTGCAGCCGCGTCGTGGTGATGGAGAAGGGCCGCGTGGTCGAGACCGCGAAGTCCGACACGATATTCAAAGCGCCGTCGCATGCCTATACGCGCAAACTGATGCGGGCGACGCCGCGTCCCGGCGTGACCTTGCGCGATCTGCTGCCGGAAGGCGAGGCGACGCCGGTCCTGGCGCCGCAGCCGGTCGACACCACGACGCCGTTCCTGGTGGTTGAAAATCTGGTGAAGGAATATCCGCGCCAGGGCGTCACCAAGACGATGGCGCAATTCTTCAAGCGCGAGCCGGCGACCGACAGCCAAGCATTCCGCGCCGTCGACGGCATCAGCTTTTCGCTGGCGCGCGGCAGCAGCCTTGGCCTGGTCGGGGAATCCGGCTGCGGCAAGTCGACCACCTCGATGATGATCAACCGGCTGACAGACACTACGTCGGGCAGCATCATGTTCGACGGCGAGGACATCGCCGAAATCCCCGCCAAGCAGTTCGCCAAGCTGCCGCTGCGTCGCCGCATCCAGATGGTGTTCCAGGATCCGACCGACAGCCTGAACCCGCGCTTCACGGCCGCGCGCGCCATCGCCGATCCGATCCTGCGGCTCGGCGATCTCGACGGCAAGGATGCGGTGCGGGCGCGCTGCGAGGAGCTGGCCCGGCTGGTCGGGCTGCCGCTCGAATTCCTCGACCGGTTTCCGCACCAGTTGTCGGGCGGGCAAAAGGCCCGCGTCGGCATCGCCCGGGCCATCGCCCTCAACCCGGAACTGGTAATCCTGGACGAGCCGACCGCGGCATTGGACGTGTCGGTCCAGGCGGTGGTGCTCAACCTGCTGCAGGATCTCAAAGCGGCCCTCGGCATGAGCTACCTGTTCGTGTCGCATGACCTGGAGGTGGTGCGCCTACTGTGCGATCATGTCATCGTGATGCGCAACGGACGAATCGTCGAGGAAGGTGCGACCAGCCGCGTACTCAACGCCCCAGAGGCGGAGTACACGCGTGAGCTGTTGAGCGCCATCCCGCATCCGCCGGTGTAATGTTTGCGGAAAGGATCGCGGAATGCTTGGTTCGCCTGAAGATCTCGACCCGTTCATCGAGGCCGCTTGCGCGGCGCTCGGCCTGCCGGCGGACCCGGCGTTCAAGCCGGCGATCCGGGCCAATCTCATCGTTGCCTTGCGGTTTGGCGCCGACGTCGCAGCTTTCGCGCTGCCGGACGACGCCGAGCCGGCGCCGATCTTCCGGGCCTGAGGCGCACATGGATCATTGGTCAAAGGCCAGCGAGATCGCGGCCGCCGTGTCGGCTGGCGAGGCCAGCGCCGTTGCGGTGACGCAAGGCGCTCTGGCGCGGATCGCCGCGCTCAACCCGAAGCTCAACGCCTTCACGGCGACGGTCGCCCCGCGCGCCCTGGAACGCGCCCAGGCCGTCGATGCGGCGCGTCAGCGCGGCGAGACGCTGGGCCCGCTGGCCGGTGTGCCGTTCGCGGTCAAGAATCTGTTCGATGTCGAGGGCCTGGCGACCCGCGCCGGATCGAAGATCAACCGCGACGGGCCGGCCGCCACGCGCGATCAGCCCTTGATCGAACGGCTGGAAGCCGCCGGCGCGGTGCTGGTCGGCGCGCTCAACATGGGCGAATACGCCTACGACTTTACGGGTGAAAACCTGCACGACGGTCCGTCGCGCAATCCGCATGATCTGACCCGCATGACGGGCGGCTCGTCGGGCGGCTCGGGCAGCGCGGTTGGCGGCGGACTGGTGCCGCTGGCGCTCGGCTCCGACACCAACGGCTCGATCCGGGTGCCGTCGTCGCTGTGCGGCATTTTCGGCCTGAAGCCGACCTATGGCCGGCTGACCCGCGCGCGCAGCTTTCCGTTCGTTGCGAGCTTGGACCATCTTGGGCCATTCGCCCGTTCGGTCACGGATCTGGCGATCAGCTACGATGCGATGCAAGGGCCGGATGCCGACGATCCGGTCTGCGTCGACCGGGGTGTTCAACCGGTGGCGCCGCTGATCGCGCGCGGCGCCGACGGACTGCGCATCGCGGTCGCCGATGGCTATTTCCGCCAGGGCCTGTTTCCCGAAGCCAATGAGGCGATGAGCCGCGTTACGAAGGCGCTCAACGTCACACGAGACATCACGATCCCGGAGGCGCTCCGCGCGCGCGAGGCCGCCTACGTGATCACCGCGACCGAGGGCGCGGCGCTGCATCTCGACCGGCTGCGCACGCGGGCCAATGATTTCGACCCGGCAGTACGCGACCGGTTGATCGCCGGCGCGATCGTGCCGGCCTCGTTGGTGGTCGCCTCGCAAAAATTCCGTCGCTGGTACCGTGAGCGCATGCTGGAACTGTTCGGCGAGGTCGACGCCATCCTGGCGCCGGCGACGCCGTGCACCGCGCCTTCCATCGGCCAACAGAATTTCGTGCTCGACGGCGTCGAACTGCCGGTACGGGCCAATCTCGGCCTCTATACCCAGCCGATTTCTTTCATCGGCCTGCCGGTGGTGGCGGTGCCGGTGCCGCTGTCGCCGCTTCCGATTGCCGTGCAGATCATCACGGCGCCGTGGCGCGAGGATATCGCCCTGCGGATTGCTTATACGCTGGAGAACATGGGCATCGCGGCTGCGCCCAAACCACTTTTGTAAAATGCCGCTGTAGGGAGTGTTGCAATGGATATCGACCTGCCGGAGGTCGTCGCCGAAGTCACCGAGGCTTTCAATCGCTACGAGAAGGCGCTGGTCACGAACGACGTCGAGACGCTCGACGCGCTGTTCCGCATCGATCCGCGCACCATCCGCTACGGCGCGACCGAAGTCCTGTACGGCTCGGATGAGATCCAGGCGTTCCGAGCCGCGCGGCCGTCCGTCGGTCTCGACCGTACGCTCGACGGGACCGTGATCACCACCTATGGCCGCGACTTCGCGGTCGCGTCGACGCTGTATCACCGCCCGTCGTCTGG
Organism: Xanthobacteraceae bacterium; assembly: GCA_028290465.1. Taxonomy (GTDB): domain Bacteria; phylum Pseudomonadota; class Alphaproteobacteria; order Rhizobiales; family Xanthobacteraceae; genus FEB-22. The sequence continues at coordinate 26,994 of JAQGJU010000135.1, read as the reverse complement.
CGGGAAACTCGGCCGTCAGATGCAGACCTGGGTGCGGTTTCCGGAAGGCTGGCGGGTGGTCGCCGCGCATGTCAGCCTGATGGACCCGCCGCGCGACAAACCGGCATGAACGCCGTCGCCCCGATAGCATCGGCCACGCCCGGCGGGCGCAAGACACTGGCCGAGGAACTGCGGCTGCAACTCGCCGACGAGATTGTTCGCGGCGTGCTCAAGCCCGGCGTCGCACTCGACGAGACCGAACTGGCGCGGCGCTTCGAGGTGTCGCGCACGCCGGTGCGTGAGGCGATCCGCCAATTGGCGGCGAGCGGCCTTGTCGACACCCAGGCGCATCGCGGAGCTGTCGTCGCGCGGCCGACCGAGGAGCGCCTGATCGGCATGTTCGAGGCGATGGCCGAACTCGAGGCGATGTGTGCGGGCTTTGCGGCCGAACGCATGACCGGCGCCGAGCGCCACGCGTTGGAGGCGGTGCATGAGCAATTGCGCGCGCTGATCCAGAGCGGCGATCCGCAGCGCTATCACGAGATCAACGAGGCGTTCCACGCCGCCGTCTATACCGGCTCGCACAACGACTACCTCGCCGAAATGACGCTGCAGACGCGGGTGAGGGTGCAGCCGTTCCGCCGCGCCCAGTTCCGCAATCTCGGACGCCTCGCCAAATCGCATATCGAGCACGACCGCGTCGTGGTGGCGATCCTGCGCGGCGACCGCGAAAAGGCCGCAGCGTCGATGCGCGAGCACATCAAGACGGTGCGCGAGGAATACGAGGCGTATCTGGAGTCGTTGTAGGGCGACTTACGCCGGCACCTTGTCGGCGGCTGCCACAAACGCCCGCCAGCCGCCGAATTCCGAAATGTCCCGCGCGCCTTCGATGGCGAGCGCTTCGACCAGGAAGCCCTTGACGCTTGAGCCATCGGTGAGCCGGATGCTGCCGATCGACAAAGGCGCGGGCACCCCGTCGACGAAGCTTCCGAAGCCGGCCGCTGGCAGCGCCCAGACTTCCAGCGCGATGGAAGCGCCTTTGCCCTCCGTGACCCGCAACATGCCGGGCTTCGCCGGCTTGGTGCCCGCCAATGCATAGAGCCGGTAGTCCGGCGCGGTCTTAGCCACGCCGATCAGACGCGCGCCGAGCGTGCGCAACTCGCCATTAAGCGGCATGCCGGACAGATGCGCGCCGACCACCGCGATGGCGATCTCGCCTTCGGCTGGCGCCGCGTGCGGCGCCAAAGGCGGCTGCGGCAATCCGAGCGCGCCCATCGGCAAACCTGTGTTGTGATGGAAGACGCGGCCGAGCGAGGCCAGCATCGCGTCATGGCCGCCGGGCGCCAGCAGGGTCACGCCGGACGGCATGCCGTCCGGGCGCATCGCGGCCGGCACGGCGAGGCCGCACAGATCCAGCAGGTTGACGAAATTGGTGTAGGTGCCGAGCCGGCTGTTCAGTTCGACCGGATTGGCCAGCACCTGTTCGACGCTGTAGTGCGTTGGCAGCGTCGGCAGCAGCATCGCGGCAATGGACCGGAAGGTGTGGTCGGCGACGCGGCGCACTTCTTCCAGTTTGTAGAATGCCGCGAAGGCGTCGACCGCGGTCGGCCGGGTGCCGGACAGCGTGATCTCGCGGGTGACCGGGTGCATCGATTCCGGCGAGGACGCGATCAGCGACCGCGCCGTGATGTAGCGCTCCGCGACCCACGGGCCGTCATACAGCAGCCGCGCCGTCTCGTAGAACGGCTCGATGTCGATCTCGACAATGACAGCGCCGAGCGCTTCGAATCGTCCGATCGCCGCCTCGTAGATCGACTCCGATACCTTGTCGCCGAAGAACAGGCGCTGGCCTTGCTTGGGCACGCCGAGACGCACGCCTTGCGCCATGGCGCCAAGCCTCGCCAGCGGGCGCGAGCGCGAATAGGCATCCTTGTGGTCGGGGCCGGCGATCACATCCAACGCCGCGAAGGCATCGTCTACGGTGAGCGCGAACACCGACACGCAGTCGAGCGTGCGGCAGGCCGGCACCACGCCATAGGTCGAGACGAGGCCGACGCTCGGCTTCAGGCCGACGATGTTGTTGAGGCCGGCCGGAACGCGGCCGGAACCAGCCGTGTCAGTCCCGAGCGACAGCGGCACGATGCCGGCCGCGACCGCAACGCCGGAGCCGGACGACGAGCCGCCCGGAATGATGCGCGGATCGAAGGTGTTGCGCGGCACGCCATAGGGCGACCGCACGCCGACGAGGCCGGTCGCAAGCTGGTCGAGATTGGTCTTGCCGATCACGATGGCGCCGGCCTGGCGCAGCCGCGCCACGGCGGTCGCGTCGGCCTGCGGCCGATAGGCGAAGGCCGGGCAGGCGGCGGTGGTCGGCAGCCCGGCGACGTCGATGTTGTCCTTCACGGCGACCGGTACGCCATACAGCGGCAAATCCTGGCCGCCCTTGGCTCGCAGCGCCTTGGCTTCGGCCCGTGCCTCGGCCTCGTCACGCAGGCTGATGAACATCGCGTCGTCGCCATGTTCACGTAGGCGCGCAAAGCTGCGCGCGACCGTGTCTTCCGGGGTCATTTCTCCGGCGCGGTGCGCGGCGACAATCGAGGCGACGGTTTCGGCCACTAGCTCTCCCAAACAATCTTCAAGCGATCATCGGGCCGGGCGCCCGTGGGTATTCTGTTGTGCGAAAAAACCGCCGCGTCCGCAACTGGGGTTGCGGCGCCGGCGCTCCTGAAACGCCCAAAGGGGCCGCGCTCGCGCGCGACCCCCAAGGCCCCCCAAAGGCAACCAAATGCCGCAACGGCTACTCGGCCGGGACGGCGGCGGGTGTCGGCGCCGGCATCGCAGACCTTTCTTCCTGCTTGGCCATGGCGAACAGGAACACCGCGACGGCCGCGTAGGCAATCGCGACGCCGGGCGTGACCGCGATCCCGACCGCTTCGCCATGCATGAAGCCGAAGAAGGTCAGCGCCGCGCCGGCCAGCGCGAACGCCGCCGCGTGGATAAACTGGCGTTCGACGATGAACACGCCGATGGCGCCCAGCACCAGACCGCTCAGGATGGCGCCGCCGCCCATGACCTCCAGGCCATGGTACAGCACACCATTCATCGCCATCTTGTCGAGGCCGACCGCCGCCGCGCTGGTGCCGGCGGCCCCCAACGCGCCGTCCATCAGCGTCTTGGCCCAGGCGGCCAGATGCGGCGTGAGCGCCAGCGCGATGGCCGGCGCGTGCGTGCTGGGCGTGGTCTGGAACGCCTGCGCGCCGATCAGCATGCCGATGTACAAGAGGATCGGCGAAATCGCGACCACCGGAATGACCGCGAGCATCAGCGAGATGATGCCGAACCAGGACAGCACGATCACCATCAGGCCGGTCGCGGCCGAATAGCCGATCCGCCCCCCCATCGCCTTCCAGCCCGGATGGCCGATATAGACCGCGTTGATGAACGGGTTGCCCATCAGGCAGCCGATCAGGCTGACGACGCCATCGGCGGTCAGCACCCTGGTCGTCGGATAATGGTCGCCGGCCGCTTCCGCGCTTTCGACGTTATCCATCGCCTCGACCAGATCGTAGATGCCGAACGGAATCGCTGTGACCAGGATGACGCCAAGGAATTCAAAGCCCGAGAACACATGGCCGATGGCCGGCAGCGGCACCGAGAAGCCGAAGCTGCTGAAGGCGGCGGTGACGTTCGCCCAACTCATGCCGCCGACGCTCACGCTCGGACCGAACAGGTTCGAGCCCCAGGCGATCAGCATGCCGGCCGCGATGGCCACAAGGCCGGCCGGAATGCCTTTCGGGTAGCGTACGCCGCCGAACCAGCTCACCAGGATGATGGCGAAACAGACGAGGCCGATCTGCGGCGTCATGAACATTTCGAGCGCGGGGCGCATCGAGATGAAGGTGACCGAGACGCCGGCCAGCGTGCCGAGCAGGGCGGCGCGGGGCGTGATCTGTCGAATGTACGGCGCGATGAAGCCGCCGATCATCAGGATGAAGCTCTGGAAGAACACCCAGACGAGGCCGGCCTCCCAGCCCTTGATCGGATCGTTGGTCTTCAGCGTGATCGGCAGCATGATCACGAAGGTGACGATGAACATGTGCGGCACGCTGACGCCGGACGGCAGCGCGCAGACGTCGGTGCGGCCGGTTTTCAGCGCCAGCCGGTAGGCCAGCCACGCGTAATACATCGTGCTCAGGCACATCATCAGGCCGAGCGCCGGCAGGATGCGGCCGAACACGATCGAGTCCGGCATCTTGAGCACGAAGCGCAACAGGCCGGTCAGCACCAGCATGTTGACCAGGATGTTGGTGCCGAAACCGAAGAACGCGTTCCAATCCCCCGGCGTCCATAATTTAGGCCGTCCCACCGCAAGTGTCGTCATTACACGCTCCCCTGTGCAAAGCGCGGAGCCAGTCCGGCGTCTGCGTCCGCGAAAGCCGCCAGCATCTCTTGCGAGCCGGAAACCCAGCCGAAGATGCCGCCCTGGGCCTTGATCATTTTCAGGCCCATGTCGTGAAACTCTGGAAAGTACGAGGCGCAGCAATCGCCGAGCACGACGCAGCGGTAGCCGCGGTCGTTGGCCTCGCGCACCGTGGTGTTGACGCAGACCTCGGTGGTGACGCCGCACACCAGGATGTTGGAAATGCCGGCATTCTGCAGCGTCAATTCGAGATCGGTCTGGCAGAACGCGCCCTTGCCGGGCTTGTCGATTACCGGCTCGCCGGCGATCGGATACAGTTCGGGAATGATGTCGTGGCCGGGCTCGCCGCGAACCAGAATGCGGCCCATCGGGCCGACATCGCCGATGCGCTTTGACGGGGCGCCGCGCTCGATCTTGTAGGGCGGCGCGTCCGAGAGATCCGGCCGGTGGCCCTCGCGGGTGTGGATGACCAGGATGCCCGCGCGGCGGGCCGCCTCCAGCACGGCCTTGCAGGGCCCGACGGCGGCCTGCAGCAATGAGACGTCGTTGCCGAGCGTCTCGCCGAACCCGCCGGGTTCGAGAAAGTCGCGCTGCATGTCGATGATCAGCAGCGCGGTCCGGGAAAGATCGACCTCGATCGGCTGCGGTTCGGCGGAGATGCGGGTTTTTAAGGCTTGTTGGGTTTTCAAGGCTTGGCCCTCGGCACCGAGGCAGTGCCGACTTAGATGGAGCAAGCCGTGTGCCAAGCCGCCGCAGCGGTGTTTTTCGCCCAATAAATTCGTAGCCGGGCCGGAAGCTGTGATTTCGCAAGGATTTGCGCCCTGGCGCGGGAACCGGCAGCCCAAAAGCCTTGTATACAACGTGATGAAAATGTCGGCGGATCGCTGCCTGCGCCGCAGGCCAAAGTTTCGTCGTGCCTCCACGCGTCCCCTGAGCGGGGGCTGGCGACAGGCCTCTACCCGGGGTCCATTTCACGCCGGGCAGCTTCGCGCTAAGAACGGTGCACGCCCGGCCGCACGGCTAGATCGAACCAAAAAAAGACAGAGGAAACGTAATGAGCACCTACAAGCTTGCGACCTATGAAGCCGGGCAGGGCCCGCGCGCCGGAATCATCGTCGGCGACACGCTGTTCGATATCGCCGAGGCGACCGGCCGAAGCGAAGACGCGAGCATGCGCGCGCTGATCCGGGACTGGGACAATGCTAAGCCGCGTCTCGCCAAGCTCGCCGCCAGCCCGGGCGGCAAGGGCAAGCCGCTGTCCGGCGTCAAGCTGCTGACGCCGTTGCCGGAGCCGGGCACGATCTACTGCGCCGGTGCCAATTACACAGACCATGTGGCGGAGATGGCCAAGGCGCAGAACATGGAGCCGGACCCGGATCCGCATACGCTCGGCCTGACGTCCTGGCACTTCATCAAGGCTGCCGGCTCGGTGGTTGGACCGAACGAGACCGTGCATCTGCCGCGCCGCTCCAAGAAGGTCGATTGGGAGGCCGAACTTGGCGCCGTGATCGGCCGCAAGGCGACCAACGTGTCGATGGAGGACGCGCTGTCCTATGTGGCCGGCTACCTGATCGGCAACGATCTATCGGCGCGAGACTTTACGCGCCGCGACAAGGTGCATGACCTGTCGCCATTCAAGTTCGATTGGGTCGGTCACAAGAATTTCGACGGCGCCTGTCCGCTCGGCCCGTGGATCGTCCCGGCCGATGCGATCGCCGATCCGCAGAAGCTCGCCATCTCTCTGTCGGTGAATGGCGTGATGAAACAGAACTCGAATACGCGTTCGATGATCTTCACGCTGGCCGAACAGGTTTCGGACATCTCGAAGAAGATCACGCTGCACCCCGGCGACATCATCCTGACCGGGACGCCGGCCGGCGTCGGCACGCCGAAGGGCGAATTCCTGCAGCCCGGCGATGACGTGGTAGTCGCTATCGAAGGCATCGGCGAGCTGCGCAACAAGATGGCCTGAGCGATTAACCGGTCGCCGTGCTGTCGTAGTAATTACTGCGGCGCGGCACCGGCCATCCGGTCGATCTCGTTCAATTCATCCGGTGCGACCACGCGAACGTCGGCCGCTCGGTCCAACTCGTTGACCTCGTCAGCCGCGACGGTTTTCGCCGCTGTGCGGGCCGCTGGTTTGGCCTTGGCCTGCCGCTGGACGGTGGCGGGCTTTTTGCGCTCCACCGCCTTTGCGCGACCCATCGGGGCCTTGTTCTTGAGAATGTCCGACCACGCGGTCGAATCCGGCACCGCGTAGGACAGCGGTGCGGTCTGGGCCAGCGCGGCCGTGGCGGCGAGCGAGCCGGCCAGCACCATTCCGGCGGCAAAACTTCGCGTCACATGGCTGCGCGTTACAAACGCAAAACTGGGCATCTCGGGCTCCTTCGAGGAAGGGCGTGAGGCTAATCGGCCTTAATAGTGCGCTTACGCCCGTGACCAAGCCGCGACCAAATTGCGGAAATATTGCTGCAAAGGCCAATTTAGACGTCATTTGAGGTGGTTCGGACAAGCGAAAGGCGCCGGGCGGTCAGGCCCGGCGCCTTGTATCTAACATTGTCCCGGCCCGAAGGTTCAGTCGGCGGTCACGCCGCTGGCCTTGATCGGCGCCGCCCATTTCTCGACTTCGCTCTTCACGAACGTCGCGAGGTACTCAGGCGTGCGGCGCTCTGGCGTAACGATGGTGGCGCCCAGGCCTTCCAGCCGCTCCTTCACGATAGGGGTGTTCATGGCCTCAATGGCCGCGGCGTTCAGCTTCTTGACCACGTCGGCCGGCGCGCCCTTGGGCAGGAACAGCGCGTTCCAGGTATAGGCCAGAATGTCCTTGGAGCCCTGCTCGCCGGTGGTCGCCAGATTCGGCAGCACGGCCGACCGGGTGCTGGTCATGATGGCCAGCGCCTTGACGGAGCCGCCGTCGATCTGCGGCTTGGCGGTCGAGATGATCTCGCACAGGAAGTCGATGCGGCCGGCGACCAGATCCTGCATCGCCGGACCCGTGCCGCGATAGGGGATGTGGGTGATCTTGGTGCCCATCGCGCTGTCCAGCACGACACAGCCGAGATGCGTGGCCGAGCCGGCGCCGGCCGAGCCGTATTGCATCTTGGCGTGGTTCTCCTTGGAATAGGCGACGAATTCCTTGAAGTCGTTGGCTGGCAGGTCCTTGCGGACGATCAGCGCGATCGGCACCTCGGCAATCAGTGCGACCGGGGTAAAATCGGTCATCGCGTTATAGGCCGGGTTCTTGTACAGCGTCTGGCCCTGGGCATGGGTGCCGACGGTGCCGAGCACCATGCTGTACCCATCGGGCGCGGCCGCCTTGACGCGGGCCGAGCCGGTCATGCCGCCGGCGCCGCCGACGTTTTCGACCAGCACCTGCTGCCCGAGGATTTCGCTCATGCGCTGCGCCATCACCCGTCCGAGGACATCGGTCGGTCCACCGGCCGCGAACGGGACCACCAGCGTGATCGGGCGGTCGGGGTAGTTCTGCGCGCCCGCCGTCATCGACGAGGCCATCAAGCCGACCAGCGCAGCGCCTAGAATCTTCTTCAACATGCGTTTCTCCCTGTTGTGTCTTCCCCGCAGGTCGCCTTGCTTTCTAAGGTGCGTTGCGTACCAGCTAGGCGGCACTCTAGCGTAGTCACGCCGGCCGGGCCAGTCAGGCCACGGCGACGACCAGATCCTGCCATGGGGAGGCTTACATGCCGATCGACTGGGCTTCGGTGAACTGGGTGTATGTCGGGCTGCTGTCGCTGTTCGTGTTCGCATCGGCTTTTGTCGGCGGCATCCTATCGTTCAATCGTCGGTTCCTTGGCGCATTGCTGGCCGCGATCGTGTTCGCGATGCTGTTTGTGTTTTGGACTTATTATCCGCACGGCATCGCGCTGCCGGCACCAAAGCCGGTTTAGGAAGTCGACGTTTCAATCGCGCGGTTCAACACAACGTACACGCTGCGCCGCGTCACCGTCGTGGTTGATGGCTTTCGTCGGACGCTCGCTGGACTATGCGGGAGCCGACTCGCTCGAAAAAAGGCCGCCGGTTGACCAGCACCTATGGCGGTATGCGGCTGTGCGTTTTGGCCGGCGCTGCATCAATATCGGTGCAATGAGTAAGCGCCGCCTTGCTTTGTCTTGCATGTTGAGTCGGCGGAGCGCAGTCCTAGAAGCCCAACAACGCTGTTAGGAGAGTCCCGTGCCGCAGGCAGAATCATTTGATCGTGGACTCATTCTGTTCTTCCGCCTCACCATGGCGTGGACATTTCTATATGCCGCGTCACATCAGGTGTTCGATCCGACTTTCACGGTGGTTGGCTTTCTGAGCCACACCAAGACTTTCCACAATCTGTTCGCGGTCTTCACCACGCCGGTAATGGCTCCGATCACCACGTTCCTGGTCGAATACGGTCATCTGGCGATCGGCCTGTCGTTGCTATTGGGCATCGCGGTTCGGCTGAGCGCTAGCATCGGCGTCTTCCTGATGCTGACCTACTGGATGGCGCACATGGATTTTCCCTTCATTGAAAGCAAGAACAACCTCATCATCGACTTTCACATCGTCTATGCGGGCGTGCTGGTGTTTCTGGCGGTGAAGCAGGCAGGCCACGTATGGGGCCTCGACGGTTGGCTCGCCGAACAGGCCACGGTCAGCCGAAGCCCGGCATTGCGCTGGATGGTCGCCTGATCCAGTTGGCGCGGAACCTTTCCGCGCCAATGCGGTTAGGGCCACATGGCAAGCTTCGCATTTCATCCCCCGGTGCATCTGCGCACTGACCCTGACACCGCGATCCGTTCGCTCGACGAGGCGGCAGAGATCGTCCGTAAACATGCCGGCGACCATGGCGATCCGCGCAGCGAGGGCGTGCTGCATAAGATCGAAGCGGCGTCGAGCCCGGAACAGGCGGAAGCGGCCGGTGCCGCGTTCCGCGCCTGGGCCGAGGAACACGGACTGCTGCTGATTCCGCCCGAGGATGCGGCTCCGCCGCTGGGCCACCGGCACTAACTGTTGACGACCGATAACAAAACGCCCGCTGGGAACTCTCCAGCGGGCGTTTTTTGCTACGTCGGCTGTGCGATCCGGTCGCTCAGTTCACCTTGGCGCCGGAGGCCTTCACGACCTTGGCCCACTTGTCGATGTCCTGGCGCAGATAGGCGTCGAACTCGGCCACCGTCATGGTCATCGGCACGGCGCCCTGCTTTGCCCACGCACTCTTCACATCCGGCCGGTTGATGATCTTGCCGATCTCGGCGTTGAGTTTGTCGACGATCGGCTTCGGCGTGCCGGTCGGCGCCATGATGCCGAGCCAGATGGTGGCCTCATAGCCGGGGACGCCAGCCTCGGCGACCGTCGGCAGGTCCGGCGTCAGTTCGGAGCGCTTCAGGCCCGTGGTCGCGATAGCGCGGACCTGGCCGGCCTTGGCGTTCTCGCTCATCGTCGTGACAGCGTCGAACATCATCTGCACATGGCCGCCGATCACCGAATTGCGGGCGTCGCCGGAAGCCTTGTGCGGCACATGGACGATGTCGGTGCCGGTCATTGCCTTAAACAGTTCGCCGGCCATGTGGTACGGCGTGCCCGGCCCGGACGAGGCATAGTTCAGCTTGCCGGGGTCCTTCTTGGCCAGTTCGATGAATTCTTTGACGTCCTTGGCCGGCACCGACGGATGCACCACCATCAGCAGGTCGGAATAATTGATCGGGGCGACCGCGATCAGGTCGCGCATCAGCGCGTAGGGTTTGTTCGGCACCAGGGATTCATTGGTGGTGTGGGTGTTGGACATCATCAGCAGCGTGTAGCCGTCCGGGGTCGCCTTCGCGACCGCGTCGGTGCCGATCACCGCGCCGGCGCCGGGCCGGTTCTCGATCACGAAGGGCTGCTTGAAAGACTCGCTGAGATGCTGAGCGACCACCCGGGCAAAGACGTCGGCCGGGCCGCCGGCGCCGAACGGTACGATGACGCGCACGTTGCGACTCGGGTAGTCCTGCGCGTTCGCGGAGGTGGTGGCCGGGACGCTCAGGACCGCGAGCCCGGCCAGCAACAGGCCGGTTTTGGCGAAATGGAACATGTTTTCCTCCAGAATGGTTTATTTGCGCTGCGCCGGCCGACTTTGGCGCCTGGGCGGCGAAATCCAGTACTGGAAACACCGTTACCGTCAATCTCGTCCGCGATACCTCCAAAGCGTTTTCAAGCGAAGTGGCATCCGGTTCGCGTGAAGAAAACGCGTCTTTCTAAAGACTTAGAGCGCGTTCGGACGCAAAACCGGTCACCACTTTTGCTGAACGCGCTCTATGGAAAAAGGTGCCATTTGGTCGCGGATGGCGCATAGACTGACGGCTTCGGCATGTCGGCAACGGGCTGCACCCATGCCAAAATGCCGGCTGCTGTCCTACAATATTACCGTAACGAACCTAAGCACCTTGCGGATCGACCAAATTCAAGGGCATTTTACCCGCGCCCAGGGATTTCGGACCTTGTTTGGCATCTTTCTATGGAAATCCCTAGGGAAGGGGTTTCGCGGCTATCCCGAAGCCGCATCCCGGTTTGAACCTGTTCGCGCCCCCCCGCGACCAACCCTGTGAGCCGACCGTTGGGCGTAAGCCAAGCCACTTCGGACGAAGTGCTGATTACTCGGATTGCCTCCGGAGATCGGCTCGCGATGCAAGTGCTGTTCGCACGGCATCATGTGAAAGTGTACCGGTTTGTTCTTCGCCTGGTGCGTAACGAAAGTACGGCGGAGGATTTGATCAGCGACGTGTTTCTCGACGTCTGGCGGCAAGCCGGAAGGTTCGAGGGGCGCTCACAGGTTTCGACCTGGTTGCTGGCCATCGCTCGGTTCAAGGCCTTGTCGGCCTTGCGTAAAAGACCGGACGAGGAACTGGACGACGAAGCGGCGAACGCGATCGAGGACCCGTCCGATGATCCGGAAACCGCTTTGGAGAAGAAGGACAAGGGGAACGTCCTGCGGCAATGCCTGAGCGGTTTGTCGGCAGAACACCGGGAGATCATCGATCTGGTCTACTACCACGAAAAATCCGTGGAAGAAGTCGCCCAGATCGTTGGCATTCCGGAAAACACAGTGAAGACGCGCATGTTCTATGCGCGCAAGAAATTGGCGGAACTGCTTAAAGCCGCGGGGGTTGAAAGAGGTTGGCCATGAACACTGCGAGCAACACATTGTCAGAACGTCAGGATATTCCTCCGGACATTGAAGCCCTCTTGCCGTGGCATGCGGTCGGGACGCTTAATCGCGCCGACACGCTGCGGGTAGACAAGGCGCTGGCCCACGACCGCGAACTCGCCCGCCGCTATGAGATGGTGCGCGACGAACTCGGTGAAACCATTTCCCTGAACGAGAGCCTTGGCGCCCCTTCGATGCGCGCCATGGACAAGCTGTTCGCTGCGATCGACGCCGAGCCGGCGCCGCTGCGCCAAAAGGTCGCCTCGTTTAATCTGGTCGAAAAGGTCTCGGACTTCTTCGCCAGCCTATCGCCGCGCACTCTGGCGTTCTCGGCAAGTGCCGCCGCCTTGGTGCTGCTGCTGCAGGGCGCGGTGATCACCGGCGTGCTGCTGAGCAAGCCCGAAGCCAACCAATCGTTTTCGGTCGCGTCAGCCGACCCGATGCCGCAAGTCGAGCAGGCGATCTATAGCCTGGTGCAGTTCAAGCCGACGGCGACGGCCGCCGACATTACGACGTTCCTGAAAGACACCAATGCGTCGATCGTCAGCGGCCCGAGCAGGACCGAAATGTACAAGGTCAAGGTCGCGGTCACCGGAATGCCGAAGGAAGAGCTGGCGAAGCTGATCAAGAAGATCGAAGAGGACAAATCGGTCGCCGCCTCGTTCCCGTCATCGTCGAAATAGTTCCTGCCGCCGGCACCCCGGTGCCGGCGGACAGACTGCTGCCTTTTTGCTAGTGTCCCGCTAGCGATCGGCGGTCCGGACCGGGGGCGGCCGGACGATGGAGGCCTTCGATGCGTGAAACTCGTTCACCCTGGTTGCCGCTGCTGGCCGGTGCCGTATTCGCGCTTTCGGCCGGTGAGGCCGGCGCGCAATACAGCATGCGTAGCCCAAGCGTGACTGTCGCGCCGCGAATTACGCCGATGGCGCCGGTTTCGCCGACCCTGCGTCCGCAGATCCATTACAATCTCCAATCCGATCAGGACGGCCCGGCGCAGCCGCCGCGCAAGCCGCCGACCGCGCAGGGACCGTCCGGTCCCAATGGTCCGTCCAGCGCGCAGAACGCGCCGCGCCGCGCCGCCCCCGTCACGGCGGCCGCACAGGTGCGCTCGGTGCCGAACGAGGTGGTGATCGAAGTCGCCGGCACTCCGAGCGACGCGCAGGTCACCGCGCTGGCCAGCCGGCATCGCCTGACCCGCATGGAATCGCAGCCGTTCGGGCTGACCAACAGCACTTATTTCCGCTGGCAGATTCGCGACGGCCGGTCGGTGTCCGAGGTCGTCGCGCAATTGCGGGCCGATCCGACCATCACCTCGGTGCAGCCAAATCAAATCTTCACGCTGAACCAGAGCGCCGTCGCCAGCCTGCCGCGCAGCGCCAGCGACCCGTCGCAATACGCGGTCGGCAAGCTGCGCCTGAAGCAGGCCCACGGCCTGTCACGCGGCGAAAATGTGTTGGTCGCGGTGATCGATTCCGCGATCGATGTCAGCCATCCGGAACTTATCGGCGTGATCGCCGGGACGTTCGATCCGCTGCAATCCGACGAGGGACCGCACGCCCACGGCACCGGCGTCGCCGGGTTGATCGCCGGCCACGCCCGGCTGACCGGCGCCGCGCCATCGTCGCAAATTCTGGCGGTGCGGGCCTTCGCGGTGTCGGGCAAGAGCGCCGAAGGCAACACCTTCGCCATTCTCAAAAGCCTGGAATGGTCGGTGTCGCGCGGCGCCCGCATCATCAATATGAGCTTCGCCGGGCCGAACGATCCAGCCATCGGCCGGGCGCTGGCCGGCGCGCATAAAAAGGGCGTCGTGCTGATCGCGGCGGCCGGCAATGCCGGGCCGAAATCGCCGCCGCTGTTTCCGGCGTCCGATCCGAACGTGATCGCGGTGTCGGCGACCGACATCGACGACAAGATCTTCTCCGCGTCCAATCGCGGCAAGCATGTCGCCATCACGGCGCCGGGCGTCGACATTCTGGTATCGGCGCCGGACGGCGCCTACACGGTGGCGTCGGGGACGTCGTTCTCGGCGCCGCAGGTCAGCGGCATCGCGGCGCTGCTGCTGTCGCGTAAGCCCAACATGACGCCCGATGAAGTGCGCGATGTGCTGATGTCGACGGCGCGCGATCTTGGTCCGAAGGGCCGCGACGATCAGTTCGGCGCCGGGCTGGTCGATGCGATGGCGGCGCTCAGCGCGATTGCGCCGGCGTCGATCGACACCGCCGATCGTCAGCAGCCGATTCAGGTAAGCCGCTAAACCTAATTGGATCTCGCCATCGCCGGTCGCAGACGTTCTGGCTTCTCGCCAGTAATTCGGCTGCGTGGCGGCGTGCCGCGTTCGGCCAGCACGGCCGCGAGGCCCATCAGCGTAATGCCGATCCCGACGATCAGCGTGTCGACCAACAGGGTGCGGCCGGCAACGTGTCGCGTCAATTCGCCACTTAGGCTGAGCAGCGAGCCGAGGCCGAACACCAACAGCGAATTACGCCCGAGCCGGGCGCCGAATTCGGCCACCGTGGATGCGTAACGTTGGATGGTGGGAAACGCCGCCGGGAACATCGCGGCCAGTGCCAGGAACTGAATGAGACGCGCCGGCGTCGCGAAGCTCTTGCTGTCGCTCAGCCACAGCAGCGCGTCCGGCACGTCGTCCGGATCCGGCAACACGCCATACAGTTTCGCCAGGAGGCCGAGCGCGAGCACAGGTATCGCAACCAAACGCAGCGCGGGCAGATGGGTCCGCGCAACGCCGCCGATGCCGTCTTCTTTCGCCAGTACGAAGCCGAGTACGAACACAAACTGCCAAGCCAGCGGACGGAAGAACCATTCACCATCGTCCGGCCAGGTCGGCATCGGGGCCGCGACCAGCAATGTTACGACGTAGATCGCGAAGGACAGCGACAGCAGCAGGCGCGGCGAGAACCGGTCCAGCACCACGATGCCGGGCGCCAGCACCAACAGCACCACATACAGCGGCAGCACGCTGAGATAGTCGAGATGGTAGGTGAGGGTGGCAAGTCCGAGCACGGCGCGCCACGGCTCCTCGAACACCGTTTCGGCATTGACCCATTCGCGCAGCGCCGGCTCACGCAACGCCCGGGCGGCGGTCGCCAGAATCGCGACCGCGGCGGCCGCGACCAGAAGCTGCGCCGCATAGATCACGCCGGCGCGCGCCAGGAATTTGCGGATCGCGGCCCCGGTCGGCAGTTTGCCGGCAACGATGCAGACCGCCCAGCCGGCCAGAAAGACGAACAACTCGGCGGCGTCCGAAATCGAATAGTTCATGTGGGTCAGCGACGAATAGAAATTACCGTCGATGTGATTGATGAAGATGCTGACCAGCGCGAAGCCTCGCCAGAAATCGATCGCATTGGCCGGACGGGGCATCGGCGCCTCTTGGTAATAAACCGAGGGCAGGCGCGCGCCCGCTCCGGCTTCTGAACGTCAGCCCCTCGACCCCGCAATTGGGGTCGGACGGCAATGCCTCAGGCCGGCTTACGTTCCGGCCGGGAAAGGGGCGTCGCCTGCACCCTTGGAGAAAAAAGTAAGGATTTGCCGGTTGGCCGTTGAACCAGCGCTTGGGAAGCCCCGACAAATGGGCACAAGCGGCCGAGACCGGCCGCGCCTGAACCCAAACGGAGCGCTCAGATGTCGACCAAGTTCATTGCCGCCGCCCTTGCCGTTGCCACCCTCGCGGGTAGCGTTGTCACCACCACCGGTTCGGCGCAGGCCCGCAATGGCGTCGGTCTCGGTCTCGGTATTGTCGCCGGTGCGGTGGTTGCCGGGGCGATCGCGAACAACGCCTATGCCGAGCCGACCTATGTCGTGCGCGAGCATCGCCACTGCCGCTGGGTCCGCAACTACGACGCCTACGGCTACTATGTCGGCAAGACCCGCGTCTGCAATTACTAATACCCAATCTTAAGGTAATCGATCGGCGTACCCGCGCCCCCACGCACCCGCGCCGATTTGACGACCCGCCCGGTTCCCCTCCGGGCGGGTCATTCTTTTTGGGGCTTACGGTATCAGCGTCGCGAATGTAAGTGACGCGATCGTGCAAGTCGCAATGAGAGATTTCCATCGCCGAAGTTACCGTGCTCGACGTGGGTGGCCGCGCGGCAGTGTCGCGTGATGAGCCGCGCGACCCGAACATCAATCATTGGCTGCACCGTTCATCGGCAGTGATGACTTAGGTGTGTGGGAGTTTTCCGTAGGTGTTTTTAATCTTGCTACTACTGTTCCATCGATAACTTTTTAGTAAGTACGTAAATTCATGTTCCTCATGGAACTTTTCCATGGAGCTGACGCTATGATTGCCGCCTTCAATAACCTGAAGATCATGACCAAGTTGATCGCCTGTTTCTCGGTACTAATTTTTGCCGCGTTGGCTAGCAGCGGTGCGATTTACCTGCAGCGCAATACGCTTGAAGCGACAAGCCAATGGTCGGATCACACCTACAAGGTCTTGCAGGAGATCAACGCGGTGATGAGCGCGATGGTCGATCAGGAAACCGGCTTCCGCGGTTTCCTGATCACCGGCAATGATGCCAATCTCGGGCCTTACAAATCCGGTGGTGCCACATTTACCAAGCATTTCACCGAGGTAAAGCGACTCACCTCGGACAATGCGGCGCAGCAGGGCCGGTTGGACGAGATCGCGACGGCCGTCGGCCAATGGACCGAGAAAGTCGCGGAGCAAGGCATCAAACTAATGGCTTCGCCTAACACCCGCGACAAGGCCTACCAACTGGAACGCGACGGCGCCGGCAAGCAGTTCTTCGATGTGATTCGCACCAAGGTCGCCGACATCGAATCGGTCGAGCGCAAGCTGCTGGGCGAGCGCGAATCGATGCGCGTTAACGCGCTGAGCAGCATCACGCTGGCAATCGTCATTGGTTCATTGGCCACGGTCCTGTTCGCCATACTGTCAGTCGTGATGCTGGCCCGGGGCATCAGTCGGCCTGTGACGGCAATGACCGGGGCGATGACATCTCTCGCGGGCGGCAACCTCAGCATTGAAATTCCGGCCAGCGGCCGGCGTGACGAGATCGGCGATATGGCGGCTGCCGTTCTGGTGTTCAAGAACAGTATGGTCGAATCCGAAAGCATGCGGGTGGCGCAGGTCGATGAGCAGGCCCGGAAGGAACTGCGACAGCAAACCATAGACGCCGCCGTGGCCGGTTTCGAAAGGTCGGTCGGGCAGATTGTCGAAACGGTGTCGTCCGCATCGACACAACTCGAGAGCGCGGCCGGCACGCTGACCCGCACCGCCGAGACGACCCAGTCGCTGTCCAGCACGGTGGCGTCCGCGTCCGAGGAGGCCTCGGCCAATGTGCAGACGGTTGCGTCGGCAACCGAGGAAATGACGTCTTCAGTCGACGAGATCAGCCGCCAAGTGCAGGAATCGGCGAAGATCGCCGGAGAAGCCGTCAAGCAGGCTGAACGGACCGATGCACGCATCACCGAGTTGTCGCAGGCCGCCGGCCGCATCGGCGACGTGGTGAAGTTGATCACGG
Source organism: Xanthobacteraceae bacterium (assembly GCA_028290465.1). Classification (GTDB taxonomy): domain Bacteria; phylum Pseudomonadota; class Alphaproteobacteria; order Rhizobiales; family Xanthobacteraceae; genus FEB-22. The sequence continues at coordinate 9,914 of JAQGJU010000135.1, read as the reverse complement.
CGATCGCCGAGCAGACCAACCTGCTGGCACTGAATGCGACCATCGAGGCAGCACGGGCCGGCGACGCGGGCCGCGGCTTCGCGGTCGTGGCCTCCGAAGTGAAGGCTCTGGCCGCTCAGACCGGCAAGGCCACCGAAGAGGTCAGCCTGCAGATCGCCGGGATGCAAACCGCGACCAGTGAATCGGTGGCAGCCATCAAGGAAATCGGCGGCACTATTACGCGGATTGCGGACATCGCCACCACGATCGCGTCCGCGGTGGAGCAGCAAGGCGCGGCCACGCAGGAGATCGCACGCAATGTCGGCGAGGCGGCCAAGGGCACGGCCCAAGTGGCGACCAACATCACCGACGTCAATCGCGGTGCCAACGAGACCGGTTCGGCCTCGGCTCAGGTACTGTCCTCGGCGCAGTCGCTGTCCAAGGAAAGCGATCATCTGAAACGTGAGGTCGACAACTTTCTTTCGACGGTGCGTGCGGCGTAAGGGAGCAACTGCAAGCACGTATCGAGGCCGCGCGGTTGCCACGAGGGTGGTGGCCGCGCGGCAGCTTGTTATTTTGGCGGCCTATCCAAACCAGAATTCGATCGGCCTATTTCGCGACCGCGATTTCGAGCGGGAAGGCGTCGACGACCTCGTGCCCGGTCGGCGTCACGATGAAGGTATGGCCGAGGAAAATTCCGAACAGACCATCCGGCGTGATCGGATTGGGCTCGGCCATGATCACCATGCCGGGCTTGAGCACCATGTCGATCTCGACGCCTTTGACATGCTCGGCCGCGACATGCGGATTGTCGGTGACGAGATCGATGCCATGGCACTGGGTCGGGCGCGACTGCACGCCGTTATCACGGAAGAACTTGCTGGCGGTCCGCATCGCTTCGGCATCGCGGCCGGGCATGATCTCGGCGACGATCTTGTGATAGCCCGGCAGTGTGATGTCGTCCCAGAACTTGCGCACCATCTCGGTCGGCTCGCCCAGGCAGATCGGCGAGCCGATCTGGGCGGTGTAACCGCGATAGCCGGCGGCGAGCTCCATGTTGATGATGTCGCCCTGCTGCAGCACGCGTGCGGACGGGCGCGGATTGCCGAAGATCAGCGCCGGGTCCGCCATCGGGGTCGACCCAATGATGAGAAAATCGATGTCGCCGCCGCCTTCGAGAATGGCGGCGCCGGCCGCCGCGCGCAGTTCGTATTCCTTCACGCCGGGCTTGGCCCGCGCCACCATGGCTTCCATCGCGCGCTGGCACAACACGCCGGCCTTGCGCACGCAGTCGAGTTCCTCCGCGCTATGGATGACGACGAGGTCGTGCAGGAAGCCCTTGGTGAAGATGAGTTCGGCGTCGGGCAGTTCCTGGCGCAGCGTGTTGTACTGGTTGACCGGCATGTAGTCTTCGTGGCGTGGATCGATCTCCATCAATCCGATGCGGCCATGCTCGAGCTTCAACTCCTTGAGACGCTCGACCATCACCTGGGCATACTGGCCGTTGCGGCTGTGCCGCACGTCCTGCACCGCGACGCTGACCTGGCGCCGGACGGCTTCGGCATGGGTGCCGCCCATCGAATAGATCAGGGTCGGCTCGCCATCGAGCGGTACCACCACGTAGCAGCACAGCGCGTGCCACTCCCAGTGACCGGTCAGCCACAGCATGCCGCCGCCGAAGCTCCAATGGCTCGGGCCGCCGGCCGCGATCACGCAGTCGAGCTTGTGCTCTTTCATCTTGGCGCGCAGCGCCGCATAGCGCCGGGCGTATTCCTTGGCCGAAAACTGTTCGTAGATCGCATCGTGGTAATACGGCGTGCCCCGCATATTGGCGAACGGCAGCGACTGATCGAGTTTGCCGCGGACGGTTTCCCACGGCTGCGGACCCATCGGCTTGCGCGGCGTCTGAACGTTCATGAAGGCACCTTGAAAGTTACAGGAGCGAAGGGTGAAAGCTATTCCGTGCAGGTGCCGATGGTGACGCGGCCACCGGCCCTCTCGACGGCTTCAGTTGCGAGCGGGATGTCGGCTACCTGTTCGACGGTGGGCTTCTTGGCTTCCTCGATGTAGCCATTGGCGACGTCGTTCTCGTTCATGAAGGCCGTGCGCTCGCGGGTGAAGCCTTCGTTGACCGACCAGACGCAACCTTTGGTCAACGCGGCCCAGGCGAATTCGACGGCTTCCTTCGGCTTGCCGGTGGCCTGCATCATGATCGGCACCACCTTGTCGCGGTCACGATAGATCGTGCGATTCGCCTCGATCATCGCGGCCACGGTGTCGATCATCAGCGGCCGTTCCTTGGCGATCCATTCGGTCGAGCCGCCATAGGCATTGAACATGTATTGCGGCAGCAGATCGTTGAGCATGACGAGCACGTGCAAGCCCGGCTTCTGCTTTTGCGCGAGGTAGACGTCTTCGGGATGCAGCGCGACGGCGTCGATCTGGCCGGCGACCAGTCCTGGCAGCCGCGCGGCGGTGGCCGACGCGATGAACTGCGCGTCCTCGGCCTTGAGGCCGGCGCTCTTCAGGACTTCGCGGCCCATCACCCAGTTGAACGCGCCGACGCCGCCGCCGACGGCGCTGAGCTTGCGGCCTTTGAGATCGGCGGCGGTCTTGACGTCTTCCTGGACCATGTAGGCCTGCGGCATGCGCGGCGCCAAACCCCAGATCTGCTTGATCTTCACGCCATTGCCGACCGCGACGCCGCTGACCGATACCAGCGCGGTGCCTTGCGACGCGGCGGCCTTGGCGGCCGGCGATTGGCCGCCGTCGAACTGGATGATGTTGGCGTCGATGCAGCGTTTGGCGAAGAGGCCGAGCTCCTTCGCCACATAGGGCGAGGTGTGCACGACATTCGGCGGCGCGACCGAGACGCCGATATTGATCTTGCGCATCGTCGGGCAAGTCGGCGCCGTCTGCGCGGTGGCGGGTTCGACCGCAGCGCCGGCCACCAGGCACGTGGTGAGCGCGAGCAAGCCGATGCCACGGCCGAAGCAAAAGCCGTTCCGCATAGTGAACTCCTCCTCGACGTTTCCAAGCATTTGGTTTCGTCCGGCCTCTATCTTGGAGGGCCGATTCGAAGTCTCAGTCTTTATTTCCCGCCGCGGTCCATGGCGCCACTTTGAGTTCGACCAGCCGCAGCAATGCCGTCAGCGATACGCCCAATAGCCCGAGCGTCACGATCGGCACGAACATCTTGTCGACCTGATAGGTGCTCGCGGTGCGCACGATCAGATAGCCGATGCCGGAAATCGCCGTGTAGAGATCCGCCAGCACCATGCCGATCAGGCCGCGGCCGAGCGCCAGCCGCAGCCCGGTGACGATGAACGGCAAGGCGCCCGGCAAAATGATGTTCTTCCACAATTGCCATTCCGAGCAGCGGAACGAGCGGCCGACCTCGATCAGTTTGTGGTCGACGTTCTTCACGCCCTGATAGGTATTGATCACCATCGGGAAGAAAGCGAACATGAACAGAATGACGACCTTCGCGGTGACCTCAAAGCCGGCCCACAGCACGATCAGCGGCACCAGCGCGACGCTGGGGATCGAATAGAGGAACGTGATGTAGACGCCGAGCGCGATGTCGAGCACCCTGAAGCGGGCCAGGACCAGCCCAATCAAAATGCCGATAATGGCAGCCAATGAAAGTCCGATGGCAAGGACTACGAGACTTGGCGCCAGATAAGCCCACAATTCGCCGCTGCCGATCATGACGATCGCGGCCTGGAAAATCGCCCATGGCGTCGTGAACAGCGCGGCATCGACCTTGGCACCGAATACTTGCCAGATCCCGAGCACCACGATCAGCGAGGCCAGCCGGATCGCGATGTTCAGCAGCAACTGGCGGCGCTTGCCAGCAAGCGCAGCCTTATAAACGCGCGCCTTGTCGTCGCTCGCTTTGTCGGGCGCGGCGATGGCCGTGCCGCCATGACGGGCTTGAACGCTCATGCGCCGGCAAGCTCCCGTGCGTCTGTCCGTTTCGGACGAACCGTGTGGAGCTGATGCCAAATGTGCGAACGCAACTCGGCAAAGCGCGGATCGGCGCGGACCGCCTCGACATCGCGCGGACGCGGAAACGGCATATCGATCATTTCCTTGATGCGGCCGGGGCGGGCGGTCATCACGGCCACGCGGTCGCCGAGCAGGATCGCCTCGTCGATCGAATGGGTGATGAACACCATGGTCTTGCGTTCGTCCGGCCGCTCCATCAGGTGCAGCAATTCTTCCTGAAGGATTTCGCGGGTCTGCGCATCGAGCGCGGCGAACGGCTCGTCCATCAGCAAGATCGATGGATTGATCGCCAGCGCCCGCACCAGGCCGACGCGCTGCTGCATGCCGCCGGACAATTGATACGGATAGTGCTTTTCGAATCCGATCAGTCCGACCAGATCGAGATAGTGCATCACGCGCTCTTTGATGCGCGCCGCCGGCGCGCCGGCCATGGCCAGGCCGAAGGCGGCGTTGTCATACACGGTCTTCCACGGCAGCAGGCCGAAGTGCTGAAACACCATCGAGACGCCTTCCGGCGCGCCGTTCACCGCTTGGCCGTTGACCAGAAGCTTGCCACCGCTGATGTCGGTCAGGCCGGCGATGCAGCGCAGGAAGGTGGTCTTGCCGCAGCCGCTCGGGCCGACAATGCAAAGGATTTCCTGTTTGCGGACCGCCAGCGAAAGCTGATGGAAGGCGACGACGGTTCCGTCGAGGAACAGCTTGCTGGCATTGTCTGCGACGATAACGTCGGCAGCGATTGCATTTGCAACGAGAGTCCGCGCGCCGTCGGTTGCCGAAGCCATTGTTTTTATCGTTCCGCTGCAGTGCAACATGCGCGTGAGCAATGCCTGTCACGCGGCACAACATTCTTCCCGGGGCGTTCGAAGTCAAGCGAAATGGAATTGGAACGCAGACCAATGAATGGGCAGGTGATCATCCGCGGACGATTGTCGGACAAAAATTTCGCGCGCGACGCTCAGCGGTTGTCGCAGCGAATTTTGCACTGCTAACCGCGAACATCCGCGCGCGCGGTAAAGCTGCGCCGTGGCGACGTCGTTGCGATAAGGCCGCGCGATGTATGTCGTGTCGATCAATCGACGGCATCGTCGTGACAACGCGATGAGAAAATCAAATGTCTATCCGAGCGCGGTCACGGCGATGCCGTTTGGATCACACGCGCCGACGAACTTCGAGCGGCAATTGTGTCAGCGGAGCAACTCCGAGCCGCCGATGCGGCGCCCGGCAATGTCTTATGATTCACCCGCTGCGGCGCCAAAATGCCGCAGCGGGTGGCGTGCGATGTTTTCGCGCCGCTTAATTCAGCAGGTTGACCACTTCCACCCGGCGATTGCGGGGGCTGGCCGGATCGGCGACCTCGAGCAGGCGCCTTTTACCGAAGCCGACGGTAGAGAGTTTGGTCGGGTCAAACCCGACGGCGCCGATGAGGTATCTTTGTACCGCAATGGCGCGGTGTTCAGAAAGGGTCTGGTTATAGTCGTCGCCACCCTTTCCGTCGGTATGACCGGCCAGAATAAAGCGGGAGGTGCGCAGACCGGGTTCCTTCAGGGCGTCGGCCAAGGTGGCAAGCTGGCGCTCGCCGGCCGGGGTCGGCCGGTCGGAATTGTATTCAAATTCAATGGACAGGTTGATCTTCGGCAGATCCTTATTCTTGTCGAGCACTTCGGCCTCGTTGCCCGGGATCACCTCGATCTTGCGGGTGGGGGCCATGGAGCGGGTCAGGCCGACTTTCGGCTTGAGCGACTGGATGATCTCATCCTTGGAAACCTGCGCGGACGCCCCCGAGGCGCTCAGCAGGGCAGCGGCCGTAAGGCAAATCGACCAATTAAGCGCGCGCCACATCGCATCTCTCCTGTCAGTTTTGAAAGTTTCTCGATAGCATAGTCGTCGCAAGTCGGGCACAAGTTCATTTGAATAAGTCAAGCGTCAGCCCGTAAGAGGCCCGGCACCGAACTTTGCGGAATGAACCACCTGGCGCCTTCCGTCGACCAACACCCGACGGAGTATAGCCTGTCCGTCGTGATTTAGCCTGTCTGGGAGAGCGAAATGAGCCGCCTTTCGATGTCCATGCATCTGCGCCTGATTGGCCTGACCACTGCTATCGGCCTTAGTGCCATGGGCGGTTCCGCCTGGGCCGACGAGATCACGCCACCGACCGATCCGGTCGCCAAAGCCGCCTTCGACGTGCTCGACAAGCACTGCGCGCGGTGCCACCAAGCTGGCAGGCTGACAAAAGCTCCGAAGCCGGTCAAGAATTTCGGCAACGTCCTCAAGCTCGACGAACTCGCCGCCAACCCGCATTACATCACGCCCGGCAATCCGTTCGGGTCGCGGGTGCTCAAGCAGATCGTCGACAAGGAAATGCCCTATGACGTGATCTACGATGGCGTCGCCGGCCCGGAGATAACCCCGGCGGACGTCAAGGCAATCGAAACCTGGATCCTGTCGCTGGCTCCGGCCGACGGCTGTGTGAGCCGTAAATTTGTCTCTCACCGGGACGAGATCACCTACATCGCCGCCGACCTCGACAAGCAGTCGAAAACGCGCGGTTACAGCACCCGTTATCTGACGCTGACGCACCTGAAGAACGTCTGCATGAAAGATGACGCCATGAAGGTGTACCGGCAGGGCGCCATCAAGCTGATCAACAGCCTGAGCCGCTCCTCCGACGTGATCAAGCTCGAGACGATCGATCCGGACCAGACCATCCTGCGCATCAATCTCGACGATCTTGGCTGGGATGCTGGCGACTGGGACAAGGTGCTCGCGGTCTATCCGTACGACACGCAGCCCGACATGCCGCTGATCAGCGTGCTGGAAAATTCGACCGGCACCCGCCTTCCGTACGTGCGGGCCGACTGGTTCGCGTTCCAGGCGGCCCGTCCGCCGCTGTATGACGAACTGTTGCGGCTGCCGGGCTCGTTCCAGGGGCTGGCCCGCGAACAAAACGTCGACCTCGAAGCCAATATCCGTAAATTCATCGCGCAGCGTTCGGGTTTCCAGAAATCCGGCGTCAGTCAGAACAACCGTTTGATCGAACGCCACCCCTCCAAGACCGGTTATTTCTGGACCTCGTATGATTTCGGCGGCAATCGGAAGAAGCAGAGCCTGTTCGAATTCCCGCTCGGCCCGCACGATAACGGCTTTGAACACGACGGCGGCGAAACCATCTTCAGCCTGTCCAACGGCTTCCAGGGCTATTATCTCAACACGGCCGACGGCAAGAAGCTGGACAAGGGCCCGACCAACATCGTGCGCGATCTGTCCAGCAAGGATCTGACCGTGACCAACGGCATTTCCTGCATGGGCTGTCACGACCAGGGCATGCGCAAGGCCAAGGACGATGTCCGTGACACCGTACTCAAGGGCCGGGCGTTCTCGCGCGAAATCCGCGAGACGGTCGAGTCGCTGTATCCGCCAACGGACAAGATGGACAACCTCATCGCCAATGACGGCCGAAAGTTTATCAATGCGATGTCGGCGGCTGGCCTTGAATCGACCCTCAAGCTGAACGGCGTCGAGATGATCAACGCCCTCGCCAAGCGCTACGAGGACGATCTCGACTCGACGTTGGCGGCGGCCGAACTCGGCATGACTAAGAAAGAGTTCCTGGACGCGGCGGCGGATGCCGACAAGCGGTTCAGGCCTGTGGTCCGACGGCTCGAGCAGGGTGTGGTGCCGCGCGATCAGTTCGAAGCGCTATTCCGCGAATTCGCCGAGGACGTTACCGACGAAGAGCGGGTCGGCCATGGCGTCGGGAAGAACAAGCACAAGCCGCACGCCAATCGTCCGACGGAAGCCAAGCGTCCGGCCGAGCCCAACCCGTACTTCCAGGAGAAGATCGAAGCGGCGCGTCCGAAGCGCACCGCCGACCTGTCGCTCACCTCTGACCGTGATCGTTATCCGGCGGGCGATACCCCGGTGTTCACGGTCGTCAGCCCGACCGATTGCTTCCTCACCTTGACCAGCGTCGACGCCCGGGGCGAGGGCACGGTCTTGCTGCCGAACAAGTTCTACTCCGATAACCGCTTACGGGCCAACGTGCCGTTCGAATTTCCTGGCTCGACGACCGGCACGGCGTTCAAGTTCCGCTTGAAGGACCGCGGCGTGGAGACGGTGACCGCCGTCTGCGGTGAACGCCGCGAGGTCGATGGCATCAAGCATGACTTCGGCAAGTCGGAGCTCACGTCGGTGCCGAACTACTCGGACCAAATCGCCCGGTCGGTCACGGTGAAGAAACGCGCGATCGTGGTCGAGCCGGGTGGGCCGGGGCCGGGACCGCAAGCCCAGGCGCGACCGGCGCCGCCCGCGCCACCGCGCGACAGCATCCGCTCCGCGATCAAGATCGAAGTTCGCTGATCCTGACGTCGACGTAATCGACGGATCGAATCCCCCGGCCGTAAAAGCCGGGGGATTTTTTTTTGATATGCGACCGGGCCATGACACCAAGCACGAATGTCACCATCGAATGCATATTGCACCGCGAAATTTTCTGCGGAACGCGCGATGCTCGAATGCTTTATTTTAGGGCTGGACGTTACACTTAAAGCTTGCGAACGTGCGCGGCCGACAGGGGAAACGGCTGGCGTATGAGTGAAGACATCATCCTCGCGACCGAGGATCTCACCAAGGAATTCGCGGGATTTGTCGCGGTCAGCGGCGTCAATCTGCGCGTCGTTCGCGGCACCATTCATGCGCTGATCGGTCCGAACGGCGCCGGCAAGACCACCTGCTTCAACCTGCTGACCAAATTCCATATTCCGACTCGCGGACGGATCGTCTTCAACGGTAAGGACGTTACCGCGTTGCAGCCGGCCGACATCGCCCGGCTCGGGCTTGGGCGCTCATTCCAGATCTCGGCGGTGTTTCCGCACCTGAGCGTGCTGGAGAACGTCCGTATTGCACTGCAGCGCAAGCGCGGCGGCTCGTTCGACTTTTGGCGGTCGGCCAAGGTGCTCGACGAATACAATGAGCGCGCCCGCGCGCTGATCGCCGATGTCGGCCTGGAAGCGTTCGTCGATCACGCCGCCGTCGAACTGCCTTATGGCCGCAAGCGCGCGCTGGAGATAGCGACCACCTTGGCGCTCGATCCCGACATGCTGCTGCTCGACGAGCCGATGGCCGGTATGGGCCACGAGGACATTCAGCGCATCGCGGCGCTGATCCGCACCGTCGCAGAGAAGCGCACCGTGCTGATGGTCGAACATAATCTGTCGGTGGTGGCCGATCTGTCGGACCGCATTACCGTCCTGACGCGCGGCCGCATCCTGGCCGAAGGCGATTACGATCAGGTGTCGGCCAACCCGGAAGTGAAGGAAGCGTATCTGGGGGCCGGACATGCTTGACGTCACGTCTCCGCAAGTCACTGGGCCGCTGCTGTCGGTCAAGGACCTGCAAGCCTGGTACGGCGAATCCCACATTCTGCATGGCGCTAGTTTCGACGTGCGGGAAGGCGAGGTGGTGACGCTGCTCGGCCGCAATGGCGCCGGCAAGACCACGACACTGAAGTCGGTAATGGGCATCATCGGCAAACGCACCGGCTCAATCCGCTTCGGCGGCCAGGATATTTCGCGCGCGTCATCGGACAGGATTGCGCGCATGGGCGTCGCATTCTGTCCGGAGGAGCGCGGCATCTTCGCGAGCCTCGACGTCCGTGAAAACCTGCTGCTGCCGCCGATCGTGCGCGAGGGCGGCCTGTCGCTGGACCAGATTTTCGAGTTGTTCCCTAACTTGAAGGAACGGCTGAACAGCCAGGGCACCAAATTGTCGGGCGGCGAGCAGCAAATGCTGGCGATCGCACGCGTGTTAAGAACCGGCGCCAGAGTGTTGCTGCTTGATGAGCCGACCGAAGGCTTGGCGCCAGTGATCGTGCACCGGATCGGTACTCTGCTTAGGAAACTGAAAGACCTTGGCTACACGATTTTGCT
>JAQGJU010000127.1 GCA_028290465.1 Xanthobacteraceae bacterium | reverse complement strand
TCCTCGACGCTGAGCGCCGGAAACGGCCGCACGATCTGGAAGGTGCGGCCGATGCCGCGGCGGCACACTTCATCGGGCGTTTCACCGTCGATGCGCTCGTCCTTGAACGTGATGCTGCCGGTGCTCGGCGCGAACATCCCGGCGATGACGTTGAACAGCGTGGTCTTTCCGGCGCCGTTCGGACCGATCACAGCAAAGATCACGCCTTCCGACACCTGGAAACTGACATCGGCGACCGCGTGCAGTCCGCCGAAATTCTTCGATACGCCGGCAACATCGAGGAGCGTCATGTCACGGCTCCTTGTCGGTTCGTTTGTCGAGGCCGAGCGCGCGCGACAGCGACGGCCAGACGCCATTCGGCAGCAGCATGATCACGGCCAGCAGGCAGATGCCGTAGAACACCTGCTTGGCGCCCGGCGGATTGAAGCCCAGCGCGTTCATCAGTTCCCAGATGCCCTCGGCGATGCCGGTCAGCAGCAGCGCGCCGAGCAGCGGGCCGAACAGCGTGCCGATGCCGCCGATGATCGGCGCCAGGATGATTTCGATGGAGCGCGAGATGTGAAACACCTGCTCGGGAAACAGATTGTTGTAGTAGAACGCGAAGAACACGCCGGCGACCGACGTCATGCCGGCCGAGATGATGACGGCGTACATCTTGTAGCGGAAGGTGTTGATGCCGAGCGCCCGGGCGGCCACTTCGTCCTCGCGGATCGCCTGCCAGAAGAATCCCATGCGACTGCGCAGCAGCAGATGGCACGCCAGCAGCGCGCCGAGCGTCAGCGCCAGGATCACGTAATAGAACATCACCGGCTTGCCGCGCAGATTCCACAGATCGCTCTGCGTGTAATTGGTGACAGGAAGAAAGAAGCCGCCGGAGCCGCCGACCCAGCGAAAATGATCGAACCCGATCCGGGCGAATTCGCAGAACGCGATGGTCAGGATCGCGAAGTAGACGCCCGACACGCGGAACCGAAAAGCGAGAAATCCGATGAAGGCGCCGGCCGAGGCGGCGACCAGGATCGCCACCGGCAGACCGAGCCACGGCGCGATGCCGAAATGCACATACAGCGCCGCACTGGTATAGGCCCCGAGCCCGACATACAGCGCATGGCCGAGCGAAAGCTGGCCGGCAAAACCCATCATGATGTTCCAGCACTGGCCGACGTACGCGAAGTACAGCACCAGGATCAGGATGGTCAGCAGATAATCGTTGGCGAAGAACGGCGCGCCGACCATGACGGCCAGCAACACGACCAGCAGCGCCAGCGCCCGGCGTGGCACGCCTTGAAGGAGCCGGGCGATCATGATGGTTTCTTGCCCATGATGCCCTGCGGCCGGAACAACAGCACCAGCACCAGAATGGCGAAGGCGAACATACTTTTCGCCGACGGCGAGAACAGCAGACCGGCCATCGCCTCGGTCATGCCGATCAGCACGCCGCCGAGCAGCGCGCCCGGCATCGACCCGAGCCCGCCGACGATGACGATGATAAAAGCCAACAGCGTGAAGGCGGGGCCGAGCGCCGGGGTGACGTCGATCAGCAGCACCAGCATCGCGCCGGCGGCTCCGACGCAGGCCGACCCGATACCGAAGGTCAGCGCATAGAGCCGCTTGACGTCGAGGCCGACCACCAGCGCACCGGTGTAATTGTCGGCGCAGGCCCGGATCGCGGTGCCGATGGTGGTGAAGCGGAAAAAGCCGAACAGCGCCAGCGCGGTCACGATCGCGGCGATACCGGCATACAATTTGGTGGCATCGACGATCAGCGGCCCGAGCGCAAAGCTGTCATACGAATACGAGGTCTGGACGCTCTGCGCGTCCGGTCCGAACACAATCAGCAGGCCATTGACCATGATGATCGCGACCGCGACCAGCAGGATGAACTGCATATGCTCCGGCCGGTTGATGAACGGATTGATGATGCCGATCTGCATCGCATAGCCGAGGCAGAACAGCAGCGCCGCGATCGGCAGCATCATCAGCAGCGGATCGAGCTTGAACTGCGCGAACAGCACCACGGCCAGATACATCGCGATGGTCATCATCTCGCCATGGGCGAAGTTGACCACGCGCACCACGCCGAAAATCACCGACAGGCCAAGCGCCATCAGGCCGTAGACGAGGCCGGTCAACAGGCCGCTGACGGCGACGTTGAGATAGACTTCCAGGGGCACGGAGCAGCCTATGAAAACCCGGCCGGAAATCCGGCCGGGGTGAAAAAATTCAGGCTCAGCGCTTGTCGTAAGGCTTCAGCGGCCATTCCGGCTGGGCGTTGGCGGCTACCTTCGGGGCCAGCGTCACCAGCTTTCCGCCGCGGTTCTGAATGGCGGAGATCTGCAGCTTGTCGTTCTGACCCTTGGCGTCGAACTGAATGCCGGGGCCCGTCGTGGTGTTGTTGGTGATGTTGGTTTTGCGAATGGCATCGGCCAGCGCATTCGGATCGGTCGAGCCCGCACGCTTATAGGCGTCCACGGCGATCAGCAGCGCCTCGAACGTATAGACGTGGTTGGTGTTCAGATTGACGCCAGGACTCGACTTGGCCAACGCCGCTTCGAGCTGCTTGCTCAGCGGTTTGTTCGGATCGTACCACGGCGCCAGGCTGATCGGGCCGTCGGACAGCTTGCCCAGCGTTTTGAGATACTGGTCCTCGTACCAGCCGGGTCCAAGGCTCATCACGGCCATCGGTGACCAGCGCTGCTTGACCATTTCGCGGGTCAGCAGAATGGCGTCGTTCAGGCGGCTGACCAGCATGACGGCTTCGGCGCCCGACGCCTTGGCCTTGGTAACCTCCACCGACAGGTCGCGCGCCGCCGGGTCGTAGGAAATCGTTTCAACGATCTTGTACGGCATGTCGACCTTGGCCAACACGGCGCCGATACCCTTTTCCATCGCGGTGCCGAACGTATCGTTGACATGCATGAAGACGACGCTCTTCGGCGCCGCGCCGGTGATGGCGAAGACTTCCTTCTGGTTAGCGAAGGCGCCGTTTAGAATCATGCCCGCTGTCGTGAAATTGCGGAATACGAATTTGTAGCCTTGCTCGGTGATCTGCGGTGCGGCCGCGATGTTGATGACGTACGGAATGCCCTTCTGCTCCGCCACCTGCGCAATGGCTGCGCTTTGACCGGAATCGAAGGCGCCGACGAGGACCTGCGCACCCTCGCTGATCAGCTTTTCGGCTCGCGCCCGCGCCACGTCGACACTGGTTTCGGTGTCGGCGTTCATGATCTGCATGTCGGGCAGGCCAAGTTCCTTGAAGATCGGTCCGGCAAGTTCGACGCCGCGATAGCAGTCCTGACCGATGCCTGCCTGATAGCCGGAGCGCGGCAGCAGCACGCCGACCTTGAGCGGCGCGCCCTGCGCCCGGCCCAGATGCGGCGTTGCGAGGGTCATCAGACCGGCGGCACCAAGACTTGCGGCACCAAGACCTGCCGTGAAGGTCCGGCGGCTGACGCGCGCGCGGGGCGCATCGGTATGCTGCGATTTGCGGGTCATGTACTTCCTCCCTGGATGACGGCTGGCGCCGCCTGTTGTCGGTATTCTTGTTATCGTTTCAACCGCGATGCAATGCCGGCCGATGCCGGTCTTGCCCGTGTCTGGTGTTCGGGATATTGTTGTCGATGACAACAGATGTCGTCAACAACAATATCGGCCCAATTCGCTAGAACGTTTTCAAGCAAAGTGGAATCCACTTTGCGTGAAGAAAACGCGTCTTTCTAAATATTTAGAGCGCGTCCGGACGCAAAACCGGTATCCACTTTTGCTGGACGCGCTCTAGCCGCGAGGAAATGACCAATGGCCAATCTGGACCGCAAGCCGGCGGAACGAGCCCAGGAACGGGCGCCGGCCGACATGCCGGCCGATGCCCGCCCGGAGCGCGGCATTACGCTCGGCATACTCGACGACCATCTCGGCTACCTGATCCGGCGTTTTCAGGTCTGGGTATTCCAGGACTTCATCAAGCAACTGGCCAGCATCGATATCCGCCCGGCGCAGTTTTCGGTGCTGGCCGTGATCGCGGCCAATCCCGGCCTGTCGCAATCGGATCTCTCCGACACACTCGGCATCGAGCGCGCCCGGCTGGTGCGGATGCTGGACCTGTTGGAGAAGCGCGGCCTGACCCGCCGCCTGCCCTCGCAACGCGACCGACGGTCGCACGCGCTGCAACTCACGCCCGAGGGCCAGAAAACGCTGAAGCGCGCCAAGGCGCTGGCCGACGCTCACGAGGCCCGGCTGACGAAAAAACTCGGCGCCGCGCCGCGCGAAGCGATGATCGGCTTCCTGCGGGATTTCGGGCGCTGAGGCAGCGCCGCGTCACTCGGCATTGATCAGGCGCCCAACCCGCCCTTCTGCTCGATGAACCGCGCGATCTCGGCGATGCCGGTGCCGACATGCATGTTGGCGAACACGAACGGTCGCGCGCCGCGCATCTTCTTGGCGTCGCGATCCATGACTTCGAGCGATGCCCCGACATACGGCGCGAGATCGATCTTGTTGATGACCAGCATATCGGACCGCGTGATGCCCGGCCCGCCCTTGGACGGGATCTTGTCGCCGGCCGCGACGTCGATCACATAGATGGTCAGATCGGCGAGTTCCGGCGAGAACGTCGCCGCGAGGTTGTCGCCGCCGGATTCGATCAGGATCAGGTCGAGGTTCGGGAATTTTTGCCGCATGTCGGCGATCGCCGCAAGATTGATCGAGGCGTCCTCGCGGATCGCGGTGTGCGGACAGCCTCCGGTTTCGACGCCGGCAATGCGTTCGGCCGGTAGCGCGCCGGACCGCACCAGATATTCGGCGTCCCATTTGGTGTAGATGTCGTTGGTGATGGCCGCGATCTCGAAGCGGTCGCGCAGCAGCTTGCACAACCGATCCATCAGCGCGGTCTTGCCGGAGCCGACCGGACCGCCGACACCGACGCGCAACGGACCATTTGGATTGGGCATCGCTTCGTTCCTTTACTCGGTCACGACCTGAACAGTCTTGTATATTGCGTCTCGTGATGCATCGACGCCAGATCGGCGCGCAACGCGGCGCCGCCGACATCGTCGAGTTTAGTAACCAGCGCCCGCGCGGCGGTCGCGGCCGCGACCTTTTCCATCGCCGCCAATGCGCGCTGACCGTCGGTCTGGCCGAGCGGGATCAACCGCACGCCCGCCGAAATCAAATTCGCGGTGACCGCATGGAGGTAAGCACCAAGCGCGGCCTCCAGTGCAATACCGTGGCCGGCGGACGCGACACCGACCGCGACCGGATAGGCGACCGGACCGTCGCACACGGAGGTAAGCGTATCCAGCGCCGCGCAGGCCCAGGCCGCGCGGGTCGCCTGCACGAAGGCGGCGCCCTGCGCGGTGGTTTCCAGATGGCGCTCCTTGGACGGCGCGAACGCGGCTGCGAGTTCGGCGACCTCGCGCAGCGCCACGTCGTCCTTTGCGGTCACGGCGCGATGCGCATGCACGAAGAACACCGCGTCGCAAAACCCGCCGCCTTGCCCGATCACCACCGCGAGCCAGCGCTCCAGCGTGACCCGGTCGGTGATGTCGCCGGCCTCGACCGCCCACTCGACGCCGCCCGAATACGAGAACGCACCAACCGGGTAGGACGGCGACAACCATGCCATCAGGCGGTAGAGGGCGGCGGCGCTGAGGTCACGCGATGATGGCGGAGCCAAAGGCTGAGTGGACGCCTTCTTCTCCCCTCCCCCTTGCGGGGAGGGGTCGGGGGTGGGGGGCGAGCTTTGACTCTGCGCCTGAGATGTATCGGATAGGTCCTCCCCCCACCCCGGCGCACATCGCTGACGCGATGCACGCCGACCCTCCCCGCCGCTTTGCGGGGGGAGGGTAAGAAAGCCATCCAAGCTTTTCTTACGCGCCATGAGAATGATCGTGATGCGCGTGCCCCGGCGCAGTGGGCTCCGGATCGAACGGCGCTTCGATCGCGGTGACGCGCGCGCCGAGGCCGCGCACCATCTCGTCCAGCACATGGTCGACGCGGATGCGGATGCGCTCGCCGACGATCTGCACGTCGGTATGGCGGTTGCCGAGATGCCAGGCTAGGCGCACGAATTCGAGAGGCGTGCGCGCCGCGATCTCCAGCAGCGGCTCCGGCTTGCCGGCCACCAGCACGACAGAGCCGTCGTCGAGCACGAGACCCTCGCCGTCGCGCAGCGTCACCGGATCTTTCCAATCGACCAGATAGCGCGAACCGCTCTCGCCGGTCAGCACGATCCGGCGCCGGCGGCGGTCATCGGCGTCAAGCAGGACGTGATCGATGGCGTCCCGAGACAGCAAAGGATCGGCCGGAAGGATGGAAGAAACGCGTTTCATGATCGTCGACTCTACTCCGTCATGGCCGGGTAAAAGGTGCGAAGCACCGTCTTAGCGCCAAAAATCCCGGTCATCCACGTCTTACCGACTGGCACAAGAGAAAGACGTGGATGCCCGCGACAAGCGCGGGCATGACGCCTCTTAGGCGTAAAGCTCAGTACATAAAATATCGCTGCGCCATCGGCAGCACGTCGGCGGGCGCACAGGTCAACAGCTCGCCGTCGGCCCGCACCTCATAGGTTTCGGCGTCGATGTCGATCTTCGGCGTCGCGCCGTTATGGATCATGCTCTTCTTCGAAATGCCGCCGCGGGTGTTCTGCACCGCGTAAAGCTGCTTGTCGATGCCGAGCTTCTTGCCGAGATTGCCGCGCACCGCGGCCTGCGAGGTGAAGATCAAGGACGACGCGGTGAGCGCCTTGCCGAAGGCGCCGAACATATGCCGGTAGTGTACTGGCTGCGGCGTCGGAATTGACGCGTTCGGATCGCCCATCGGGGCCGCCACGATCATGCCGCCCTTGATCACGCAGTCCGGCTTCACGCCGAAGAACGCCGGCGACCACAGCACCAGATCGGCCATCTTGCCCTTCTCGACCGAGCCGATGATCTTCGACACGCCATGGGCGATCGCCGGATTGATGGTGTATTTGGCCACGTAGCGCCGGACGCGAACGTTATCGTTCTCGCCCTTTTCTTCTTTGAGCGCGCCGCGCTGCTTTTTCATTTTGTCGGCGGTCTGCCAGGTCCGGATGATCACCTCACCGATCCGGCCCATCGCCTGGCTGTCCGACGACATCATCGACAGCGCGCCGAGATCGTGGAGAATGTCCTCGGCCGCGATGGTTTCCTTGCGGATGCGGCTTTCGGCAAAGGCCAAGTCTTCGGCAATCGACGGATCGAGATGGTGGCACACCATCAGCATGTCGAGATGCTCGTCGATGGTGTTGCGGGTGAACGGCCGCGTCGGATTGGTCGAGGACGGCAGCACGTTCTTCAGACCCGCGACTTTCATGATATCGGGCGCGTGGCCGCCGCCGGCGCCTTCGGTGTGGAAGGCGTGAATCGTGCGTCCTTTAAAGGCCTTGATCGTGTCCTCGACGAACCCCGACTCGTTCAGTGTGTCGGTGTGAATCATCACCTGGATGTCGTGCTCGTCGGCGACCGACAGGCAATTGTCGATCGCGGCCGGTGTGGTGCCCCAATCCTCGTGCAATTTCAGCGCGCAGGCCCCGGCCTTGACCATTTCCTCCAGCGCGCCCGGGAGCGAGGCGTTGCCTTTGCCGGCGAAGCCGAGATTCATCGGGAACGCATCAGCCGCCTGGATCATGCGGGCGAGATGCCACGGGCCGGGTGTGCAGGTGGTCGCGAAGGTGCCGTGCGCCGGGCCGGTGCCGCCGCCGAGCATCGACGTGATGCCGGACATCAGCGCGTCGTCGATCTGCTGCGGGCAGATGAAATGGATGTGGGTGTCGAAGCCGCCGGCCGTGAGAATCTTGCCCTCACCGGCGATCACTTCTGTCCCCGGACCGACCACGATGGTGACGCCGGGCTGAATGTCCGGATTGCCGGCCTTGCCGATGGAGTGGATCTTACCTTCCTTCAGGCCTACATCGGCTTTGACGATGCCCCAGTGGTCGAGGATCAGCGCGTTGGTGATGACGGTGTCGACCGCGCCCTGCTTGTTGGTCACCTGCGACTGGCCCATGCCGTCGCGGATCACCTTGCCGCCGCCGAACTTCACCTCCTCGCCATAGACGGTGAAATCCTTCTCGACCTCGATGATCAGATCGGTGTCGGCGAGCCGCACCCGGTCGCCGGTGGTCGGGCCGAACATGTCGGCATAGAGGGAGCGTTTTATCTTCACGGACATCACAGTTTCCCCATCACGTCGCCGCGAAAGCCGTAGATCGTCCTCTTGCCGGCCAGCGCCACAAGTTGCACGT
>JAQGJU010000124.1 GCA_028290465.1 Xanthobacteraceae bacterium | reverse complement strand
ATGTGCTACCTCGACGACATATTCATCTATCTGCGGGCGCGCGCCAACGATGCTATACCGCGCGGCCGGCCGGCAAAGCACGCCGATAAGCCGCCAGCCGCCACCACAGCGGAAGACAGCTGCATGGGGCGATAGTTCGTGGATCGTCGTTCGCTTCGGGCCTTGCGATAAAGACGAGGAGCCTCCATGCAGCAGCGCTTGGCTTCGATCTCCGTCGTCACGGTGCTGTTCTTAGAATTCAACGCCGGCCGGCTCGCCGCGCAGGACGTGCAAGGCGTCGGCCCGACCATCGAGTTGGTCGATCCGAAGGTGTTCCGGGTCTGCGCCGATCCGCGCAGCATGCCGTTCTCGAACCAGAAGGCCGAGGGCTTCGAGAACAAGCTGGCCAAACTTTTTGCCGACAAACTCGGCAAGAGCCTGTCGTTCACATTTTATCCGCAGGCAACCGGATTCGTGCGTATGACGCTCAACGCGTACAAGTGTGATGTCATCATGGGATACCCGCAGGGTGATCCGGTCGTGCAGGTCACCAACCCGTATTATCGCACGGCTTATGCGCTGGTGTACAAGCAGGGTTCCGGTCTGACCGGCGTCGACACGCTGGCCGATCCCAGGCTGAAGCCGAAGCGCATCGGGATCGTGGCCGGCACGCCGCCCGGCAACAACATGGCGCTCAACGGCCTGATGGGGAAGGCGAAGCCCTATGCGCTGATGGTCGACACCCGCTACGATTCGCCACCCGAAATGATGATCAAGGATATCGTGTCGGGCGAGGTCGACGTCGGCATCCTGTGGGGGCCGATCGCCGGCTACTACGCCAAGCAGGAAAACCCGGCCTTGGTGGTGGTGCCGCTGATCAAGGAAACCAGCGGCCCACATCTGGACTACCGCATCACCATGGGCGTGCGCTACACCGACCAGGAATGGAAGCGGACCTTGAACCGTATGATCGCCGAGAACCAGGTCGAGATCAGCAAACTGCTGCTCAGCTTCGGTGTGCCGCTGCTCGACGACAAGGATAGGCCGATCACCGAACAGTCGCTGAACGGGCCATGAGCGGGCGGCGCAACGCGGCGATCACGGTTGCGCTCGCGGCGTTGGCAGTTGCTGCCTTCAGTGTAGTTGCAGCCGAAGAACTTTTCGTCGTCGAGCCCGACGAATACCGCACCGATGCCTATCTGGCCTCGACACCGGAGACGCTGAAGGGCGCGCGCGTCGTGACGACGGACGAAGCGCATGCGCTGTGGGCGGCCGGGGCGGCGGCATTCGTCGATGTGCTGCCGCGCCCGCCGCGTCCGCGCGATCTACCGGCCGGCACCATCTGGCGCGACAAGCCGCGCCGCGACATTCCGGGCAGCGTGTGGCTGCCCGACACCGGCTATGGCGAACTTGCGACGGGCACGCAGGAATATCTGCGCGCCGGCCTCGCACGCGTCACACAAGGCGACAGCACCAAGGCGCTGGTGTTCTATTGTTTGAAGGATTGCTGGATGTCGTGGAACGCAGCCAAACGCGCGCTGAAGATGGGCTACCGGAATGTCATCTGGTACCCGGACGGCACCGATGGCTGGCAGGCCGCGGGCTTCGCGCTCACCGATGCGACGCCGGCGGCGCGTGAATAGTATTCACTCCATCGCCTGCTGGATCATCCGGCTGAGCGCGAACAGACGCTGGTCGATCAGCACCGGCACTTCGCAGGCGTAAGCGGTGGTCTTGCGTCGGTCGTCGAATACGCGAGTCTTCCATTCGAGTCGACTGACCAGTTCCTGCATTTTTTTCTCATCTTGGTTCGGCGCGTCCTGCACCGTCCGCAAGGCCTGTGCGTCGGCCCGCAGGGTATCGGCGAATTCCTTCATGCGGCGGGAAAACCGTTCGATGCCATCCATCACCTCGGTGCGCTCGCGGTTCAGCGTGTCGAACAGACCAGCGAACAGCAGCTTCGCCTTGGTCTCCTTTTCGGCGGCACTGCCGGTGATGAAGGCCGCGATGTCCTTTTCGGCTTCCTCCAGCGGCGTGCGCCGCGCCGCGAGTTTGGCGACCAGTTCCTTGAGCCTCGGGTCATTCGCCCAACTGGCCCGGATATCGTCGATCGGCGGCCCGGCCCACATCGCGGCGACCGACAATTCGGGCACCTTGATCTGCTGGCACGGCCAGTCGGGAAACCGTGGATCGACCATTGCGGCATTGGTGGGCGAAGCTGACAGCGCGGCCAATAATAAGGTAAGTGCGAAAGCTCTCATGCTTCGCCTCCCGGGCCGCCGCGACGGATCAAGCCGCCCGCCGGGTCGTAGGCCAGGATCGCGCCGACCATGAACACGACCGTGCAGCCGACCACGACCGCCAGCGACAGCCAGTTGATCTGGCCGTACAGCGCAAAACGCGTCAATTCGACCGCGTGGGTGAACGGATTGAACTGGCACACATAATAGAGAAACGGGCTGGATTCCCGGATGCGCCACAGCGGTTACAGTGCCGAAGACGCAAAGAACATCTGAAAGATCACGAACTTCATGACCCCGGCAAAGTTTTCGAGCTGTTTGATCCGCGCCGAGATCAGCATGC
>JAQGJU010000077.1 GCA_028290465.1 Xanthobacteraceae bacterium | reverse complement strand
GAGACGTGGATCAGGCCTTCGATGCCCGGCTCCAGTTCGACGAACGCGCCGTAGTCGGTGATGTTGGTGACGCGGCCGGTGAAGCGCGCGTTGAGCGGGTACTTGGCCTCGATGCCCTGCCACGGATCGTCCAGCAACTGCTTCATGCCGAGCGAGATACGGTGGGTCTCGTGGTTGATCTTGATGATCTTGACCTTTACGGTCTGGCCGATGGTGAGCACCTCGGTCGGGTGATTGACCCGGCGCCAGGCGATATCGGTGACGTGCAAGAGGCCGTCGATGCCGCCGAGATCAACGAACGCACCGTAATCGGTGATGTTCTTGACCACGCCGTCGATGACCTGACCCTCTTCGAGGTTCTGCACCAGCTCCTGGCGCTGCTCGGCGCGGGTCTCTTCGAGAACCGTGCGGCGCGACACCACGATGTTGCCGCGGCGGCGATCCATCTTGAGGATCTGGAACGGCTGCGAATTGTTCATCAGCGGCGCGACGTCGCGGATCGGGCGGATATCGACCTGGCTGCGCGGCAGAAACGCCACGGCGCCGTCGAGATCGACGGTGAAGCCACCCTTCACTTGATTGAAGATGACGCCATAGACCTTCTCGTTGGCGAGGAAGGCCTTCTCGAGCTTGCCCCAGCTCTCTTCGCGGCGCGCCTTGTCGCGCGACAGCACGGCTTCGCCGAGCGCATTCTCGACCCGCTCGAGATAGACCTCGACGGTGTCGCCAACCTTCAATTCGTTCGGCCGTCCGGGGGCGGCGAATTCCTTCAGCGCAACGCGCCCTTCGGTCTTGGCACCGACGTCGATGACCGCCATGTCTTTTTCGATGGCGACAATCGTTCCCTTGACGACGGTGCCTTCCAGCAGCCCGCCTTGGGTGAACGATTCTTCGAGCATTGCGGCGAAATCTTCGCGCGAGGGCGCAAGAGCAGTGGCGGCCATGTAGTCTCCTGTGCGGTGTCGCCGGCGGCTAAATTGGGGGGCGTTTCACACACGCGGGCCGAAGATCCCGCAGACCTTCGACGTCCGTCAGGGCCCCTGCGCATTGGCAAGAAACCCGGCGGGCCGGCGCGATACCGTGCGTGCGAAACGATGCTCTTTCCGGGAGCCGCGTCAAAGCGTCGAGTGGGCGATCCTCCAAAGACGAGGGAGCGGTTAAGCCGCGTCCTCGGCCCACTCGGACGGCACCGACGATGTCAATGGCGACCCGGAATGCGGCGTCTATAGCCAACTGTGGCGTTTCCGGCAAGAAATATCGCCGTGAACGGGGCTTTTGTCCGTGCCGGTGTCAGCGCCGGGCCGCGCCCACCACACAGCCGTCCTGGGCCTGCTGGGCGCGGGCCACATAGGTACCGGCCAGCCGGTTCAGGCCGGCTCCGGGCCGGCGGGCGTCGCGGGTGACCGGATTTGGCAGGCTCGCGGCGAGCAGCGCGGACTCGCGGACGGTCAGGCTCCGGGCCGGCTTGCCGAACGCCCGGCGCGCAGCGGCTTCCGCCCCGAATTCACCGTTCGGGCCCCATTCGACCACGTTCAGGTAGATTTCCATGAGCCGACGCTTGCCGAGAACGAGGTCCAGCCACAACGCCAGCGGCAGTTCCAGCGCTTTGCGTACATAGCTGCGGCCATGCCAGAGGAACAGGTTCTTGGCGGCCTGCTGGGCGACAGTCGAGCCGCCCCGGGCCTCGGACAGGTCGTCGGCATCTGCGATGGCTTCGCGAAGTTCCCGGAAATCGACGCCCCAATGGCTGCAGTACCGGGCATCCTCGGCCCCGATCACCGCGCGGGGCAAAGTGAGCGCGATCGCCTCCAGCGGGACGACCGTTCGCTCGACCCGCTGCCCGGTGACCCAGCGCCACAGCATAAGGGTCGAGGGCGGCGTCACCACTAGGTACAGCACGGTCAGCAGATAGGGCAGCAGCAACAGCGCCAGCAGCACGAGCGCCGCCCTTCGGACAATGCGGTTGGACAGAATTGATCCGAATCGGAAGGAACGCGCCATGTTACCGTCAGTCATAACCTATGATTTGGACCGCTGCTTGACGCCGTCGCTCGGCCTGCGGCATCGCTCTAGCCGGAACGCCATGACCCAATTCAACACCACCCAACCCGACACCGGTTTTGCCAGCCACCTCGCCGCCACCGCGGCCGAGACCGATGCCCTGCTCGGCCGGCTGCTGTCTGCTGAGCCCGCCCAAAGTGAAACCGCCCGACCGGCCAGGCTGCTGGCCGCGATGCGCCATTCGGCACTGGCCGGCGGCAAGCGGCTGCGGCCGTTTCTGGTCACCGAAACCGCCGCGCTGTTCGGCGTGCCGCGCCACCAAGCTCTAATGACCGGTGCCGCGCTGGAATGCGTGCATTGCTATTCGCTGGTCCATGACGACCTGCCGGCGATGGACGACGACGACCTGCGGCGCGGCCAGCCGACCGTCCATAAGGCATTCGACGAGGCCACCGCGATCCTGGCCGGCGACAGCCTCCTGACCTTGGCGTTCGACCTGCTGGCGCGTCCCGACACGCATCCGTCGGCCGAGGTGCGTGTCCGGCTGGTTGGCGAACTGGCGCAAGCTTCCGGGATCGGCGGCATGGCGGGCGGCCAGATGCTGGATCTCGCGGCCGAAGGCCGGTTCGGCGACCCGCCGGCCGGGACGGAAGCCTCGATCCTGACGCTGCAATCGATGAAGACCGGCGCGCTGATCCGCTTCGGCTGCCGGGCCGGCGCGATTTTGGCGCAGGCGCCGGATGCCGACCGCGACGCGCTCGACCGCTACGGCGCCGCGATCGGACAGGCGTTCCAGATCGCCGACGATCTGTTGGACGTCGAAGGCGACGCGGCCACCGTCGGCAAGGCCACCGGCAAGGATGCGGCCAGTGGCAAGGCGACGCTGGTCGGCCTGCTCGGCATCGAGGGCGCGCGCGCACGTTTGGCCAAATTGATCGACACCGCCGACGCCGCGCTGGCCGGATTCGGCAAGGACGCCGCCATGCTGCGCAGCGCCTCCCGTTTCATCGCAGAGCGCCGCACATGAGCACCATCTCGCCTCACGTTCTCAAGCCGGTCCGGATCGTACGCAATCACGACCGGCTATTCGCCGCGGTGGCATTCGGTATCGTCGTCTATCTGCTGCTGCCGGGCAGCCTGCTCCCCGGCCGTTGGCAGTTGCCGACCCGCATGCTGGTCGGCTGGAATTCCGGCATCGCGGTTTATCTGATCGCGGCCGTCATCACGGTGTTCCGGTTCAATCTGAAAGCGGTGCGCACCCGCGCCGCCGCCGCCGACGAAGGCGCCTGGCTGATCCTGATCCTCATCGTCGCGGCCTCGGTCGCGAGTCTCGCGGCGGTGGTCGCCGAACTCGGCCAAGTGAAAGGCGCCGCGCCGGCGGATCAGGCGCTTTGCCTAGGGCTGGCGGCACTGACCATCGTGCTGTCGTGGACCTTCATCCACGCCATTTTCACGTTCCACTATGCGCATCAGTTCTATGGCGACCGCGGCAGCCACAAGTCAGGACTGTCGTTTCCGGAATGCAAGCAGCCGGAATATTGGGACTTCATGTATTTCTCGTTCGTCGTCGGCATGACGTTCCAGGTCTCCGACGTGCAGGTCACCAGCAAGCATGTGCGCCGCACCGTGCTGGCGCACGGCATCGTGTCGTTCTTCTTCAATCTCGCGGTGCTGTCGCTGGCGATCAATATCGGCGGCAGCCTGATTTAAGCGCACAAGGCCACCGCAAAGCGCTGATACAAAACAGAAAACAACGATGCTGCACCGCGCAATGGCCAAAACGTAACGTGACGGCACAGCATCGACGGGTATAAAATCTGTCCCCATGACCATGCGCCGCAGTCTGAGTATCGTAGTGCTGATCGCCGTCGCGGCGGCGGCCGGCTTTTACTTTTTCCCGGACTGGAGCGGCTCACGGGCCGACCCGGCCTACCGGACAGCCAAGGTCGACCGCGGCGAGATCATCGCGACGGTGAGCGCCAGCGGCACCATCAATCCGATCACCACCGTCATCGTCGGCTCGCAACTGTCCGGGCAGGTGGTCGAGGTCCTGGCGGACTACAATTCGCAAGTCGCATCCGGCCAGGTGGTGGCGCGGCTCAATTCCGATCAGATCCGGGCCAAACTCGACGCCGCCCGCGCGGACCTGGCGCAGATGCGCGCGACGCGCCTGGTGCAGGAATCGCAGATCGACCGGGTTCGGGCCGATACCCAGAAGGCCAGTGCCGCGGAGGCCGACATGGAAGCTCAGGTCATGCGCAACGAAGCGCTGCTGACCGACGCGGAGCGCACCGCTAAACGCCAGAGCGAACTCAAGGCCAAGGGCTTCGTCGCCGAGTCGGCGTTCGACACCGCGCAGTCGCAGCGCGACGCGCAGCGCGCCGCGCTGTCGTCGGCCCGCGCGCAACTGCTGTCCGCCAAAGCGCAGATCGTCGGCCTGGGCGCCGACCAGAAAGTCGCGGAGGCAAACCTCGTGGCCGTCACCGCGCAGGTCGCGCAACGCGAAGCCGCGGTGCGGCAGATCGAGGTCGACCTGCGCAACACCGAAATCCGCTCGCCGGTGCAGGGCGTCGTGGTGCAGCGCAATGTCGAACTCGGCGCCACGGTCGCGGCCACGATGACGGCGCCGACGCTGTTTCTGATCGCCGACGATCTGCACCGCATGGAGATCGCGGCTAATATCGACGAGACCGATGTCGGCCGGATCAAGACCGGCCAGCGCGTCGCCTTCACGGTCAATGCCTATCCGGGCCGCAATTTCGAAGGCACCGTAAAGCAGGTGCGGCTCGGCTCGCAGACCGTGCAAAACGTCGTGATCTACACCACCATCATTTCGGTCGCGAACCCGCGGCTCGAATTGATGCCCGGCATGACGGCCAATCTACGGGTCGAAACCGACCGCCGCGAAAATGTCGTGCGGGTGCCGAACGCCGCGTTGCGCTGGCGCCCGCCATCGCTCACGCCCGAACAGCCCGCGACTCCGGCCGCCATGCCGGGCGCACCGGAGCCGGGCGCCCGCCAAGGAGCGCCGGGCGCGAACCGGCCGGCCGGCCGCAATGGCGGCGGCGGCAATATCAGGGAACTGGTCGAAGCCCTGAAGACCGAACTCACCCTGACGGCCGCGCAGCAAAAGGAAATCGATGCCGCGCTGGCCGACATGCGCAAGCTGTTTGCCGGCGGCCCGGCCGGCGATGGCGATCCGGCCGCGCGGCGCGAAGCGGCCCGCACCGCCCGGCAGGAATTGGACGATCGCATCGCCAACATCCTGACGCCCGAGCAGCGGCCGAAGCTCGACGAGATCCGCAAGCGCCTGTCCGAGACCAATGCCGGCCAGACCGGCCGCGTCTTCGTGCTCGGTGGCGACGGTAAGCCGCAGGGCGTTACGGTGCGGATCGGCGCGAGCGACGGCGGCACCACCGAGATTATCTCCGGCCTTGCCGACGACGGCCAGGTGATCGTCGGCGGCGGATCGCGCATCGACGCGGCGGCGCGGGCACCGCGCTTCGGCTTCTAGCAGACACACCTAGCAGGCACCCCATGCCAGTCGTCGAAACCGACAAACTGACCCGCCTCTATCAACTGGGCGACGAAACGGTGCGCGCGCTGGTCGACGTTGACCTTGCGATCGAGGCCGGCGATTTCGTCGCCGTTATGGGACCGTCCGGCTCCGGCAAATCGACCTTCATGAATGTGATCGGCTGTCTCGACCGGCCGACCTCCGGCAGCTACCGGCTGGACGGCGAACTGGTGTCGGCGATGGACGGCGATGCACTGGCGGCGGTGCGCAATCGCAAGATCGGCTTCGTGTTCCAGCAATTCCATTTGCTCGACCGGCTCGACGCGCTCGCCAACGTTGAACTGCCGATGATCTATGCCGACGCCGACAAGAAGCTGCGCCGCGAACGCGCGAAGGCAGCCCTGGAGCGCGTCGGCCTCGGCACCAGGCTGCACCACCGGCCGACGCAATTGTCCGGCGGGCAGCAGCAGCGCGTCGCGATCGCCCGGGCGCTGGTCAACAATCCGACCATCCTGCTCGCGGACGAACCGACCGGCGCGCTCGACAGCCGCACCTCGGTCGAACTGATGGCACTGTTCCAGGCGCTCAACCGCGAAGGCGCGACCGTCATCATCGTGACCCACGAGGCCGACATCGCCACCTATGCAAGGCGCGTGATCCGCTTTCGCGACGGCCATGTGGTCAGCGACGTGCGCCAGGACACGCCGGCCGATGCGGCGGCCGAACTCGCCGCGCTATTGGCAATCCAGGAGGCCGCGGAATGACGCTCGGTGACGCCGTCGTATCTGCGCTGGATGCGCTGCGGCTGCATAAATTACGCAGCGCGCTCACCATGCTGGGCATCATCATCGGCGTCGCGGCCGTGATCGCCATGGTGGCGGTCGGCGGCGGCGCGCGCGAGCAGGTCGTCGCGCAGATCCGCAGCCTCGGCGCCAACCTGCTGGTGGTGACGCCCGGCAATATCACGCAGGGCGGCGTACGGCTCGGCGCCGGCGCGGCCTCCACGCTGACCGACGATGACGCCGCCGCCATCATGAAGGAGGTGCCGACCGTGCAGGTGACGGCGCCGTTCCTGCGCGGCAGCACGCAGGTCGTGGCCGGCGGCGCCAATTGGGCGACCAGCGTGTACGGCATCGACCTCGGCTGGCACGAGGCCCGCGAATGGGAAGTCGAACAGGGCCGCGCCTTTGAGCCGGACGAGATCGCGCGCGGCGCGCAGGTCGCGCTTATTGGTCAAACGGTCGCCCGCACGCTGTATGGCGGCGCCGATCCGGTCGGGCAGGAGTTGCGGGCGCGCAACGTGCCGTTCCGGGTGGTCGGCGTGATGGCCAAAAAGGGCCAGTCGACCTTCGGCCAGGACCAGGACGACGTGCTGTTCGTGCCGCTGCCGGCGGCGCGCCAGCGGGTGATCGGCCGCAACATGACCAATGCGCGCGCGATCGGCTCGCTCTACGTCAAGGTGCGCGACGGCGAGAGCCTCGCCGACGCAGAGACCGACGTGAAGGCGCTGCTGCGCCAGCGCCACCGGCTGCAGCCCAACCAGGAAGACGATTTCTCGATCCGCAACCTCGCCGACATCGCGGCGACCCGCGAGGCCAGCGCCCGCACCCTGGCGCTGCTGCTGGCGGCTGTCGCGGGCGTATCGCTGGCGGTCGGCGGCATCGGCATCATGAACATCATGCTGGTGTCGGTCACCGAACGCACGCGCGAGATCGGGCTGCGGCTGGCGCTCGGTGCGCGGCAGGGCGACATCCTGCGCCAGTTCTTGTTCGAGGCGACAGGTTTGGCGGTGATCGGCGGCGCGGTCGGCGTGCTGATTGGCGTCGGCGTCGCATTCGGAGTGTCGAACGCGGCCGGCTGGCCGCTGCTGATCGAGCCGCAATCGGTGGTGCTCGCGGTGGTGTTCTCCGGCATTGTCGGCGTGTTCTTCGGCTGGTACCCGGCCTTGCGGGCCAGCCGTCTCGATCCGATCGAAGCGCTGCGGCACACCTGAGCGATCCACATCATAAGGGCTGATGGAACTCAGTCGCGTTCCAGCCGTTGTGTCCACTGGCGCCGGTAGTGCGTGCCGGAGGACACTATGGCTGACATCGATATCGACCGCGTCTGGGAATTGATGAAATCCATCTCGATCTGCATGCTGATCACGCGGGACGGCGAAGAGATCCGCGCCCGTCCGATGGGCGCCTATGTACGGCGCGAAGAGGACGCGGTGTATTTCCTCACCGACGTGCGGCGCCACAAGGACGATGAAATTCAACGCCAGCCGAACGTATGTCTGGCCTTCTCGCAGGGCCAGAAATACGTTTCGATGACCGGCCGAGCTGTGGTGTCGTCCGACCGCGCCAAAATTAAAGAGCTTTGGGGCACGCCCGCCAAGGCTTGGTGGGAGTCACAGGACGATCCGAACATCCGTGTGCTCCAGGTCACTCCGCACGACGCCGAATACTGGGACGGCCCCAACACGGTGGTCAGTTATGTGAAGATGGCGGTCGCCGCCGTAACCGGCGAGCGGCCTGATCTCGGTACCAATCGCAAGGTGGCGATGTGACCCGCATGATGCCGAAACAACCGGCCAGCATTCCTGAAATCGATCCGGATCGCCGGCCGGCGCCGCGACAGGATCCGCCAGGAGGTCCGCGCACGCCCTACCCGGTCGAGGAGCCGGGCGTCGGCGATCTGCCGGGATCGGAGCCCGACTACATTCCGTCGACACCAACCATTCCGCCAGCGCGTTTCTGAATGCATTCTGAACACGAGCTATAAGATCAGACTTTCTATTTTTTGCCCGCCACAGTTTGGCCGTTGCTGAGCCATCGCTCAGACGAATCGCAATATTCAACTCCACCTCTAAGCTGCACCCAAGGAACGAGAAACCATGAAGACCAAGCTTCTGCTGTTGGCCGGCATCGTTATGCCGCTTGCGGTGCTCTCCGGGCCGGTACCCGCACTCACGCAATCACCGTTCGTGATTGCGCAGGCGCCCGCTCCGGCACCCGCTCCCGAAGATAAGGATAAGCCGCCGGCAAAGCCTGCGACACCGCCAGCCGCAAAGCCACCGGCGGCACCACCGCCGGCCGCAAAACCGCCAGCCCCTCCGGCGCCGCCTCCGGCCGCGCGACCGCCTGCGCCGCCACCGGCTCCGCCCGCTGCAAGACCTGCCCCTCCTCCGGAACGGCCGGCTCCGCCACCGCCGCGCCCGCAATCCGAACAGCCGCGTCCGA
>JAQGJU010000075.1 GCA_028290465.1 Xanthobacteraceae bacterium | reverse complement strand
GGCGACAAATTCAAGCGCTACTGGCCGGCCGACCTGCATGTGATCGGCAAGGACATCGTGCGCTTCCACGCGGTGTATTGGCCGGCGTTCCTGATGTCGGCCGGCGTCGAGATTCCGCGCCGGATCTATTCGCACGGCTTCCTGTTCAACCGCGGCGAGAAGATGTCGAAGTCGGTCGGCAACGTGATCGATCCGTTCTCGCTGGCCGACGCCTACGGGGTCGATCCGCTGCGGTACTTTTTCCTGCGCGAAGTGCCGTTCGGTCAGGACGGCAATTACAACCACGACGCCATCGTGGCGCGGATCAACGCCGATCTCGCCAACGACCTCGGCAACCTGGCGCAGCGTTCGCTGACCATGGTCGGCAAGCAGTTCGGCGGCGTGCTGCCGACGCCCGGCGCGTTCACCGAGAACGATCAGGCGATCCTGGCGGCCGCCGACGGCATGCTGGCCAAGGCGCGCGAGTGGATGCAGACGCAGGCGCTGCACCAGGTGCTCAACACGGTGTGGGCGGTGGTCGCCGAGGCCAACCGGTATTTCGCCGGGGAGGCGCCCTGGGCCCTCGCCAAGACCGATCCGGCGCGCCAGGGCACGGTGCTGTATGTCACGGCCGAGGTGATCCGGCAGGTCGCGATCATGGCGCAGTTCGTGATGCCGGAGGCCTCGGCGAAGCTGCTCGACCTCCTGGCGGTCGCGGCCGACCGGCGCGACTTCGCGGCATTGCCCGAGCGTCTGCCGGCCGGCGCGACGCTGCCGGTGCCGAGCCCGGTGTTCCCGCGTTATGTCGAGCCCGTGGCAACCGAGGCCAAATAAGCCATGCTGGTCGACAGCCACTGCCACCTCGATTTCCCGGATTTCGCGTCGGAGCTCGATGCGGTGGTGGCGCGCGCGCGCGCGGTAGGAATTGGTAGGTTAGTGACGATCTCAACTCGGGTGAAGCGACACGCCGAGGTTCTTGGAATCGCGGAGCGATTCCCGGATGTATTCTGCTCGGTCGGCACCCATCCGCACCATGCCGATGAAGAGCCGGACGTCACCGCTGACGAGCTCGTCGCTGCGACCGAGCACCCGAAGGTGGTGGCGATCGGCGAGGCCGGGCTCGACTATCACTACGACACCGGGCCGAAGGAAGCGCAGGCGCGAGGCTTTCGCCGCCATATCGAGGCAGCGCGGCGCACCCAATTGCCGTTGGTCATTCACACCCGCAGTGCCGACGAGGATTGCCAGAACATCCTGATCGAAGAGGTCGGGAAGGGGCCCTTCCCGGCGGTTCTGCACTGCTACACCGGCGGCCGCGAACTGGCGTTCAAGGCTGTCGAACTCGGCCTCTATATCGGCTTCACCGGGATCATAACGTTCAAGAAGTCCGCCGAGGATCTGCGCGCCATCGCGCGCGATCTGCCGGCCGACCGCATCCTGATCGAGACCGATGCGCCCTACCTTGCTCCCGGCAAGTTCCGGGGTAAGCGCAACGAACCGTCCTATGTGGTTGAGACCGCGAAGGTCCTGGCCGAAACCCGCGGCGTTTCGTTCGACGAGATCGCGCGCCAGACCACCGAGAATTTCTTCCGGCTGTTCGCCAAGGTGCCGCGTCCCGACGCCAAGCTGAGCGACAGCGCCGCATGAGCGTCACCTTCACTATCCTGGGCTGCGGATCGTCCGGCGGCGTGCCGCGTCCGGCGCTGGGCTGGGGCCAGTGCGACCCGACTAATCCGAAGAACCGCCGCCGCCGCTGCTCGATGCTGGTCGAGCGTCATGGCGCCGGTGGCGACACCAAACTGCTGGTCGATACCTCGCCGGATCTGCGCGAACAATTGCTCGACGCCGACGTCCGGCATCTCGACGCGGTGCTGTACACCCACGAGCACGCCGACCACACCCACGGCATCGACGACCTGCGCGGCCTGTTCATTCTGGCCCGGCGCAAGATCGACGCGTATCTCGACGAGCCGACCTCGCGGGCGATGCATGCGCGGTTCGGCTATTGCTTCATGACGCCGCCCGGCAGCACCTACCCGCCGATCGTCAGCGAGCACCGGCTGGTGCCGGACCGTCCGGTGGTGATCATGGGTGAGGGTGGTCCGATTGATGCTTTGCCGATCCTGGTCGACCATGGCGACATTCCGGCGCTCGGCTTTCGCTTCGGTGACGTCGCCTACTCGGCCGATCTGCGCGACATCCCGGAACCCAGCATTGCGGCGTTCGAAGGCCTCGATCTGTGGATCATCGATGCGCTGCGCTGGACCCAGCATCCGAGCCATTTTTCGGTTGCCGAGGCCTTGGCCTGGATCAAGCGCTTGGCGCCGCGCCGCGCCATCCTGACCAACCTGCATACCGACCTGGATTACGCCGTGCTGGCCGCGCAACTGCCGGCCAACGTGGTGCCGGCCTATGACGGCATGAAGGTCGTCATCGACGGCTGAGCGCGTTGTGAATTGGCGCTGACGGGCCGTCTTGTCGTGCTCAACTCGGCCGGCTTTTCAGACGCCGTGCTGCCGTCGGACAGCGGGCATTTGCAAGCCAGAACCGTAGCTTGCGCGGGCTTGCTGAGGCGCCTGCGCAGCCACATGGCCAATCTGGCCATATAGTTATATTCCATAATATGTCTTATGCGAATCGAGGATGGCATTGCCGGGGTCAGCCCCGCAGCACGACTTTGCCGACGTGCTCGCAGGCTTCAAGCATGGCATGCGCCTTCCCGCCTCCGCAGCCCGGATCAATAACCCCGCCGCGCGTCGATAAGGTGAAGCGGCGCCAGCCCGGCGCGGACCCGGCGGATGCTCTCGGCGACTTCGCGGGCCGCGGCTTCCGGCACCGTGATGCTGGCGAGATGCGGCGTGATCAGCACGTTCTCCATGCCCCAGAATGCGTGATCGGCCGGCAATGGCTCGACCGTGAACACGTCGAGTGTCGCTTCGGCGATCTGGCCGGATTGCAGCGCCGCGATCAGCGCCGCCTCGTCGACCACGGCGCCCCGCGAGGCATTGATCAGCTTGGCTGCGTGCGGCAACAAAGACAGGCGCCGGTTATCCAGCAGCGACCGCGTTTCCGGCGTCAGCGGCAGCATGACGACCAGGATTTCGGTATCCGCCAGGAAGCCGTCCAGCGTCTCTAGGCCGGCGCTGCATCTCACGCCTTCGATGCTCTTCGGGCTGCGGCTCCAGCCGCGCACGTTGAAGCCGAGCCCGGCCAGCGCCTTGGCCGCCGGCGCGCCCAATTCGCCGAGACCCAGCACGCCGACCTTGATGGCGGCCAGCGCGCGCGGATGCACGTAGTGCCATTCGCGGCGGCGTTGCGCGCGCTCGAACAGATGAATGTCGCGGGCGTAGCGGATCACCGAAAACATCACATAGCTGGTCATCAGCGACACCATGCCGGTGTCGCTGAGCCGCGTGATCGGCACGTCCGGCAGGTCGTCCCGCCCGACCAACGAATCCACCCCGGCGCCCAGATTGGTCACCATCGCGAGGTTCGGAAACCGTGCGAAGAATCCAGCCGGCGGCTTCCAGACCAGCGCGTAGCGCACATCGGCCAGATCGCCAGCCGCTACATCGTTGCGAAAATCCAGATCCGGCAATTCCGACGTCAGCATCTTCTTCCAGGCGCCGGCATCGTCGAAGTCGCTGTAGAACACCAGCGCGTCCCGGCTCATGCTGTGGCTGCCTGCTTGAGGAGCCGCGCCTCGATCTGGGGAAAACTCTCGGTCCCGTAGGTGCCTTTGACGTCCAGCCCGTAGAGATTGGTGCCGGGACCGTTGAGAAACAGGATGCGCGGCGTCATATGGTTTCCTCGATCTCAGACAAGCCTGCGGAACCAGCGCTGTAGCCGAACCCGCCCGGCCCGAACAATAGCTTTATCCGATGCGGCGCATAGCGGCGAAGCGTCCAATCAGGAGTTACCGTGAAGCCTTCCAGCGACATTGCACGACTGATCGAGATCATGGCGGCGCTGCGCACGCCGGTCACCGGCTGTCCGTGGGATCTTGAGCAGAATTTCACGACCATCGCGCCCTACACCATCGAGGAGGCCTATGAGGTCACCGATGCGATCGCCCGCGACGATCTCGACGACCTGAAGGACGAACTCGGCGACCTGCTGTTGCAGGTCGTGTTCCACGCCCGGATGGCGCAGGAGCTTGGCGCGTTCGAGTTCGGCGACGTGGTGACGGCGATCACCAGCAAGATGATCCGGCGCCATCCGCATGTGTTCGGCGACGCCGACGGTCACACGCCCAAGATGGTCAAGGACCTGTGGGAGACCATCAAGGCGCAGGAAAAAGCTGAACGGAAGGCGAAGCCCGCGGCCGAAGGCGCCCTCGCCGGCATTCCGGTCACGCTGCCGGCACTGACCCGCGCGCTGAAGCTGCAGCAGAAGGCCAGCCGGGTTGGCTTCGACTGGAACGATCCGCGCGCCGTGCTGGCGAAAATTCGCGAGGAAGCCGACGAGATCGAAGCTGCGCTGGACGAGAAAGACAACGCACAGGCTGGGGCCGAAGTCGGCGACCTGATGTTCGCCGTGGTCAATCTGGCCCGGCATGTCGATGCCGATCCGGAAGCGGTGCTGCGCGCCACCAATACGAAATTCGAGCGGCGTTTTGCATTCATCGAGGCCGCGCTGGCGGCCGACAACAAGAAGCCGCAGGACGTGTCACTGGCCGAACTGGATGCGCTGTGGGACGCGGCGAAAGCGGCCGAGTAGCGCTGCTTACGAAGCCCGCGATGCCGGCGCGTCGATGAACTTCTTGCGCACCTGATCCATCTTGGCCGGATCGACCCGCACCGTCATGGCCAGATGGCCATCTTCGTCCATCACCTTGGTCAGCACTTCGGTATGGCGATGCAGCCAACTCACGCCGGCGCCGTCGGACGGATCGAGCGTCAGGTCCATCACCGGACGGCCGGCGCTCAGCCGATCCTCGATCAGGCCGAGCAGCGCGTCGGTGCCCTCTCCGGTCACCGCCGAGACCAGCATCGGCGCGCTTCCGGCCGGCTGGCGCGCGGCGATGTTGGTGAGGCGCGTGCGCTCAGCCTCGTCCAGCAGGTCGATCTTGTTCCAGACCTCGACGAGGCGCTTGTCGTTGGCCTCGATGCCGAGATCGCCCAGTACCTTTTCGACATCCTGCGACTGCGCCGCGGAATCGATGTGCGACACGTCACGGACATGCAGGATCAGGTCGGCTTCGATGACCTCTTCCAGCGTCGCCCGGAATGCGGCGACCAGCATGGTCGGCAGATCGGAGATGAAGCCGACGGTATCGGACAGGATGATGCGCGCGCCGTGCGGCAGCGCGATCGAGCGCAGCGTCGGGTCTAGCGTGGCGAACAGCATGTCGGCCGAAAGTACGCTGGCGCGGGTCATGCGGTTGAACAGTGTCGACTTGCCGGCATTGGTGTAGCCGACCAGCGCGACCACCGGATATGGCACCCGCTTGCGGCTGTCGCGGTGCAGGGTGCGGGTCCGCTTGACCTTCTCGAGATCCGCTTCGATGCGCGCGATGCGCTCCTCGATGCCGCGCCGGTCGGCCTCGATCTGGGTTTCGCCGGGGCCGCCGAGGAAGCCATGGCCGCCGCGTTGGCGTTCCAGATGGGTCCAGGACCGCACCAGGCGGCTCTTCTGATAGGTCAGGTGGGCGTGCTCGACCTGCAGCGTGCCCTCACGGGTGCGCGCGCGCCGGCCGAAGATTTCCAGAATGAGACCGGTACGGTCGACGACCTTGGCGCCCCAGGCCTTTTCCAGGTTGCGCTGCTGCACCGGCGACAGCGCGGCGTCGACCACGACCAAGCCGGCTTCGTGCGTCTTCACCAGGCCGGCGATTTCGTCGACCTTGCCCTTGCCGATATAGGTCGCGGGGCGGACCTCACTGAGCGTGACGATGCCGCTATCGACCACTTCCAGGTCGATGGCGGCCGCGAGGCCGACGGCCTCCTCCAGCCGGGCCTGCGGCGAACGGCCTTCAACGGCTCGGCCTTCAGCGGCCAGCGCCGGCGCTCCCCGCCGGCGCACGATCGGTGCGATAACCACAGCACGGCCGCTGCTGGCCCCGGTAGGTGGGGTCAGGCGGTCGGTGGTCTTGTTCTTCTCACGTTGCTCCAATCAGGCCTTTTCCCCGGCGGGCATTTCTTCCCCGCCCTCGAACAGCTGGATCGGGTGACCCGGCATGATCGTGGATATGGCGTGCTTGTACACAAGTTGCGAGTGCCCATCGCGACGCAACAATACGCAGAAATTATCGAACCAGGTGCACACGCCTTGGAGCTTTACCCCGTTCACCAAGAAGATCGTCACCGGTGTTTTGTTTTTTCGGACGTGATTGAGGAAGGTGTCTTGCAAGTTTTGCGCGCGTTCAGCGGCCATTGCTTTTGTTCCCGTTTTTGCTTGCGAACCCCATTTTCCGCAAGATTTCTCGTTTTGCTTCGCTCGAGGGTTTGGGATGATGAAAGAACCCCGGGCGTCAGGGACTAATATTAGATGGTACCGGCTGCCGCCATGCAAGCCCGTGGCGTGTAAAACGGCGGGTATAGGTTGTATTCCCGACTACTTGGTCCAACTTTCGGCATGGCGGTGGAAGTCGCGCCGCAGCGCCAGCGTCAGGGCGCCAGGCTTGCCGGTTCCGACCGGCTTATCGTCGATCCGGACCACCGGCATGACGATCTGGCTGGCCGAGGTCACGAAGGCCTCCCGGGCCGCAGTGGCCTCGGCGGTGCTGAACGGCCGCTCCTCCAGGGTCAGGCCATGGGCGGCGATGACCTCCATCAGCACGGTCCGGGTAATGCCCCGCAAGATGCCCTGGTCGGCCGGCCGGGTGACGACCTTGTCGTCGGCTGTGATGATCCAGGCGTTCGACGAGCTGCCCTCGGTGACGAAGCCCTGCGCATCGACCATCCAGGCCTCGTAGGCGCCCCGGTCGCGCGCCTCCTGTTTGGCCAGCACATTGGGCAGCAGCGACACCGATTTGATGTCGACCCGCTGCCAGCGGATGTCCGGGACGGTGATGACCGAAATGCCGGCCGCGGCGGTGCGCTCATTGCGGGTGAAATCGAGCGAACGCGCCGTCACCACCAGGGTCGGTTCCGGCGCCGGCGTCGGAAACGAGAAGTCGCGCCGCGCCACGCCGCGCGTCACCTGGAAATACACGATGCCGTCGCGGACCCGGTTGCGCCGCACGGTCTCGCGCAGCACCATCAACAGCGCCGGCAGCCCCATCGGCGGCGTCATGCGCAGTTCGGATAGTGAGCGTTCAAGACGGGCGAGATGGCGACGGGAGTCGACCAGCGCGCCCGCCCTCACCTCGCACACTTCGTAGACGCCGTCGGCGAACTGAAAGCCGCGATCCTCGATATGCACCATGGCGTCGCGCCGCGGCACATAGCGCCCATTCACATAAGCAATACGCGACATCAGTCGATTCCGAGCGCCTTGAGCTTGCGATGCAGCGCCGAGCGTTCCATGCCGACAAATTCGGCGGTACGCGAGATATTGCCGCCGAACCGGCTGATCTGCGCCACCAGATATTCGCGCTCGAACAATTCCCGCGCTTCGCGCAGCGGCATCGCCATCAATTGCTCGCCACCATTGCCGTTCGGCATGCTGGGCACCATCGAGCCGACATCCTGCGGCAGCATCGCGGCGGTGATTTCCGAATCGCTGTCGCCGCCGGACAGGATCAGCAAGCGTTCGACATTGTTGCGCAGTTGCCGGACGTTGCCCGGCCAGTCATGCGATTGCAGCACGGCAAGCGCGTCTGAGCCGACCTGACGCTTGGCAAGGCCCGTCGCCTGCGAAATCTGCTCGATGAAATACGTCACCAGATCCGGAATGTCCTCGCGGCGCTCGGCCAGCGGCGGCACCCGGATCGGAACCACCGACAGCCGGTGGAATAGATCCTCGCGGAACCGACCCGACGCGATCTCGGATTCGAGGTTACGGCTGGTCGACGACACGATGCGCACATCGACGGCGACCCGCGCGGCACCACCAACGCGCTGGAAGGTCTGCTCGACCAGAACGCGCATGATCTTGTTCTGGGTCTCGCGCGGCATGTCGGCGATTTCGTCGATGAACAGCGTGCCGCCATGCGCCTCTTCGAGCGCGCCGACCTTGCGGCCCTGCGTACCGTTGCTCTGTTCGATGCCGAACAGTTCGATTTCCATGCGCTCGGGCGTGATCGCGGCCGCGTTGATGACCACGAAGGGGGCCTGCGAGCGCGCCGATGCTCCATGGATGGTGCGGGCTGCGAGTTCCTTGCCGCCGCCGGACGGTCCAACGATCAGAATGCGGCTATTGGTCGGAGCCACCTTTTCGATGATCTGGCGCAACTGGTTCATCGCTGACGAGCGGCCGATCATCGAGGTCGACAGCGGCGCGAGCTGCTTGAGATCCTTGACCTCGCGCTTGAGCCGCGACGTCTCCAGCGCGCGATCGGCCACCAGCACCAGCCGGTCGGCCTTGAACGGCTTCTCGATGAAGTCGTAGGCGCCGCGCCGGATCGCCGCCACGGCGGTCTCGATATTGCCGTGCCCGGAAATCATCACCACCGGCAGTTCCGGATGCTCCTGCTTTATGGAGTCGAGCAATTGCAAACCGTCGAGCTTGCTGCCCTGCAGCCAGATGTCGAGAAACACCAGGTTAGGCCGTCGTGCCGCGATGGTGCCCAACGCGTCGTCGCTGTCGCGCGCAGTGCGCGTGTTGTAGCCTTCGTCGTCAAGGATGCCGGCGACCAGATCGCGGATATCGGCTTCGTCGTCGACAATCAGGATGTCGGACGCCATGGACTAACTCTCGCTTGCTTCGGGCAATTTCTCGCCCTGTTCGTTCGGATTTCTGCTGGCCGGCGCGGAAGCGGCCGGCACGAGTTCGGTCTCGGATTGCGGTGCGCCTTTGGCCAGAATACGCAACTGCATCCAGGCTCCGCGTTCGCCCGGATATTTGTCGGCGGCGTCGCGCAATTCGATGCGCCCGCCATGCTCTTCCAGAATGCGACCGACGATGGCGAGGCCGAGGCCGGTGCCCTTCTCGCGCGTCGTCACATAAGGTTCCAACAGCCGGCTGCGGTTTTCCTTGGGCAGGCCGATGCCGTTATCGACGACGTCGATGACGATGTCCTCTTCGTCCCGGCTCGCCGAGACACGGATACGGCCCTGCCCCAGCGTTTCCGGCGGTACCGCGCCGATCGCTTCGGTCGCATTCTTGATGATGTTGGTCAGCGCCTGCGAGATCAGCCGACGGTCGAACCGCGCCGGCATCGGGTCCTCGCTGAGATCGACCTCGAATTCGATGTCCGGATGCGCGACGCGCAGCAGGAACACCGCTTGGCGTACCGTGTCGGCAATGTCTTCGGACGTGATCACCGGCTTCGGCATGCGGGCGAAGCGCGAGAACTCGTCGACCATGCGCTTAATATCTTCGACTTGGCGCACGATCGTGTCGGTGCATTGCTCGAAGATGGCGCGGTCCTCGACGATGACCTTGCCGTATTTGCGGCGCAACCGTTCGGCCGACAATTGGATCGGGGTCAACGGATTCTTGATCTCGTGCGCGATGCGCCGCGCCACATCGGCCCAGGCCGAGGTGCGCTGCGCGATGACCAAGTCGGTAATGTCGTCGAGCGTGATGACATAGCCATGATCGGCTTCCGGCGCCTGCTCGCTGGTGACGCGCACCGACAGATTGCGCTCGCGGCCATTGCGGCTGATCGTGGCCTGGCCCTGGGTCAGGCGCTGCGTTCCGCTGCGTGCCTGGGTCATGATCTCGGCCAGTTCGGGAACGATTTCGACCAGCGACTGACCGAGCACCTCGGTTTCGCTGCGGCCGACCAGACGTTCGGCCGAGCGGTTCAGGATGCCGATGCGGCCCTCGGCATCGACGCCGATCACGCCGGCGCTGGCGCCCGCCAGCACGGCTTCGGTAAAGCGACGCCGCACGTCGATCTGGTCGCGGGCCCGCATGATGTCGTCGCGCTGGGTGCGCAGCACCTGCGTCATCTTGTTGAAGGTCTCGCCGAGATGCGCGAGGTCGCCTTCGGATCGATGCACCGGCACCTGCACATAAAGATTGCCTGTCGCCACCACATTGGCGGCGCCGATCAGCCGGCGGATCGGTGCCACCAGCCATTTGGCGAAGTTCAGCCCGATCCATACCGCCGACATCAGCACGATCAGTGCGATCACCGTGTACATCAGCGCGAAGGCGATCTGCACGCCGAGCCGGCGGGATTCGAGCGCGGCAAAATCCTGCACGCTTTCGCGTGTGCGCACCAGTTGGGCCATTACCCGAGGGTCGAGCACGCGGGCCACGAACAAATATGTATTGTCGAAATTGCGCAGTTTGATCACGGCCGCTGCATAGCTGGCTTCGGTATTGATCGTGACTTGCGGTTCGATCTCGCCCACCGCGGCCAGCACCTCCAGCGGCGGCAGCACAAATTCCTTGTCGATCTTGAGGTCCGCGCGGTCGATGACCGTTCGATCGCCCGACAGCAGGACGGCGCCCGGCAGGCCGCGCAATGTCGCCTGAGCGGTGAGACCCTGACGGAAACGATCGCGGTCCTGGTCGAACAGCGGCTTGGCGCGCGCCACGTCATAGGCCATGGCGGCGGCATCGGCGCGGATCGTCTGGGTGTGCTCGCGCAGATAGGCCTCGGCGACGATCAGCGAGTTCTCGACCAGGCTGCGGGTCCGGGTGGAGAACAGCCGGTCGAGGCCGCGGTCGAGCGTGACGCTGGCGACGATCGCGACCAGAATCGCCGGCACGGCGGCGATGATCGAGAACAGGCCGACGATGCGCACATGCAGCCGCGCCGCGGCCCGGCCGCGCCGGCGCGCCTGGACCAGTTGCCAGACTTCGCGGCCGATCAGACCGAGCAGAATGACCACCGTGGCGGCATTGACGGCCAGCAGGCTGACCACGACCCGGTGGGTTGGTGAAATCGGCGTCAGGCCGGCCAGGACCACGAAGGTGACCAGGGCCGACAGCAAAGCAAGCGCGACAGCGACCGGCCCGACGAACCGCGTACCGGCCCATCGGGGCGGCGCGGGCGTCATGTATTCGGCCGGCGTGATCGGCTCGACTGTCGACATGGGCCCCCTTGGCCGGTGCGGAAAATCGCGCGCTTAACGGCAACGCGACGGGCAGCGATGGGCGCCGCCCGTAAGCACTGATGCTTTTATACAACAATGTTGCCGAATTGCGACAAATCCGCGGCGGCCATTCGGATTGTTACTTATTCACCGAGGCCAAATTTGCGCACCGCTGACCGGGACGCCGAATGGCGTCAGCGGGGGCCAGACGCGTTCAGCCCAACCGGTCTTGGTCGGGGCTAGCCGCTGGTGCGGTACACCTGGATGTCGAGGTCGCGGATCTTCTTGCGCAGCGTATTGCGGTTGACGCCGAGCAGATCGGCGGCCCGAATCTGGTTGCCGCGCGTCGCGGCCAATGCGGCCGAGATCAAGGGGTTCTCGATTTCACGCAGGATGCGGTGATACAGGCCGGGCGGCGGCAGGTGGTCGTCGAAGCCTGAAAAATACTTGGCCAGGTAGCGCTCGACGGCGGCCGACAGATTGTCGTCGCTCTGCGTCTCGTCGCCCAGCATTGCCATCACGGGCTGCGACAGTTCGGCCTCGATTACGGCCGCCGAGATCACTTCCTGCGGGTACAGCGCGGCGAGCCGGCGGGCGAGGTTTTCCAATTCGCGCACATTGCCGGGCCAGCGGTGGCGCTTGAGGCGCTCGGTCGCGGCCTGATCGAGCTGCTTGGTCGGCAGGCCCTCGCGTTCGGCCTGGGTGAAGAAATGACGGATGAGGTCCGGCACGTCCTCGCTGCGCTCGCGCAGCGGCGGCAGCCGCAGCGGCACGACGTTGAGGCGGAAATACAGATCCTCGCGGAACAGGCCCTGCTGGATCAGCAGCCGCAAATCCTTGTTGGTGGCCGCCACGATGCGCACATCGGCCTTGATCGGGGTGCGGCCGCCGACCGTGGTGTATTCGCCCTGCTGCAACACGCGCAGCAGGCGGGTCTGGGCTTCCATCGGCATGTCGCCGATTTCGTCGAGGAACAGCGTGCCGCCCTCGGCCTGCTCGAAGCGGCCGGCGCTGCGGCTGTTGGCGCCCGTGAAGGCGCCCTTCTCGTGCCCGAACAGTTCAGACTCAATGAGGTCGCGCGGGATCGCCGCCATGTTGATGGCGACGAACGGGCCGGAGCGGCGCTTGCCGTAATCGTG
The DNA here is from genome assembly GCA_028290465.1 of Xanthobacteraceae bacterium. Lineage (GTDB taxonomy): Bacteria > Pseudomonadota > Alphaproteobacteria > Rhizobiales > Xanthobacteraceae > FEB-22. The sequence goes on along the minus strand of JAQGJU010000075.1, from coordinate 31,008 downwards.
CAGCGCCCTGGCGACCAGCTCCTTGCCGGTGCCGGATTCGCCGGAAATCATCACCGTCAGGTCGGTCTGCATCAACCGCGCCAGCACGCGGTAGATTTCCTGCATCGCGGGCGAGCGACCGACCAGCGGGATCTGGTCGAACTCCTCGGTCTTGACCGTGGGGCGTCCCCGCTCCTTCGGCTCCGACAGCGCGCGGCCGACGATGGCGATCAATTCCTTCAGGTCGAAGGGCTTCGGCAGATATTCGTAGGCGCCGCGCTCGGACGCCCGGATCGCTGTCATGAAGGTGTTCTGCGCGCTCATGACCACGATCGGCAGATCCGGCCGCAGCTTCTTGATGCGCGGCAGCAGATCGAACGCGCTCTCATCCGGCATGATGACGTCGGTGATGACCAGATCGCCGTCGCCCTGGCTGATCCATTTCCACAACGTCGCGGCGTTGCCGGTCGAGCGGACCTCGTACCCGGCGCGCGACAGCGCCTGATTGAGGACCGTACGGATCGCCGCATCGTCGTCGGCGACCAGAATGCTTCCCGCGGGCATCAGCTTCCTCGTTAGATGATCAGACCATGCCGTCCGATGCGGCATCGTCTCCGGTGTAAATGGGCATCAGCACGCGAAAGATCGTGCGGCGCGGCTGGGATTCGCATTCGATGATGCCGCCGTGATCGCCGATGATCTTGGCCACGAGCGCGAGCCCGAGACCGGTGCCGGTCGGTTTGGTGGTCACGAACGGATCGAACAGATGGGGCATCAGATCGTCGGGCACGCCCGGCCCGTTGTCACGCACGCAGAATTCGAGCGGCAGCGACACCCGCGTCTTGGTGCCCGGCAATGACAGCCGGACGCCGGGTCGGAACGCGGTGGTCAGATGGATCTCGCCGTCGGTGGCGCCCGAGCCGACTGATTCCGCGGCATTTTTCACCAGATTGAGAAACACCTGGATCAGTTGATCGCGGTTGGCCAGCACCGGGGGCAGCGACGGGTCGTATTCCTCGACGAATTTGATGTGACGCGCAAAGCCCGATTGCGCGAGGCGCTTCACGCGGTCCAGCACGACATGGATGTTGACCGGCTCGCGCTCGACCGGGCGTTCGTCGGCGAACACTTCCATGCGATCGACCAGCTTCACGATGCGGTCGGCCTCGTCGCAGATCAGCCGCGTCAGCGTACGATCGTCTTCGTTGGCGGACTGTTCGAGCAGTTGCGCGGCGCCGCGAATGCCGGACAGCGGATTCTTGATTTCGTGCGCCAGCATCGCGGCGAGCGCGATCACCGAACGGGCCGCTCCGCGATGGGTGAGCTGGCGATCCATCTTGTCGGCGATGGTGCGCTCCTGGAGCATCACCACAACGTAGTCGAGCCGCTCCGGCAGCGGCGCGACGTGCAGGTCGACCAGCCGGTCGACCGGATTGCGCGGCGTGCCGAGATCGACCTTGTATTCGTTCACGGCGGCGCCGCGGTCGCGCACCTGATCGACCAGCGACAGCAGCGGACTGCCGAACGGCACCAGATCGCGCAGCAGGTTCCGCCGCAGCATCGACACCGAGCCTTGGAAGAAGGCTTCCGCGGCCGCGTTGGCATCGGCGATGCGGCCGTCAGCCGTCACGATGATGACCGGATGCGGCAGCGCGTTGAGCACCGCGTCGGCGGAAAACGACGGAAACGAGGGCTTCGACAGTGGACGGTTCATGCGGCGGCTCTCGCGGCAGGCGTACCGGCATCGTCGGCCTCGATCGACCGAAATGCGGGCGCGCGCAGGAACGCGGCGACATTGCCAAAGGCATCGAAGGCTTCACCGAGGCGGCGGGCGGTTTCGCGCGGCTCGGTCACGGTCAGGACATGGTTGCGGTGCTGGCGGCGCAGATCGTCGCCCGCGCCTGAGGTCGCGGCGGCGGCATCGAGCGCCCAGCCGAGATGCTTGCGGGCATGCTTGATGCCGATTGACAGCCCGTGATGTGCCAGCATCTCGTCATACAGCGTGGCGATCATGCTGTGCTGTAACGCAAGGGCCGGCGCCGGCTCGCGGGCGCCGCCATCGAGCTGCCGCGCGATCTGTCCCGGAAGCCACGGCCGGCCTTCGGCGGCGCGGCCGATCATCACGGCGTCGGCACCGGATGCGGCAAGCGCCTTTTCGGCGTCGCCAAAGGTACGAATGTCGCCGTTGACGACGAGGGGAATGCCGATCGCTTCCTTGACCGCGCGGACCGCCGACCAGTCGGCGCTGCCTTTGTAGAACTGGCAGCGGGTGCGGCCGTGCACGGTAATCAGATGCACACCAGCCTGTTCGGCGCGCCGCGCGAGTTCGGGCGCGTTCAGCGAGTTGTCGTCCCAGCCGAGCCGCATCTTCAGCGTGACCGGGACCGTGACAGCGCCGACCGTGGCATCGATCAGGCGCAGCGCATGGTCGAGATCGCGCATCAGCGCCGATCCGGATTGTCCGCCGGTCACATGCCGGGCCGGGCAGCCCATGTTGATATCGATGATGTCGGCGCCGCCTTCTTGGGCGATACGTGCGCCTTCGGCCATCCAATGGGTCTCGCAGCCGGCGAGTTGCACGACGTTGATGCCGATGCCCTGCCCTTCGCTGCGCAATTTTGCGTCACGCCGGCCTTCGACCAGTTTGGCGCAGGCGGTCATTTCCGAGACCACAAGACCCGCACCAAGTTGGGCCACCAGACGGCGGAACGGCGCGTCGGTGACGCCCGACATCGGCGCCAGGACCACGCGGTTCGGCAGTTTTATGTGGGCGATCGCCAGCGAACTGGGCGTCTTCGACCGATGTGCCGTCATGACTGTATGCACAACAATTGGGCTAACTCCGAGGCTGCTTGAATATTAGACATTTCGCTGCGCTGCGCAAGTGCTGCGGTGCAGCATGGGCGGACATAGCTAACTGGCGCGCTTTTCCTAAGCAATTTGGTTTGCCCGACGGCTCCGAAGCGGTAAAGCCTGCACCGACAGGGGTTCGGCATGGCTTATACGGTCGCGGCGGTGGTGGTGGCAGCGGGACGCGGCGTCCGCGCTGGTGGGGAAATTCCCAAACAATACCAGTCGATTGGCGGCGTTCCGGTGATTCGCTCCACACTCGCCATGCTGGCTGCCCATCACGGTATCGGTATGGTCCAGGCGGTGATCCAGGACGGCGATTTGGCGCGTTTTGCCGCCGCCTGCGCCGGCCTCGACCTGCCGCCGCCGGTGCTGGGCGGCGCGACCCGCCAACAATCCGTCATGGCCGGGCTGGAAGCGCTTATCTCCCATACGCCGGACATCGTGCTGGTACATGACGCGGCACGGCCGTTCGCGACGGCGGCCCTGGTCGACCGGGCCATCGCGGCCGCGCGCGCGCATGGCGCCGCGGTGCCGGTCGTCATGCTCAGCGATACGGTGAAACAGGTCGATGCCGACGGTTGTGTGGTTGCAACGCCGGATCGAGCTACGTTGCGCGCCGTGCAAACGCCGCAGGCGTTTTCGTTTGGTGTGTTGCTCGACGCGCATCGCCGCGCCGCGCAAGCCGGACGTCACGATTTTACCGACGATGCCGCGCTGTGCGAATGGGCCGGCATTGGGGTTCATGTATTCGACGGTGAGGCGACCAACATGAAGCTGACGACGCCGGACGACTTCGCCAAGGCGGAGGCCGCGCATCTGATGGCGCTCGGCGACGTGCGTACCGGCGGCGGTTTCGACGTCCATGCGTTCGGCGACGGCGATCATGTGATGCTGGGCGGCGTTCCGATCGCGCATACGCGCGGCCTGTCGGGTCATTCGGACGCCGATGTGGTGCTTCATGCGCTGGTCGATGCGATCCTGGGCGCGCTGTCCGACGGCGATATCGGCCAGCATTTTCCGCCAAGCGATCCGCAATGGCGCGGCGCTGCCTCCGATCGATTTCTGGCGTTCGCCGTCGAACGCGTGCGCGCGCGCGGTGGCATGATCGCGCATCTCGACACGACGGTGATCTGCGAGGCGCCGAAGATCGGGCCGCACCGCGACGCGATGCGGGCGCGCATTGCGCAGATCGCCGGCATCGCGATCGACCGCGTCGCCGTCAAGGCGACCACCAGCGAACAACTCGGCTTTACCGGGCGGCGCGAAGGCATCGCCGCGATGGCAAGTGCGACGGTCCGCCTGCCCTGGAGCACCCCATGAGCGACCCAGCGATCACCGCTCTTGCGACCGACGTGCTCAATGCGGCGCGCGCAAAGGCTTGGAAGATCGCCACAGCGGAATCCTGCACCGGCGGCCTCGTGTCCGCCGCGCTGACGGACCTGGCCGGTTCGTCCGACGTGTTCGATCGCGGCTTCGTCACCTATTCCAACGAGGCCAAACGCGCGATGTTAGGTGTCGCGGCGGAGCTTCTGAGCGAATTCGGCGCCGTCAGTGCCGAGATCGCCAAGGCGATGGCCGAGGGGGCGCTGGCCAATTCGCTGGGACATCTGACGGTGGCGATTACCGGCATCGCCGGGCCGGGCGGCGGCTCACCCGGCAAGCCGGTGGGTCTGGTGTATTTCGCGGCGGCGGCGCGCGACGGCCGGTTGATCGCGCGCGAGAAGCGCTACGGCGACATCGGCCGCGCCGAAGTGCGGCGGCGCTCGGTGATCGAGGCCCTCACGATGCTGCGGGAATTGGCCGCGCCGTCGTCGGGCTAAGATTTTTTGCCGTAGATCTTATCGGCGCGGTGCTCGAACGCCGCCGCGAAGCGGCGGAATGCCGTATCGAACATAGCGCCCATCAACATGCCGAGCATGCGGCTCTTGAACTCATAGTCGATGAAGAACTCGACGTCGCACGTCGCATCGCCGGTGGGCCGGAACGTCCAGCGGTTTTCCAGCTTGCTGAACGGGCCTTGCAGATATTCCACCAGGATTTGCAGATGGGGCCGGTCCAGCGTCACCCGGCTGACGAAGCTTTCGCGGATCAGCTTATAGGCGACGCTCATGTCGGCGACGATCACCTCGACGCCCTCGCCGGCCGGCTTGCGTTCGCGCACCTTCAGCGAGCCGCACAGCGGCACGAATTCCGGATAGCGCTCGACGTCGGCGACCAGGTCGAACATCCGGTCGGCGGAATGGCGCATCCGGCGCTTAGTGGTGAATTGCGGCATTTAGCGTTTAGCGGCGCGCGCCGCCCGCAGCTTCGCAAAGTCTTCGCCGGCATGATGCGACGAGCGCGTCAGCGGCGATGCCGACACCATCAGGAAGCCCTTGGCATAGGCGATCGCTTCGTAGGACTTGAACTCGTCGGGCGGAATGAACCGTTCCACCGCATGGTGCTTGCGGGTCGGCTGCAAATACTGGCCGATGGTCAGGAAATCGACGTCGGCGGCGCGCAGGTCGTCCATCACCTGCAGCACTTCGTTACGTTCCTCGCCGAGCCCGACCATGATGCCCGACTTGGTGAACATCTGCGGGTCGCGCTCCTTCACCATTTGCAGCAGCCGGATCGAATGGAAGTAGCGCGCGCCCGGCCGCACCGTCAGGTATTTCGATGGCACGGTTTCCAGGTTGTGGTTGAACACGTCCGGCTTGGCGTCGACCACATGCTCGATGGCGCCCGGCTTGCGCAGAAAATCCGGCGTCAGAATCTCGATGGTCGTCGCCGGCGCATGGGCGCGGATCGCCCGGATGGTCTGCGCGAAATGTTCGGCGCCGCCATCGGCCAGGTCGTCGCGGTCGACCGATGTGATGACGATATGCGACAGGTCGAGCTTCGCGGTCGCCTGCCCGACATGCTCGGGCTCATGCGGATCGAGCGCGCCCGGCAGTCCGGTCTTCACATTGCAGAACGCGCAGGCCCGCGTGCAGGTGTCGCCCATGATCATGAAGGTGGCGTGCTTCTTGTCCCAGCACTCGCCGATATTCGGGCAGCCGGCCTCCTCGCACACCGTATGCAGGCCGTTGGCCTGTACGATCGCCTTAGTGTCCGCATAGCCCTTCGAGACCGGCGCGCGGACGCGGATCCAGTCCGGCTTCTTCAGCAGCGGCGCGTCGGGGCGATGCGCTTTCTCGGGATGGCGCGGACGGCTGACGGTATCGAGGACGACGACCATGGGGTGCTTTCGAACGGGCGTTCCTTACTTACGCAGCCCCGCCATGGCCCGCAAGCCGAGGCTTCGGCCGCCCAGGCATGACAGCTTTGAATGCGGATCCCCTCCCGCAGCCTATGCTTTTAATCCCAACAGCCGTTTCGGCCCTTATTTCTTGGGAATGCCCGCTTTCACGATGACATCGTCCCACTTCTTGATGTCGCCGGTCAGCCGCGCCATCAACTCGTCCGGCGTGCTGGCATTGGCAATGACGCCAACCTTGGCATAGGCGGCCTTGACGTCCGGCATCGCCATCACGTCGCGGATCGCCGCGTTCATGGCGTCGATCACCTCCTTCGGGGTGCCCTTGGGCGCGAAGATGCCGTTCCAGGACTCCACCTCATAGCCCGGAACCCCGGCCTCCGCGGCGGTCGGCACATCCGGATTGAGCGGATTGCGCTTCGGCGATGACGTGGCCAGCACGCGCAAGGCTTTGTCGTTGACTTGGCCCTGGATCGCGGGCGGAAACTCGACCAGCATCTGCACGTCGTTGCGCAGCAGGCCGATCACGAGATCGGGCGAGTTTTTGAACGGCACGATCGTCACGTCGAGTCCCGCGAGCGATTTAAGCAGTTCTGCGCCGAGATTCTGTGTGCTGCCGGCCGCGACCGTGGCGACGTTCAGCTTGCCGGGCTCGGCCTTCGCGGCCTTGAGGAAATCGCCGAGCGTTTTGTATTCGGACTGTGCGTTGACGGCGAACACCAGGTCGAACAGTCCGATGGTCGACACCATCTCGAATTGCTTCACCGGATCGAACGGCAGGCTCTTGAAGGCGGCGACACTGATCGCGGTGCCATTGGTGACGAGGCCAAAGGTGTAGCCATCGGGCTCTGCGCCCACCACCGTGCGGGCGGCGCTGATGCCGCCGGCGCCGGGCATGTTCTCGATCAGCACGCGCTGGCCGAATTTTTCGCCGAGCTTATCGGCCAGGATGCGCGACGACACGTCGGCAACGCCGCCGGCGCCGAACGGCAATACGATCCGCACCGGCCGCTCCGGCCATTTCGCCTGCGCGACGCCGGCCGGTGCCAATGCGAGAATCAAAGCGGCCGGCAGTGCCAGCAGCAGGCGCAGACGCGCCCGTTCGAGAACCTTTCGGTTCATGTCGTTTCTCTCCCTGATTTTTTTTATCTTCAGTCCAGTGCGTGAATCTGACGTTCTTCAGCCCAAACCGTACAGCCGCGCCGGGTTGTCGACCAGCAGCTTCTTCTGCTTGACCGGATCGGGCGCGAATTGCGGCACGAGATCCACCAGATCGGCCTCGTCGCAGACATGGCTCGGATTCGGGTGCGGGAAGTCCGTGCCCCACAGCACACGGTCCGGGATCGCGTCGACGATGGCTTTCGCAATCGGCACCGCTTCGGCATAGGGCGGCAGCGAGATGCGCTCCGACCCGCAGACCTTGATCCAGCAGCGCTCCAGCTTGGCGAGTTCGAGCAGCGCCTTGAGCGGCGGCTGGTCGACGCCGTCCTTGCCGGGCACGCGGCCCATATGGTCGATCACGAACGGCAGCGGCAGGCCCTTGATCATGTCCGACAGCGGAATGATGTCCGGCGCGTCGAGATGCAGCACGACATGCCAATCGCCGAAGCTCTTGATGCGGTCGAGGACCTTGCGGAACACATCCATGTTGGGCGTGCCGCCGAGGTGCTTGACGAAGTTGAAGCGTACTGCTCGCACGCCGCCATCATGCAGCGTGCGATATTCGGCGTCGCCGAAGCTGTCGTCGACGATGGCGACGCCGCGAATGTTGGCCGGATCGTCCGCGATCGCGTCCAGCATCGCGCGGTTGTCGATGCCGTGGCAGCTCGCCTGCACGATCACGGTACGGTCGACGCCGAGATGCGCATGCAGTGCGGCGAGCGCTTCCTTCGGCGCGTCCTCCGGTGTGTAGCGCCGGTTCGGCGCGTAGGGAAATTTGTCCCCAGGTCCGAACACGTGGCAATGCGCGTCGACGCTTCCAGGTGGGAGCCGGAAGCGCGGCTTGCGGCGCGCGGAGAAGTCGTGGCTGTGAACTGCGGTCATCGTGTTGCTCTTCTCGTTATTATTGTTCTTGTTGTTACTTCTTTTCGATGCCGGCTTTTTCGATCACCTTGCCCCACTTCACGATGTCGTCCTTGAGGCGCTGCTGGATTTCTTCCGGCGTGCTGGCCTTGGCCTCGATGCCGAGATCGAGCGCGCGCTTCTTGACGTCCGGATCGGCCAGCACTTCATGCAGTGCGGTGTTGAGGGTTTTGATGATTTCCGGCGGCGTTTTGGCGGGCGCGAAGATCGCGTTCCACGACGTCACCACATAGTCGCCGGCGCCGGCTTCCTTGGCGGTCGGCACGCCCGACAGATATTCGGCGCGCTTCTCGCCGGAGGTGGCGACCGGGATATACTTCTTGGATTCCAGGCCGCCGCGCATCGCCGCATAGAATTCGGCCGCCATCTGCACGTCATTGCGTTCCAGGCCGATCAGCACGTCGCCGCTGGTCTTGAACGGTACGATGACGAAGTCCGCGCCCACGGTCGACTTGAACAATTCGGCGCCGAGGTTCTGGCTCGATCCCGAACCGATGGTGCCGACATTGAGCGTGCCGGGCTTTTCCTTCGCGGCCTTGATGAAATCGCCCAGCGTCTTGTACGGCGAGGTGCCGGAGGTCGCCAGAATGAGATCGAAATAGCCGAGGCTCGAGACCGGAGCGAAATCCTTTACCGGATCGAACGGCAGCTTGTTGAACAGGTTCACCGACACCGCGGTGCCGTTGCTGAACAGCGCCAGCGTGTAGCCGTCCGGATCGGCCGTCATCACGGTGCGGGCCGCGCTGATGCCGCCGGCGCCGGGATTGTTCTCGATCAGGAAGTGCTGGCCGAGTTTGGCGCCGAGCTTCTCGGCGACGATGCGCGCGGTCACATCGGCGACGCCTCCGGCGCCGAACGGCAGAATGATACGTACCGGCCTGTTCGGATACTTGTCCTGCGCGTGTGCGGTCTGGGGTGCTGCGATCAAGGTCAGCGCGGCGATGGCGGCGGCCATGCCGCCGAGCCAGTTGCGGCGCGATGCCGATGCGTATCCGGAACTCATGATGATTCTCCCGATTTGGAGCTTAAAAAGGGGGGCGCGCCGGACGGGGCCGGGGCTGAAGCTGGCGCACCCATTAGCATCGCTGAGCGCGACCGTCACGTGCGCCAGGGCCCCACAGCGTTAGGAGGGGATGTAACGGGTACCGGGCTCCGCCTATGCGTCCGGTTGGCGCGGCGCCTCGGCCGGACAAGGTCATCCCGATTGGGTGTCGGATTGCAGTTTGAAGGTCGTTCCCGGACGGCCATCCTCGATGATGAGTTCCATCCGGTGCAGTCGGGCGACCGCGGCGACCAGGCTCAGGCCCAATCCATGCCCGGGTGCGCTTCGGCTCTTCTCAGCGCGATAGAAGCGCCGCAGCACGGCGTCTCGCTCCGCATCCGCGATACCCGGACCGGTATCTTCGATGGCAACGCCCAGGGTCCGATCGTGATGGAACACGCGAACGGTGACGCGCCCTGCCCCTGGGGTAAATTTGATGGCGTTGTCCACCAGATTGCCGATGGCTTCGAACAGCAGGCTCGGATCGCCGGATATCGGCTGAGCGGCATCGATGTCGGCCCGAAATGTGAGCGTGACATTCTGCTCGTCGGCATACGGCTCGTAAAACTCGACCACATCCTTGGCGATTTCGACAAGATTCACAGGGACAAAACCCGCGCGCCGGACGCTGTCCTCGACTTCTGAAATACGCAGCAGCGCGGTGAACGTCTTCAGGAGGCCGCGTGTCTCCTCGATTCCCTCATCGACCGCCGCCGCATATTCATCGACGGTGGCCGCGCGCCGCCGCGCACGCTCCAGTCCGCCCAGCAACCGCGTCAGCGGCGTACGCAAGTCGTGGGCGATGTTGTCGCACGTGCCTTTCACCTCCTGCATGAGGCGTTCGATCTCATCGAGCATGCCGTTCACGACGCGTACCAGACGGTCGACGTCGTCGGAAGTGCCGCGCGTCGGCAGTCGGCTCGAAAGATCGCCCTGGACGATGCGCTCGATAGCAAGCGTGACGGCGTCGATCCTTCGGATCGCTCCTGCCCCGACGCCCGCCGCGCCTGCGAGGCCGAGCACGACGGTAATCGCACCGCCCCATATCAAAGCATTGACCAGGACCTGGTCGAATTCCTGGATTTCCTCGAGGTTCTGCGCGATCAAGATTTGACTGCCCGACGGCAGCCGATGGACAAGGCCGCGAAACCGGTCCTTGCCGTCCTCTTTGGGCAAGACGAATTCGAAAGGCTTATCGAACACTGGGATCTGCTGCGGAAAAGCAACAGAGTTTCCGGCGATACGTTGGCCGCCCGCGTCGAAGAGAGCGATGATGCGCTCGTCGCTGGCGGCATTTCGGGCACGATTGTCGAGACGAAGCGGCAGTCTCGCCGGCTCTTCGCGCAGGAAGTCGATTCGTTCGCGAATGAGCCAATCGTCGACCCGCGAGACCAGGAAGCCTTCCATTCGCCAATAGAGGAAGCCAAACAGCGTCAGCGACGACAGGCCGAACAGCACCACGAACAGCAGGGCAAGCCGAAAGCTGGTCGTTCGGGGGAGATCAATCAGCCGCATTGAGGACGTATCCGGAGCCCCGAACGGTTTGAATCATGGGCGCCGCCCCTTCGGGATCGATCTTGCGGCGCAGCTTGCTGACGTGGACGTCGATGACATTGGTCGGTTCATCATAGCGATAATGCCAGACCTCCTCGAACAGCATCGTGCGGGTAACGACTTGGCCTTCATGCCGCATCAGATATTCCAAAAGACGATATTCCCGCGGCAGGAGATCGATGAGCTGTCCGCCCCGGCGTACGGTGTGGGTCAGGAGATCCACTTCGAGGTTGCCGACGCGCAGTGCGGTTTCGGGCGAGAGTGCGCCCCGAGGGCGCATGAGGACATCGAGCCGCGCCGTCAGTTCGAGAAAGTCGAACGGTTTGGTCAGATAATCGTCGCCGCCGGCTCTCAGCCCGCGTACGCGTTCATCGACGGCGGACAAGGCGCTTAAAATGAGCACCGGGACCTCCACGCCGACCGCCCGCAAAGTAGATAGCAGGCCAAGACCATCAAGGCCGCCGGGCAGCATGCGATCGAGCACGATCGCGTCATAGCCTCCGGCGGCCGCGCGCAACAGCCCATCGGGGCCCGTCGCGGCGGAATCAACCTCCAAGCCGTGATCGACAAGGGCACCAACGATCTCGGCGGCGGTCTGCGCGTCGTCTTCGACGACAAGCACGCGAGCCATGATTTCCTCCGAATTTAGTCCCTGGCGGTCACGTCATCCAACCGAGGGACAGGATTTTTCCCGAGTCGGGAGATATTGATCCCACCCGGGAAGGAATTTTGCGCGACGGGTATGCGTCGCACGGTCACCCTTGATGGCAGCACCGTGGTAAACTCCGTTTCGCTTCAACATGAAACATTTTTAATCTCGTGAGCCACCATCGATGCGGCTGCTGATCGTAGAAGATGATGACAAGACCGCCCAGTATCTGGCCAGGGGGCTGTCGGAGAGCGGCCACGTAGTCGATCGTGCCGCCAACGGTGAGACGGGTTTGGCGCTCGCCCTCGAAGGCATTTACGAAGCCATCATCGTCGATCGGATGCTCCCTGTCCTCGACGGTGTGTCGCTGGTGAAGAGTCTGCGGGACGCAAAGGCGGTCGTTCCCGTGTTGATGCTCAGTGCCATCAGCAGCGCCGCCGATCGGGTCGAGGGCCTGCAAGCGGGGTGCGATGACTATCTGGCCAAACCTTACACATTTTCGGAATTGTTGGCCCGGATCGAGGCGCTCGGCCGCCGCGCGGACCGCACCCGGCGGCTGACCTTGCTCACCGTCGGCGATCTCGAACTGGACACCCGGGCTCGCAAGGCCTGGCGCGGCGGGCGGGAGATCGAACTGCAGCATCGCGAGTTCCTGCTTTTGGAATACCTCATGCGCCACGCCGGGCATGTCGTCACCCGCGCCATGCTGCTGGAAACCGTCTGGGATTACGACTTCGAGCCGCGCGGCAACATCATCGACATGCACATCCATCGGCTGCGTCAGAAGGTCGACTACGCAGACGCGAAGGGGCCGCTGATCCAGACGATCCCCGGCGCCGGTTACATGATACGCCCGGATTCCGCAGCGGAACCATAGGGCGCACGGTCCCTTCCTAAACTGCATTTAATGTTCAAGCGAAATGGCGCCTATATGCGCCGGTGCATTGTCCGACCCACGCAAGGCCAGAGCCGCCGCGCGCGAGGTGATGGAGGACAATGTGAGCGACGATCCTGAAAGCAGCCCCCCGGTGCGATGGCGCCGCATTTCTACACTGCGGCTGGTCTTCGCCGGCCTGATGCTGGTGGCGATCGCGGCGGGAGGCTTTTTTTTCCAGCGGGCGCTCTCGGCTCAGGCCCAACCCGTTCCGGCGTCCCGGCCGGCCGCGATTCCGGTCACCGCCACCAAGGCATCGACCCGCGATCTGCCGATCGAACGATCCGGCATCGGCACCGTCGTGGCGCTGAGCACGGTCGACGTCAAAGTCCGCGTCGACGGGCAGTTGCAGAAGCTCGCCTTCAAGGAAGGACAGGCGGTTCAGGCGGGCGATCTGCTGGCGCAGATCGATCCCCGCCCCTACCAGGCACAGTTGGCCCTGGCCGAAGCGAACCATCAGAAAGATACCGCCCAGTTGGGCAATGCCAAAAGGGACGAGGCTCGCGCGGCTCGGCTGGCAACGACCGGTGCCGGCACAACGCAGGCGCTCGACACGGCGAAATCCCTGGTCGACGTCATGCAGGCAACGGTCGCCGGCGACCAGGCCGCGATCGACACGGCCAAGCTCAACCTCGACTTCGCGACCATAAAGGCGCCGGTCAGCGGCCGTGTCGGCCTGCATCAAGTGAACGAGGGCGCGATGGTCCACGCAACGGACACCACGGGCATCGTCACCATCACCCAGATGCGGCCGATTTCGGTACTGTTCTCGCTGCCGCAGGACGAACTGCCTGCCCTTGTTGCCGGTCAGTCACAGGGTGACCTGCCGGTTGCGGTCGATAGCCGCGATGGCCAGCAACATCTGGCCGACGGCAAGCTCACCGTCATCGACAGCCAGGTCGATACGGCCACCGGCATGGTCCGCCTCAAGGCGGAGTTCGCGAATGAGAACCAGGCGTTGTGGCCTGGCGAACTGGTGACCGCACGGGTCCGGCTGAGGACCGATCCCAACGTGACCGTTGTGCCATCGGCCGCCGTGCAGAACGGCCAGAATGGGCAATTTGTCTTCGTCGTGAAGCCGGACAGCACGGTCACGGCGCAGCCCGTCAAAAGCGGACCTACGGTGGAAAATTACACGGCGCTGCTGTCGGGTCCGAAGTCGGGTCAGGAGGTCGTCGTATCCGGCCAGTCCCGGCTCACCGAAGGCACACGGGTGAGCGCTTCCCAGCAACCTCAAGCGACATCGAATCTCGCCAGCACGGGAGGCCTATGATGAGCCTATCGGAAATCTTCATTCGCAGGCGCGTGGGCACCGGTCTGCTCGCCATCGGCATCGTGCTGCTCGGCACGCTGGCCTATTTCATGCTGCCGATCGCGCCCCTTCCGCAGATCGACTTTCCCACCATTCAAATCTCGGCGCAGCTTCCCGGGGCCAGCGCCGACACCATGGCGACGTCCGTGGCGACGCCGTTGGAGAACTCGCTGTCGAACAATGTCTCCGGCGTATCGCAGATGACCTCGAGCAGTTCGTCGGGCCGGACATCCATCACCATCCAGTTCGACCTCAACCGCGACATCAATGCCGCGGCTCAGGACGTTCAGGCCGCGATCTCGATGGCGGCCGGCGCCTTGCCCAAAAATCTGCCGAGCCCGCCGACTTACCACAAGGCAAATCCGGCCGAAGCAACGCTGCTGACGCTGTCGCTGTCGTCGGACATCCTGCCGCTGACCGATGTGGATCACTACGCGGAGGATGTGATCGCCCCGCAGGTCTCGCAGATGACGGGTGTCGGTCTTGTGGATTTTCACGGCCCGCAACGGCCTTCAGTGCGGGTGCGGCTCGATCCGGATAAACTGGCGTCTCGCGGTGTGACGCTGGAGGACGTGCGCAGCATCATCGGCGCACAGACCGTCAACGCGCCGAAGGGGTCGTTGAGCGGTGATGGCCGCACCACCGTCCTGGACGCGACCGATCAGATCGTCGATCTCCCAGCCTACACGTCGATGATCGTTGCCTACCGCAACGGCGCCCCGATCCGGGTGCAGGACATCGGCACGGTCATCACCGGGCCGGAAGATACGCATCAGGCCGCATGGCTGCAGAGTAAGCGCGCCGTGATGATCGACATTCACCGGATGAGCGGCGCCAATGTGCTCAGCACCATTCAGAGCATCAAGGATCGCCTGCCGGCCCTGCAAGCCTCGCTGCCCGCGGCCGTCAAGCTGACGGTGGTCGGCGACCGCACCCAGGTCATCCAGGCGTCGGTTGACGATGTGCAGTACACCATGCTGATCACCATCGCACTGGTCGTCATGGTGATCTTCTCCTTCCTGCGCAATTTCTGGGCCACGCTGATCCCGAGCATCACTATTCCGCTGTCGCTGCTCGGCACTTTCGGCGTCATGTATGTGCTTGGCTACAGCCTCGACAATCTTTCGCTGATGGGCCTCACCATCGCGGTCGGCTTCGTGGTGGACGACGCCATCGTGGTGATCGAAAACATCGTGCGCCATTTGGAGAACGGCAAATCCAAGCTCGAGGCCGCCATCGACGGCGCGCGCGAGGTCGGCTTCACGATCATTTCGATGACGGTGTCGCTGATCGCCGTGTTCATCCCCATTCTGCTGATGGGCGGCATCGTCGGCCGGCTGTTCCGGGAATTCGCCGTGACCGTCAGCGTCGCCATCCTGGTGTCGGGACTCGTGTCGCTCACCGTCACACCGATGATGTGCGCGTGGCTGATCCGCCACGATCACAACGCCCAGCATGGCCGTCTCTATCGCTGGTCCGAACGATTCTTCGAGGCCGTCACGCGAAGCTATGGCCATGGCCTCGACTTCGTCCTTCGCCATCGTTTCGCAGCGCTGGCCGTGACGGCGGCGACGCTTGCAGGCACGCTCTGGCTCTATACCGTGGTGCCGAAAGGCTTCCTGCCGCAGCAGGATACGGGCGTCATTCAAGGACAGGCCCAGGCCGCCAGCGACATTTCCTTCGACGCCATGTCCCAGCGCATGCAGGATCTCGGCAAGATCATCGCCGGCGATCCGGGTGTGGACAATGTCGCCTATTGGATCAACCCCAGCCCGTCCGCGAGCATCGGGCAGGTGCAGATCAACCTGAAGCCGTTTTCCGAACGGACCAGCACGGCGTCGCAGGTGATGGCGCGTATCCGAAAGGCCACATCCGGCCTCGAAGGCCTGACCATCGGCCTGCAGGTTCGCCAGGACATTCAGGTCGGCGGCCGCACTTCCGCAGCCCAGTATCAATATACGCTGCAGGACGGCGACACTGCGGAACTGGCCAAATGGGCCGGCATCATGGCCAAGCAATTGGCCACCCTGCCGCAGGTCCAGGACGTAATCTCCGACCGGCAGAATGCCGCGACCAGCGCCACGCTGGTGATCGACCGGGCAACCGCCTCAAGGCTCGGCGTCAGTGTGCAGGCGATCGACGATACGCTGTATGACGCCTTCGGTCAGCGGCAGGTTGCGACTCTTTTCACCCAGGTCAGCCAATATCACGTGGTCGAAGAACTGGACCCTCGCTTCCAGCTCAACACCGACGCGCTGACACGGCTCTACGTGCGCTCGTCGACGAGCAGTAAGCTGGTGCCGCTGAGCATGCTGGCGAGCGTCAAGACCGGCGTGCTGCCGGTGACGATCAACCACCAGGGGACGTCGCCGGCGACCACGCTGTCATTCAACCTGGCGCCGGGCGTGGCGCTGGGAGATGCCGTGACGGCGATCCACGCGGCCGAGCAGAACGCCGGCATGCCGGTTTCGGTCGTCGGCACATTTCAAGGAACGGCGCAGGCCTTCCAATCGTCCTTGGCCAGCCAGCCCTATCTGATCCTGGCCGCCATCATCGCCGTCTATATCGTGCTCGGGGTGCTCTATGAGAGCACGATCCACCCGCTGACGATCATCTCGACCCTGCCCTCGGCCGGCCTCGGGGCATTGCTCGCCTTGATGCTGTTCGGTCAGGACCTGTCGATCATGGGCATGATCGGCATCATCCTGCTGATCGGCATCGTCAAGAAAAACGCCATCATGATCGTCGACTTCGCTTTGGTGGCGGAGCGCGAGCAAGGCTTGACGGCCCGGGATGCGATCCATCAGGCCTGCCTTCTCAGGTTCCGGCCGATCATGATGACCACCCTCGCGGCTCTGCTGGGTGCGCTGCCACTGGCCTTGGGTCACGGCCCGGGATCGGAACTCAGAGTGCCGCTGGGCATCGCCATCGTGGGCGGCCTAGTGATCTCGCAGGTCTTGACCCTGTTCACAACGCCGGTGGTCTACCTGGCCTTCGAAAGCCTGGTTCGGCGCGGGCACCGTGAAGCGCCGCTAACCACGGCTGTTCCGGCTGCTCAGGCTTCGCCGCATAGCGGCTAGAGCATGATCCGGAAAAGTGGATACCGGTTTTCCGAAAAGATCATGCTCAAACAAAAGACTAGAGCGCGATGGCGATTCAACTCAAGCGCATCGCGCTCTAGAGCATTCCTGCGGCGAACCGAAACCGGTTCGCCGCATCACGTCCGCGCCGGCATATCGCCCTGCTCCCAGCCGGCCTTGGTGGCCGCCCGGAACTCCGCCAGGGTGCCGGCCGCGATGGCGGTGCGGATGCCCTGCATCAGATCCTGGTAGTAGTAGAGATTGACCTGCGACAGCAGCATCGAGCCCAGCATCTCGCCGCTCTTGATCAGGTGATGCAGGTAGGCCCGCGAGTAATCGCTCGCCGCCAGGCAGCGGCTTTCCGGGTCGAGCGGGCGCGGGTCTTCGACGTGCCGTGCGTTCTTCAGATTGACGGTGCCGAACCGCGTGAAGGCGACGCCGTGGCGGCCGTTGCGGGTCGGCATCACGCAGTCGAACATGTCGACGCCGCGCGAGGCGGCCTCGAGGAGATCATCCGGGGTGCCGACGCCCATCAGATAGCGCGGCCGGTCCTGCGGCAGCGCCGGCATCACGGCCTCGATCATCGCCAGCATCACGGCCTGCGGCTCGCCGACCGCGAGGCCGCCGATCGCGTAGCCGTTAAAGCCGATATCGACCAGCGCGCGCGCGCTGGCCACGCGCAGTTCGGGCAGGTCGCCGCCCTGCACGATGCCGAACAGGCCGTAGCCTTCGCGTACCCGTGTCTCATATGTCTCGAAAGCGCGCTTGCTGCGCTCGGCCCAGCGCAGCGACAACTGCATCGCCCGCTCGATCTCGGCCGGCGTCGCCGGCAGCCGCGTGCATTCGTCGAGCTGCATGGTGATGTCGGTGCCGAGCAGCGCCTGGATTTCGATCGCGCGTTCCGGCGACAGTTCAAACGTGCTGCCGTCGAGATGCGAGCGGAACGTGACGCCCTTGTCCTCGACCTTGCGCAGGCCCGACAGCGACATCACCTGGAAACCGCCGGAGTCGGTCAGGATCGGATGCGGCCAGCGCATGAATTCATGCAGTCCGCCGAGCTTCGCGATGCGCTCCGCGCCAGGCCGCAGCATCAGATGATAGGTATTGCCGAGCAGGATATCGGCGCCGGAAGCCCGCACCGCCTCGACCGGCACCGCCTTCACGGTCGCTTGGGTGCCGACCGGCATGAAGGCCGGCGTGCGCACCACGCCATGCGGGGTGAATACTTCGCCAGTGCGGGCGGCGCCGTCGGTGGCGTGCACGCGGAAGGAAAACGGGCTGGTCATTAAAGGGCCTGGGTCATCAGGTATCACCGGGGTACAGCAGGCAGGCGTCGCCGTAGGAATAGAACCGATAGCCGGTCTCGATCGCATGCGCATAGGCGCGCTGCATGACATCGAGGCCGCTGAATGCTGCCACCAGCATGAACAGGGTCGAGCGCGGCAGGTGGAAATTGGTCAGCATCAGGTCGACCGCGCGAAAACGGTAGCCGGGCGTGATGAAGATCGCGGTGTCTCCGTCGAACGGACGTATGACATGGTCCTCGCCGGTGGCGCTTTCCAGCAAGCGCAAAGAGGTCGAGCCGACCGCCACCACCCTGCCCCCGGCCTTGCGCGTGGCATTGAGCGCATCGGCCGTGGCGGCGCTGACACTGCCCCATTCGGCGTGCATCGCGTGGTCGGCGGTGTCGTCGGTCTTCACCGGCAGGAACGTGCCGGCGCCGACATGCAGCGTGACCTTGTGCAAGGCGACGCCGCGCGCCTCCAGGCGGGCGATCAGATCCGGCGTGAAATGCAGGCCGGCGGTCGGCGCCGCGACCGAGCCGTCGTCCTGCGCGAACAGCGTCTGGTAGTCGGCACGGTCCTGCTCGTCGGGCGCGCGCCGGGCCGCGATGTAGGGAGGCAACGGCATTGTGCCGCGCTCCGTGATGGCCTGATCGAGCACCGGGCCGTGAAACGCGAATGAAAGCGTCACTTCGCCGGTGTCGTATTTTTCTTCAACCGTTGCATCCAACTGACCGAGAAAGCAGACCTTTCCCTCGTCACCGAAGCGAACGGTGTCGCCGGCCTGTAGTCGCTTGCCAGGTTTGGCAAAGGCCTGCCAGCGTGAGCCGTCGAGGCGTTTGATCAGCGTGGCTTCGATTTCCGTCTCAGGGCCGCGGCCGATTCGCCGGCCGGTCAGCCGCGCCGGAATCACCTTGGTGTCGTTGACCACCAGCGCGTCTCCGGCGCGCAGCAGGTCCGGCAAATCACGGACGTGCCGCTCGTCCAGCATCTCGTTTGAAGACGCTTGCCCAGGACGCACGACCAGCAGCCGCGCGGCATCGCGCGGGCTGGCAGGCCGCAGCGCGATGCTGTCCGGCGGCAAATGGAAGTCGAACAGGTCGGTGCGCATGATGCCAGTCGTTGCCGGGTAGCCGACGGTGCGGTTGGTTCTAACAGAACCCGCGAATGCGGCCTGCACCCTCGCCCCGCTTTTGCGGGGAGAGGGTGACTTCCGAACGAAGTGAGGAAGTCGGGTGAGGGGCCGGCGCCGAATTTGCGGCACGCTCGCCACTCACCCGGCTCGCGTAACAACGCTTGCCACCCTCTCCCCGCAAAAGCGGGGCGAGGGAAGCAAGAAAGCGAAGCGTCTTACGCTGCCGCGTCGGCCGCCATCTTGGCGCTGACGATGCGATCCGGATCCTTGACCGGCTCGCCACGCTTGATCTTGTCGACGTTCTCCATGCCTTCGGTGACGCGGCCCCACACCGTGTACTGGTTGTTCAGGAACGGGGCGTCGTCGAAGCACAGGAAGAACTGGCTGTCGCCGGAATCCGGGCTCTGCGCCCGCGCCATCGAGGCGGTGCCGCGCACGTGCTTTTCGCTGTTGAATTCGGCCTTCAGCTTCTTGCCGGAGCCGCCGGTGCCGGTGCCTTCCGGGCAGCCGGTCTGCGCCATGAAGCCATCGATGACGCGGTGGAACGGCACGCCGTCGTAAAACCCTTCGCGCACCAGTTCCTTGATGCGGGCAACGTGGTTCGGCGCCAGATCGGGCCGCATGGTGATCACCACCTTGCCCTTGGTGGTTTCGAGGATCAGCGTGTTTTCGAGATCAGCCATGGTTTTATACCTTTTTTAGTTTTCGGTTATCGGGGAAGTGGAAAGGAAACGGCCGTCCGGCAACAGCGTTACCGAGTCCGTCGGTGAAAGGCAGCGGCGAGCAACGGCGCATCATGTCGGCCAAAGCTTGGTAGTAGAGATCGCGTTCCCGCGGTGAAACGTTCTTGGTCTGATACGTCAGACGAGCACCAAAGATTTCGCCGTTGCGCTTGAAGCTCAAGAAGATGGTCACGTCCATCCCGGACTGAACTTCGTTGATCGGCGGAAATTCCCAACAGCCGTGGACCGCCTCGTAAATGTCGACGAGCGTGTTCAGGATTTTCTTCGGCGATTGCCCCGGTCGAACGTCCAGCGTCTCCTGGGCTCCGGCCGGTAACGAACTGGCGATGCCGGCGGCGACCAGCGCGATGAAACCGATGAACGCGGCGCGGCACCGCATGATGGTTGCTCTTATGTGGTGGCTCGTTACTTGGCGTCGGCCGCGACCTGGACCTTGACCATCTTGTCCGGGTTGGCCGGCGGCTCACCCTGATTGAGCTTGTCGACGACGTCCATGCCGGTGACGACTTCGCCGATCACGGTGTATTTGCCGTTCAGGAACGAGCCCTCGGCGAACATGATGAAGAACTGGCTGTTGGCCGAGTCGTTGCTCTGGGCGCGTGCCATGCCGAGCACGCCGCGCTTGAACGGCGTGTTGGTGAACTCGGCCTTCAACTCCGGATACTTCGAGCCGCCGGTGCCGTTCTGGTTCTGGCCGTCGCCGGTCTGCGCCATGAAGCCCGGGATCACCCGGTGGAACGGCACATTGTCGTAATACTGTTCGCGGGCCAGCAGCTTGATGCGTTCGGCATGCTTCGGCGCGAGATCCGGGCGCAGCTTGACCACGATGCGGCCCTTGCTGGTGTCGATCAGGATGGTGTTCTGCGGATCTGTTCCGGCGGGCCGCGCCGCCGGCTTGGCGGCGGGAGCCGCCGGCTGTTGAGCGAAGGCGGGCGCCGCGCAGGCGAGCGCGGCCACGACGGCGAGCATGCGGATCATCGAAGTCTCCCGGGATAATTTAGAGTGGAGCATGATCTTGTCCGAAAACCGGTTCCCATTTTTCGGGATCATGCTCTAGCAAATTTCTGTTTCAGGTGGGCCGCGATGGCGGCCGGCACGAAGGCCGATACGTCGCCGCCCATGCCGGCGATCTGACGCACCAAAGTGGCGGTGATCGGGCGGACCGACGGTGACGCCGGCAGGAACACGGTCTGGATATCGCCCGCCATGGTGCCGTTCATGCCGGCGAGTTGCATCTCGTAGTCGAAATCGGTGCCGTCGCGCAGGCCCCGCACCAGCACCGTGGCGCCGGCCCGCTTCGCGGCCGCGACCGCCAGGTCGTCGAAGGTCACGGCGGCGAAATCGCACCCGGCAGCCTTTGCCACCGGCCTCGCGACCTCGTCCAGCATCGCCAGACGCTGCTCGGCGGTAAACAGCGGGGTTTTACCCGGATGCACGCCGATCGCGACCACAAGCCGGTCGAGCAGCCGTGCCGCCTGGCGGATCACGTCGATGTGACCGTTGGTGATGGGGTCGAACGACCCAGCATAGAGCCCGATGTGCGGCATGGCGCAGGGTCTACCCCGCCTTTCCGGCCTTCCGCAAGGCCGCCCGCCACCTCTCCCGCCCCTTCCTTACGCGCAACCTCCAGATGAACCGGTCAGGCTGACCCCACGACTAAGGGGGCAGCAGGTCCCAGAGAGGGCCTCGGGCGCTAAACAGGGGTGTTCGTCATGTTCAAGACCATTGCGGCTATCGCTGCCGCCGCCTTGATCGCAGCCGCCATCGCCATGATGCCGGGCTTTGCCCCGCAGGCCGACGCCAGCACCCCGACCGGGGTCAAGGGCGACCGGCTCGACATCCGGGTTGCCGGCCCGACCTGCTCGCAAAAGGCCTGGCCGTATATCGAAGCCGGGTGCCTGCGCGACACCTCGAAGAACGCCGGCCGCGCCAAGACGGTCCGTCTGGTCACCGCCGACCGGCTGAACTGAGCCAGATCGGACCTAACGAGGTTCGACGTTAACCGACTGTATTAAGTCGCCGCGCCGACTATCGTTTCGGCGCGCTCACCTCGCGCGCGCCGAACACAGATGCGTTCAGCCCTCACTGCCCTCGCCGGCTTCGCTCGCTTCCCCGGCCTCCGCACCAGCCTCGCCTTCGTCGCTGATGTGCTCGACCGAGACGACGCGCTCGCCCTCGCCGGTATTGAACACAGTTACGCCCTGGGTCGAGCGTCCGGCAATGCGGATGCCGTCCACCGGGCAGCGGATCAACTGGCCGCGATTGGACACCAGCATGATCTGGTCCGGGTCCTCGACCGGGAACGACGCCACGATGGGGCCGTTCCTGTTGTTCACCGCCATCGCCACGATGCCCTTACCGCCGCGACCGGTGGTGCGGTACTCGTGCGACGAAGTCCGCTTGCCGTAACCGTTTTCGGTGACCGTCAGCACGAACTGCTCGGCCAGCGACAATTCGACATAGCGCGCCTCGCCGAGTTCGATGGCGCCATTGCCCTCCTCGGCATCGGTCGCATCGTCGTCGGTGGCGCCGCCACGGCGCACCGCGCTGGCGCGCTTTAAGTAGGCCACGCGCTCGTCGCTGGTGGCATCGAGATGGCCGAGGATCGACAGCGAGATCAGCTTGTCGTCCTTGTCCAGCGCGATGCCGCGCACGCCCATCGAGGTGCGGCCGGTGAATACCCGCACGTCCGGCACCGGGAAGCGGATGCACTGCCCGCCCGCCGAGGTCAGCAGCACGTCGTCACGTTCGGTGCAGATCTGCACGTTGACGATGGCCTCGCCCTCGTCGAGCTTCATCGCGATGATGCCGGAGCGGCGTACATCGACGAAGTCCGACAGCTTGTTTCGGCGAACCGTGCCGGACGTGGTGGCGAACATCACGTCCAACTCCGCCCAGGTCTTCTCGTCCTCGGGCAGCGGCATGATGGTGGTGATCTGCTCGCCCTGCTCCAGCGGCAGGATGTTGATCAGCGCCTTGCCCCGGCCCTGCGGCTGGGCGAGCGGCAGCCGCCAGACCTTCACCTTGTAGACTTGGCCGCGCGACGAGAAGAACAGCACCGGCGTATGGGTATTGGCGACGAACAGCCGCGTGACGAAATCCTCGTCGCGGGTCTGCATGCCGGCGCGGCCTTTGCCGCCGCGCTTTTGCGCGCGGTAGGTCGACAGCGGCACCCGCTTGACGTAGCCGGCGTGCGACACGGTGACGACCATGTCCTCGCGCTGGATCAGGTCTTCGTCTTCGACGTCGCCTTCCTGCTCGATGATTTCGGTGCGGCGCGGCGTCGCGAAGCTGGTCTTCACGGCCAGCAGCTCATCCTTGACGATGGTCTGGATGCGCGCGCGGGAACGCAGAATGTCGAGATAGTCGGCAATTTCGATGGCCAGCTTGTCGAGTTCTGCCTCGATCTCGTCGCGGCCGAGCGCGGTCAGGCGCTGCAGGCGCAGGTCGAGAATCGCCTTGGCCTGCTCGCCGGTCAGCCGCGCCGTGCCTTCCGACGAGACGCGGTGGCGCGGATCGTCGATCAGCAGAATGAGTGAAGCCGCCGTGGCGGCCGGCCATTCGCGCGCCATCAGGGCTTCGCGCGCGGCGGCCGGATCGGGCGAGGTGCGGATCAGGCGAATGACTTCGTCGATATTGGCGACCGCGATGGCGAGGCCGACCAGGATGTGGGCGCGGTCGCGGGCCTTGTTCAGCAGATACTTGGTACGCCGCGAGATCACCTCTTCGCGGAATGACACGAAGGCGCGCAGCAGATCCTTCAGGGTCATCACCAGCGGCCGGCCGCCGTCCAGCGCCACCACGTTGGCCCCGAATGTCGATTGCAGCGGTGTGAAGCGGTAGATCTGGTTGAGCACCACGTCCGGCACCGCGTCGCGCTTCATCTCGATGACGACACGATAGCCGTCGCGGTCGGATTCATCGCGCAGATCGGCGATGCCTTCGATCTTCTTCTCGCGCACCAGTTCGGCGATCCGCTCCACCATGGTGGCCTTGTTCACCTGGTACGGAATTTCCGAAATGATGATCGCTTCGCGTTCCTTGCGGACCGTCTCAAAGTGGACCTTGCCGCGCATCACGATGGAGCCGCGGCCGAGATGGTAGGCCGCCTTGATGCCGGCGCGGCCGAGAATGATGCCGCCGGTCGGGAAATCCGGGCCGGGCACGATCTTGATCAGGTCGTCGATGGTCAGCGCCGGATCGTCGATCAGCGCGATGCAGGCGTCGATCACCTCGCCGAGATTATGCGGCGGGATGTTGGTCGCCATGCCGACCGCGATGCCGCCGGCGCCGTTGACCAGAAGGTTCGGAAAGCGCGCCGGCAATACCACCGGCTCATGTTCGTTGCCGTCGTAGTTCGGCTGGAAATCGACGGTGTCCTTGTCGATATCCTCGAGCAGCGCCATCGCCGACTTGTCGAGACGGGATTCCGTGTACCGCATCGCGGCTGGCGGATCGCCGTCGACCGAGCCGAAATTGCCCTGGCCGTCGACCAGCGGCAGGCGCATCGAGAAGTCCTGCGCCATGCGGACCAACGCGTCATAGATCGATTGGTCGCCATGCGGGTGATATTTACCCATCACGTCGCCGACGATGCGCGCGGATTTGACGTATTTCTTATCGGGCGTGTGGCCCTGCTCGTACATCGAATACAGGATGCGCCGATGCACCGGCTTGAGGCCGTCGCGCGCATCCGGCAGCGCCCGCGACACGATCACGCTCATCGCGTAGTCGAGGTAGGAGCGCTTCATTTCCTCCGTGATCGACACGGGGCGAACATCCGAGGGATCCTGATCTCCCGGTTTTGGTGTTTCGATGTCGGACAAAGCGTGAAATTTCCTAAGCGTTACAGAACGGTGACGTGTAGCCGATTCAGATTTCCAAAGCCACCGCTAATCGGCTTCATGTCGCGGTTTTTTGTTTATGTATATCAATAGCTTATTGAGGTGTTCCTGAGCCTGCGGCCGGGCTCTGATATTTCCGTCTATATAGGGAGAATCAGGGGGCATTCCATGGCGCTGGATTTCGTTGTCGCAGCCTTCGTCACGCTGTTCATCGTGGTCGATCCGCTCGGCCTGGTGCCGGCGTTTCTGGCCGTCACCGATGGCCTGCCGGCCGCCGCCAGGCGTCAGGTCGCGGTACGCGCCTGCGCGATCGCAACGGTCATTCTGTTCGGGGCGGCGCTCGGCGGCGAGCTGTTGCTGGCGACGCTCGGTATCGGCCTGCCGGCGTTCCGCATCGCCGGCGGCCTGCTGCTGTTCTCGATCGCGTCCGAGATGGTGTTCGGCGTGCGCATCGGGCGGCAATCGCGGCAGGCCGAGGATGCGGTCGAAGAGCATGTCCGCAATGTCGCGGCCTTCCCGCTGGCCATTCCGCTGATGGCCGGCCCCGGTGCCATTACGGCGACCGTTCTGCTGGCCGGCCAGGCCGCCGGGCGTCCCGACCGGTTCGGCCTGCTATTCGCCGCGATCGTCGCGGTGATCGCTCTATGCTTGGCAGTCTACCTCGCGGCGACCCGCATCGCGCGCACGCTCGGCATCACCGGCAATGTCGTGTTAGCGCGACTGCTCGGCGTGCTGCTGGCGGCGCTCGCCGTGCAGTACGTGATCGACGGTATTCGGGCGGTGCTAACGGCTTGATGGGAATCACAGCTTCTGGCGGATGCGCTGGTAGGCGTACATGCCGACCAGCGCGGCCAGCGCCGCAAGCGTCAGGATCACGAGAATCACCACCCCGACCGCGCCCAGCACCGATCCGAGCGTGTTCCAAAAGCCGAACTGAGCGATCAAAACAATGAGCAAAATCAGGATCAGGATCGGCATGGTGTCCCCATTCAATAAACGGGGAACTCGGCGCCAGCGGTAAAGTTCCCTTGGCGCTCAACCGACAGCGTTTTCTTCACGCGAAGTGGAAATTCGCGTGAAGAAAACGCGTCTCTCTAAAAGTTAGAACGCGTACGCAGGTAAGTTTACGCAATCTGCGCAAGCTTGATTGCTTTCCGCAAAACCGATGTTCACTTTTGCTGCCTCGGCGCTCGATCAGGCGGCATTCTTAAGAAATGTATTTTAATTCAATGAGTTGCGATTTATTTCTAATCTCAAATGTAGAAAGTTAATGCCCTGGCCTAATCTCTAAGTGTGTTTATGTATCTACATGTTTTAATTGGATTATCTTTGTTTTTTGCGTGCGGCCATCGGCGTGAACCGACGGCCGCCGCCTGCTCCTCAGAACGGGATTTCGTCGTCCATGTCGTCGCGCTTGCCGCCGCCGGCCATCGCCGGCTTGCGCTCGCGGGGCGCCGCGGACGGACCCGACGAGCCGAAATTGTCGCTGTCGTAGCTCTCGCCGCCGCCGGCGGCGCCCGTGCGACCGTCCAGCATGGTCAGGACCGAATTGAACCCCTGCAGCACCACTTCGGTGCTGTAGCGTTCGATGTTGTCTTTGTCGGTCCATTTGCGGGTTTGCAGGGTACCCTCGATGTAGACCTTGGCGCCCTTCTTCAAATACTGCTCGGCGATCTTGCACAGGCCTTCGCTGAAGATCACGACCCGGTGCCACTCGGTCTTTTCCTTGCGCTCGCCGGTCGCCTTGTCGCGCCAGTTTTCCGAGGTGGCGATCCGCAGATTGGCGATCGGCCGCCCGTCCTGGGTGCGCCGGATTTCCGGATCGGCACCGAGATTGCCGATCAGAATGACCTTGTTGACCGAACCTGCCATGATTGCTCTCCACTCGCTCCAGGCTGAAATGGCGCCGATGCTTTGCGTCGTGATGACCGACGCGGTTTGCTGGGCGCCCTATGCTGTTTGTCTTTTAAGTAGGTCTGCCGCTTTAAGTAGTCGCTTAAGTCTAAGTCGTCCCAAGCCCCGTCGACCTTATCCACCGGACAAATCCAGGCAGCCGCATTTGAGGCGGCTTACTCGACGTCCGCCTGCCGGATGTTCTATTTTTGTTCTATCATGGCGCGCCGACGGTCACAAGCATGTTGGGACATCGTGGGCAGGTCAGGTGTCATGGGGCGGCCGAGGGATCGATTCCACCGTGAGCAAAGGCGAGCTCGGTTGGAAGATCCAAAAGCAATGGATGGCGCCGTGAAATGGCCACGAACGGTATCACAAGCAGGTGAAGACGGTGTCGCGCAAACGTCACAGGTTGCCAGCTTAACTTATAGTATACATACCGTTACCCTTAAAAAATCAGCATTTTTTGCTTGTCCAGGCCACTTTGTGGCTTTTTTGTGCGATTGGAACTTGGGTTCCGATGCTAATTTCAGCCATCGTTGCTCCAAAGTTACAGGCAGTGCCGATATTTTTGGCTACTGATTTGCCTCGACGGTCCCTCCGGGATCGACTCGATCAATTCGTACCCGCACTCGACCCCATCACACGGGTTCGACACTTGGAGGCAAAAATGAAGAATATCTTGGCGGCTGGCGTAAGCGCTTTGGCTCTGCTGTCGGTGGCTCCGGCCTTCGCAGCCGATCTCCCGGCCCGCATGGTCACGAAGGCTCCGGCCTACGTGCAGGTTTATAACTGGACCGGCTTCTACATCGGCGCGCATGCCGGCTACGGCTGGGCCGATACCAACCTGTTCGGCGATTCGAACCAGGACGGCTTCTTCGGCGGCGCGCAGATCGGCTACAACTGGCAGGCTCCGGGCAGCAACTGGGTGTTCGGCGTTGAACTCGACAGTGCCTGGGCCAGCATGAAAGATAGCCGCACCGTTACGGTCGGCGCCGTGACCGGCTCGGTCTCAAGCGAAACCGACTACCTCGGTAGCTTCCGTGGCCGCGTCGGCTACTCCTGGGATCGCACCCTGCTGTACGTGACCGGTGGTCTCGGCTGGGCGCATAACGACGTCTCCGCCAGCGTGGCGTTCCCGGGCTTCGCTGCCTCGACGTCGCAGAGCAACACCCACATCGGCTACACCCTCGGCGCTGGCGTGGAATACGCCTTCGCCGGTCCGTGGTCGGTCAAGGGTGAGTACGTTTACTACGGTCTCGGTTCCGAGTCGTATTTCGGCACCGATGTGGACCTGAACATCCACACCGTGAAGCTCGGCCTGAACTACCGCTTCGGCGCTGCGTACTGAGCTTCCGCTCAATCGGTTGACTGACTAAGTGAAAGGGCCGGCTGCAAAGCCGGCCCTTTTGCTTTGGGGCCGCTGCTCTCGGGCTGCTACGGGCGCTCCTATCCATCTGGATGTCGCGAAGCGCTGTAGGATCGCCTCGTGAGGTGATTCGCATGAATCGAAAAGATCGACGCGCGGCCCTAAGCCAGGAGCGTACGCATGACGAGCCCGGTACACCGGCGGCTGTCGACAAGCTGTTCGCCGCGGCATTGCGCCTGCACCACGCCGGACAGTTGAACGAGGCGGCTGGTAGCTACCGGCAAGTCCTCGCCCTAGACCCCCCCCACGACAAAAGCCTGCAAAACCTGGGTGCGATCGCGATCAAAGCGGGCCGCAACGAACTGGCCGTTGATCTGTTCCGCCGTGCCATCGCGTTGAACGACGCCGCGCCGGATTACCACCGCAATATTGCGGTTGCCTTTCATGGCTTGGGGCAATGGGATCAGGCCATCGTTCATGCCCGTCGCGCCGTTGCGCTCAAAGCCGATGGCGTCGATGCATACGTCATCCTCGGCGATGCGCTGGAACAGCAACATCAACTATCGGAAGCGCTGACGTGTTTTACGCAGGCAGCGATGCTTGAACCCGGCAATGCGACCGCCCATACCCATCTTGGCGGATTGCAAATGCGGCTGGGGCGTCCGGCAGAGGCCAAAGCTTCATTGGAACGCGCGATCGACCTGGATCCAAATCAAGCCGGCGCGCATTTCTTTCTGGGCAACGCACGATTCGAGGAGGGCCAGCCGCAGGCCGCCATCGAGTGTTATTTGCGCGCCATTGCGATCACGCCTGACCATCTGAATTGCCACACCAATATTTGCAGCGCGCTGATGGCGCAGTCCAAATACGCGGAGGCCATCGCCCACTACCAACAAATCCTTGAATACAAGCCTGATTTCGTCGCCGGCCATTGTTATCTCGCGGTCGCGTACCTGGCCTCGGGCGAGCCGGGTCTCGCGCTCGGATCCGTGCGCCGCGCGCTGAAACTCGCCGAAACCACACATGCCAAGACTCTATTCGTCGCTTGCCTGCAGCGTCTGCCGACCGTCGACAATGACGGCGAAATGTCCGACTTGCTGGTTCGCGCTCTATCGGAGCCCTGGGACCGGCCCAATAAGTTGGTGGCCTATGGCCTCAAACTGGTCAAAGCGGATGCCGGCATCGCAGGCTGCATCGCGCGCGTGGCGGCGTCCTGGCCGTTGCGTCTTAACGCCGATGGAGTGTACGGGACGATCGGCCTCGGCGCCTTGTCCGGTCATGCCCCGCTGCGCGCCATGCTCGAAAATGCTTTGGTCGCCGACATCGCGATGGAGCAATTGTTGACCAATGTCCGGCGCTGCCTGCTGGATGCCGCGACGGTTGCGTCCACGGACGCCGCGCCCGACGAGAATACCGTCGCGTTCCATGCCTCATTGGCCCGCCAGTGTTTTATTACCGAGTATGCGTACGCGTTGACCGACGAGGAGTTGGCTGAGGTCGGTCGGCTTCGCTTGGCGCTGCACGAAGCATTGCGCGCCGGCGAGCGAATTCCGGCCGATTGGTTGCTGGCATTGGCCTGCTATGGGTCACTGCATACGCTGCCTCATTGCGAAAGGCTGCTCAGCCTGACATGGCCGACCGCTGTCGACGCGCTGCTGACTCAACAAGTGCGCGAGCCGCTGGAAGAGATTCGGCTGCGCAACACAATCCCGCCCTTGACCCCGATCGAGAACGAGGTGTCGAAGGTGGTTCGCGATCAATATGAGGAGAATCCATACCCGCGCTGGGTCAAGGCTCCAGTCGCCAGCGTGTCGCAAAGGCCCGACTTGTTCCTGCGCGAGCTTTTTCCGTTGGCCAAGTTCAGGAGCCTTAGCAAGGCCGGAACGATCGATCTGCTGAACGCTGGATGCGGCACCGGCCAACAATTGCTCGACCTCGCCCAGATATTCGAGGGTAGCCAGGTCTTGGCGATTGACCTCAGTCTCGCGAGCTTAAGTTATGCCAAGCGCAAGGCGATGGAGCGCGGCTTGGGCAATATCGAGTTCGGTCAGGCCGACATCATGCAGCTTGGCACGCTCGGGCGTCAGTTCGACATCATCGAATCTTGCGGCGTCCTCCACCATCTTGGCGATCCCGACGCCGGATGGCGCGTACTCGTTCCGTTACTTCGGCCCAATGGTTTCATGCGGATTGCGCTGTATAGCGAACTGGCGCGCCAGCAGATCGTCGCCGTCCAGAAGCTGATCGCTCGCCAGGGCTATGGACGATCGGCCAGCGAGATCCGGCGGTTTCGTCAGGAGTTTCTCGTCCATCCCGACCCCGCCCTGGTGGGCGCGCTCTCGGCGATGAACGATTTCTACACGCTCAGCGAATGCCGCGACCTGCTGTTCCACGTCCAGGAACACCGTTTCACCATACCGCGGATTAAGGCCTTTCTGGCCGCCAACGACTTGGAATTCATTGGCTTCGAGGTGCAGCAACCGATCCGTCATCTCTATGCTAGGCAGTTTCCGGCAGACGCGGCGATGAGTAACCTCGACCATTGGCACGCCTTCGAGCAGGCCAATCCATCGACGTTCCTCGGCATGTATTCGTTCTGGGTCCAGAAAGGCGTGGCCGAACAGGCCAACTAAGCCTTCCGCCAACGATCAACAGCTTTGCCGATTTTGGGGGTGGCGAAACCTCCTCGTTCTTCCTATGTTCACGACCGTGCGGCGGTCCGTCCCTTAGCGCGGCGTTCCGGTGCGATTGTACTCCCCCTTCGCATGGCGGATCTCTCCGGATGAATGACCTGCTCAACAAAGGCCGCCCGCGTCGCCACGACCCGCGGGTGATTTCGATTCGCGGCGCCCGCGAGCACAATCTGAAGAACGTCGATTTGGAGATTCCGCGCGACGAGTTGGTGGTGTTCACCGGTCTGTCAGGCTCGGGCAAGTCGTCGCTGGCGTTCGACACCATCTATGCCGAGGGCCAGCGCCGCTACGTCGAGTCGCTGTCGGCCTATGCGCGCCAGTTCCT
>JAQGJU010000108.1 GCA_028290465.1 Xanthobacteraceae bacterium | reverse complement strand
CGGCCGCGTCGCCCGCAGCCGCGCCCGCGGCGCCACCGACGGCCGCCCAGCAGAACGCCATCCGGCAGAGCTGCCGCAACGACTTCATGGCGAATTGCTCGGGTGTGCAGCCCGGCGGCCAGGCCGCGCTGGTCTGCCTGCAAACCAATGCGGCCCGGCTGTCGCCCCCCTGCCGTCAGGCGGTCGGCGCGATTGGTGGCGCGCCGAAGCCGGCAGCCGCCGCTGTTGCTACGCCGGCGGTCGCCGTGGCCCCTGCTGCGGTAGCTCCTGCGATGCCGACGCCGGAGCAACAGGCCGCCATCAAAAACACCTGCCGGGCCGACTTCATGCGCAACTGCAAGGGCGTGACGCCGGGCGGACCGGAAGCGCTGGTGTGCCTACAGACCAATTCCGCCCGGCTGTCGCCGAACTGCCAAACGTCGGTCGCGGCGATCGCGGACAGCATTCCGGCCGCGACAGCGGCGGCAGCCGCCACACCGGCGACCGCAGCCGCGCCGGCAAAGCGCACCTATCTGACGCCGGGAATCCATCCGGCGGTGCGCATCGGCCGGAAAATTCGCGAGCGGATGGAGCAGTAGCAGGCCCTCAGTTGCGCTGAGATCCGCGCCCTACCCCCGGTGCCCGATCTTCTTCCTCGGACAGAACTGGGTCAGGCTCGGAATGCACTCCGGCGGTTTCGGAGGGTCTGGTGCGGTCAGTTGGTCGGTGCGTGCCAGCATGCCACGCGAAAAATCCGGCCACGTCGTATACTGGTCGCCCGCGCCCATCGGAAGCGCGGTCGCCTTGTATGTCTCGGTCGCCGAAACCAGGTGGCCGGTATTGTCGACGCGCTGAATGGTGACCTCGCCGGGAGCGGTCGCCACAGCGGCCCCCGACAGATTGGCGCCAGCCAGATTGCAGGCGGTAAAGTCGGCGCCTTGGAGATGGGCGCCCGCCAGCGAGGATGGCTTGTTGCCTTGTGAGGGCCCGAGATCGACGCCCTTGAAATTGCAGCGCACCAGAACGGCGCCGCTCATGTCCACGCCCTTCATATAGGCCTGGGTGAAATCCATATCGCTGAGATTGCCAAAGGCAAAATTGGCGCCTTCGAGATGCGCGCCGTCCATCTTGGCGCCGGCATAGATTTGCGCGTAGGCGAGATCGACGCCGTACAGTTCGGCGCTGGTCAACTTTACGCCCGGCATATAGGCGTACGACAACACGGCCGAAACGCCCTGACCGCTGACGCCGCCGAGCCGTGCGCGTGTGAGGTCGGCCTGCGACAGGGTCGTGCCGGACAGATCGGCGCTGTAAAGCACAGCTCCGCTCATGTTGGCGTTCGACAGATCGGCCTCGTTCAGCCGCGCACCGGTCAGATCGGCGCCATCGAAGCGAGCCCGCATGAAGCGCACGCCGGACATCCCGGCATTCTGAAAGACGATGTTGCTGGCATTGATGCCCGAAAGGTCGACGCCCGAATCCAGCCCGAGCACATAGGCGCCGGTGAGATGCAGAAACGACCAGTCCCGCCCCAGCGCGGCCAGCGGCATGATGGCCTTGTCCAACACCGTGCGGTTGTTGGCGTCGCGCGACCAGTCGGGCTGCGGACTGAAACTCGTGAAGGTCAGATCGGTTTCGGTGAAGTTGGTGGCGTGCAGGCTGGCGCCGGTCAGATTGGCGCCCTTGAGCGAACTCTTGCTCATGTTGGCGCCGAACAGGTTGGCGCCCGACAGATCCGCGCCGTCGAGATTGGTCGAGGCCAGCACCGCGCCGGATAGATTGCGCTTGGCCAGCGGAATGCCCTGGATGTTGGCGTTCGAAAGATCGACGCCCGACAGATCCATCGGCGCCGGCGGCCAGGGCATCGGATCGTTGTTCCAGCGAGGCGTGGTGGTGATTTCGAATCGGCCGTCATTGCCGTTGCCGGAGCCGTCGCGGAGGGTCGACTCGATCCTGTCCGAGAATCCGAGCGGCCAGTACAGCCGCAGGTCCGGATGCGACGTGAGATAGCCCGTCATCTCCACGGCGAGTTGCTTGGCCGTGCGCGCGCCGTTCCACACCCGCACTTCGGCGATCGAGCCGAGGCCCTCGACGAATCGGTCGTTCGAGCTGCCGTCGCGGTCCTGCCCTTCGTTGAACGGAAACTTCACCTGGAACGGACCGCCGGGCCGCAGCGACTCCCCGGCATCGGTCTGCAGCACGCATTGGCCGGCCGGGCCGCCATCGCGGTAGACCGACACGACGGTGCGTCCGACATAGCCGCCCTCCGGTGGCGGCCGCGGCCGTGGCGGCGCCGGATTTTCATGCGTCACCCAGCTGAAGGACCACCAGTTCCAGGAGCGGATCGTCCGGCGCGCCCGCTCGTCAGGAGTTTCCGGCGGAGCGTCGTCCTGGAACGTGACCCATTGCGGCGGGTCCTGCTCCAGAGTGATCGCGAGGTGATGCCACTGGCCGTCGCCGATATTGAGGCCGCAACTCGCCGACGTGCCCTGAAACCAAAAGGTGAGGTTGCTGGGGTCCTTGACCAGGAAGCGCGGACCGTAGCGGTTCGGATGGTCCATATCGAAGTTGCTGTCGGCGTAGCTGATGATGTTGGCGTCACTGGAATTGCCGGACGGCCGCCACTGGATCCAGAACGAGATGGTCAGCGCGCCTTCCGGCCAATTGTTGAACGGCGCGCGGACGGCGCTCACCGCTTTGCTGAAATCGACGCGCTTCAGAGAACGATCCGGCCCCATCTTGTTTCCCCTTCAAGAAGCCAACAGTTACATCAACGGCCCGATACGTGATCCGTCACCCTGAGACGCGAGCGAAGCGAGCGGACACCTCAGCATGACGGGAGTAATGAATCGTCTCTCGTTGGTGTCATCACCCATTCGGATTCACACCGGCCGGCGTCGACGGAATCCACTGGCTGACCGAGGGCTCGGTGCGGTTGCTCGGCCCAAGCAGCACCTGATAGTTCAGCGCGTAGACGTCGCGCCATAGGCTGACCACGAGCTTCGCCGCGTTGAGCCCGTTGGTCGTGCACAGATACGCGCCGGTCGGCTCGTAGATGTCGAGATTGTACTGGGTCTGGCTGGAGCCGTCGCCGGTGTGCGACAGCACATAGATGTAGCCCTTCGACTCGGTGCCGAGATCGAGATACGTGCTCGTGCCGTCCCGCGCGTGCAGCGACATGTGCGAGGATTTCGCGCCGGCCGCGCCGAAGGCCTGCACCGGATTGCCGACCATGTCGAAGGCCTGGACGCGGTTGTTCAGCGATTCCAGCACCAGGAGATTGCCGTCCGGCGTGACGGCGAGCGCCACCGGGCCGTTCATCAGACCCTCAAGGCTGCCCTCGCCGCTGCGCAATTGCGCGGCCGGCGCATCGGCGTCCGCGGTGCCGGCGGCCGGAATCTGCAGCACTTCCAGCTTGGAGTTCTTGAAGCTGACCGCCGCGACCCAGCCGGCCGGATGCACCACGATCGCGTCGAGATGCGGCTGGGTGAACTTGCCCCAGCTCAGCGGCGGCTTCTTCGGATTCAGATCGATCGGCTTGGCGTCGAACGCGATCCGGCGCAAATGATAGACCTCGCCGACCACGTCCAGATAGAAATTATTGCCGTCGCCGGTCGCACCCTCGGCCAGCGGCCCGAACTGGTCGTACAGAATATGCGGCCGACCGGTGTAGCCGGCATTGGTGGATTTTAGCCCGCCTTCCGGCGAGCCCAGATACGAGATGTTCTGGAACGCATACATTTGCGAATTGGAGACGTCCTTGCTGCCGACGAAGGGCAGCCCCTGCCCGCTCGCCCGCCAGCAATAGCCGAGCGTATGGGCGTGATCGTTGATGGTGATCTCGATGAGTTCGCCGAGATGGTTTCCGGTCGGCGAGTCGTCGAGCGCGGTCGCGGTCTCGGTCGGCGCGGCGAGCGGCGTGGTGTCGGTGCCGCCGGACCATTGATGGCCCTTTGCCGCCGTGTAGGTCAGCACTTCGTTGTGACTGTAACGGGTGTCGGCGGTCAGCGGCACCAGCCGCTCCTTGATGATCAGGTTCACGGTCAGCAAGGCGCCCGGTCCCGGCTTCGCCCGGACCCAGTCGGCGCTGCTGGCATAGCCGCAGATCCACCAGTTCCGCGAATAGACCACCGCATAGACTTTCAGATAGCCGCCGGCCGGCACATTGCTGAAGCTCTTGACGATCGGGTTCGCCGAGGTGACGCCGTTGGTGAACTCGAACATCTCTCCGTCGAGATGCATGAAGGTGCCGCCCTGGTACTGCACCATCAATCGGTATTGATGCGCGGTGGACGGCCACATCGCGTGCTGCGGATCGCACTGCACATTGACCTTGAGCGTCATGGTGCGGGCGATCTCCACCGAACTGGTGGAGGGCGTCTCGATCACCGCAGCGGTTGTCTCGGCCAGATCCGCCAGCGTACCGGCCACGCCCAACGCCGCGAAGACAAATCCGACAAACGGAATGTATTTTTCCGCCTCCTCGCCGACCATGTTTTCGACGATCCAGTTTCGTAGCGCCCCCATGGCCGTCGAAAGCAGTAAGCCCGTCAGCTTGTTGCCGATCGTGACCAGCGCCCCCACCGGATCGTCTTCGACGGACTGCACCAATTTCGGCGTGGTGAACTGGAGCGCCAAGACGCCGATCACCGCCATGAACTGCCGGTCCTTCAGCAGCGCTATGAAGCCGCCCTGGCGCTGCACCCAAATACCGGCCGCCAGCATGAAGGTCGGTACCGCCATTTCGAACAGCGCGGTCGAGAACATGCCCATGCCGGCGACGCTGGCATCGAATTTTCCGGTGCCCAGCGTGCCGAACAGCAGCCGCGCGCCGGACGCGCTATCCGGTATCGTGAACGTCAGGGTGTTGGACGCCGTGGGGATGGGGATGCCCATCAGGAAATTGCCGGGCAGCAGCAACTGCAGCGACTGGCGGGTGTCGGGCAGCGTATTGTCCATGTCGTCCAGGAATTCGACGGACGTGCTCATATGGCGCAGCGCGTTGTTGGTGACGTCGAGCGAGTAGTCGCCGGTGCCGAGCGTCTGGACGGTGCCGAGGTTCAGTCCGTAGATCGAGGTCCAGTTCTTCGGCGTCCACTTGGCGTCGCCGTCGGACGGCGGCGTCGGCGCCGGCGTCTCGCTGACGCGAGTTTGCAGCGCCACCGGGCCGGGTGCTGTCGGCGGGCTGGCCGCAGGCGCAGCCGTCGGCCTGGCGGAAGCGGTTGTAGCGGACGCGCCCGCCGCGGCAGCGGAATGATCCAGCGAGGTGACGCCGAAATTTTGCCCCCACACCTTGTCCTTGAGCGCCATATCGTTTTTGGTGCTGCGCAAGGCGCCCTTGATGGGCGACGCCATCGCGGCCTTGGTGTCGTCCGACAAGGCATATTGGTAGATCGGCTGCCCGGCCTCGTTGGTCACCACCTTGCCGTTCTCGTCAGTGCCGGTCGAAATCGTGGCCCATCCGCCATCGGTGTCGGCCGCGCCCTGCTGACTCAGCGAGAGGGCGAGATCCTCGATGCCGGGCGCCGAGACCAAATGGTTGTCGTGAATATGCGCGGCGGTCGCCGGATCGAAATGCATCAACTCCGGATGCGCGGCAGTCAGGGCGATCGCGGTGTCGAGCGGGGTCTTGAAGCTGTGCGCGTGGTCGTCGCTGACGTCCGGATCAACGGCGGGCGGCGGCGCGGCCGCCATCAGCATCAGCTTGCGGCCGGCGAGGCTCGGCGCGGACGCGGCCAGCGTCGGTGCCCCGGCCTTCAGCATGACCGGCGCCGCGGCTTTCGCCGCCCGCAGCACGGCGCGCGCCGGGGCCGGAATATGCAGCGCGGTGAGTGACAGCGCCGGCAATGGCGAGTTCGGATCCTTCGAGGGATGCTGTACGAACATCATCGCCACGTGGCCGGGCAGCTGCACGTTTTCCACGAAATGACTGATGCGATGCTGCTGGTCGTCCGGCACGGCGGCGAGCACGGTGTTCTGGCCGGCATGCAGTGCGCGGGTTTCCGGCGTGTGTGCGCTCAACGTGTAGTCGACGCCGGCGACATGCAGGGTGTGCTCGGCATCCTGCGGCGCATGCGACAGATCGAAATGCAGCGTTCCAACGGAGGGTTCTGGGGCGCCGGCCATCTTGCAGTCTCCGCGGGAGGGAGCCGGTGGTGGAAGGCGCCTGCTCCTGGAATTGCAACGCCCCCGAACTGCACATTCCTGGAGTATCGAACATCACCATACTACCCTTCGCACGAATAGATTGTATAGCTCCGGCCTTCCCTCCGGACTTGGCCCCACGAAATTATTTTTTGCTTCCCGTGTGACTCCTTGGCTTGATTTTTTGGAGATAGCGTCAAGCTATCGGCAGCGCACACTGGTCGCAAAAAAGCCCGCCCCGAACCTAATCGAGGCGAGCACCGGTTTTCGGATCAGATCCTGCTCAAACAAGAAGGCCGACCATGATCGTTGAATGGATCATGGTCTAACGAAAGGACTACGCGGCGCCGGCCATGTAGGCCGGCAGCCAGCCTTCAAACACCTCGCGCAGCTTCGCGACCGAGACCGGCCGCTCGCCGGGCAGCATCAACACGTCGCCGCCGGTGACGCCGAGCCGGCACGCCGGCACGCCGGCCGCCGTGGCGGCCTCGAGGATTTGCTGCGGCGATGAGGCCGACTTGGCCGGCACGGTGACCAGATAGCGCGCCTGATCCTCACCGAACCAGAAGGCATGGCGCTGCACGTCGCCCTTCTCAGGATCGAGCGCGGCGCCCATGCTGGACGCCATCGCCATTTCGGCCAGCGCGATCAGCAGTCCGCCATCGGACAGATCATGCACCGCGCTCACCGCGCCGGACGCGATCAACGAACGCACGAAATCGCCGTTGCGCTTTTCCACCGCGAGATCGACCGGCGGCGGAGCGCCCTCCTCGCGGCCGCAGATCTCGCGCAGATACAGCGACTGGCCGATCCAGCCTTGGGTGTCGCCGATCAGCAGGATGGATTCGCCCTCGGCCTTGAAGGCGAGCGTCGCCGATGTCTTGAAATCGTCGATCACGCCGACGCCGCCGATCGACGGTGTCGGCAGAATGCCCCGACCATTGGTCTCGTTGTACAGCGACACGTTGCCGGACACGACCGGGAAGTCGAGAGCCTTACAGGCTTCCGCGATGCCGCGGATGCAGCCGACCAGTTGGCCCATGATCTCTGGTTTTTCCGGATTGCCGAAATTGAGGTTATCCGTGATCGCCAGCGGCCGGGCGCCGACCGCCGTCAGATTGCGCCAGGCTTCGGCGACCGCCTGTTTGCCGCCTTCGAACGGATCGGCCTCGCAATAGCGCGGCGTCACATCGACGGTCAGCGCCAGCGCCTTCGGACCTTCCTGCACACGCACCACGGCGGCGTCGCCGCCCGGCCGCTGCACGGTATTGCCGCCGATGACGTGATCGTACTGCTCGTAGACCCAGCGCTTGGAGCCGAGATCCGGCGAACCGATCAAGGTCAGCAGCACCTCGTCGAGCGGCAGCGGCGGCTTGACGTCGTTCGGTGACAGCACCGACAACTTCGGCGTCTCGACGAACGGCCGCTCATAGAGCGGCGCCTCGTCGCCCAGCTCCTTGATCGGCAGATCGGCCATCACGGTGCCGTGGTAGCGCACGATGAAACGCATGTCCGGCGTGGTGTGGCCGACCACCGCGAAGTCGAGGCCCCATTTGCGGAAGATCGCTTCGGCCTCGGCTTCCTTCTCGGGCTTGAGCACCATGAGCATGCGCTCCTGGCTCTCCGACAGCATCATCTCATAGGGCGTCATGCTGGCTTCGCGGCACGGCACCTTTTCCAGATCGAGCGTCACGCCGAGATCGCCCTTGGCGCCCATCTCGACCGCCGAACAAGTAAGGCCCGCCGCGCCCATGTCCTGGATCGCGATGACGCAGCCCTTCTCCATGATTTCGAGGCAGGCCTCTAGCAGCAGCTTTTCGGCGAACGGGTCGCCGACCTGCACGGTCGGGCGCTTGCCCTCGGAATCCTCGTCGAACTCAGCCGATGCCATCGAGGCGCCGTGGATGCCGTCGCGGCCGGTCTTGGAGCCCAGATACACGATCGGCATGCCGACGCCGGACGCCGCCGCGTAGAAAATCTTGTCGGCCTGCGCGAGGCCGACCGCCATCGCGTTGACCAGATTGTTGCCGTCATAGCGGGTGTGGAAACGGACCTGACCGCCGACCGTCGGCACGCCGAACGAATTGCCGTAACCGCCGACGCCCGCCACCACGCCCGACACCAAATGCCGGGTCTTGGCATGCGCCGGATCGCCGAAGCTCAACGCATTGAGGGCCGCGATCGGCCGCGCGCCCATCGTAAACACATCGCGCAGGATGCCGCCGACCCCGGTCGCCGCGCCCTGATTGGGCTCAATGTAGCTCGGGTGGTTATGGCTCTCCATCTTGAACACGCAGGCCAACCCGTCGCCGATGTCGATGACGCCGGCATTCTCGCCCGGTCCCTGGATCACCCAGGGCGCCTGGGTCGGCAGGCCGCGCAGATGGAACCTGGAGGACTTGTACGAGCAGTGCTCGTTCCACATCGACGAGAAAATGCCGAGCTCGGTGAAGGTCGGCTCGCGGCCGATCAGCTTCAAGATCCGCTGATACTCGTCGGGCTTCAGGCCGTGTTCGGCGACCAAAGCGGGGTTAATTTGGGGCTCTTTAGGCGTCATGGGCCGCATACTATCCTAGCCGCCCCGCCCTCGGCGAGGGCGGCAGCTCCGGATATTTAGCGACGAGACGGCGATTCTGCACCCCGGATCAGGCGCGGACCTGCTTTTCCGCGATCGCAATCCATTCTGCCTGCACTTTTCGCACGTATTTCGGGGCCTGCCGCATCTGCACCAGCAGCGCGGCCAGCACCGCCTTGGCGTCCGCGCCACGCCCGACTTGCTGCAGCAGCAGCGCGTAGCGCACCTTCGCCTCGGCGCCGGGGTAATACCCGGCCAGCGCCTGATACTCCTCGAGCGCCTCCTCGGTACGACCACCGTCCGCCAGCGCGCGGGCATAGAGCAGATGGCCGTCCACCGACTGGAAATCCGGCCAGCGCGTCCGCAGGTCGTCCAGCGTCGCGACCGCGTCCAGGGGATGTTCGGCGCCGAATTGGGCCCGCGCCTTGCCGAGCGCATAGATCGGCTCCTCGCCCATCGGTCGCGCCAGAATACTGTCGAAGTGCCATTCGGCCTCGTTGAACTTGCCGAGCGCCAGACACTCGGCGGCGAGCGCCGAACGGTTCGCAACCGTATCGGCGATTTCAAGCTGGTCCGTCAGGTCGCGGTACAGTTTTTCGGGGTTTAGCTTGTTGGCGACATGCCGGGCCGCGCGTTCGCCATCGGGCCCCCGCAGCCATTCCGGCAACAGTTCGAACGCCACATAGGCCAGTCCGCCGATGCCGGGCAGCAGCAGGATCACATAGGCCCAAGGATTGAGCCGGCCGGTCTTGGCCGCGTGGATGACCAGAGCGACATCGAGCGCGACCAGGAGAAGGGCAATGGGCATGGCAAGAGCTCTCGGATGGTGCCGTCACGGCGGGGACTGCCGGTTCAGTCGCCGCACCCTTCGCCCAGGTTCACCAACCAACCCCTTGGCAAAGCCGGCCACCCTAGGCCTAGATCTCGCGCAGGGAGGGCGACGGCCGAGCCGGAGTCGGCGGCGCAACCGGCGCGACCGGTGGCGATCTCGGGGCCGCGTTCGAATTCAGCGGCGGACCTTCCTCGATGGTCATCGCCTGAATGAATTCATTCAGCGACTTCATTGCCACTGCACGATCCGGAGAAATGGATCGAACCGTCAGCAATGAAGGGCCGGCAAAAATCATCGCCGACGCGATGAACACGCTGGCCTTGTCCTTGATGAATTTGGTTTCGCTGAGAACGCTCGGAAAACCGTGATAACGCGACACCTTGGTGCCAATCATTTCGAACTTGTCTTTGCCATCCGACAATATGTTCTGGGCGGCATTCGCGGCCATGACCCGTTTCGGCACTTCGACCTTGGCGAACTTTTCAAGCGCCTGCGGGTCGGGGCTGCGGGCCGGCGTCGGCGCGGTCGAATAGCTGACGCTGGACTCGGCCGCGCAAGCCAACGGCTTGCAGGTGCACACATTGCCTTTGCAGAGCCAGTTGCCCTGTAGCGGATTGCGCGCGGTGATCCGCAACCCACCGGGGCTGATCGGTGCGGCTTGCGGCGTCGGTGCTCCGGGCGGGCTTTGCGAAAACGCGTCCAAGGTCATTGGACACAGCAATAAAATCGCTGTCGCGATACGTACGGCAATAGAAACCATCAGCTCCCCCTGCGACGCCCGATGCAAGCAGCGGACGCCCCGCCCCACCCCCGTGGGTAGTGAAGGCCCCAGACACAATCTGGGCCAGCAGAGCTAAATGATCAATCGATTTTCGGGATTTTAGAACGCGACAGGTCCGCCTGAATGCGGTCGCGCTACGCCGCCTTGGCCAGATGCTCGGCGAGGCCGGCGAACAGTCCGCGTCCATCGGTGCAGCCGATCGCCGGATCGACGTGATTCTCGGGATGCGGCATCATGCCGAGCACATTGCCGGCGTCGTTGACGATGCCCGCGATGGCATTCATCGCGCCGTTATGATTCCAGTTCGGATCGATCATGCCGTCCGGCGCCGCGTAGCGGAACATCACCCGGCCCTCGCCTTCCAGCCGCGCGATGGTCTCGCCGTCCGCGATGTAATTGCCCTCGCCATGCGCGACCGGCACGCGGATCACCTGGCCGGCATTGTAGCCGCGGGTGAATGGCGTGTCGGAGCGCTCGACACGCAGATAGACATCGCGGCAAATGAACCGGAGCTGCGAATTGCGCATCAGCACGCCCGGCAGCAGCCCGGATTCGCACAGGATCTGGAAGCCGTTGCAGACGCCGAGCACGAGGCCGCCCTTGGCCGCGAAGGACCGCACCGCATCCATGATCGGCGCCCGCGCGGCGATCGCGCCGCAGCGCAGATAGTCGCCATAGGAAAACCCGCCCGGCACTACGACCAAATCCGTGCCCTTGGGCAATTCGGTGTCGGCATGCCAGACCATCGCCGGCTCGACGCCCGAAACGAGCTTCAGCGTGCGCGCCATGTCGCGCTCGCGATTGATTCCCGGAAAGACGAGGACGGCTGATTTCATGGGGCTGGTTATCGCTCAGACGATCTCGATACGATAATTCTCGATCACGGTGTTCGCCAGCAGCTTATCGGCCGCCGCCTTCAGGGTCGCCTCAACGACGGCCTTTTCGGCGCCGTCGATCTCGATATCGAACACCTTGCCCTGGCGCACACTGGACACACCATCGACACCCAGTGACTTGAGCGCGCCCTCGATGGCCTTGCCCTGAGGGTCGAGAACGCCGGATTTCAGCGTGACGGTGACGCGGGCTTTCATCGGCAATCCTCAACGATTCTCGATCAGGCCTTATCCCCTAGCATCCGTGCCCGGCTGCCTCAACCGACCGGCCACTTCGTCGGGTTTTAACGGCTTCTTTTGTCGGGTATTAATCATGCCCGGCAATT
This sequence comes from Xanthobacteraceae bacterium, assembly GCA_028290465.1. Classification (GTDB taxonomy): domain Bacteria; phylum Pseudomonadota; class Alphaproteobacteria; order Rhizobiales; family Xanthobacteraceae; genus FEB-22. The sequence goes on along the minus strand of JAQGJU010000108.1, from coordinate 4,727 downwards.
GGCCCTTCCGTTACGGGAATCGACGGATGCCGGCAACCCGATGTTCACCCCTGCCGGGCACTATGGCACCACACAAACGAAGGGGGGACCGATGACTTCTTTAATGCCTGAAAAAATTGGAATTTGGTGCGGCATGCTGCTGGCCGGCGGCGCACTGGTGATCGGCGGGGCCAAGACGCTGGAGCACGCCAGCTTTCTGCCCGCGGAGGCCAAGATCACGGGCACTGAAATTCGCTGCGAAATGACCAGCGGCGGCAGCCGGCAGCGGGTTACGCAGCTCGTGATGTGCGGCGACGTCGCCACGGTCAAAGCGCAAACGCCCGACATGGAATGGCGGGTCAGCGCCCAGCCGTTCGTCACAATGGCTTTCACTACGGCGGCCGGCGGGCAGATTTCCACGCAAGTGGCGCTTAGCACGCTTAACCGGCCGACCACCACGATCGGCGACCGCGTCGCCATTCTGTACCGGGCGGACCGGCCGACCTGGATCACCGCTCAGGCGACGAAGACGTTCTTCGCGTTGAACGGATCGGCGCTTGCCGGCGGCCTGCTGTTGTGCGCGATGGCCTTCGGGCTCCGGCGGCAGCCCGACGACATGGCCGAACGTGGCGAATGCGCGACGACGGAAGCGTCGGCAACTCTCCCGGTCGTGAGCAGCCCGGCCATGTGGTCGGAGCCGGCGCAGAACGTGTTGACGCCGCACGCGCTCTGACGACAAGCCGCATACACATTTAAAAATGAAAACGGCCGGTGCCCGAAAGCACCGGCCGTTTTCCGTTCAGACGAAACCGTTCAGCTCTTGACCAGGATCGGGCCGGTGCCGCGCGGCGGCTCGCCCTCGTTCATGATGCCGAGGCGCTTGGCCACTTCGGTATAGGCCTCGACCAGCCCGCCCATGTCGCGGCGGAAGCGGTCCTTGTCGAGCTTCTCGTTCGACTTGATGTCCCACAGCCGGCACGAATCCGGCGAGATCTCGTCGGCCACGACGATGCGCATCATGTCGTTTTCCCAGAGCCGGCCGGTCTCCATCTTGAAGTCGACCAGTCGGATGCCGACGCCGAGGAACAGGCCGGATAGGAAGTCGTTGACGCGGATCGCCAACGCCATGATGTCGTCGATCTCCTGCGGGGTCGCCCAGCCGAACGCCGTGACGTGCTCTTCGGACACCATCGGGTCGTTCAACGCATCGTTCTTGTAATAGAACTCGATGATCGAACGCGGCAGTTGCGTGCCTTCCTCGATGCCGAGCCGGGTCGCCAGCGAACCGGCCGCGACATTGCGCACCACGATCTCGAGCGGGATGATCTCGACCTCGCGGATTAGTTGCTCGCGCATGTTGAGCCGGCGGATGAAGTGCGTCGGCACGCCGATGTCGTTGAGGTGCTGGAACACGTATTCGGAAATACGGTTGTTCAGCACGCCCTTGCCTTCAATCACCTCGTGTTTTTTCGCATTGAAAGCGGTCGCATCGTCCTTGAAGTGCTGGATCAGCGTTCCCGGCTCCGGTCCCTCATACAGGACCTTGGCCTTGCCTTCGTAAATGCGGCGGCGGCGGCTCATCGGTGTATACCGTGGTTTGAGAAAATCCATGTGATGCGGTTACTCCAGTGCGGTTGTGGATGACCGCCTCGGCAAATCACCACTCGGCGGGACGCAACGGCACGACTCAGAAAGGTTACCTGGCCTCTTGGCCTGTTTGCCGCAAACTAGCCGATCAGGGTGGGGAGCACAATGCGAAGGCGGCCGGACCGTCCACACCGTATTTCTCGACCACATGTAGATAATTCCTCCGCGCCGGGACGCAAGCACACGGGTGGCGGGCCGGATGCCGCGATTTCGCCCAGGTTCCGGAGCGATCCGCCGCCCGTTTGCGCCGTTGGGCGCGACATTAACGCCCCTGTGGAAGCGTCTTCCGGTCATGTTGCTTTGTACGGAGCATGCTATATGGGGCCACTGAAACGGCCCCGACAGGCGGCCGGCACCTCCACCGCGACGTGAGAATTGACCATGACCACTTTCGACAAGCGCGAAGAAGGCTTTGAAAAGAAGTTCGCACACGACGAGGAACTGCGTTTCAAGGCCACCGCGCGCCGCAACAAACTGCTCGGCCTGTGGGCTGCGTCCAAGCTCGGCCTCGCCGGCCCGGAAGCCGATGCCTACGCCAAGGAAGTCGTCGTGTCGGACTTCGAGGAAGCCGGTGACGAAGACGTGTTCCGCAAGGTGCAGGGCGATCTCAGCGCCAAGGGCACGGCCGTAACCGAGAGTGAAATTCGCACCGCGATGATCGACCTGATGGTACAGGCCATCGCGCAGATTCAAGCCGGCAAATAATTCTGGGGAGAGCCTCATGAACCACCGATTCCGGCTCGCGGTATCGGGCTCGGCCGGTTCGTCAACAGGTGACGTCAATGTCCAATGAGACCCACACGGGCGGCAGGTTCTCGCTCGCGCGGCGGCTGCAGGCCGGCGAGCCGGTCTATTCCGGCTGGTGCGGCATGGCGGCGCCGCACGTCGCCGAAACCCTGGCGCGCGAAGGCTTCGATGCCGTCACGCTCGACCAGCAGCACGGCCTTTACGACATGGCGACAACCGCCGCCGGCATCGCGGCAGTGCACCTCGCCGGTTCAGCGCCGATCGTCCGCGTGCCGCTCGGCGATTTCGCGGTGGCGAGCCGCGCGCTCGATTTCGGCGCCGAGGCCATCATCGCGCCGATGATCAATACCGTCGCCGACGCCCGCGCCTTCGTGTCGGCGACCAAATATCCGCCGCTCGGCGACCGTTCATGGGGGCCGCACCGCGCGACGACGCTGGGCGGCATGCCGGACCAGAAGGTCTATCTGCGCGAGGCCAACAACCTCACGCTGACCTTCGCGATGATCGAGACCCGCACGGCGCTCGACAATCTTGACGCGATCGCGGCGACGCCCGGCATCGACGCGCTGTTTCTCGGCCCATCCGACCTGTCGATCGCCCTGTCGAACGGCGCGGCGCTGGATCCGCTGTCGGCCGAGGTCGAGCGCGAACTTGACCGCATCGTGGCGGCCGCGCAAAAGCACGGCAAGATCGCCGGCGCCTATTGCCACAACGCACTGCGCGCCAAAGCGGTGGAGAAACGCGGTATGCGCTTTATGGCGGTCGGCAGCGACCTGAACTTCCTGCGCGCCGGCACGGCTATCGAAATGAAGGTGCTCAAGGGCGCCTAAGATTTTCCAATCGTAACGATCCGTTCAATCACACAGGTGACATCATGACGCGCAAATTGCCCATCCTCGGACTTCTGGCCGCAATATTGTGGATGCCGGCCGCCGCGCAGGCCGACACGCTGACGATCTTCAGCGGCGGCGCCGTGAAGGCCGGCCTCGCCGAAGCGGCGGCGCTGTACGAGAAGCAGAAGGGCGCCAAGGTCGTCATCGAATATCATCCGATGGGACCGCTCACCAAGCTGCTGACCGAAGGCGCCAAGCCAGATCTGGTCATCCTGACCGACGACGTCTGGGCTGATGTCGCCGGCAAGGGCCTGGTCGAGCCGGCCAGCAAGACCGAGGTTGGTCGGGTCGGCATCGGCGTCGCCGTCAACGAGAAGGCTCCCTCGCCCGACATCTCGACGCCGGAAGCCTTCAAGGCAGCGTTGCTGGCCGCGAAATCGGTCGTCTATATCGACCCGACGCGCGGCACCAGCGGCAAGCATCTCGCCATGGTGATGAAGGACATGGGCATCCTTGAAGCCGTCAACGCCAAGACCAAGTTCGGCAGCGGCGGCTATGTGGTCGAGCCGGTCGGGCGCGGCGAGATCGAGTTCGGCATGCACCAGATCACCGAGATTCTGCCGGTAAAGGGCGTCAAACTGGTCGGTCCGCTGCCGGCGTCGTTGCAGAAGGAAACCGTCTATTTCGGCGCCACCACGCCGCATACCGGCAACCGCGCCGACGCGACCGCGTTCCTGGCATTCCTGCGCACCCCGGATGTGCGCAAGGAGTTCGCCTCGCGCGGCTTCATGGAGAAGTAACGTAATCGAAATCGCCGACCTTGTTCAGCCGGGCGGGTGCGGCTTCAGCCGGTCCCGCCCGGCAGCATGCGCCGTAAGGTGCGGTCGCGAAATATGAAATGGTGCGCCAGCGCTGCGCCGGCATGCAGCAGCGCCAGGATCACCAGCGTATTGGCCAACCACCCATGCACCTCCTTGGCCGATCGTGCAAAGGCGCGGTCGGCAGGCCAAGGCGAGGCGATCTCGGTCAGTCCGAAGATGGGCAGCGGATTGCCGCGGCCAAACTGCACCACGATGCCGGCGACCGGTACGACCACCAACAACCCATAAAGCGCGACGTGCCCGAGCGTCGGGGCGACCTCGCCTGTCCGGCCGAACGGACCGACAATGTGCGGCGGCGCCGGGTTGGCCATCCGCCAAGCCAACCGCGCCACCAAGGCCAGCACAATCGTCAGCCCGGCGGAAATATGGATGAACAGCCCCGTCGCGCGCGCCGCGCCGCGCGGCAGAACGTCACCGAACTGGCCAAGGCTCCAGCCGAGCACAACGGCCGCAACCGTCAACCAGTGGAACAGCTTTGCGGCGTCGCCATAGCGATCGGCCGTATTGCGCCATTGCATGATAGAACCCCTTTGTAACGCCCTTCCGTCGATACAATATGAACCCCGCCCCCGCCAGTTGGATCTAGAGCGCGTCCAGCAAAAGTGGACACCGGTTTTGCGGAAAGCGATCTAGCATGCGC
>JAQGJU010000107.1 GCA_028290465.1 Xanthobacteraceae bacterium | reverse complement strand
TGGAGCCTGAATTCACTGTCAAGGTCGACCCAATGCTCGGCGCGCTCGGCGTGCTGATCGAGCCAGCCAGCGTGGTCGCGAAAGCCTGGGACCATATCGACGGCATCGGCCATCGGGCGCGGGTGTTCGCGCCGCGCACCGTGCTGGTCACCGGCTCCGGTCCGATCGGTCTTCTGGCCGCGATGATGGGCCGGCAACGTGGATTGGAAGTGCATGTGCTCGACCGGCACAAGGAAGGCCTGAAGGTCGATCTGGTGCGCGATCTTGGCGGCTACCATCGCAACGACATCGGCGATCTCGTGCCCGACATCATCATCGAATGCACCGGCTCCTGGTCGGTGGTGCGCGATGTGTTAGGGCGCACCGCGCCGGGCGGCATCATCTGTCTGACCAGCGTCACCGCGCCCGGCCACACGGCGCAGATCGACATCGGCGACCTCAATCGCACGATGGTGCTCAACAATGACACTATGTTCGGCTCGGTGAACGCCAATCGCCGGCACTATGAATTGGCCGCGCAGGCGCTGGCCCGCGCCGACCGTCGGTGGCTGGAGCGGCTGATCACCCGCCGCGTGCCGCTGGCGCAATGGCAGGATGCGCTCGAAGCCCGGCCCGACGACATCAAGGTCGTCATCGATTTCACGCTGTAAACAATTCGAGTAGATAATTGGCTCATGGCATTGCGCATCGAAGACTACGCCCTGATCGGCGATTGCGAGACGGCGGCACTGGTCGGCCGCGATGGCTCGATCGACTGGCTGTGCTGGCCGCGCTTTGACTCCGATGCGTGCTTCGCCGCGCTATTGGGTACGCCCGAGCACGGCCGCTGGCTGATCGCGCCGGCCCACCCGGACGTGCGTGCCACGCGTCGCTACCGGCCGAAAACCCTCATCCTGGAGACCCGCTTCGAATCCGCCGAAGGCGCGGTGACGCTGATCGATTTCATGCCGCCGGGCGAGCGTAGCGATCTCATTCGGATCGTGGTCGGTGAACGCGGCCGGATGGCGATGAATTTGGAATTGGAGCTGCGGTTCGGCTACGGCGCGGTGGTGCCGTGGGTGACGCGGCAGCCCGATGGCACGATGCGGGCCATCGCCGGTCCCGACATGGTGATGCTGCAAAGTTCGATCCCGACGCAGGGCAGGGGCTTTGCCACCGTCGCCGAATTCACGGTCGAGGCCGGCGAGACGGTGCCGTTCGTGATGACCTACGGCCCATCGCATCTGCCGCCGCCGGAGGCGATCGACTGGGCCGACGCGCTCGACGCGACTCAGAATTACTGGACCGAATGGGCCGAGGACTGCCGGCCCGCCGGGCGTTGGTCGGGTGCCATTCTGCGCTCGCTGATCACCCTGAAGGCGCTGACCTATGCGCCGACCGGCGGCATCGTGGCGGCGCCGACCACCTCATTGCCGGAGCATATCGGCGGCACGCGCAACTGGGACTATCGCTTTTGCTGGCTGCGCGATGCGACGCTGACGCTGCTGGCGCTGATGAATGCCGGCTATTACGACGAGGCTTCCGCCTGGCGCGAATGGCTGCTGCGCGCGGTCGCCGGCAGTCCGGACCAGATCCAGATCATGTACGGCATCGCGGGCGAGCGGCGGCTCGACGAATGGGAAGTGCCGTGGCTGCCGGGCTATGCGGATTCGCGACCGGTGCGGATCGGCAATGCGGCGCATGGCCAATTGCAACTCGACGTCTATGGCGAGTTGATGGACGCGCTACATCAGGCGCGCGTCGGCGGATTAGTGGCCAGCGATTCCGGTTGGGCGATCCAGACCGCCATGCTCAGCCGACTGGCGGTGCTGTGGCGGGAGCCGGACTCCAGCGTCTGGGAGGTTCGCGATACGCCCCGGCATTTCGTGCATTCAAAAGTGATGGCCTGGGTGGCGTTCGATCGCGCCATCAAGAGCGCGCAGCAGTTCGGACTCAAGGGTCCGATCGAGGAATGGGAAAACCTCCGCACGACAATTCATGCCGACGTCTGCGCCAATGGGTTCGATCCGGAGTTGGGCTGCTTCGTGCAGTCCTATGGCTCGCGGCAGGTCGATGCGAGTCTTTTGCTGCTGCCCGCCGTCGGCTTCCTGCCGGTCGACGATCCGCGCATCGCGGGCACCATCGCGGCGGTCGAACGCGATCTGATGATCGACGGCTTTGTGCAACGCTACGACACGCGGCGCGCGTCCGATGGTCTTCCGGCCGGCGAGGGCGTATTCCTGGCGTGCAGCTTCTGGCTGGTCGATGCCTATATTATGCAGGGGCGGCGTGCGGCGGCCGAGGAGTTGTTCGGCCGACTGGTGGCGCTGTGCAACGATGTCGGCTTGCTGGCCGAGGAATACGACACCACGGCCAAACGTTTGGTCGGTAATTTCCCGCAGGCGTTTTCGCACATCGCGCTGGTCAATTCGGCTTTCAACCTGACGCAGCCCGTCAAGCCGGTCGAGCAGCGCGGCGACGGCGGCGCGCCGTCGGTTGCCCCTGAACCGAAGCGCGGCGGGTTGGAAAAGGCGCTGACATTTTTGGGATTGGAAGAGGCGGACTAAGCAACACGCGGATCAAGCGATCACGCGCTCGCCGCGCTCACTGACACTTCGCCCTCGGCCAACCGGTTCAGCCAGATCCGCACGTCGGCCGGCGTATCGAACATCCGCGTCGCGCCCGGCATGTCGCGCCCGACTGAGAACGCCTTACCGGAGAATTCCGGCACCACGGCGACCGCGAATTCGTCGGTGATGTCGTCACCGATGAAGATCGGCCGCCGTCCGGCGAACGGCGGATGCGCCATCAGCGAGCGCACGCCGGTGCCTTTGTCGAACCCGGTCTTCTTCAACTCGATCATCGCCTTGCCGCCGAGGATTTCGGCGGCGCCGTCCGGCACCAGCGACTTCACGGCCTCGACGGCGGCGCGAATGAGCGGTTCGCGCTCGGGCGCCAGACGATAATGCACGGCGACCGAGTAACCCTTATCCTCGACCAGCACGCCGTCGCCGGCGAGCGCCCGCAGCCTTCGGCGCAGATGGTCGTCGAAATGCGTCGTGGTCCATTCCCGCATGTCGTCGACCGACCAGGCCCGCACTTCGGCGCCGTGCCCGCCGACCGCCGACAGATGCAGTGGCGCGAACAGCGCGTCGATATCCTTGATCGGCCGCCCGCTCACCATGGCGAGCGCGCCACCGGTGAGCTGGCGCAGCCGATGCAGCGTCTCGCACAACGACTTCGGGACATGGACCTCGTGCGGTCGCGGCGCGATGTCGAGCAGCGTGCCGTCGATATCGAACAGAAGCGCAGTCGAGGTCAGGTCGATCGGGTCGATTTTCAAATTTAGGCGGCTCCTGTCGTGGCCGTCTTCCCGGACAATGAGAATTTGGAATCGGTCATCGCTTCGGCTTTTTGCAGGCGCACCGACCAATATTCGAAGGCCCGGCTCAGCGGACTGATCTGCAGATTGTATTCGCCGGCCAGCGCCGCCTCGCCAGCGCTCAACGGATACAGCTTGCCGAGCGCGGCGGAGCGCAACTGCATTTCGGCATTTCGCGTGGAGTAGATCGTACGGAACACCAGTTCCTTCAGCGAGCGGCCGGCCAAGGTGGCGCCGTGCCGGCGCATCAGCACCATCCAGTACGGGCCGAGCGCCTTGGCCAGCGAGGCGCCTTCCTCGGGCTTGATCACCACCATATTGGTGTCGCCGAAATCGTCGCGGCTATCCCTGATCGGCACCTTGGTGCCCATCGTGGCGCCTAGGTGGAACATCGGAAGCAGCTCTTCGCCCGTGACGCAGAACGGCAGCACGGCGGCGGAGTGATGGTGGCAGACCGCCATCACGTCCGGCCGGGCCTGGTAGATACAGCCATGGATCGGCCGCTCGCCATACATGCGTTCCTTGGGGGGCGTCACCGGCTGCGAGTCGAGCGTGAACTCATAAATATCGTCGGGTTCCACCAACTCCGGGCTGCGCGAGCGCGACAGCAGGTAGCGGTTCGGATCGGTCGGATGGCGCATGCTGACATGCCCAAAAGCGTCGATCACGCCTTCATTGGCAATAATGCGATTGGCGAGCGCGAGTTCGTGCCGCGCTGCGGCGAGGGGATCGGTCATGGGTATCTCCGAGGACTTGATGCCGGACGCAAGCGGCGACTTTGTGGAGGCCGTTACGATTTCGGGTGGGGCGGGGGGGGTGGATCAGGGATCAGTCGAAGGCCTTCGAGTAGACGAATAGCTGCTTGAGCTGGGATTTGGCCAGCGGGGCCGTCATGTATTTGAACGCGATGGCTTCCTGCATGGCGTCATCGACGCCCTCCAGCCGGTCGATGGCCAGTTCCTGCTTCGGATAAAATTCGTCGCGCATGCGCTGCGTGACCGCTTCGGGGATTTTGACGATCTGCGAGTACAGCTTGATCGCCTCGGGGTCGGAATACATCCAGTTCAACGTTTCGGTGTAGGCCGCCAGATAGCGATCGAGCACATCCTTGCGCTTCTCGTAAGCCGTGGCATTGGTCAACTGCACACGAACGGTTTGATTGCGCAGCGCCGGCACGTCGCTGCCGCGCCCGATGATGCGGATCTTGCCTTCGCTGGCCGCCTCCAGCCCGAACGGCGGCGACGACCAGCCGACATCGATCTGGCCGGACATCGTCTGGGTGAAGGTCGAAGCCGGATTGCCGGTCGCGACCAGCTTCGGCGTGATGCCGGAGAGTTTCGCCAGATGCTGCAAAGCCGTGTAGCTCGACGAACCGGTGGTCGAGAATCCGATGGTCTTGCCGTCGGCGTCCTTCATGCTCTTGATCGGTGAGTTCGCCGGCACATACCAGAAGGCGCCGGGCGCGCCCGTGGTGTGATTGGCGAGGGCCCGCACCGGCGCGCCGCGCGCAAAGGCGCCGAGCGCGTTGGCCGTGCCGACGCCCAATCCGACATCGGCGGAGCCGGCCAGCACCACCTGCATGGTCTCGGCCGAGCCCTGCGTATAGGTGATGTCGAGGGTCAGGCCGTGCTTCTTGAAGAAGCCTTTCTGCTGGCCAAGTTCGGGGACGATGTTTTCCCAGTTGCCCTTCTGGCCGCTGGCAATCCGGATCAGATCGTCGGCCGCCGCGGCTCCGATGGGAGCGAAGGTTAGGGCGAGCAGGCAGAGCAGCATCCGGAGCACGGTCATGGGTACTCTCTCGTTTTTGAGGTGCGTTCTATTACCACGCCGATGTCGCCCGCGATAAGGCGCCGCGCTTGTGACAGGTCTGCTCGCAAAGGTAGAATCGTTGGAGGCTTAGTAGCGCATCGGCGGCCTGACGGTGGATCGCCGGTACCATCGTAAGCATCTGGAACCATTGGCTTTATTGCTCGTCATCCATCGTGCCGCCGTGAACTCTGTTATATAGATGCGTCGACACTGGCGGTTGCGCGGAATGGCGAGGCTTCCACAGGATCGAAAATCATGGGATCGAAAATATACCGCGCCTATGATGCGCCGGAAGTCGGGGTGTTGCTCCCGGACGCCAACAAAGCGTCGCCGGATCTGCTCCAGGCGCTGGTCGCCTCGGCCGAAGACTTCATCATCATCGCGGGCACCGATGGCCTGATTTTGGATTGGAATCCGGCCGCCGAGCGCAGCTTCGGGTTTACGGCCATGGAGGCCATCGGGCGCGATCTCGATTTCATGGTGCCGATCGACCGGCGTGCCGAGGCGACGCAGTATTTCGGACGCGCCCGGCGCGGCGAACGGGTCGCCCGTTTCGAAACCATGCGTGTGCGTCACGACGGCAGTGCCTTCGCGGCGGCGCTGACGTTGTCGCCGCTGCGCGCCCCGGACGGCGAGGTGATCGGCGTCGCTGTCATCGGCCGTGACATCAGCGATCAGACGCGCGCGGCCTGCGACCAGCAGCGCTCGCGCAAGATGGAGGCGATCGCGCTGCTGGCCGGCGGCATCGCGCACGATTTCAATATCCTGCTGCTCACCATGCAGTTCAACGCGGAGCGGTTGCGCGCAGCACCGGCCGGGGATGAACACCGTCACGATAATGTCGACGAGATCCTGCGCGCCATCGAGCGCGGTCAGACCCTGGCCCGGCAGCTTTTGACATTCTCGAGCCGGCAGTCCGCGGCGCCGCGCCTCGTCGATCTCGGCGAACGGATCGGCGCGCTGCAGACCCAACTGCAGCGAATTCTGCCGGCGAATTGCGCGGTGGTCCGGCAGGTCCCCCACGCGGTGTGGCCGGTGTTCGTCGATCCGGATCAGATCGAGACGCTGATCCTGCATCTTGCGGGCAACGCGCGCGACGCGATGCCGTATGGCGGCCAGCTCAAGATCTCGGTGGAGAACACCGTTCTGGAGCGGCCGAGCGAAACCTTGCCGGCCGGCGACTATGTCGTGCTGCGGATCAGCGACACCGGTTTCGGCATGCCGCCGCAGGTGGTCGAACACGCCTTCGAGCCGTTCTTCACCACCAAGGAAAACGGTCTCGGCGGCGGTCTCGGCCTTGCGACCTGCTACGGCATCGTGCGTCAGGCCGGCGGCGACATCGGCGTCGCCAGCGAGGTCGGCGCCGGTACGACCTTCACCATTCTGTTTCCGCGAGGTATCGAAGCCGTGACCGAGTCCATCCCGATGTCGCGAGAGATTGCCAGCGCTCCCGGCGGCACCGAAACCATTCTGCTGGTCGAAGACGATCCGATGGTGCTGTCCGTGACGTCGCGCATTCTCACCGAGCGCGGCTATCGGGTGTACACCGCCGCCGACGGCGAACAGGCGACGCGGTTCATTCTGCAACACCGCCAGCCGATCGATCTGGTGCTGACCGACCTGATGATGCCGCAAATGTCCGGCTCCGAACTGGTCGAGCGGCTCGACCTGTCGCATCCCAATCTGAAAGTGCTGTACGCCACCGGCTATCGCGATCAGGCGATCGGTGCCGAAAGCTTGCTCGACCCCGACCGGCCGGTGCTGCTCAAGCCGTACCGGCCGCGCGACCTGCTGCTCAAGGTGCGCGAGGTGTTGGACGGTTAAGCTGGCGCCGCTATATATGCCGGCCGATCTTTAGCAGCAGGCGGGGCGGAATAGAGCATGCGGCCGGTCAAGGCGCTGTTTTTCGATGTATTCGGAACGCTGGTCGATTGGCGTACCAGCATTGCCCGCGAAGCACAGGAAACGCTGTCGCCGCTCGGCCACCGGCTCGACTGGGATGCTTTCGCCGACGCCTGGCGCGACGAATATCAGCCGGCGATGCAGCAGGTGCGGGCCGGCGCCATCCCGTTCAGCAAACTCGATGTGCTGCACCGGCGCAATCTCGACCGCATTCTGCCGCGTTTCGGTCTCGGCGGAGTCGATGGCGACGTGCGCGCGCATCTGACCTTGGCGTGGCATCGACTCGATGCCTGGCCGGACGTAGCGAAGGCTCTGGCGCGGCTGAAGACCCGTTACTGGCTGGCGCCGGTGTCGAATGGCAACATTTCGCTGATGGTCGATCTCGCCCGCCGCAACGGCTTTGCCTGGGATGCGATCCTGGGCGCTGAAGTCGCAGGCGACTACAAGCCGAAGCCGCGGGTCTATTTCGCCGCCGCCGAGGCGTTCGATCTCGCGCCGCAGGATTGCATGATGGTCGCCGCGCACAGCAACGATCTGACCGCGGCGGCGGCCTGCGGTCTTGCCACCGGCCACATCGCGCGGCCGAACGAACATGGTCTTGGCAAAGGCGAAGCCGCGCCCTCGGTGCCGGTCGATGTCGCAGGCAAGGATCTCGCCGATCTCGCGGACAAGCTCGGCGTCTAGCTTGTCTTCTCCTGAGCGTCGCGGATCGCCGCCCACACCCGCTCCGGCGTCGCCGGCATGTCGATGTGGGTGACGCCGTAGTCCGACAGCGCGTCCACGATGGCGCTGATCACCGCCGGAATGGCCCCGACGGTGCCGGCCTCGCCGGCGCCCTTGACGCCGAGCGGGTTGCTCTTGGTCGGCACCGGATTGCTGATCACATGCATCGGCGGCATCTGGTCGGCGCGCGGCATGCCGTAATCCATGAACGAGGCGGTCAGCATCTGGCCGTTGTCCGGGTCGTAGATAATGTTCTCGGTGAAGATCTGCCCGATGCCCTGGGCGACGCCGCCATGGATCTGGCCCTTGACCATCAGCGGATTGATCACGGTGCCGACGTCGTCCACCACCGTGTAGTTGATCACCGCCGTGACGCCGGTCTCCGGGTCGATCTCGACCTCGCAGATATGGCAGCCGTTCGGAAAGCTGGCTTCGTCCGGCGTGACCACAGCGCCGCCCGATAATCCGTACTCTTCACCCTTCGGCATTTTGCCGACCTCGAAGCTGACGCGCGCCACGTCCTCGATGCGCAGCCGCTTGTCGGTGCCGGCGACCGTGAAGCTGCCGGCTTCGAACATGATGTCGGCCTTGTCGGCTTCCAGCACATGCGCGGCGATCTCGCGGCCTCGCGAAATGATCTTGTCGGCCGCGCTGCGCAAGGCCGCGCCGCCGACCATCAGCGAGCGCGAACCGAAGGTGCCGCGGCCATGCGCGACCGCATCGGTGTCGCCATAGACCACGCGGATGCGTTCCGGATCGAGGCCCAAGAAGGCCACCGCGAGCTGACGGAACGCGGTCTCGTGGCCCTGGCCGTGACTATGCGTGCCGAGCCGGATCGTGGCCTCGCCCGACTGATCGAATTCCAGCGCGGCGGCTTCCTCGTTCGGCGCGCGGAACGGGCCGCCCGCGACCTCGATCGGATTGGCGATGCCGATGCCGCGCAGCAGGCCGCGCTTTTTGGCTTCGGCGCGCCGCGCCGGAAAGCCGGCCCAGTCGGCGGCCTCGAGCGCCATGTCCATGTTCTGCTCGAACTCGCCGCAATCGTAAGTGAACACCAGCGGAGTCTTGAACGGCATCGCGGACGCCGGGATGAGATTGCGCCGCCGCAGTTCGACACGGTCGATACCCATTTGGGCCGCTGCGATGTCGATGATGCGCTCGATCGCGTAGGTGGCCTCCGGCCGGCCGGCGCCGCGATACGGCGCGGTCGGCTGCGTATGGGTATGGATGCCCAGGACTTCGGCGTGGATCGCCGGCGTGCGATAGACGCCGGCGAAGCCGCCGATATTGCCGGCCGGCGGATGCGGCGTCGAAAAGCCGAGATACGCGCCGAGATTGGCCAGTGTCTTCACCCGCAGGCCGATAAAGATGCCGTCCTTGTCGAGCGCGAGTTCGACCGTCGAGACATTGTCGCGCGCATGATAGTCCGACAGGAACGACTCGGTGCGGTCGGCGACCCAGCGCACCGGCCGGCCGACCTTATGGGCCGCCCACAGGGCCAGCGAATATTCGGGGTAGGGGCTGCCCTTCATGCCGAAGCCGCCGCCGACATCGGGCGACACCACGCGCAGCCGGCTCGGTGAAATGTTCAGGATCGACTCGGCGATCTCGCTGCGCATCTTGTGCGGCGCCTGCATGCCGGAATATAGCGTGTAGCGCCCGTCGGCCTCATCGTACACCGCGACGGCGTTGCGCGGCTCCAGCGTATTGGCGCTGACGCGGGTGACGCGGAAATCCAGCGACGCTGTGTGCGCGGCGCGCGCGAAGGCGGCCGCGACCGCGGCCTTGTCGCCGAACTCGACCACGAACGACACATTGTCCGGCACCAGGTCCGGCCATACCACGGCGGCGCCCGGCGTCACGGCCTTGGCGATATCGGTGACGCTCGGCAAGGTCTCATAGTCGATCGCGACCAGTTCGGCCGCGTCGCGCGCCGCGTGCAGTGTTTCGGCGATCACGATGGCGACGGCGTCGCCGACCAGCCGGACCTGGTCGGTCGCGAGCAGCCGGTAGGGCGGGATGCGCATCGGCGAACCGTCGCGGCGTTTGCGCGGCACCGGAGTGCGCAACAGGCCAAGTTCATCGGCTTCGACATCGGCACCGGTCAGCACCGCCAGGACGCCGGGCGCTTCGCGCGCCGCTTGCGTATCGATCGACAGAATCCGCGCCGCTGCGTGGGGCGATCGCACCACCACCATATGGGTGGCGCCGGGGAACTGCACGTCATCGACGTAACGGCCAAGACCACGCACGAGCCGAAAATCCTCGACCCGAAGGGTCGGGGTGCCGATACCGAATTCTGCCATGCCTGCCTCAGCTGCGTATTTTGGACCGATGCGTATTTCAGCTAGTCCGTAGCGCACATTGTCGGCGATGGCGACCTCTTCGGCGGCATGACCGAGCAGACTTCATGGATGGGATGGCGGCGCCTGTTTCTCGGCAATACCGCGCCGGACCGCGCGTCCAGGTAGCGATCTCCGAACGATGCTGACCTAACTAATCGATAGTCCGACTACTGCCGGGTCATGCCGGCTTCGGCTTGCAGCCTTGAATTGGTCAGCGCCGAGAACACCAGACGCAACAGCTCCAATTGGCTGGAAATGTTCAGCCGCGCATAGGCCCGCTTGCGGTAGGTCAGGATGGTGTTGAGCCGGATGCCGAGCTTGGACGCGATCGCTTCCGACGTCATGCCGACCGCGATGCCGGCGCAGACTTCCAACTCGCGGGGCGACAGCGACGGCGCGACCAGCCGCAGCAGCTTCTCGTAGGTCTGGCAGTCGCCGGTGGTCTGCAGCACCACGCGCAACGCCGCGTGCTTGGCGACCAGGGCGAACAGCAGGTCGGCGGAGCCCGCCAACCGTTCCAGATCGGTGGAATCGAACGGCCCGACGTCGCAGTGCCGGTAGAAATTGATGCGGACGATCTCGTTGTCCTGCCGCTTCACCATCGACAGGCGCTCGACCAGCTTGGCGCCGCTCGACGCCCAATCATGGGCGCTGTAGCAGTCGCGCCGATAGGGCGACCGGCTCAGATCCTCCTCGGTCAGGCGGACCACGATGCCCTCGCTGAGCGCGCCGGACGGCAGCGTGACCTGATTGATCGGGTCCATGTGCCAATAGCGCTGGGCATAGATGGTGCCGACATGGCGGGCGAGGTCGGGCGCGCCGGTGTTCATGCCGAGCAGCAGCCGCGGCTGTTCGGCCTCCGACAGCGCGAAGGCGCTGAGATGCTCGCAGCGCAGCGCTTCCCAGGTCAGGCGGAACAGGTTGGTTTCGAAGTCGCGCGTGCCCATCGTATCGATCAGCATCGCGGCGTCGTTGCGGAAGGGGTCGTGACGCGGGGCAGCTTTGCGGAGCGGCCTGATGTCCATGGCTTCGTCCCGATCCCTGTTGGATTTAGTCCTATTTTTTAGATTGGGCTTATTTGAAGCCCTGCCTGGGGACATGTCCAGCCGGACCAGTCGTGATCGCCTCGGCGGCGTGAAATCGGGCGTGCTGGCCTTGCGAAGCTGCACTGTGACCGCTTGGCCGGCCTGCGGCTTGGCGATGCGCCGATTCGGTTGGCCGTCGCCCGGGACGACATCCGCTGGGACGATCCCTTGGGCGATCGAAAACGACGGGTTCATGGCGCCTCGCTGGGTCCGCGATGGAGGCGCCAACACACCGGCCCTAGGGCTTTGGTTCAATTGAAGAAAACCGGGAGGGTTTTGTTAACCCTGCGGCCGCCGGCCGGCCGCGTCGCCGGTTCCCGGATTCACCACGCCGGACTTTGCGCGGATCGGCAAAGCCGATTGCACGCATGGCCACGACATCTCCCCCCTAAATGTGCGAATTTTCGTTGGTTAATAATGTGTTACGGGCGGGGGATTGCTGCATGGGGCCGATACGGGCCCGGTTTGTCGCCGATTGCGGCGTCTCGATCGCGCGCCGCGCGCGAGACGCTGTGCGCATTTTCACGCCCCGCGCTGTCTGCCGACCCAACGCTCGCCCGATCGGTTGTGGGGGTTGCGTCGGCGTGCGGCGCACGCGGGATACGGGCGATTCCCGTACATCGGGTCGAGAAGCCTCCGCATTTCAACGCTCCGGGCCGGGCGCCTCGAAATTAACAAAGAGTAAAATATTGCCTTCAGCGTCTCCAAATGTGTCCCGATTTGGGCTATCGGTATTTTATGGATCAAAAGTTCCATCAACGAAAAAGAAACCTGTCGTGAGTGTGCACGCTAGGGTTGTGTACGGTGTCGCCGATCTTTGCGCGGTCGAGCGGCCCGATTTTGCAGTTCTGAACGCGCGGACTGTTTGCAGTTGCAAGCAGCACCTTGGAGTCGATGCATGAACGCGCCTTTTATCGTAGCTCAGGCCAACACCGCCGGCACCGATGCCGCTTCAACCCAGCGTGTGATCCGGGTTGTTAAGCCGCAAGGCGACCAGGCGATCAGTGTCCGGCTCGACGGCGCCGCACGGCTCGATCTATCCGAGATCGGCAACGAGAAGGTGACGTTCGTCCGCGTCGGCGAACGTCTTGTCATTCTGTTCGACAATCAGGCCACCGTCGGTGTCGAAGGCTTCTTCGACGCCAATGGCCAGCCGTCGCAGAATCTGAGCTTCCAGGTCGACGGCAACCGCGTCATCAACTCCAGCGAATTCGCCACGCTGTTTCCGATCACCACCGATCAGTCGATTCTGCCGGCGGCCGGCAATGCCGGCGCTGGTCCGACCTCCGGCGCGAATTTCCGCGACGTGCAAGTGGAAGGTCTCGGCAGCCGCAATTCGCTCGATTTGCTCGCCGGCGAGGGCGGCGACGGCGCCGGCGGTCAGGGCGGCGATGCGCCCACCAACACCCGGCCGAGCATCGGCACCATCGCGCTCGGCAATGCCGACGACGAAGGCCTGTCCGAAGGCAATATCGGCGGCCCGGGTGACGAGCCCGGCAACGCCACGTCGATCACGGTTTCGCTCAATGTCGACTTTGGCCAGGATCTGACCGGCCGTACGCTGACCTTCGGGGCGACGCAACCCAGTCTGGTTGGGCTGACCTCCGGCGGCGCCGCGATCAGCATCGCCTTCACGACCATTGGCGGTCTGCCGGCGCTGATCGGCTATACCG
The DNA here is from genome assembly GCA_028290465.1 of Xanthobacteraceae bacterium. Taxonomy (GTDB): domain Bacteria; phylum Pseudomonadota; class Alphaproteobacteria; order Rhizobiales; family Xanthobacteraceae; genus FEB-22. The sequence goes on along the minus strand of JAQGJU010000107.1, from coordinate 1,705 downwards.
GCGCCGATGCGAACGATCCGACGCATCAGGTCTTCACCGTCACGCTCGATACCGGTCCGTTGAACGGCCAGTACACCTTCACGCTGCTGCAGCCGCTCGATCACCCGATCGCGGGCACCGAAGACACCATCACGCTGTCGATCAACTTCACCGCGACTGACGGCAATGGCGATGCGGCGGATGGCACCTTTCAGGTCGCGGTCAACGACGACTCGCCGGAAGCCGGCGTTGGAACCGCGTCGGTCGTCGAAGACGAGGCCGTCAACGGCGGTAACAACGAGATCGAAGAGCCGAACAACATTCTCGGCTCGGTCGAACATGTCTCGCTGAACATTTCCTGGGGCGCCGACCGCGCCAATAGCAATTCTGGCCAGCCGGGCGACCGTTCGGTGGCGTTCACCGACAACAATGTCGCGGTGACCGGAGCCCATGGCGAGGCGCTGACCTCGCTGGGTCAGACGGTTTCGTTTGTCGTGCTGAGCAACGGCGAATTGATCGGCTACACCGGCGAGTCGGCTCCGGAGTCGAGCAATTCCGAGAACGTCGTGTTCGTCGCGACGCTGTCCGACGCCAATAACGGCGAATACAATTTCACGCTGCTCAAGCCCCTCGATCATGCCGACGATACCGGCAACGGCGAGAACACGCTGACGCTGACCTTCAATTACACGGCGACCGACAGCGACGGCGATCCGTCGGCCAGCACGTTCCAGATCAACGTGGTTGACGACGTGCCAGTTGCCGGTGTGGGAACGGCGTCGATCGTCGAGGACGAGGCGGTCAATAGCGGCAACAACGAGACCGAAGCGCCGAACCTCCTCGGCGCGGTGAGTAATGTCTCGCTGAACATCGCCTGGGGCTCCGACAACGCCAATGACGGCAATGGCCAGCCGGGCGATCGCTCGGTGGCGTTCACCAACAACAGCGTCGTGGTGTTGGGTGCGCATGGCGAGGCGCTGACCTCGCTGGGTCAGACGGTCTCGTTCATCGTGCTGAGCAGCGGTGAGTTGGTCGGCTACACCGGCGATGCGCCGACGACCGTGAGTGCCGAGAACGTGGTGCTTGTCGCGACGCTGTCGGACGCCAATAACGGCGAATACAATTTCACGCTGCTCAAACCGCTCGATCATGCCGACGATGCCGGCAACGGCGAGAACGCGCTGTCGCTGACTTTCAACTACACGGCGACCGACAGCGACGGCGATACCTCGAGCAACACGTTCAAAGTCGACGTGGTCGACGACATTCCGATCGCGGGCGTCGGAACGCCTGCGACCGTCGAGGACGAGGCGGTCAACAACGGCAATAACGAAGCCGACGGTTATGCGGCCTCGATCGACCATGTCTCGCTGAACATCGCCTGGGGCTCGGACAACGCCAATGACGGCAACGGCCAACCGGGCGACCGGTCGGTGGCCTTCACCAACGACACCGTCGCGGTGACGGGCGCCCATGGGGCGGCACTGACCTCGCTGGGACAGACGGTCTCGTTCATCGTGCTGAGCAGCGGTGAGTTGGTTGGCTATACGGGCGATGCGCCGGAATCGAGCAGCGCCGGGAATGTCGTGTTCGTGGCGACGCTGTCCGACGCCAACAATGGCGAGTACTCGTTCACGCTGCTCAAGCCGCTGGATCACGCGGACGACGATGCCGACAGCGAGAACACGCTGTCGCTGACCTTCAACTACACGGCGACCGATAGCGA
>JAQGJU010000073.1 GCA_028290465.1 Xanthobacteraceae bacterium | reverse complement strand
CCGGCCGCCGAGCCTTCAGCGGTCAAGACCGCCGAACCGGCCGGTTCGACGCCGGGTTTCCGCTGGCCGGTGAGCGGCCGGATTATCGCCGGCTACGGCCCGAAGACGACCGGACAGCAGAACGACGGCATCAATCTGGCCGTGCCGGAAGGCACGCCGATCAAAGCCGCCGAGGACGGCGTCGTCGCTTACGCCGGCAATGAATTGAAGGGCTACGGCAATCTGGTGCTGGTGCGCCATGCCAACGGCTTCGTCACCGCCTATGCGCATGCCAGCGAGTTGATGGTGAAGCGCGGCGATCCGATCAAGCGCGGCCAGGTGATCATGCGGGCCGGCCAGACCGGCAACGTGTCGTCGCCGCAACTGCACTTCGAGATCCGCAAGGGCTCGTCGCCGGTCGATCCGACGCAGTATCTCAGCGGCGCATAAGCATTTCCCGGCGAAGTGGGCACCGGTTCGCCTCAGGAAATGCGACAGATAGAAGCTAGAGCCTTACAGACTCCGAATTAGATACGCTTGGCTCTAGCCTTTTCTTCCAGCCGCACGCCGAGGCGTCCGGCCAGATCCTGTACATATTGCCAGGCGACGCGGCCCGATCGCGAGCCGCGCGTCGTGGCCCATTCCAGCGCCTCACGCCGGACCTCTTCCGGATCGGCCGGAACGGCGTGGTGCGCGATATAGGCATCGACCATCGCCAGGAATTCGTCCTGGCTGCACCGGTGGAAGCCGAGCCACAGCCCGAACCGGTCGGACAGCGACACCTTCTCCTCGACGGCTTCGCCCGGATTGATCGCGGTCGAGCGCTCATTCTCGACCATCTCGCGCGCCATCAGGTGGCGGCGGTTCGACGTGGCGTAGAAGATCACGTTGTCGGGCCGGCCTTCAATGCCGCCTTCGAGCACGGCTTTCAGCGACTTGTAGGTCGTATCCTCGACGTCGAACGACAGATCGTCACAGAACACGATGAATCGCTGCGGTGCATCACGTAGATGGGTCATCAGGCGGGGCAGGCCGTCGATGTCCTCGCGATGGATTTCGATCAGCTTGAGCGCATTGGCGGGCGTCGGGCGGGCGCGCGCCGCATTGACCGACGCGTGAGCGGCTTTGACCAGCGACGACTTGCCCATGCCGCGGGCGCCCCACAGCAGCGCGTTGTTGGCCGGCAGGCCGCGCGCGAAGCGCTCGGTATTCTCGACCAGCAGATCACGCATCCGGTCGATGCCCTTGAGCAGCGACATCTCGACGCGATTGACCCGTGGCACCGGCGAAAGGCTCCCGTCGGGCTGCCACACGAAGGCGTCCGCGACAGTGAAGTCGGGCGCCGCCGAAGGCCGGGGCGCCAGCCGTTCCAGCGCCAGCACGATGCGGCTCAGGGTCTCGGCGGCATCGCCAAGGCCTACGGACCGATCACGATCAGTCGGCTTCCTGGCGGGCTTGCGAGCCGGCTTGGAGGCCTTATGTGAGGCCGGGGCCCTCTTGACGCGGGATTTGGCTTTGGCGGCGGGTTTGCGCATGTGGGAGCCTTGTTGTTTGGGTTTCCCCTTAGCCGGCCGGCCGACGACCGGCAAGCCATGTGCCGGCCTTTGGCCCATACCTGCGAGCCACGGGGTCGGCGGACTGCAAGCCATTGTGTCGCGCGACGATTTCCCGGCTCGGTCGACCGGCCGCCGCATTGCAATTGAGCGGCTGGCCGGTATAGTCCGCGCCGATTTCGGGCGCGATCGGGCCGGGGCCCCTATATCTCGCATCTGCGCGCGCCGGACCACCTCCCAAGGGGATACTCGATGTTGATTACACCTGCTTTTGCCCAAGGTTCGATACTCGGCGGCGGCGACAATATGCTGGTCTCACTGCTGCCGTTCGTGCTGATTTTCGTGATCATGTATTTCCTGATTCTGCGGCCGCAGCAGAAGCGCGTGAAGCAGCACCAGGAGATGGTCAAGAACGTCCGCAAGGGCGACACGGTGATCAACTCGGGCGGCATGATCGGTCGGGTGACCAAGGTGATCGACGACGAGCAGATCGAAGTCGAAATCGCCGACGGCACGCGGGTGCGCCAGATGCGGCAGATGATCGCCGAAGTGCGCGCCAAGGGCGAGCCCGTGAAAGACGACGGCGCGTCTTCCTGACGCGCCGCAATGCAGCTCTGACGGTCGAGGCCCATGCTTTATTTTACGCGCTGGAAGGTGTTGGCGATCGTGCTGACGACATTGGTCGTCTGCCTGTTCGCGGTGCCGAACTTTTTCCCCGAATCGATGGTGAAGACCTGGCCGAAATGGGCGCAGCGCCACATCGTGCTCGGCCTCGATCTGCAGGGCGGCTCACACCTGTTGCTGGAGGTCGACACCAAGACGATCCTGAAGGACCGGCTCGCTGCGCTGCAGGATGACGTCCGTCGGGTGCTGCGCGACGCCCGCATCGGCTACACCAGCCTTGCCACTCGGGGCACCGGCGTCGAGGTTCGGCTGCGCGATCCCGCGACCGTCGCGCAGGCGCTGCCTAAGCTGCGTGAACTGTCGACGCCGCTCGGCGGAATATTGGGCGGTTCGGGCCAGCGCAGCGTTGATATCGTCGACGCCGGCGACGGCCTGATCCGTCTGACGATTCCAGAGCCGGCGATTCTCGAGCGAGTGCGGCTCACGGTCGACCAGTCGATCCAGATCGTCGAAAGGCGCCTCAATGAGCTCGGTACCGTCGAACCGCTGATCGCTCGCCAGGGCGCCGACCGCATCCTGGTGCAGGTGCCGGGCCTGCAGGATCCGACGCGGGTCAAGGAAATCCTCGGCAAGACCGCCCAAATGAATTTCCGCATGGTCGACACCTCGATGCCGGTCGACCAAGCCGTGCAGGGCCGCCCGCCGCCGGACTCGGAAGTGCTCAACGGCGTTAAGGGCGAAGGCGGCCAATACCTGATCGAGAAGCGCATCGTGGTGCCCGGCGCCGACCTGACCGACGCCCAGGCCGGCTTCGACCAGCGCACCAGTGAACCGATCGTCAGCTTCCGCTTCAACACCTCGGGCGCCCGCAAGTTCGCGCAGGCCACCCAACAGAACGTCGGCCGGCCGTTCGCCATCGTGCTCGACAAGGAGGTGATCTCGGCGCCGGTAATCCGCGAGCCGATCCTCGGCGGATCGGGCCAGATCTCTGGCAGCTTCACCGTTCAGGCCGCCAACGACCTTGCGATCCTACTGCGCGCCGGCGCGCTGCCAGCGCCGTTGACGGTGGTCGAGGAACGCACCGTCGGTCCCGGCCTCGGCCAGGATTCGATCAACAAGGGCACCATGGCGGCCTATGTGGGCAGCGCGCTGGTCGTCCTGTTCATGTTTGCGACCTACGGGCTGTTCGGCCTGTTCGCCAACATCGCGGTCGCCATCAACGTGGCGATGATTTTCGGCGTGTTGTCGTTGCTCAACGCCACGCTGACGCTGCCCGGAATCTGCGGCATCGTGCTCACGGTCGGCATCGCGGTGGATTCCAACGTGCTGATCTATGAGCGCATCCGCGAGGAAGTGCGCGGCGGCCGCAGTCCGATCAACGCCATCGACGCCGGTTTTGCCCGTGCGCTCTCGACCATCCTGGATTCCAACATCACCACGTTCATCGCAGCGGCCGTGCTGTTCTATATCGGTACCGGCCCGGTGCGCGGCTTTGCCGTGACGCTCGGCATCGGCATTCTTACGACCGTCTTCACCGCCTTCTCCGTCACACGCCTCATCGTCGCCTACTGGGTGCGGTGGAAGCGTCCCCAGACCGTGCCGATCTGAGCCGGCCTGGGATCAATCGTCAGCGAGAGCAAATTGCGCCTCCTTCGTATCGTACCGGACGACACCAAATTCGATTTCACGCGCTTCCGGCACGTGAGCTTTCCGATATCGGCATTCCTGTCGATCCTGGCGATCGTGCTGTTTTTCACCCATGGCCTGAATTTCGGCATCGACTTCGTCGGCGGCACGGTCATCGAGGTGCAGTCGAAATCCGGCCCGGCCGATCTCGCCAAGATGCGCACAACGATCGGCGGTCTCGGTCTCGGCGATGTGCAGTTGCAGCAGTTCGGCGCACCGGAGAACGTGCTGATCCGTATCGCCCAGCAGCCGGGCGGCGAGCAGGCCCAGCAGGAGGCGGTCACCAAGGTTCGTGGCGCGCTCGGCAACGAAGTCGACTATCGCCGCGTCGAGGTCGTCGGCCCGCGCGTGTCGGGTGAGTTGCTGGCTTTCGGCATGATCGGCCTGATGCTGGCGATCCTGGCGATCCTGGTCTATCTCTGGTTCCGTTTCGAATGGCAGTTCGCGCTCGGTGCGATGATCGCCAACGTGCACGATATCGTGCTGACCATCGGCTTCATGTCGATCACGCAGATCGATTTCGACCTGACCAGCATCGCGGCATTGCTGACCATTCTGGGCTATTCGCTCAACGACACCGTCGTCATCTATGACCGCATCCGTGAGATGCTGCGGCGCTACAAGAAGATGCCGACTCCGGAGCTGCTGAACATCTCGATCAACTCGACGCTGTCGCGCTCGATTATCACCCACGTCACAGTGACGTTGGCCCTGCTGGCGCTGCTGCTGTTCGGCGGCCGGGCGATCCACAGCTTCACGGCCACCATGATGTTCGGCGTGGTGCTGGTCGGCACTTACACCTCGATCTTCATCGCGGCACCGATCCTGATCTATCTTGGTGTCTCAACCTATCGGCCGGAACAGGAAGACGGCAAGAAGTCGTAGACTCCAGCCAGAGCCCGGGAAGGCGGGAATGGAAACGCCGCACCTTCCGTATCCGGCGCTGATCGAGGCCTACGGCAAGGGCGGATTCCGCTTCGCCGGCATGTCGCATCGCGGCTCGCTGCTGTGCCTGCCGACCGGCATTTCGGCTTGGCCCGTTACGGCGCTGTCCGAGATCACGGACGAGAACCTGGCTCCGGTTTGGGCCGTCGCGACGCAGCTCGATCTGTTCCTGATCGGTACCGGACGCGACATGGCCCTGTTGGCGTCGCCGCTGCGCGACCTGTTCCGCGATGCCGGCATTAAAGTCGAGCCGATGCAGACCGGGCCGGCGATCAGCACCTATAATCTGCTGCTTGGCGAAGGCCGCCGGGTCGGGGCCGGCCTGATCGCGGTCGACTAATCAAGGTTCAACGCGAGATCGATGCAGGACAACGCTGCCCATTGCGAAGCGCTGGTGCGCGAGGCCGACAAGGATCGGTTCCTGGCCACGCTGTTCGCGCCGCAACCGCATCGCGCCGCGCTGTTCGCGCTCTATGCCTTCAACATCGAGATCGCCCGTATTCGCGAGGTGGTGCGTGAGCCCATAGCCGGCGAGATGCGGCTGCAATGGTGGGCGGACGTACTCGACAACAGGGAACACGGCGCCGTGCAGGCGCATCCGGTCGTGGCGGCCCTCAAGCTGGCGATCGAGCGCTACCGGCTGCCGCTCGAACCGCTCAAGGCCATGGTCGAGATCCGGTTCTTCGATCTGTATGACGACCAGCCGACCACGCTGGAGGCGTTGGAGACCTATGCCAGCCAGACCGCGGCATCTTTGATCGCGCTGGCCGCGCAAATACTCAACGACGGCAAATCGCACGCGCTGGGCGAGATCGCCGAACACGCCGGCATCGCCTACGGGCTCGCCGGACTATTGCGCGCGTTTCCGACGCACGCCGCGCGTGGCAAACTCTATCTGCCAACCGATCTCATGCGCGAACACCACGCCGATCCGGCCGATGCACTGGCGGAGCGCAGCACGCCGGCACTGCGCGCGGTGTTAATGGCTCTACGAGCGCGGGCGCTGCTTCATCTTAGCGCGCTGCGGATTTCCATCGGCGATGTGCCGCCCGCGCTGGTCCCGGCATTCCTGCCGCTCGCTCCGGTGCGCACGCTGCTGATGCGGTTGGAACGCGAAAAGGATGCGCCGTTCGAGATGGTCGACGTGCCGCAGTGGCGCCGGCAATGGCTGATGTGGCGCGCGGCCAGAAATCCGCGTCGGATTGCGAGTTAGTTACTCCGCCGCCACAACCGCGATATCGCCGGCAATCCAGCGTTCCATATCGGCCAGCGCGCGCCGAGCCAGCTCATTCTTCCGGGCGACGGTTTTCTGCGGGCCTTTCAACCGTTTGCCTTCCGCATCGCGCGTCGGCGGCGCCTGGGTGAGCGGCGGAAACAAGCCGAAATTGACGTTCATCGGCTGGAACGAGCGCGGGCCGGCATCGATGGTAACGATGTGGCCGCCGGTGATATGCCCGAGCAGCGCGCCATGCGCCGTGGTCGGCGGCGGCAGTGCGGGCGTCTCGCCATGCCGCTCAGCGGCGGCGAAGCGGCCGGCCAGGAGGCCAATCGCGGCCGACTCGACATAGCCTTCGCAGCCGGTGATCTGGCCGGCGAAACGCAGGCGCGGCTGCGTGCCGAGCCGCAGCGTGCCGTCGAGCAGCTGCGGTGAATTCAGGAACGTGTTGCGATGCAGGCCGCCAAGCCGCGCGAACTCGGCATTCTCAAGGCCCGGAATGGTGCGGAAGACGCGCACCTGATCGGCGTATTTCAACTTGGTCTGGAAACCGACCATGTTGTACAGCGTGCCGAGCTTGTTGTCCTGGCGAAGCTGCACGACGGCGTAAGCCTTCACCTGCGGATCGTGCGAATTGGTCAGCCCGACCGGCTTGAGCGGTCCGTGGCGCAGCGTCTCGCGGCCGCGCTCGGCCATGATCTCGACAGGCAGGCAGCCGTCGAAATACGGCGTCGTGGCTTCCCATTCGTGGAACGACACCTTGTCGCCGGCGATCAGCGCATCGACGAACGCATCGTACTGCTCGCGGTTCATCGGGCAGTTGATGTAGTCGGCGCCGTTGCCGCCCGGACCGACCTTGTCGTAGCGCGACTGAAACCACGCGACGTTCATGTCGATCGAGTCGCGATGCACGATCGGCGCGATGGCGTCGAAGAAGGCGAGGGCGGTCTCGCCAGTCAGCGTCGCGATGCCGGCGGCGAGATCCGGCGAGGTCAGCGGGCCGGTCGCGATGATGACGTTGTCCCAGTCTTGCGGCGGCAGTCCGGCGATTTCCTCGCGGCTGATGCTGATCAGCGGATGCGCCGCCAGCGCGGCCGCGACACCTTCGGCGAAGCCATCGCGGTCGACCGCCAGCGCGCCGCCGGCCGGCACCTGATGGCGGTCGGCCTCGCGCATGATCAGCGAGCCCAGTAACCGCATCTCGGCATGCAGCACGCCGACGGCATTGCCCTGTGCATCGTCGGACCGGAATGAGTTGGAACAGACGAGCTCAGCCGGTACGTCGGTCTTGTGCGCGGCCGTCATGCGGTGCGGCCGCATCTCGTGTAGGATGACCGCCACGCCACGCGAGGCGATCTGCCAGGCGGCTTCCGAACCCGCGAGGCCGGCGCCGATGATATGTACAGGTTGCGGAGCGGCTGTTGTCATGCGAAGCTTTTAGACCAGTCGGAAAACTCGTGCTCGGATTTGTGTGATGCGTTTATCCTCCGCAGCATTCGCATTCGGCCCTTTGGTGGCCGCCATCGGCAGCATGGCGCTGATGACGATCGCTTTCGTGACACCCGTGCCGGCCGCACAGCCTATCCTTGATCAAGATCCGCAGATCACAGAGGCCTTTAGCGAGGTATCGCTGCCTTTGCCGTCGCCGGACCAGATCATTTTCTGCCACGGCTATGGCTGCAAGTTCCGCACAGCGGTTGCTTTGAGCACCGCGGACCATACCCGCCTGGCGGCTATCATGGCCCCCGGCAAGGCCTCGGCCGAGGCCGAGCGAAGATCGGCGGCAGCCGCGGTCGCCTGGTTCGACCGGCTGGCCGGGCCAATGGCCGGCACCAGCAACCATCTGGCCCGTGCCGGCGTGGCTCATGCCGGCGAGAGCGGCCAGCTCGACTGCATCGACTCCAGCCGCAATACGATGTCTGTGCTGATGGTGCTCGACGACCTCAAGCTGCTACGCCATCACCGGGTCGATGCGCCGGTGGCTCGCGGCTTTCTGCTCGACGGCAAGGCGCCGCATGTGACGGCGGTACTGGCCGAACAGCCTAGCGCGCGGCAGTGGGCGGTCGATTCCTGGACCCGGCCGGGCGGCCAGCCGCCCGAAGTGGTACCGCTGGACCGCTGGATGGACATGGACTGAGCCTTCAGTCTCCAACCCATGCTCGCAAACGAAAACGCCCGCGCGAAGCGGGCGTTTTCAATCAGTCCGTCAGCTTCAGCCCATCAGGCCGAGCTTAGCGCTGCGAGTTTTCCCAGGCGAGACGCGGGATGTCCGAACGGCTGACGCCGATATCGGCCAGTTCGCGATCGCCGAGACGCGAAAGCTCGCGCATGCTGTGGTTGTAACGGCGCCAGGAGCGCAGAAAACGGGTGATGCCATTCATTGTCTTGGTCCTTCCAACACCGGCAACCGCGCCGGTTCCTTCTGTTGGATGGAATATAGGGGAGTCTTGTGCGCTGCAAAACAGGTTATATTGCGGTGCACCCATGTGGAAATTGCATGAACCCAGGTAACCTATTTTTAACTAATGCAGCGGCGCATCAGAACCCAGGCCGCCGGCCTCTGGATCTGAGCTAACGTATTGAATATACGTAATTAAACTAATTTAGGGGAACGTTGAACCGGCTGAGCGGTCATCGCGACTAATATCCCTTATGTGCCTGACCCTATCAGATTCGTCAGTTGCACCGACGATTATGCGCTTATTCACACAACAGCTATGCTTCTGTCGCATTGTTATAACTCGGCATGCCGGCCGACGGCATCATCGACGTAGATTCGCTAAAACACGCGAAAGTTCCGCGGCTTCTTGGCTAAAGAAACGCCCGCAGCGCCAGATGCAGGCCGAGCAGCAGTAGTCCGGCGAAAAAACACACCCGAAACAGGGCCGGACGGACCTTTGCCCGCACCCCTTGTCCGAGCGCCATGCCGATCAGGGCGGCCATCAGCGCGACGGCCGCCGAGATGGCCAAAGCCGCCCAGGACAACGGCATCGAACCCGCCTGCGCCACCACGGCCGCGAGGGCCACGGTGGACACCAGAAAGTACAGGCCCAGCGCCTGGACCAGTTCGTCCTTCTCAAGCCCCAGCGCCTGCAGGTAGGGCACGGCCGGGATTACGAACACCCCGGTCGCCGCCGTCACCACCCCGGTCGCAAGCCCAACGACGGGCGCCAGCCAGGGCTCCCAGCGCGGCGGCACCGTCAGCCGGAGCGGCGTCAGGCCGACAATGGCGTAGATCACCAGCGCGATGCCCAGCGCCGTGACGGCGTGTGGGGAATTGGCCCCGGTCAGCATTCCGGCCCCGAGATAGGTTCCGGCACACAGGCCGAGCAGCATCGGCCACAGCCGGCGCAGCAGCGCCGTGAGGTACGGCCCGACCAAGGCCTGCCAGACATTGGTGATGAGCGAGGGCACCACCAGGATGGCGGCGGCCTCGACCGGCGTCATGAACAGGCTCATCAGTCCGATGGCGACGGTCGGCAGGCCAAGGCCGATGACACCCTTGACCAATCCCGCCAACAGAAAGACCAGGGCCGTAAACAGCAGCAGCGACGGCGTCATCATCGGCGGAAGAACTTTCGGAAGGAGCTTTGGGGGAAAGCGCGTGAGCCGCGATCCTGCGCGGCCGGCGGATTCGCGGCAACCCGCTTCGCGCATAGTTCGCTCGGCAGCGAAATGATCGGAACGGGTGGCGCGGCGGCGCACATCTTCTTTGCTGTCCCGGCAATGCCGGGACACATCAACGCATGACACAGACCGCCGTGATGCCGTTGCGGCTAAAAACGACGCGGCTTAGAGCGCGTCCAGCAAAAAAGTGGACACCGGTTTTGCGGAAAAGCAATCGCATATTGCCTACACTTATCTGCGGACGCGTTCTAATGTTTAGACAGACGCGTTTCTTCAAGTGAAGTGGATTCCACTTCACTTGAAGACGCTCTAGCTTGCCGGCTTGGGTGCAAAAAAACAGCGCCGCGTGCCGTCGGGCCGGTGACAGCGCACAAAGGTGTTGTCGGGTGAGGGCATCGCTTCCGAGAACGGCACCACTTCGCCATTTTCGAGTTGATAGCCTGCCCCGGTTACACGGGGGCTGTAGTTCAGCACTGGGCAATCATAATCGCCGCAGCACCATTCGCCGGCGACATTCTTAAGGCCGCCCCGGCTGATCCAGGAATCGTGCGCCAGAGATGGCGTGACAAACGATGTGCCAGCAAAAGACACACAGACGGACATGACGAGCGACGCCCGCGTAAGACGAAAGAACATGCTTGATCCTCATGTTGTCCCGGCAACGGTTCAGCGGCTCGACTTTTCCTTGGCTAGGCCGACGCACCCGCCATGCGCGACGGCAAGCGACGCACGCGTCCACGACTCAACGCCGATGGAATTCAGTATGCGGTCCGATTTTCCGTCACGAAATAACTTTTTGCATCGCAATATTTCGGACCGTATAAATACCTGTGCGGTGCTTCGGTAAAACACCGAAACACCGCACAGGTTCCTTGATCGGAACGTCGGTCGTTAAAATTAAGCGGGTGGCGGTCTGTCGGCGCCCAACCGTTGTCTGATCTGTCAGCGCACCACCAGCCTGCGATACAGGTGCCAAGTCGCGTGCCCGAGCACCGGCAGCACGACGGCAAGCCCGAACAGGAACGGCAGCGACCCGATCACCAGCAGCGCCGCGACGATCAGGCCCCAGATCGCCATCGGCACCGGGTTCGCCATGACGGCCCGTATCGAGGTCATGATGGCGGCGGCGACGCCGACTTCGCGGTCGAGCAGCAGCGGGAAAGACACCGCGCCGATGGTCAGCACGGCGGCCGCGAACACGAACCCGACACCGTTGCCGATCACGATCAGATTCCAGCCGGCGGGCGTCGTCAGCACCTCCCGGACGAAGCCTGTTATCGAATCCGGCGCCAGCACGCCGAACTGGGACTGATAGATCGCTTTGGCGGCGACCAGCCAGCCGAGGAAGATCCCCATCAGCAGCAGCCCCATCACCACGATGGCGCCGAGAGAGCGCGAGTGCAGCACGTCGAACACATGAGTCCAGTGTGTATCGAGGCCCTGCTCGCGGCGACGGCTCAATTCGTAAAATCCGATGGCCGCCAATGGGCCGACCAGGGCAAACCCCGCCATCAGCGGAAACAGAATCGGCAGCACGTCATAGCCGAAAGCCATGCGGCTGAGCACCAGCCCGACGACCGGATAGATCAGGCAGAGAAACACCAACTGGCTTGGCATCGCCATGAAGTCGTCGACGCCGCGACGCAGCGCGTCGAAAAGATCGCGCATTCCAATTTTGCGAATGACCGGTTGGGCGAGCGTTTCGCCCGGACCGACGATGATTTCCGCATAGGCCATAGTGCCGGCTCCCTGAATACGAGGGCGGCGTTCGCGGCCGGGCGGCGAGCCAGGGCAAAGAAAACAACGAGGAACTGTCCGTGGCACGACACGCGGCGGTCGGAACGTCCTGTCTCGCAATATTAGGGTGCCGGAGGAGGCCGTGCGTTCACATTTTCGGCACGACCGCGCCCCATGGCTGGAACCTTGCCGGTCCAAAGGAGTGTCAGAACAGCTCGTACAGGTCCGAAAAGTACCGCGCCCTGTCGTGCTGCCATGCGGTCTCGCCATAGGCCTCGGCAAACGGCGCAATCCATTCTTCGCCGAGGATCTCGGCGATCCCATCGGCTGTGACCGCCAGATCGAGATAGCGGTCGGCGCGGCCCGCTCTGCCGCAATCAACAAGGCCCACCATGCCGTCCGGGCCGACGATCATATTGCTCAGCGTCGCGTCGCCGTGGGCGACGACCAGCTCTTCCGATGGCGGGCTTTGGGTCAGCCGGTGCAGCAGTTCTTGCGGCAAGACGCCGGCATTGCGGTCATCGAAATGGCTGGGATCGACCACGCCCGCGTCGATATCGCGGCGCGCCACGGCAAGGCGAGCCTGGATCGTCTCATCGAACGGGCAGGTGTTCACAGGCAACGCATGCAGCGCGCGCAGGGCGCGGCCGATCAGCGGAACCAGTTCGGCCGGCGGCAGATTCGAATCCGCCGCGCCGGTGCCCGGCACCGCCGCGCTCAGCCAAGCCGCGCTGGCGCCGTCGTCATACACCCGCACCGTCGCCGGGACGCGGATGCCTTGCGCGGCCAGCCATTGCGTCCGCTCGATCTCCTGACGAAGCGCTGTAGCGGAGTTTCGATCCTCGGCCAGTTTGAGAAACATCTCGCCGACGCGGAATACCGAAGCATCGCTCATGCCGGCATCGATCGGTATGACCGGGCCGAGCTGCCACGCGGCGCGTAGTCGCTTCAGCAAAGGTAACGGCTTTGCCGACATGCTCAGCGCAACACGGGGGCGTTGTCTTGAGAACTATCTTGGCGCCGGTCCTGATCCCGTACCATCCAATACACCGCGCCAAGCGCCAGAATGGCGGCGGCGAGCGCGAGCAACTGCATCGCCTCCGTGGTCTTCAGGTCGAGGATGATCAGCTTGCGGACCACTGCCAGGAGTGCAATCAACACCACGGTGCGCACCTGTACGATGCTGTCGCGCCGCTCCGCCAGCACCAGCAGCGAGCGTTTGAACTCAAGCGCGATGATCACGGTGAAGATCATGCCAAACACGGCTTGGAACACTTCGTAGTCGGTCGGGTCCAGGTTGCCCGAAAGGATGACTCCGAGCAGGACTTTCAACGCCAGATGCCAGATCGCAAACGCGACGATAATGGCGATCAAGGTGCTCAGGATCAGAATACTGACGTGCTCGAATCTTTCGTAGAACGTCAGCGGCTCGAACCGCAGCCGTGCCGCCGCAAACTGGTCCCGCAGTCGCATGGTCGGCTCCCCCATTTGCACCGACTACCTGTAACACAAGCAGACGCGCCGGGCCATGTTCCGCGAAATTATGTCATACTATTGCTGCTGGCCGCGTGGATGATGCGGCGACCGTCACAATGGCACACCGAGATCAAAGCCACCCGGGAGAACACCACATGGCCGATCTGACGCTGTACCACATGTCTCCGTCGCGGTCCGCGATCGTATTGTGGATGCTGGAGGAGATCGGCGAACCGTACGACATCCATCTGCTCAATATGAAGCAGGGCGAAAACCGCGCGCCGGAATATCTCGCCGTCAATCCGATGGGCAAGGTGCCGGCGTTGCGTCATGGCGATGTGGTGATCACCGAGGTTGCGGCGATCTGCACGTATCTGGCCGACGCGTTTCCGGCTGCGAAGCTGAACGTGCCGGTGGGCGACCCGCGGCGCGGACCATATCTGAAATGGCTGTTCTTCTCGCCCGGCGTGATCGAGCCGGCGATTATGGATCGCGCGTTTCCGCGAAAGGCCGAAGCGCCGCGCGCCGCGCTCGGCTACGGCGATTTCGACACCGCGATGGACACTGTGGCCAAGGCAGTGACGCCGGGCCCGTTTCTGCTCGGCGACCAGTTCACGGCCGCCGATCTGGTGGTCGGCTCGACCTTACGCTGGGCCACCATTTTCAAGCTGATCCCGGAACGCCAGGAGTTCTCCGACTACGTCGCACGATTCAAGGACCGGCCGGCGGTCAAACGCTCTGAAGCCAAGGACGAAGCGATGGCGAAGCCGTAAGAACCCTCGACGCGCAAAACGAGCCCACAAAGCCTCGGGCAAGACGCCCGGGGCTTTGTTTGGGGTTCAAATCAATGGCCGCCCGCAAAGGCATCGCGCAAGAGATTTTCCCGGACATTCACGTCCGGATCCTGGCCGACCACCTTGCCGCCAAACGTGACGACGTCCGACGGTTGCTGATACTGGGCGGGCGCGCTGTCGTGGTGGTACTTCGGCGGGGTCTGGGCAAAAGCCGGCGCCGAGATGACGGTGGTGGCGAGAGCAACAACGGTCATGAGCTTGTTCATGTCACTTCTCCTGTTTGGTTGATGTGCACCGTTGCGGTGCGCAGCTGTTGGCTGCACCACACACATGGGTGCGCGCAGCCAGCGCAACAAATGCTTTGTCGTCATACCAACATGCGCGATAAGAATTTCCGGGAGTGGAGCGCCGCTTTGCATAAGGTCACGCACTATTTCGCGCGCATAACCTGTGTTCGATGTTGGATAAGTTCTTCGGCGATGCGTCGTCGGACGATCGACGTCATGTCCGACGCGGCAAGGTGCCAGCGCTACGCCAAGGCAATGTGGTGATCACCGAAGTCGCCGCGATCTGTACGTATCTCGCCGACAGGTCTTCGGATTCGAAGCTGAGCGGACGCCAAGGACGAAGCGATGGTGAAGCAGCAGCACGGCGCGGACGGCGCTTCGTTCCACGTCCGACACGCGAACCTGCCAGGCAAGCCCCGGGCAATGTGCCCGGGGCTATGTCCTGGACTCTCAAGTCAGTTGCCGAGGCCCGCCATCGCATCGCGCTCGATCTGGGTGCGGATGTTCGCATCCGGATCCTGGCCGACCACCTGGCCATCGACGACGACGGCGTCCCACGGCACTTGATAGCCGGTCTGCTGCTGTTGTTTAACATGCTTCGGCGCGCTCTGCGCAAACGCCGGGGCCGAGATAATGGTGGCCGCGACGGCCACAACGGTCATGAGCTTGTTCATAACATTTTCTCCTATCAGGTTGATCCGCACCGTTGCGGTACGGCAGCTCTTGCTGCACCAGTCACATGGGAACGGGCAGCCGGAGCCACAAATGCATTGTCGTCACACCAACATGCACAGAATGAATTACAGATAACTTGGGTTCGTTTTGCAAAGGTCGCGCACCACTTCGCGCAACCACCGATGCGCCGGTTGATGATCAAGCCGGCGATGCCACAGCATCGCGGTTTCCACGATCGGAGATGCATGCGGCAGCGGGCGAATGGCCAGTGGACGATAACGGACCAGCTCTTCTGCGATGTGTCGCCGGAAGATCGAGACCATATCCGACGCGGCCAAAATCCGCACCGCGGACAGGAACGGCGCACGCAAGCCTATCCGGCGCGTGAGTTTTCGCCGGCTGAGGGCTTGGTCGACGAAATCGGTGTCGTCGTGCAAGGATGAAACGTCAAGATGCGATAGCGCGGCAAAGCTTTCGATCGACAACACGGCATCGGCCATCACCGGATGGTCCTTGCGCAGTACCACGACAAAGTCATCCTGCAACAATGGCAGGCGCGAAAATCGTTCGCCTTGTTGGGCGAGTGCTCCGATCGCCAAATCAAATTCGCCTCGATCCAGCACGTCCAGGAGCAATAGCGTCCCGCTCGGGCGAAAATCCAGTGTCACACCCGGTGCCATTTTCAGGATCGGGGCAGCCAATAGGCCCACAAGAACAAACGCCGCATAATTGTCGACCGCGATCCGGAAGCTTGTCGTCGCCGTGGATGGTTCGAACTCGGCCGGCTCCAGCGATTGTCGCAGCTCACCAAGCGCCGCCTTGATCGGCGACGCAAGTTGCTCGGCGCGCGGCGTCGGAACCATGCCCTTGGGGCTGCGAATGAACAGATCGTCCTTCAGCATATGACGCAGTCGGGTCAGAGCGTGGCTCATCGCCGGCTGACTTAGGCTCAGCATCTGGCCGGCCCGCGTGACGCTTCGTTCTTGCATGACGGCGTCGAAGACCACGAGCAGGTTCAGGTCGATCGCGCCCAACTTCACGCTTGGCGTGGCCAAGGGTCCACCTCTTAAATCAGCCAATTCTCCATGGACATGTAGCAATGAAGAGAATGCATTTCCAGCATATCAAAACACATCCTATGTCTTGCGCCATAGCCGAATGACATCAGAGCCAAAATCGACACAATCATAGCAAAATGGAAACAATCGTCGTCGGACATATTCCCGTAAAGGCATCGCGCATCGCCCTCGGTACCTGGGCGATGGGCGGATGGATGTGGGGTGGCAGCAATAAGGCCGAATCCATCCGTACGATTCATGAAGCGCTTGATCGCGGCATCACGCTGATCGATACCGCGCCGGTCTACGGCTTCGGCCGCTCGGAGGAGATCGTCGGCAACGCGCTTGCCGCCGATGGCCGACGCCAACGGGTGCTGATCGCGACCAAGGTCGGCCTCGACTGGGACAACGGCAAACCGTTCCGCGATGCGAGCAAGGTCCGGATCGTACAGGAGGTCGAGGCATCTTTGGGCCGGCTTAAAACCGACGCGATCGACCTTTGCCAGGTGCACTGGCCGGACCCGAAAATTCCGATCGAGGAGACCGCGGGGGCGATGGCCGACTTGCTCCGCTGCGGAAAAATCCGATCTATCGGTGTCAGTAACTTTACGCCGGCCCAGATGGAAGCCTTTCGGGCCGTCGCGCCTTTGCACACCGCACAGCCGCCGTACAATCTATTTGAGCGCGGGATCGAGCATGACGTCCTGCCATATTGCCGTGACCGAAAGATCGTCACGCTCGCCTATGGCGCACTCTGCCGTGGCCTCCTGTCCGGACGGATGACAGATGCGACGCGGTTCATGGGTGACGATCTGCGCCGGCATGATCCAAAATTCCAGGCTCCGCGGTTTCGGGATTACCTCGATGCCGTCTACAGACTGGATCGTTTTGCCCAAGAGAATTACGGCAAGCGCGTCATCCACCTTGCCTTGCGTTGGGTGCTCGATCGAGCCGACACCAATATCGCGCTATGGGGCGCCCGCCATCCCGACCAGCTTGCGCCCATCGACGAAGTAATGGGATGGCACATCGACCGATCGGGGATGGCCGCGATCGAGGCGATTCTTAGCGAGACCATCAAGGATCCGGTCGGGCCGGAATTCATGGCCCCGCCGGACCAACTCCCGGGACGGCCCAACGAAACGCCACAGGCCGCTCAATTCTCCATAAACATGCAGCAATGAACAGAATGCATTCCAGTATAGCTGGCAGCACGCTCATGTTGCCGATGAAAGCCAGAGACCAATCAATGCACGTTGCCCAATTAGAATGCGGAACCGGACGCAAACCGATCCAGGCTATTCTCGCCTGGAGTTTTGCGGTGTTGATCGTGGCTTTAGCGGTGTTCGGTCCGCCGCTGACACGTCATAACGCGCCTGCCCTGGTCCAACTCAGGCACGACATTCTGACGATCGACCGCGAGTTTGAACGATGGTCCATACGAACCGCCTCTTCGTTCAGGGGCACCGGCACGTTGGTGCAGGACGATCGCGGACGTACGCGAAAAACGCGACCAAACATACCGTATCGTGGAGACGTATTATGATCGGCAGCTTGACGCATACCGGGTCGATAATGACGGCGGCGTTTCTGGCCTCGCTGGTCGAGGCCGTGGAAGCGCTGACCATCATCCTGGCCGTCGCTACCGTTCGCGGCTGGCGTCCGGCCGGACTTGGCGCACTCGCAGGCCTTGTACTGCTCGTCGTTATCGTCGTCGCGCTTGGCCCGCTGCTCGATCGTGTCCCGCTCCATCTCCTGCAACTCGTGATCGGCATTCTGCTTTTGCTGTTCGGCATGCGCTGGTTGCGAAAGGCGATCCTGCGCTCAGCCGGTGTCATTCCGCTGCACGATGAGGCAAAGACTTTCGCGACCGAAACGGCGGAATTGCGCGATCAAGCCCGTCGTCATGAAGCGCGCCTCGATTGGCTCGCCGCGCTCACCAGTTTCAAAGCCGTGCTTCTCGAAGGACTTGAGGTGGTGTTCATCGTGATCGCGCTCAGTGCCGGCCGCGGCCTGCTCGGTCCTGCGAGTGTCGGCGCGCTCGCGGCATGTCTGCTGGTCGCCGGCATCGGTCTTGTCGTGCATCGTCCGCTGGCGCGGGTTCCTGAAAACACGCTCAAATTTGCTGTCGGCGTGATGCTGTCGGCGTTCGGCGTTTTTTGGACGGGAGAGGGCCTCGGTGTGGCCTGGCCAGGCGCTGATCTCGCGATTATCGTTTTTGTGGTGCTTTTTCTGGCCATTGGGCGCACCGCCGTCGTCGTGGCGCGTCGCCCGAGCCCGGAGGCGTTGTCATGAACATGTTGGGATCTGTGTTTCGTGAGGTGCTCGGGCTGTTCGTTGACGATGGCGCGCTCGCCTTGGAAATCGTCGCAGTTGTTGTCCTTGCCGGAATGTGTGCAAAGCTGATTCCGGACGTTCCATTGGCGGCGGGAGCCATCTTGTTGTGTGGCTGCCTCGGCGTGCTTCTGGCAAACGTGGCGCAAGCGCGCATGGACAACGATCATACGATTTGAGACGACACTCAAGCCGTCATTGGCAAAACCATTCCCGATTCAACATGTTTCTGTGCCGCCGCGCCCGGTCGGACGATCGGCGTGACGGCATAGCTTGCTCAGGCGACGTTCGCTGTTAAAATGTTGTCATGGTGCCGGCGCAAGACGTTCATCCTGGGAGGTTCGACATGGCACACAACATCGATCGACGCGGGCTTCTGGTCGGCGGCACCGCGCTCGGCGGCATGGCCCTCGCAGCCGGTTTCGGCGCTGATCCGGCGCAAGCGGCCTCCGCCAAAGCCGGCAGCCAGGTGGCCGGCGTGCAACGGCTCAAGGTCGGCGACTTCGAAGTAACGGCGATCCTCGACGGTCATATCGATCTGCCGCTCAGCCTGTTTCCGAAGGCCGACGCCGCCGGCGTGAAGCGATTGCAGGAAGAGGCCTTCGTGCCGGCCGGCGACAGCGTGCGCGGCGCGATCAACACCTATGTGGTCAATACCGGCGACCGGTTGGTGCTGGTCGACAGCGGCTCTGGCGCGCTGATGGGGCCGACCGCCGGCAAGCTCGCCGACAATCTTCGCGCGGCCGGCGTCGACCCGGCGGCGATCGACACCATCCTAGTGACGCATCTGCATCCCGATCACATCGGCGGGCTGTTCTCGAAGGAGGGCGCCGCGCTGTTTCCGAAGGCCGAGATGGCAGTGCACGAGGCCGACATCGGTTTCTGGACCAATGCCGAGATCATGGCCAAGGTGCCGGACGACGTGAAGCCGTTCTTCGTCGCTGCGCAGGCCTCGCTCAAGGCCTATGGGGCGCGGCTGCGCCGCATCGGAGCCGATGGCGAAGTCGTGAAGGGCATCTCGTCGATGCATCTGCCGGGCCACACCCCGGGCCATACCGGATACCGGGTCACGTCGGGCCAGGGCGACCTTCTGATCTGGGGCGATATCGTGCATGCTGCCGTGTTGCAGTTCGCGCGGCCCGACTGGGCACTTGCGTTCGACACCGACCAGGACCGGGCCATCGTCACGCGCAAAAAGGTGTTCGACATGGCGTCGACCGACCGCGTGCAGATCGCCGGCATGCACCTGCCATATCCGGGCATCGGCCATGTCGCGAAGGCGGCGGAAGGCTATCGCTACGTGAAGAGCGACTGGACCTATACGCTGTAGTGCGGTGATGGATATCTCAGGGCGACGTCGCGGCTATGCGACCAGATCCGCGTATTCCGGATGCTTGCCGATATAGCCGGCGATGAACGGGCATTTCGGCACGACCTTCAGGCTTTGCGCCCGGGCGGCGTCGAGCGCGCCGCGCGCCAGCTTTGAGCCGATGCCGCGGCCTTCCAGCTCTTTCGGCACGATGGTGTGGGTGAACGTTATGACGCCGGGCGCCAGCTTGTAATGCGCCATCGCGACATGGCCGTCCGCCTCGAGTTCGAAGCGATGCTCGGCGGGATTGTCATGAACGTCGGACATAGGCGCCTCCGGCAAATGGACCGGCGGCGGCCGACCCTTCGCGATTTTCAAAGACCGGGACGGGCAGGTCAAGCGATCGAAGTGTCTTGTTGGAGCATGATCTTTTCCGAAAACCGGAAGGCCACTTTTCGGGATCATGCTCTCCGTCAGGTAATCGACCGCACCACACCGCCGTCGGCACGTACCGGCGAGCCGGTGATGGCGCTGGCTTCCCGCGACACCAGGAAGGCGACGACGTTGGCGATCTCCTCGGCCGTGGTGAGCCGCTTGATGATCGAGCTCGGCCGTTCACTATCGATGAAGTTGCGCGCGACGCCGGGATCGTCCAGCGACTGCCCCATCGAGGCGAACATCGCTTCGACGCCTTCGGTGCGAGTCGGGCCGGGCAGTACCGCATTGACGGTGACGCCGCTGTCCTCGAGTGCCTGCGCAAAGCCGCGCATCAGCGCAAGATCGGCGGATTTCGAAAAGCCGTAATGGATCATCTCGGTTGGAATCTGAATGCCGGATTCCGACGAGATGAACACGACGCGGCCGAATCCCTTGTCGCGCATGCGCGGACCGTAATGTCGGGTGAAACGCACGCCGGATAACACATTTGTTTCGAACATCCGGCTCCAGTCTTCGTCCGGGATGTCGAAGGCCGGCTTGACCTCGAAGATGCCGACATTGTTGACCAGGATGTCAACATCGCCCGCCGCCTTGATGATCGCGGCGACACCCTCCGCGGTCGCCGCATCGCCCGGCGCGGCCACCAGCTTGGCGTTCGGGACGGCCTTGCGGATCTGCGCGATGACATCGGTGACATGGGCCGCTTTGCGGCCATTGACCGCGACTTCGGCGCCGCTGGCCGCGAGCTTTTGTGCGACGGCGCGGCCGATGCCCTTGGTCGAGCCGGTGACGAGGGCGCGAAGGCCGGAAAGATCGATTTGCATGGCGGAAATCCGAGTGAAGGAAGGGATAACGGGCAGTTGGGGATGGTCGGCCGCCAGAGCAAGGGGGACGAATATCGCCCTCGCATTGAACCTTTGGCCGGTTGGGACCGATTAACAAGGACCCGCGCATCATATTCGCGCCAACCGGAAAGTCCGTTATGTCCGACCCGTTTTCTCTGGTGCCGCTACGCGAGGCGGTGACGTCGCTCGGCCTCGACCGGCACTTCGACAATCGCACCACGCTGCACCAATTCGTTACCGCGGACGACAGGATCGCCGAGGTCGAGGCCAATCCGGAACGCTTCACCCGGATCGATGTCCACAGTGATACGTGGCGCGACTCGTTCCGCCGGATGTATCCGGCGCGCTATGACGTGCGGCACTATGCCAATCACGCTGTCTTGGCCGGCGATCTCGACATGGACGCGCTGGCCGGCCAGGAGATTGCCGGCATCGTGGTCGATGGCGATCTTGAGTTGAACGGCAGCATCATGAATTGGGAGATCGACACCAGCGCGGCTTTCCTATGGGTGCGCGGCAACCTGCATTGCCGCGACATCGTGTTCGGCTGCATGGACCTCGTGGTCGACGGCAATGTCACGGCCGCCGGATTGATCGTCGTCACCTACAATCACGGCCATCTGCTGATCAAGGGCGATGTGCGCGCGGACCGGGTCATCATCGACGATGACGGCCCGTCGACGATTGGCGGCCACGTGATCGCGAGGGGCTGGAATGCTTCGCCCAACGCATCCGTCGACATGCGCAGCAGCGAATGGATCAAGGAAATACGGCCGGAATTCCGTGACGAGTTCTTCGGTGCCGACGATGGCTTCACATGCGACAACGGCAATGTCGATCTGGTGAAGGCGCTGCTGGCCGGCCGCGACATCCTGCGGGACGACAAGGCGCAGGCGCCATCGTGATCACGACATAAGTTTCGCGGCGATCTCGTCGAGGCTGTCGGACGGCGTTCCGTCCAGGCCGAAAATGACCTGCCTGTCCTTGACGTCACATCCAAACGTCTTAGCGGCGCCGCCGCTTGACGCCGCGCCAGTCGCGCTTGGCAACCTTCGGGACCTTCACCTCGCCGGTCTGTGTGGCCTCGTGATACTTGGCCAGCAGCCGCTCGAAGCTGGCACCCAGCGTCTTCTCGATGGCCGGCTTCTTTTCCAGCCGCGCCAGCAGCATGCCGGCGGCCTCGATGGTGGACAATGCGTCGGCGCGCGGCTCGCGCCGCACCTTGCCGTAACGCGACGGCGCCGAGGGGCCGAGCACGATACGGCGGCATTTCAGCATCCAGGCATTGCGCCACCATAGCGCCTTGGCCTGGCTCCAGGTACCGTCGAGCAGCACGATACCTTCCAGCTCGCGCAGCACACCTGCCTGGTGGTCGACCGGCTGGCCCTTGCTGTCGACGACGACGATGTCTTCATCGGGCGCGACGGCGGCGGCCTCGACCGAGCCCAAATACAAGATACCCCAGTGCTGCGGATCGACCGTCCGGCCCAGGATCTTGGACAGGCTCGGCCACGACAGGCCGACCTTCAATTCGGCGCGTTTGAGCTGCAACACGGCAAGCCGCGCGGTGCCGAGCGCCTTGTCCTGCTCCTGCGGGTGCTGCAGGACCAGCAGCTCGATCTTGTTATTAATGGTCTCCAGGCCGTCGCAGACGCAGAGCGGCAACGGCTTCTGGCAGCGCGGGCATTCCTCTGGGGCGGCTGGCGGGCTTGGCGGGGCATTGGCAATGTCGGTCATCGGGCGGGTATAAGGCCTGTGGCAAGCGTTTGAAAGGCTTTGCGGGACCCTGGTGCTGAACCGGGTCCGGTCGACCGACGACTAAATGGCTTGTGCGCCGTCCGACAGGACAGAAATACGGGAACGGGACATGAAAGCTCTATTCGCCGCGCTGTTGTTGTTGGGGCCGGTGCTGGGACCGGCCGCCGCGCAGACCACTTCCCCTGAGCAGAGCTATCTGGCCGCGCGCGACGCCGCCATCAAATCCATTAACGCGATGGATACGGCCAATGAGCCCGAGGAGCGTATCGCCAAGCGCGAAGAGGAGGCGCTTCTCGACCTTGGCAAGAGGTTGCGGGCGCTGATCGGGGCGCCCCAGCTCAAGGGCGTCACGGACACCGGCAAGATCAACAATGACACGCTGCGAAGCGGCGACGTCGGATTCGGCGCGCTCGATGGCGTGGCCTATGAATCAAAGGACGAAAAGACCCGCATCGTGGCCACGACAGAGACGCTGACGTCGGGCTGGCTGCTCGCCCACAAGAACTGGTGGCCCGATCTCGAAAACGTGCCGCAGGACATTCCGGCCGCGCTCAAATCCGAGACGTTTTACACGCAGGCCATCAGCGCTGACGCGGCGGTCGCGATCTTCACCGAACTGCTGGTCACCAAGCCGGCCGCCGCCAAGGCCGCGACCGCGCTGCTGGTGGTGCGCCGGCAGGACATCGGACCGAGCGTGCCGGACGAAATCATCGTCTCGGCGGCGCTGGGCGGACGCGTTTACGTGGCGAGCCTGCGGGTCGAGGGCAAGGCCGCGCCGATCGCGGCGTGTACGCAGATCTGGGACAAGTCGCAAAAAGAGGCCGAAGTAATCTTCGAGGCCTACCGGGCGACCGAACAGAAGGACGAGAAGCTGTTCGACAGCTATACGAAAAAGCAGGAAGAGGGCGATACCGCGTTCCGCAAATGCTTCGGCGAGCGCGCCAAGACCCAGCCCTATTTCCCCGACCTGACCAAGGCCGCGCAGGCGCTGCTGGATGGCTTGCCGGAGAAGTGACGAGAACGGTTTAAATCATCCGGCTGTCATAGGCCCAGTGCAGCAGCGCTTGGCGCTGGCGGCGCCGGCAGGTCAGGTGGCCGGGCTCGCAGTTCATCTGAATTTGGCGGACATGCCGCCGGACCATCCGCCAGCGCTTGATCTGGCGCCGGTCCTCGTCAGGGAGGCGGCGGCCCATGTAGTAGCGGCAATACCACTGGAACCAGCCGCGCGGGTCGTCCTGGTAAATCCAGCCTTTGCGCTGCCATTCGGACAGCGGCTGGCTGGCGTCGGTGTTGAAGAAGTTCAGCGACGGATCGCGGCCTTCGGGCGACAGCTTCGCGCCTTTGAACCAGCTGGCCGGAAACTCGCGGCGGCAGTCGGTCATGTACTTGCCGCCGAACACGCCGAGCTTGAGCATCTGCGCCGGCGTCAGGTCCGGCGTGAATTCCAGATCGAAACTTCGCCCTGGCGCCGCCGTCAGTTGATAGCGGTAGCCGGTCTGCATCTTGTCGTTGACCGTGACGGTGCGCTTGCGCATGGGGGCCGCCGTTCCTGAGAGTTATTTCGGCGCGCGGCGTCGGAGCAAGTCCTGCACGGCGAGCGCATTGCCGGTCGCATGGCCGAGCGCGGTGTTGTCGAAGATGCACCAGACCTTGCGGCCGGCCTCGGCAGCTTCGGTGATCTCGTGCGCAACCTGCGCCAGCCGGTCCGGCTCATAGTCCGAATAATAGATTCGCGGCGCGCCGTGCAGCCGCACATACAGCAGATCGCGCCAGCCGCCGGGTTCCTGTGCCTGGGGCACGACCGCCGGATCGGCGACGACGCGGGCGACACGATGGCGAGTCAGCATCTCGTCGGCTTCGGACGTGAACCAGGCAGGATGGCGCGGCTCCCAGGCCACATCGCCAGCGAAGCGGGCGCGCAGCCCGGTCAGGAAGGCATCCGTCACGACCGGATCGAAGACGAAGCTGGGTGGCAGCTGAAAGAGCAGCGGACCTAGTTTGGCGCCCAGACCGCCGGCTTCGCTGAGGAACCGGTCGAGCGCGGCGTTGGCGCCGGAAAGCCTTCGCTCATGCGTGATTTCTTGCGGCGCCTTCACGGCGAACGCAAAACCGTCCGGCACGCTGGCGGCCCAGCGCTCATAGGTCGTGCGCCGGTGCGGCCGGTAGAACGAGGTGTTGATCTCGACCGCGTTCAGGCGCTGCACGTAGCGTTCGAGATGGCTGCCGGTCGGCGGGAACGCCGCGGCGTGCTGTTTCGGGATCGACCAGGCGGCGGTGCCGATGCGGATCGGTTCGCGTGCCATCACGGTCACGCCAGCAGGTCGAGAAATTCCGGGTGCCGAGCGATGTAGTTGCCGACGAACGAACAGCGCGGCTGCACCTTCAAGTTTCGCGCGCGGGCAGCTTCCAAGGCACCCCGCACCAGCTTTGAGCCGATGCCGCGCTCGCGCAGCTGAACCGGAACTTCGGTATGCGTGAACGTCATCACGTCGCCGGCCACGCGATAATTCGCGACCGCGACGTGGCCGTCGATGTCGAGCTCAAAGCGGGCGAGGGCGGGATTGTCGCGGACCGGGGAGGGCATTTGGTATATATAGAAACGTGCGCTTAGTGCGCCAGAGGGCAGACCTACATAGAGGAGGAATGCCGTGCCTCCCGTCGTACATACCGGCCGATTGCTGAAGCGCGAACTGACCGCGCGCCAATTGAGCGCCAACCGCCTGTCTCTCGACCTGGGCGTCCCGTCCGGCCGCATCACCGATATCCTGAATGGGCGGCGCTCGATCACCGCCGACACCGCGGTGCGGCTCGGCCGCTATTTCGGTAACGGCCCGCAGTTCTGGCTCGATCTGCAGAGCCAATATGACATCGGCGTGGTTGAGCGGGAGAAGGGAAGCGAGATAGCGAAGCGGGTGCGGCCGGCGGACGCGGCTTGAGAGCGGCGCAATACGTTATGATATTCACTCACGCGCTGAACTCGACTACTGTTATTCTTCTATAGGCCTCTGCCGCACGCTCATTAGTCGGGTGACCGCCGTATTCAATTCGTCTTCGTCTTTCAGGGCTTGCCCAAGGCGGTCAGCCAATTCAATCAAGACCACGCGGACATCATGCGCAAGTTCGAGGCACTGTTCATCCGATTGGGCATGAAGGCCGACACTCAAGGCCGAATGCAACAGTGTAAGCGGGTTCGCGCCGTTGATCAGCAACGCCTGCGGGATAGCATTTTTGACGGAGTCCATAGCCCTAGAAAACTGATTCTCGGTCTTTGCCGCATTCAGCGTAGCAAGCATCTCCGCAGGCGCACCAATTTTTTCGGATACACGAATAATCTCACTGAGGATCTAATTTTTGTGGTTCTCAACCACGCGGCGGTAATAGACAAACGCCCCAACGCCGAGTCCTTGGTTTTCGCACCTTCGTCCCTTCAAAAAGAGATCGCGGTCTGAGCCGAACAGGCGAATAAGTCGCGCTGGTGTCGGCGGACCATAGGCAGGGGATTCCCCGTATTTGAAACATC
This sequence comes from Xanthobacteraceae bacterium, assembly GCA_028290465.1. Taxonomy (GTDB): domain Bacteria; phylum Pseudomonadota; class Alphaproteobacteria; order Rhizobiales; family Xanthobacteraceae; genus FEB-22. The sequence continues at coordinate 3,480 of JAQGJU010000073.1, read as the reverse complement.
GTCCCGCAGAGTCATCCTCGCGATTGGCCTGAATGGCATATGTTTTACTTGTCCTACGACAATTAGAGCAGGTGTAGCTCACATACGTCCGCAGAAAGGTCCCCCGGAACTCGACAGTTCCATCAGACCGAAAAAACCTCAAACCATTGCATGTATCTGTTGTGCAATGGAGCTGAAGTTCAGGGGTGCTCAATACTACCGTCGAAGGCCCGCCACCTGCTCTTGAATTGAACCGCCAAAGGTCAGCGATCGGCCGCCACTGAGATGGTGGCACTCCCTCTAGGAATTCCGCAAACGGCATTGGATCTGGGAGCGTTTCTGGCGGCTTCGAAATCGCGAGCTGATTGGCGACAAGCTCCTCGTCGGTCATGTGTCACACCAGCAGCAAGAGAATTGATGCATCTTTTTTGACAATTCCAGCTATTCCGCCGCCTCAACCCTTCGCTTCTTCCCAGCAGCCGCCGTCGCCTTCTTCTCCAGCACCGGCTTCAAGAACTGCCCGGTATAGCTGCGCTTCACCTTGACGATGTCCTCCGGGGTACCGGCCGCGACGATCTCGCCGCCGCCGTCGCCGCCTTCAGGGCCGAGGTCGATGACCCAGTCGGCGGTCTTGATGACTTCGAGATTGTGCTCGATCACCACCACGGAATTGCCGCTGGCGACCAGTTCGTGCAGCACCTCGAGCAGCTTGGCGACGTCATGGAAGTGCAGGCCGGTGGTCGGCTCGTCGAGAATGTACAGCGTGCGGCCGGTGGCGCGCTTCGACAGTTCCTTGGCCAGCTTGACGCGTTGCGCCTCGCCGCCCGACAGCGTCGTCGCCTGCTGGCCGACATGGATGTAGTCGAGGCCGACGCGGTGCAGCGTCTTGAACGTCTCGCGCACCTTCGGCACCGCCTTGAAGAAGGTGGCAGCTTCTTCCACGGTCATGTCGAGCACGTCGGCGATCGACTTGTTCTTGAACGTCACGTCGAGGGTTTCGCGGTTGTAGCGCTTGCCCTTGCAGACGTCGCAGGTGACGTAGACGTCCGGCAGGAAGTGCATTTCGATCTTGATGACGCCGTCGCCCTGACAGGCCTCGCAGCGGCCGCCCTTGACGTTGAAGCTGAAACGCCCAGGTTCATATCCACGCGCCTTGGATTCCGGCAGGCCGGCAAACCATTCGCGGATCGGCGTGAACGCGCCCGTATAGGTCGCCGGATTGGAGCGCGGCGTGCGGCCGATCGGCGACTGGTCGATGTCGATGATCTTGTCGATATGCTGCAAGCCCTCGATCTTGTCGTGCGGGGCAGGGGCCTCCGACGCATTGTTCAGCTTGCGCGCAATGGCGTTGTACAGCGTATCGATCAGCAGCGTCGACTTGCCGCCGCCCGACACGCCGGTCACGCAGACGAACAGGCCGAGCGGAATTTCGGCGGTGACGTTCTTCAGATTATTGCCGCGCGCATTGATGACCTTGATCATGCGGCTCGGGTCGGGCCGGCGGCGGTCCGGGATCGGCACACTGAGCGCGCCGGTCAGGTATTTTCCGGTCAGCGAATTCTCGTCCGCCATGATGTCGTCGGGTGAGCCTTGCGCGATGATCCGGCCGCCATGGATGCCGGCGCCGGGCCCGACATCGACCACATAGTCGGCGATGCGGATCGCGTCCTCGTCATGCTCGACCACGATCACGGTATTGCCGAGATCGCGCAGCCGCTTCAGCGTCTCCAGCAGACGCGCATTGTCGCGCTGATGCAGGCCGATCGACGGCTCGTCCAGCACATACAGCACGCCGGTCAGACCTGAACCGATCTGCGAGGCCAGGCGGATGCGCTGGCTCTCGCCGCCGCTGAGCGTGCCGGAGGCGCGCGCCAGGGTCAGGTATTCGAGGCCGACATCCATCAGGAAGCGCAGCCGGTCGCGAATTTCCTTCAGGATGCGGACCGCGATCTCGTTCTGCTGCTTGTTGAGCGCCTTCGGCAACGTTTCGAACCACTCGCCGGCGCGCTTGATCGACATGTCGGACACCTCAGCGACATGCAGGGTGGCGATCTTGACGCTCAGCGCCTCGGGCTTGAGCCGGTAGCCGTGACACTCCTTGCACGGAATGTCGGTGAAATACTTGCCGATTTCCTCGCGCGCCCACTCGCTCTCGGTCTCGCGCCAGCGCCGCTCCAGGTTGGTGACGACGCCTTCGAACGGCTTCTTGGTCTCATAGGCCCGCATGCCGTCATCGTAAGCAAAGCGGATATTGTCTTCGCCCGAACCGTTCAGCAGCACGTCCTGGGTCTTCTTCGGCAGGTCCTTCCACTTGGTGTCGAGCGCGAATTTGTAGTGCTTGCCGAGCGCTTCCAGCGTCTGTTTGTAGTACGGCGAGGTCGATTTCGCCCACGGCGCGATCGCGCCCTTGCGCAGCGTCAGGTCGCGGTCCGGGATCACGAGATCGGCGTCGATCTTCTGTTCGACGCCAAGGCCGCCGCAGGCCGGGCAGGCGCCGAACGGGTTGTTGAACGAGAACAGCCGCGGCTCGATCTCCGGAATGGTAAAGCCGGACACCGGACAGGCGAATTTCTCGGAGAACAGGATGCGGTTGGCGTCGGACGCCGCCGTGGTGGCGAGTTGGGTGGTCTTGGCGTCAGACTTAGACGCCTTCGCGGTTTCGGCCGGCGCCGGCGGTTTGTCCGCAAATTCCGCGACCGCGAGGCCCTCGGCCAGCTTCAGGCACTGCTCCAGCGAGTCCGCCAGCCTGGCCTGAATATCGGCCCGCACCACGATGCGGTCGACCACCACGTCGATGTCGTGCTTGAATTTCTTGTCCAGCACCGGCGCTTCGGCGATCTCGTAGAACTTGCCGTCGACCTTGATGCGCTGATAGCCGCGCTTGAGGTAATCGGCGAACTCCTTGCGGAACTCGCCTTTGCGGCCGCGCACCACGGGCGCCAGGATGTAAAGGCGGGTGCCCTCCGGCAGCGCCAGGATGCGGTCGACCATCTGCGAGACGGTCTGGCTCTCGATCGGCAGGCCGGTGGCCGGCGAATAGGGCACGCCGACGCGGGCCCACAGCAGGCGCATGTAGTCGTAAATCTCGGTGACGGTGCCGACCGTCGAGCGCGGGTTCTTCGAGGTGGTCTTCTGTTCGATCGAGATCGCGGGGGACAGGCCGTCGATCTGGTCGACGTCCGGTTTCTGCATCATCTCCAGGAACTGGCGCGCATAAGCCGACAGGCTCTCGACGTAGCGGCGCTGGCCCTCGGCATAGATGGTGTCGAAGGCGAGCGAGGATTTGCCGGAGCCCGACAGGCCGGTCATCACGATCAGCTTGTCGCGCGGCAGCCGCAAATCGATGTTTTTGAGATTGTGCTCCTTGGCACCGCGGATGACGATTTCACGGTTCGGGGCAGCGGACTTATCGGCCATCAGACATCCATCAGCAGAGGGCCGGACCATAGGCGCATGGCCTGCCAGCTTCTGTCAGTGTTTTGAATTGGAGGCGGGTGAGCC
>JAQGJU010000026.1 GCA_028290465.1 Xanthobacteraceae bacterium | reverse complement strand
GCTCGCGGCGGCGCGGCCGATCCGTCAGAATGGGGCGGCGGGTTGCTGAATTCTGCAATCCCACCGTGAGCTGCCGACCATTGCGACGGTGCCTCCAAGAACCCTCTCACTTCGCGCAGAACGCCCTTGTCGAAGTGGCCGCTGCTCTCCGCGACTTCCAGCACATCCCACCAAGTTGCGAGATAGTGCAATTGGACACCCAATTCCTTCATGTTCTCGCGGCTCATCGGAAAAATGTCGTAATAGAATAGCACGAAACAATGGTCGACTTTCGCACCGGCCGAGCGCAGCGCATTGCAGAAATTGACCTTGCTGCGGCCGTCGGTCGCGAGATCCTCGACCAGAAGCGTTCGAGCCCCAACGGCAACCTCGCCCTCGATCTGGGCGTTTCGTCCGAACCCTTTAGCTTTCTTGCGGATATATTGCATCGGCAGCATCAGCTTGTCCGCAATCCAGGCCGCGAACGGAATTCCAGCCGTCTCTCCGCCTGCTACATTGTCGATGGATTCGTAGCCAATCTCGCTGAGGATGGTTGTCGCGGAAAAGTCCATCAGTGCGGAGCGGAGCCGCGGATAGGAAATGATTTTTCGGCAATCGACATAAACAGGGCTTGCCCAGCCGGACGTGAACACGAAAGGCGAGTTGGCGTTGAAATGAACCGCCTGGATTTCAAGCATCATCTTTGCGGTTTGATGTGCAATGACTCGTTTTTCGGTTAGGTGGGAAAACGTGCTCACGGTGTCCTCCTGATACGATTCCAACATGAGCCGCGCGCGAAAGCGCCGCCGGAACCTTTCCGGCGGTGAGCCCTGATCAATTTGAGCGCGACCACGTCTTTATGTCCCCTGGATCACTGACCAGTCAACCTGCTCCTCGACGAAAAGGGGCACGATTTCCCCTTGATTCTGGATGGTCGTCGCCCCGGGTGGCGTGCCGGGCTTCTCTGCGAGGGTGAGGCTGCCTTCATTCGGCGGCAGGCCGTAGAACGCCGGTCCGTTCAATGACGCAAAGGCCTCAAAGTGTTCAAGCGCCTTCTCTTCAGCAAAGACCCTCAAATAAGCCTGCAAGGCGACCGGCGCGCTGAAAACGCCGGCACATCCGCAGCTGTTCTCCTTCAGGTGGCGCAGATGGGGGGCTGAATCGGTGCCGAGAAAGAAGCCTGGCTCGCCGCTGGTCGCCGCCGCTCGAAGCGCGGTCCGGTGGTGCTCCCGTTTCAGCACCGGCAGGCAATACATGTGGGGCCGGATGCCCCCTTGAAAAATGGCGTTTCGATTGAACAGCAGGTGCTGGGGCGTGATGGTCGCGCCCATACGCGGCCGGTTCTCCCGCACGATCTGCACGGCTTCCGTGGTCGTGACGTGCTCCATCACCACCTTCAGACGCGGAAAGCGCTTCAGCGTCGGCAGCAGCACGATGTCGATGAATGCTTTTTCGCGGTCGAAGATATCGACGTCATGGTGCACGAACTCACCATGCACCAGCAGGGGAATACCGCTTTCCTGCATGGTCTCCAGGACCGGGTAGATTTTCTCGATCGCCGTAACGCCGTGATCCGAATTGGTGGTGGCATGTGCGGGATAAAGCTTAGCCGCGGTGAATATGCCGTCGCGGTGGCCGGCCGCAAGATCCGACGGGTCGGTTGCGTCGGTGAGGTAGCACGTCATCAAGGGCGTGAAGCTCACATCGGACGGAACTGCGGCCAGAATTCTGCCGCGGTAGGCCATCGCCATTTTAGAGTTGACGATGGGCGGGGTGAGGTTGGGCATGACTATCGCGCGACCGAACTGGCGCGCCGTGAATGGAACCACGGACTTTAGAATATCGCCGTCCCGGAAATGAACATGCCAGTCGTCCGGCCGGCGAATCGTCAATGTCCGCATCTCAATAGCCCTCGACAATAGAGGCAAACATCAAGTCGACGCCCTTCATGAAGTCGTCGACGTCCATCGCCTCGTGTGGATTGTGCGATCCGTTCGCGTTCCGGACAAAGATCATGCCCGATGGAATCCCGGCATTGGCGAATACCGCCGCGTCGTGACCGGCGCCGCTTGCAATCACCTCGGCCGGCAAACCGAGCTTTTCGGAAGCCTGTACCAGTTTGCGCACGATACCTTCGTCCATCTTGGCCGGCTCGGTATAGACGCGATCGTCGAACTCGAACTTCACGCGCCGCTGATCTGACACGGCACGGCATTCCGAACGAAACAGCTCATAGAACGCTTCCAGCGTATCATGGCTTTGGCTGCGAACTTCAAAGCTGAAGTGCAGCTCTTCCGGGATACGGCTGATGGCGTGCTGATCCGCATTTGTGCCGATGATGCCCGTCGTGATGACGAGGTCGAGCCCTCGCTCCAGCAGACGGGTCCAGTGTTCGTCGAGACGCATCAGAAGATCGGAGACGGCGAATACGGCGTCGCGACGCAACCAGCGTGGAACGGTGCCGGAATGTCCAGCTTCCCCACGGCACAGAATGTCCCGGTGCCTCACATTGCCACGAATGCCGCTGACGACCGCGGTCGGCAACCCGCGCGCCACCATCACCGGCCCTTGCTCGATGTGAAGCTCAAGATACGCCCGAGCCCGGCCAATATCAAAGAGTGTCTCGCCGTTTTGGATTCGCTCGACATCCGCTCCGACGGACTTTAGCGCCTCACAGAGGGTCCGGCCGCCGCCCCGACATTTCGCTTCGAGATCCCTCGCCGCGAGACCACCGAACAATGCACGCGAACCGATATTGGCTCGCCCATAAAATGCGCTTTCTTCTCCGCGCAAGATCATGAGGCGCACCGGATGTCGCGGCATAGTGCCGTCCTCGCGCAGCCGCAATAAACACAGCAGTCCCGCGACCACGCCGGCCGCCCCATCGTAGTTCCCGCCATGCGGCACGGAATCCGCATGCGAGGCAAGGATCAACGCTGGTTGCGAACCATCGTCCCCCGGCAATGAGATCTCGATGTTTGCCGCCGCATCTACAGAACAGTTCAAACCGTGGCTTTCGGCAATCCCGCGAAAGACATCGATCGCGATACCTTCGCCTTCGGCGTAACACTCGCGCGTGATGCCGACGCCATCGAATGTCTTGGCGCGCAATTCGTCGAAGATTTGGACCGCGAGGCCGCGCCACGTCTGTCGGGATGCCAAGTTGACATTGGCTTCATTCATTGCGCAGCCTCGAATTCGCTGACATGCAGACCGCCTGCCATCGCACCTGTAAGTTCGTCAATTCGCTTAATCCCCTTACGGTCACAAAAGGCCGCCAGCCCCTCGATCACATCAATCATGCTCCGAGGCCGAACGAAGGTCGCGGTTCCGATCTGCACGGCCGATGCTCCCGCCAACATGTATTCGACGGCGTCTTCCGCTGTGGAAATTCCGCCGCAGCCGATAACCGGTATGTTCACGGCCTTGGCGCATTGGTAGGTCATGCGCAGTGTGATCGGCTTGAGAGCCGGGCCGGATAGCCCGCCCATGATGTTGCCGAGCGTCGGCCGGAAGGTTTCAACGTCGATGGACATGGCGAGGATGGTGTTCGCCACTACCAACGCGTCGGCACCGGCGTTTTCGGCCGCACGTGCGACGGCTGCGATGTCGGTGGAGTTGGGCGTTAGCTTCACCCACAGCGGCTTGTTTGTTGCCTTGCGCAGCTTGCCCACGACGATTGCCGTCGAGCGCGGCTGCATCGCGAAGGCGTTGCCGTCTTCTTCAATATTCGGACACGAAATATTGGCCTCAATGATAGATACGCCCGGCAGATCGAGCAGTTGCACGATGTCGGCGAAGCCATCCGCGGTCGGCGCCGAAACGCTCACCACCAGCGGACACTTGAACTGCTGGTAAAAGGGAAGCGCGTGCTCGATAAAATATCCGACCCCTTTGCTCGGAATGCCGATGGAGTTGAGCATCGCCTGGCCCACTTCGGCGACGCGCGGTGTCGGATTTCCGCCGCGCAGCTCGGCCGTGATGGTCTTTGTGACCATGGCCCCAAGCTGGTCGAACGATATGACCTGCGCCAATCCTTCGGCAAACGTGCCGGAAGCCGGCATGACCGGATTGGCCAATGAAACGTTTCCGATTTTTACGGCCAAATCTACCACGAGAGCGCCTCGTCCAGCTTGAACACGGGGCCTTCGATGCATACCCGGCGGCTTTCGATGCCATCGGCTGTTTGGAAGCTGCGGACGCAGCAGAAGCACATGCCGAGGCCGCAAGCCATCTGCTGTTCCATGGCGACCTCGCCGGCAATGCCAAGCTCGCGGCCAAGCCGTTGCATGAGCAGCATCAGTCGGTTCGATCCGCAGGTGAAAAAGGCGTCAGGCCGATGCTCTCGTACGTGGTCGCGCAGAAGTATTTCGACATCTGGCAGAGCGCTCGTGCGATCCGAGTCGCATACCGTGTGGATCTGCGCTCCGATGCGTGCGAAGCGTTCCGTCGACATCAGATGGTCCGGACTACGGGCGCTCAATATTGCGGTGACGCCAATGCCGCGCTCCGCAGCCAATTCCGCCAGCGGCGCCAAGGTCGCCAAGCCGACACCGCGCCCGAGTACGACAATGCGCCGCCACTGCGGTTGAAGCGAAAACCCGATCCCCAGCGGTCCCAAGACCCGCAGGTTCTGGCCTGGCTGTAGTGATGCAAGTCCGCGGGTTCCTGCGCCCGTGATCTTGTACAGAAACTCGATGCGCCCTTCGACCGGATCAGCGCGATATACGCTCATCGGCCGACGGAGAAATGGACGATCCTCTCCTGTCTGCGGACATTCCAGATTGAAGAACTGTCCCGCCTGGGCCGACGGTGCGGGGCTGGGCGCGTCGAGAATAAGGTGTCGGTATTCCTCGTTGACCCAGATGTGCGCGACGACCGTGGTCGTCACGTCGCCTATCTCTCTTGAGGCCTCGGAACTCCGGTCCAGAGGACCCGGTTTGACGCCACTGCCTTGGTTCATGCTGACCCATGCGGCCGGCCCGGCCGAAAAGAAACGGTACGCGCTCTCTATCTATCTCAATTTTGAGACACTTCCAAATTGACGCGGCGCTGTCAAGGACGCGTTCGCAATCTCGTCAATTTGCCGGTCCTATCAAGGCGGACTGGGGTTATGGGTGCGCTGCAAAGATTTATGACGGAACCCGCTTGGGCGCCTTTTTGCTTCCCGTGTCTCTTTTTTTAACTCACCGTTATGCTGGACGTGGTACATGTGGTCGTTTCTTCTCGCTTTCCGCTTTCAGGGAGGGAACGACCTTGGACGAACTCGTCAACTGGCTTACGACCCAGCATAACGGCCTCAGAACCTATCGAGCTTTCGAGCAAAAGGTTCTTCAACTCGCCGAAAACGATCCCCAACACTTAGTGGTCTTCTTTCTGCTTGCGGCGCACGTCCGCACCTTCGTCGACGCCTTCGATGAAGAACCGTTGCCGTCCGACATCGCCGATCAGGCTTTCAAACGTTTGGTTGAGCTCGCAAAGATGGCCGGAAAGGCGATGGCGCAGTCCGCGGCCGATCAGCTCAAGGCCCTGAACGAAATTGCCGCCGCCAAACTGGTGGACGTTTAACGCAGGGGAGCTTGCGGCATCCCGCCCGCTCTATTTTTTTGAGCGGAGTTGGCGAAAGCCGGCCGCACTCCTGCATGTAGATGGACCCTGGTGCGCCCACCACGTTTCCGGACAGATCGCAAAGACTTGCGGACGGGCCAATACGGCCTGCTGGCGTAGCACCGCCTTGAGCGTTTTCAAGTGAAGTGGAACCCACTTCACTTGAGGAAAACGCGTCTGTCTAAACATTTAGAGCGCGTACGCAGATAAGTGTACGCAATCTGCGATCGCTTTCCCGCAACACCGGGATCCACTTTTGCTGGAGGCGCTCTAGGAGTTCGAAGGCGGGTCGGCGAGTCTCTTTCTCGGACCGCGCTTGTCAGACCTCGCTGGTGTTCAGCTTCTCATTGGTCAGTTTAGGAGACGACTTGAGGCGGGGTGTATTCGCCTCCTCATCTTTGACCGCATAGTTTGCCACACGATGGGCATTCTGCATGACGTGGGCGCGAATACCCATCTCGATCGCAGCGCTGTCGCGGCGCTTAAGCTCATCGACGATGAGGTCGTGTTCGTAACCAAGGATTTCCTGCTCCTGCGTCGCTGAGAAAAAAGCAAGCATGTAGGGCTGGTGCAGCAGGCGCAGGCGCTTGATCTCGGCAACCAGATGTTCACGGCCGCTGAATTCATAAATGTAGAGATGGAATTCGTCATGCCGTTTGATGAATTCGCGATGATCGTTATGGCAGCGGCGTGTACGCTCGAGCAGATATTCGATTTCGATGATGCCGTCGTCGGTCATTCGTTCGGTGGCGAGGCGACCGGCTAGGCCCTCCAGGACCGCCCGCATCTCCGATAGATCGAGGATCTCTTCGCTGGTGTAGACACGCACATAAGCGCCGCGGTTAGCGAAAATTTGCACGAAGCCTTCGGCATCGAGTTGATACAGCGCGTCACGAACCGGCATGCGGCTGATGCCGAGAACGTCGGCGATCACTTCAGATGCGATCTTGGCGCCCGGGGCGAGATACCCGGCGACGATCGAGTCACGAATGTGGAGATATGCCAGACGCTGTGCGGAGGTCTCGGTAGCCATCGGAATTCCTCGGATTGCTGAGTCCAAGTGGATGCGTTCGGGCCATGCGACCAAAGGATTTTCGTATCCAAAAATCCTTTTTAAGACGTATGTTACCTGCCCGATTTGCAATGCGAGATCAACTGAAATGTTTGATTTGGTTGTACTAAACGGCCTGGTTGTAGACTCGGCGCGGTCCAGTGAGGCATCGCTCGGCATCTCCGGCGGGCGCGTTGTCGCGGTGTTGGCGCCCGGAGAAGCGCCGCCCGCGCGGACCACGATCGACGCCAAGGGCAAGATCGTTTTGCCCGGCCTCGTCGATGCTCACGTGCATTTTCGGGAGCCGGGGCTCGTTCATAAGGAGGACTTCGCCAGTGGGAGCCGGGCCGCTGCCGCGGGCGGCGTCACCACCGTTATGGTGATGCCGACTGACAATCCAATGACAACGACGCCGGATTTGTTCGCCGAGAAGCAGGCGCTTGCGACCGGGAAATGCCATGTCGATTTCGCGCTTCAGGCTGGCCTCGGCCCCGACCCGCAGCATGTCCGGGCGCTCGCGGATCTCGGTGCCGTCTCGTTCGAGATCTTCATGTCCGATCTCGCGCCACCGATGCTGACGGAGCGAACCCACGATCTTCTCGCCGCGCTTGCCGCGGTGCGCGACGCCGCCGGAGTCGCCGGCATTACGCCCGGCGACGACAGCATAGTTCACGCCCTGACGGTACGTGAGCAGGCTATGGGCGGCGCCGACAGGCTCGCTTTCTGGCGGACGCGGCCGACGATCGCGGAGGCCGTCGGCTTGGCGCGTGCCTGTCTCGCCGTGAATGAGATCGGGGTCCGTGCCCATATCCGTCAAGTAAGCTGCGCTGCCAGCGTCGAGGTGCTCAGGGGACTTGCGCCGCGAACTCTGTCGGCGGAGGTGACACCGCACAATCTGCTGCTGACGGAACATGAGATCACGCGTCAGGGCCCGGTCGCCAAAATAGCTCCTCCTTTGCGGCCGGCATCCGATCTCGCGGCCGTTCAGGCGGCGCTCCGTTCCGGAACGATCGCCATCGTGGCCACCGATCACGCGCCGCATACGCCGGCGGAGAAGCAGGCTGGCGATACCGACATTTGGAAGGCACCAGGCGGCTTTCCCGGTGTTCAGACTTTGCTGCCGCTGATGCTGCGCATGATCGGCGACGGGCTTCTCACATACCCGGAACTGGTTCGGACCTGTTGCGAACAACCGGCCGTGCTGTTCGGCCTGGCCGGGCGCAAAGGCACACTGTCGGTTGGAGCCGATGCCGACCTCGTCATTGTCGATCCCGGCCGGCCGTTCACGATCCGCAATGAGGATCAGCAAAGTAAAGCCGGGCTTACGCCCTTCAACGGCTGGACGGCACCGGCGACGCCCGAATTAGTGCTGTTGCGCGGCGCCGTGGTCGCTCGCGACGGCGTGCCGGAGGGGGCCGCGTCCGGACGCTTCATCAGACCGGCGCGCTGATCTCAGCGCGCGGCGGCGGTCGCGATCACTCGTCCGACCGCGCTTGCAAGGACACGACACCCGGCGACGATATCGGCGTCGGATGTATTCTCGGTGATGTCATGGCTGCGGCCGCCGATGCTCGGCACGAACATCATGGCCGATGGAATAAAGCGGCCGAGCACCATGGCATCGTGTCCGGCGCCGCTCGGCAGGGACATGGTCTGTTCGCCGTAATCCGCAGCCGCCGTTGCGATCGCGTCTCCGATTGCTGGCGTCATGGCGGTCGGCGGTATGCGGGTCGTAGCCTGGGCGGTGACCGTGACCGGGCCGGCGTTTGATGACTCGGCTACCCATTCGAGAAGGTGACGCTCGAGTACATCCAACGTCGCGGTTTGGGTGTCGCGGAACTCGAAAACCATTTCGGCTTCGGACGGGACCACATTAGCGGCGCCCGGGCGCAACGTCATGCTGCCGATGTTCCACACCGTCTCGGCGCTGCCGATCTTGGGGAATGTTGTTGCGATACGGCTGGCGAGGCGGAACAACGCTGCGCCGGCGTCCTTTCGCATGTCCATCGGGGTCGTCCCGGCATGGTCGGCTTGGCCGTGGGCCAGGATGCGGAAACGGCGGATGCCAACCAAGCCGGTGACGATGCCGATGCGGCGCCCGGCCGCTTCGAGGCGGGGGCCCTGCTCAATATGGGCTTCGAGATAGGCCACGTGTCGCGCGGGATCGAGGCGGAACGGCGCCGGCTCATCCTTGGTGCGCATCAGCGCCTCGGAAAGCCGGTCTCCAGTCTTGGACTGGGCGGCGGAGATCTCCGCATCGGTGACATCGTTGCAGAATGAGCGGCTGCCAAGGCAGGGCAGGTAGGTGCCTTCTTCGTCTTCGAACGAGATGACGTCGATGCCGACACCGGACGAACCGCCGGTCGCGCGGAAGGCGCGGGCGATTTCGAGCGCATAGATTACTCCCAGCGCGCCGTCGAGCCATCCGCCCATCGGCACGGTATCGGTGTGCGAGCCGATCAGGATGGCGCGGCTCGTCGTTGGATCGCGGCCATATGCGTTGCCGACACGGTCCAGTCCCGCTTCAAGGCCGGCTTCCGCTAAACGTCCGACCAGCCAGCGTCTCGCCTCGATATCGAGGGGCGACAGGGCGATCCGGTCGACGCCGGTTCCGGCCTTGCCGAAATTCGCCAAGGTCCGAAGGTCATTGAGCAGGCGGGCGCCATCGATCTCGATCATGGGCTATCTTTCACGCGCGTCGCCCGCCGCGATAATAGGGCGAACTTCAAATCCACCACACTAGAGCATGATCCGGAAACATAGTTTTCCGAAAAGATCATGCTCAACAAAATCTAGAGCGTTTTCAGGCGAAGTGGAATCCACATCGCGTGAAGAAAACGCGTCTTTCTAAAGTGTTAGAGCGCGATCGTGATGCAGCCGGAACATGCCGCGCTCTAACGGAGCCTCACGCGTCGATATAGCTGCGCAACCGGCCGAGGCCTTCGCGCAACTGATCGTCCGCGATGGTGAAGGCTACCCGGACATAGCGGTCGCATGCCGGGCCGAACGTGATGCCGGGGACGACGGCGGTCTGGCGTGCGGCGAGGAAAGCCTTGGCAAATTCGAGCGATCCCTTGCCGGCCGCGCCGATGTCGATGAGAGCGTAGAATGCGCCCTCCGGCACGATAGGCAGCAGCGGCGTATTGCCGAACACATCGACGACGATGTCACGCCGCCGCCGGAATATGTCGCGGAAATCCTGGACGCATTGCTGGTCGCCGGCCAGTGCTGCCTCGCCGGCCTTCTGAGCTATGGTCGAGGCACAGCTCGTCACCGGTTCCTGCAATCCCGCGGCTGTTGCGGCCAAGGCCGGGGGGCAGATCAGCCAGCCGAGCCGCCACCCCGTCATGGCGTAGGTCTTGGAGAAGCCCGAGATGACGAAAACGCGGTCGGTAAGCCCGAAGCTGCCGGCCGATACGTGCTCGCCCTCGAACACGAGATCTTCGTAGATCTCGTCGCTGACGAGATAGACGCCGGTACGCGCGGCGAGGGCGACGATCTCCCGCATAAGCGCCGCCGGGAAGACGGCGCCGCTCGGATTGCCGGGAGTGTTGATCAGGATCGCCTTGGTGCGCGGTGTGATCAGGCGTGCAATCTCGGCGGGGTCGGGCAGGAAGCGCCGCTCGGGCGTCTGCGAGAAGCGGACCGGCGTTGCGCCGGCAAGATGCGCGATGGCTTCGTAGTTCGGCCAACCGGGATCAGGGATGAGAACCTCGTCGCCCGCATCCACGACCGACATCAGGGCCGAATAGAGCGCACCGATCGCGCCGGTGGTGATAACGACATGTTCCGGCGCCACGGCTTGACGCCAAGCCCGGCTGGAGCGCTCGGCGACGAGCTTGCGAAGTGAGGGGAGGCCGGCGTTCGAGCTGTATTTGGTCCAGCCGCTGCGCGCCGCCTCGAAGGCGCCATCGACGATGTGCGCCGGCGTCGAAAAGTCGGGCTCACCGACTTCGAGGTGGATGACTTCGGGCCGGCCGGCGGCCAGTGCCATGATTTCCCGGATCGCCGACCGAGGCATGCCGGCGGCGCGACGTGAGCCGGCCCGGACGGGCGTTTCCAGGCGTATGACGGGATCAGACATTGAAAAGACGTCCCAGGGTTGCAATGCGGGCCTCCGCCTTGGCGGCGCGGAGCGCGCTCCAGAGCAGGGTCTGGTTGGAGGTGAGCACCGGCAGGCCCGATAGCCGCTCAAGCTCGGTCACTACGGAAAAGCTGGGCAAATCGGTCGCCAGCAACACGACGGCCTGCGCTTCGGAGTGTTCGAGCCTGGCGACAAAGCGCTTTAGGGTGTCGGCGGAAATCTTCGGCACGTCGCGCATCTTGACGACGTCCAAGGTGGCGTCGTTCACCACGTCATAGCCGCGCGCGGCAAAGAATCGCGGCGCCAACGCGTGAATCGCGGCCGGATAGGGCGTGCCGAGCGCGAAACGGCTGACACCGAGATGCGACAGTGCGTCGCGCAACGCGGTCCAGGCCGAGATCGCTGGCGTGCCGGTCTTCGCCGCGATCTCCGCGACCTTGGCCTCGTTCCAGCCCGGCTCCATAATGAAGGTGGTGACCATGTCGCAGTACGCAATCACGTCGACCCCGGTGGCCGCGAGTTCGTCGACGGCACGATCGACATTGCCTTCCATCGCATGGACGGCGGCGGGCGTCAGATCGCCCTGCGCCAGAATGCGGGTTGCGTAGAGCGCCACGCCTTCGGGGAGGGCCGACCACCACTCGGGTTCGATGACGGAATTGTTGGCCGGAACGATCGCGCCCAGGCGGCCTTTTCGCCCATAAACCGGGAAATCGTCCAACGGAGCCCCGTCTTCACCGAGTGCATTGAATACAATTATCCACTACCGGCGATACCGAAAGGGAGTCAAGGCTGGGGACGCTATTGGATTCATGTATCCAGTTTGTTACGCTGGTCACCCGGGTCCGCATGTGAACAAAGACAAAGGATGTCTCAATGACCGCGATCAGAAACAGGTTCGCTGCGTGGACTCTCGGTGTCCTCGCGACTGGTTTCCTCTTACTTCCCGCGCATGCCGAGGAGACCAAAGTTCGCTTCCTTCTCGACTGGGCCTTTCAAGGCCAGCAGGCGGTGTTCACCATCCCGTCCGATGACGGTGGTTACAAGCGTGTCGGACTCAACGTGACACTCGACCGCGGTTCCGGGTCGGGCGACACCGTCGCCAAGATCGCCAGCGGCGCTTACGACATCGGTCTCGCCGATCTCTACTCGATGGTTCGGTTCAACGGCGAGAACCCCGATCACCAGTTGATCGCTGTGATGTTCGTTCACGACAAGTCGGCGCTCGCGGTCGAAACAAAAATGACTAGCGGCATCAAGGTTCCGAAAGACCTTGAAGGCAAGACCATGGCCTCGCCGCTCGGTGATGCCAGCCGGCAATTGTTTCCGCTGTTCGCCGATGTGAACGGGATCGACCAGTCGACCATCAAATGGTCCAACGTGTCCCCCGAGTTGCGCGAGCCGATGCTGGTGCGCGGCGAAGCCCAGGCGATCACAGGCCACATCACCACGGTGATGCC
Source organism: Xanthobacteraceae bacterium (assembly GCA_028290465.1). Lineage (GTDB taxonomy): Bacteria > Pseudomonadota > Alphaproteobacteria > Rhizobiales > Xanthobacteraceae > FEB-22. The sequence continues at coordinate 27,142 of JAQGJU010000026.1, read as the reverse complement.
GAATCTGGCCGGGATCGGTGTTTCGGCCTCCGATATCCGCGTAATGCCCTATGTCGACTACGGCGTCGGGCTGTACGGTCACGTCATCGTGGTGCGTCCGGACTACGCTGCGAAGAATCCCGAGGTGATCCGCAATTTCGCCCGCGCCACCGTTCACGGCCTGAGCGTCATGAAGAAGTCACCGGAGGCGGGGATGGCCTCGGTCAAGAAACGCGATCCGCTGATCAACGAGGTGATCGAGCTCGGGCGGGTCAAGATGGCGCTGGAGTACATGTTCATCACGCCGAACGTGTTGGAAAACGGCATGAGCAATGTTGATATCCCGCGCCTCGAGAAGAGCTTGCAGCAAGTCGCCAAGGCCTTCAACCTGAAGACCGTACCGACCGCCGCGCAGGTCTATGTCGACAAATATCTGCCGCCGCGCAGCGAGCTCAAGCTCGAGCCGTGAGGTTTGGGTCGAGACAAGGAACGCTCCGATTGGTCGCCGTCAGCGGCGGCCAATCGCGATGCGACCGTGTTGAGTCGGCGCTGATCAGTGCGGGAAAGTCAGGCATGCTTCTTGACGAGCCCCAGCGTGCTGCCGCCGTCGACGGGGATGACGGCACCGGTAATCCAGCTCGCCTTGTCGGATATCAGGAAGCGGACAATTTCCGAGACGTCTTCGGGCTCGCCGGTCCGGCCAAGCGGATATTCGGCCCCCTTCGCGGCCAGCATGCGGTCGTAGATCTCCGGCGCCATGCCGCTGGCGGTCCAGATGTCGCTTCGCACCAGGGCGGGCGCAATGGTGTTGACCCTGATCTTGAAGGCGCCGAGTTCGAACGCCAGCGCGCGGCCGAAGCCCTCCACCGCCGCTTTGGTCGCCGCGTAGACGGCGGTGCCGGCGATCGGCCGATGCGCGATCCCGGAGCTGAAATTGACGATCGATCCGCCGTTGCGCTTGAGCAACGGGATCGCCGCGCGATTGATCCACATGGTGCCGAGCAGATTGATCTCGATCTGACGCATGATCGATTCGGTGGTCAACCGATCGGCGGGCTCACTTTCGATGATGGCAGCGCAGTGCACGAGCGCATCGAGCATGCCGACGCGCTGTTCGAGGCGAGCCACCGTCGCGGTGACGCTTGGCAGATCGCCGACATCGCCCTGGTAGATGTCGAAACCGTCGGTTTCCATCGCGCGGAGGGCGGCCTCGCGGCGGGCCATCACACCCACCCGGTATCCGTCGATGCGCAAACCCTCGGCGATTGCACGGCCGATGCCGCTGGTGCCTCCGGTGACGAGGACAGAACGTTGTCGGTCAGGCTGCGTCACGGAAATTCCTTCCACTAATTCGAAGCTGAGATCCAGGCGTTCGGACCTCCGTCGCCAGACCTACTTTACCTAAAGCTTGCATCAGGGAGCCACCATGAAAGCCGCCGTCATCGAGCGCCAGGGAGGACTTGAGAACCTTGTGTACCGCGACTGGCCGACGCCGGAGCGGCGGACCGGCGAGGCGCTGGTACGGGTGCGTGCCTGCGGCCTCAATCACCTCGACATTTTCGTTCGGCGCGGCATGCCCGGCTTTCCAGTGCCGGTGCCGTTCATTTCGGGCGGTGACATTGCCGGTGAGATCGCCGAGGTCGGGTCGGAGGCCGGCGAATGGAAGGTTGGCGATCGCGTCGTGATGCATCCGGTCACGCATGAGGGCATGATGGGGGAGGAAATCCCCGGCGGCATGGCCGAATATGTCCGTGTCTCGCTCGACAATTTGATCCGGCTTCCCGACACGGTCGGCTTCGACGTCGCTGCGGCGGTGCCGATCGCCTTTGGCACGTCGATCCGGATGCTGTTTGAGATCGGCCAGATCAAGCCGACCGATCTTATTCTGGTGCTCGGCGCCAGCGGTGGCGTCGGCGTCGCCTGTATCCAACTCGCCAAGATGATCGGGGCGCGGGTGATCGCCGCGGCGGGATCGGCCGAAAAATGCGACTCGCTGCGTCAGCTCGGCGCCGACCACACCATCAATTATGCGGAGCAGGAATTCAGCCGCGAAGCCTGGAAAATTTCCGGCAAACAGGGAGTCGACGTCGTCATCAACTATACCGGTGGCGACACCTGGGTGCCGTCGCTCAAGACCATGAAGCCGCGCGGCAAGCTGCTGACCTGCGGAGCGACCGCGGGCTTCGAGACCGCGAACGACATGCGCTTCATCTGGGTTCGCGAATTGCAGATCCTCGGATCGAATGGCTATTCCAAGCAGGACATCGCGACTGCCATCGATCACGTCGCGGCTGGCCGGGTGACGCCGGTCATCAGTCATCGCTTGCCTCTCAGCGAGGCGCGGGAAGCGGAGCGGCTGATGGAGCAGCGCCAGTTCATCGGCAAGATCATCCTGGAGGCCTGATGAGCGCGGGCCCTTTGGTTCAGCCCGCCGTCATGGGTTCCGCAGCGAACTGTTTCTGCAACAGCTTGCGGTCCGGCTTGCCGGCGCCGGACAGCGGCAGGGCGTCCATCAGCAGGATATGCCGCGGGTGGGCGTAGGCCGGCCCATTGGCGAGGCAGAACGCCTTCAGTTCGTCCGGCGTCGCCGAGACGGTGCCGTTCAGTACGACCGCGGCAGCCGGAACAAAGCCTTTCACGGGATGCGGTACGGCGACCACGCAGACGTCTCCCACCGCCGGGTGTGAGAACAGGATGTTCTCGACCTCCTTCGGGTAAATGTTCTCGCCGCCGCAGCTGAACATGTCGTCCGTCCGGCCGAGGAAGTAGAAATAGCCATCGGCATCGACCCGGAATACGTCGCCGGTGCGCAGCCAGCCGTCAACGATCTTGTCCCGCGTGACATTGGGGAGATTGTGATAACCGTCGGTCACGCAAGGATTGCGGGTCCATAATTCGCCTTCGGACGCGCCGTCATGGCCGTCCGCATCAACCAGCTTGACCTCGTAGCCCTCCGCCGCAATGCCGCAACTGCCGCGCGGCGTCGGCTTGTCGGCCGGGGATCGCAACGGTCCGCCGCCTTCGGTCAGGCCATAGCTTTCCTTGACTTTCACGCCGGGGAATACGCGCTCGAGCGTATCGATCATTTCCGGCGCCACGACGGCCGAACCCAGCGAAAACATCTGCAGCGCCGAGAAATCGCCGCTGGCGATCAGGTCGCGTTCCTTGAGCAGCATCGAGAAGATGGCCGGAACGCCGCCCGAGAACGTAACGCGATAGCGCGCCAGGGCTTCGAGAAAGTCCCGCGGATCGAAGCGCGGCATGATGACGAATTTCGCCCCGGCATAGAGCGCCGGCTTGATGGTGCCGCGCATCGCGTTCTTGTGGAACAGTGGCACCGCCAGCAGCCCGATCTCGGCCGGGTCCATCGGCCAGTGTTCCTGCGTCGACCTGATGCTCCACAGCATGCCTTGGTGCGTCAGCCGCACCCCCTTGGGCTGCCCGGTCGAGCCGGCGGTGTAGGACTGGAAAGCGATGCCATCGGGACTTAGCGCCGGCGCGAAATCGGTGGTTTCCACATCGGCTTCATAGGGGGTCCAGCCGGGGGGCGCGTCCGCCAGAACGATTTTGGTGCGGACCGCCAAGTCCTCGATCAGGCTGGCGGCTTCGGGCGACGCCTCCGGATCGACGATGGCGCCGACGCATCCGGCGTCGCGCACCATGAATGCGAGCGCGGGGCGGGGCTGTTTCGGATTGAGCGGCACCGGGACGAGGCCGGCCCGCATCGCGCCGAAAAAGCTTTCGACATATTCGCTGCGATTGCCGAGGATCAGGGCCACCCGGTCGCCAGGCGTGAGCCCGAGGCTCCGCAGCAGCCGAGCCGTCCGCTCCATACGCGCGTCAAGTCCGCGATAGCTCAGCGTCCGCTCGGCACCGCCCGATAGATCGATGATGGCGGTGTGATCGCTGTCGGCATGGGGCTGATCGCTGAAGAAATACCCGAGATTGTCGCGGATGGTATTCACCGAGCCTTGACTCCTTAGTTTGGATATTTGTATCCAATATAAGACAATAAGCGAGTGCGTAAACACGGTTTCGAGCTTCATGACGGAATCCGCGATCAGTTATCTTCGTCGTTCGCTCGCTCTTCCGCCTTTCCATCAATGGCTCCGTCCCGAACTGGTCGAGGCCGACGAGGCGACCGGCAAAGTCACCCTCGTGCTAGCGGTTCGTCCCGAGTTCCTTCGCGATCCCGACCGGCCCGAAGTCCATGGTGGGATCATCGCGGCGTTCATCGACATCGCCGGCCACGCGGCTGTTGCCGGCAATGTCCGTCACGGTGTGCCGACCATCGATCTGCGGGTCGACTATCTGCGCATGGCCAGCGGCGCCGTTTTGAAGGCGACGGCAGAGCCGGTCCGGATCGGCCGTACCATCGGCGTGGTCGATGTGCGGGTGACGGACGACAAGGACGTGTTGGTCGCGCTGGGCCGCGGCGTTTTTTCGACGCGCACCGGCTGAGGGAACCCGAACAGGATGGCCGAACGCTTCGACGAAGCCGAACTTACGGCCCTGACCCAGCAATTGGTGCGATTTCCGAGCCCGCAAACGGCGCTCATGGAAGCTGAACCTGCCGTGCAGGCATTCATCGAATCCTGCGTCGAGCCGATCCTCGCCGAGCGCGGTCTGCGCGGCCGTCGTGACCGGATGGGTAATCTTATCATCGAAATCGGGCCGCAGGACGCCGAGCGTTCGTTGCTTCTGATGACCTATGCGATGAACCATCCGGCGTCGGCGATGAATAATCCTTATGCCGGCGAGATCGTCGAACTGACGGGCGGGCGCGCGGTGCGCGGTCGCGGCGTATCAGAACAGAAGGGCGCCCTGGCGGCGGCGATCGTTGCGGTGGATTGCGCGCATCGCGCCGGAAATCTGCGGGGCCGTCTCGTGTTCGCGCTGAGTAGCGCGGGCGAAACCGGCCGGCACGATGCGGCGGCCGCCATTCTCGATGAACTCGGTTACGCGCCCAAATTCGGCATCGTTGCGCTCGGGACCAACAATTGCGTCACGCTTGCCAACAAGGGGCGGGTCGACATCGACATCGTCGTTAGCGGCAAGGCGGCACACAGCAGTACGCCCTGGAGCGGCATCAATGCGATCGACGGTGCGCGTGCCGTGCTCGACTATCTCGCGGTCTTGCCGGTCGGCCGTGACGCTCATCCCCATCTTGGCCGGGCGACCCTCACGTCGACGCATATTGAGAGCAGGCCGCTCGCAACCCACACCATACAGAACGAGGTTCGGCTGACCTTCGACCGCCGGTTGCTGCCGGGGCAGGACCCCGAACGGGCCTTCGCGCAAGTCGAACAGGCCGTGGAGAGCATCGGGGGACCGTGGTCCATTTCGATCCACCGCGGGGCCTACATGTATCCGTGCGAAATATCGATGGATGGGCCGCTATTTCAAACCATTGCCGCGGCGCGCGGGCGCGTCGGACTGCCGCCGCCGCCCACCCTTTACAGCCATGGTGCACTCGATGCAGGGTTCCTGCTCACGCGCGGATGCGAATCTGCCATGTGGGGACCGGGACGCATGGAACAGTTCCACGCGGACGAGGAATGCCTGCTGGTGAGCGAACTCGCGGCGGGAGCGGAGGACTACTTGTCGCTTATCGAAGGTTATCTCGGATCATGATCGGCGCGCGAGTTCGTGTCCTGGCGGAGCGACGACGATGACGGAGCCTGTCGCCCCGCCTGAGTCCATCGCGGTTCCTCCGGCCTTTGTCAGCGTTGAGAACGCCAGCCTCTATTACGGCGCCGACAGCGACGTCCTGGCGCTCCAGGACACGAGTTTTTCGATCGCGCGAGGCGAATTCGTCGCGGTGGTCGGTCCGTCCGGTTGCGGCAAGTCGACCCTGCTCAAGCTGATCTCCGGACTGAGCCTGCCAACGGCGGGGCGGGTGATCGTGGACGGGCAGGAGGTTCGCAAGCCGCTGAAGAATATCGGTATGGCATTCCAGAACCCCGCCCTGCTGCCGTGGCGGACCACCATCGACAATTTGTTGCTGCCGCTGCAGGTGGTGCGTCCGCATCGCCATGAGTTCGGCCGCAAGCGCCGGCAGTATGTCGATCATGCGCGGGCGCTGCTCGCCAAGGTCGGACTTGAAGGCGTCGACGACAGGTTTCCCTGGCAGCTATCCGGCGGCATGCAGCAGCGCGTTTCATTGTGCCGTTCGCTGATCCACGATCCGCAAATTTTGTTGCTGGATGAGCCGTTCGGCGCCCTGGATGCGTTCACGCGGGAGGAGCTTTGGGACACGCTGCAGGCGTTGTGGGAAGAGCAGAAATTCACCGTCCTGCTGGTGACACATGATCTGACCGAGGCCGTGTATCTGGCCGACAAGGTACTGGTGATGTCGCGTCGGCCCGGGCGGGTGACATACTCCGCCAAGATCGATTTGCCGCGCCCGCGGAACGAAGATACCCGGTTCACGCCGGCCTTTGTCGAGCATGTGCGGGACCTGCGCCGCCACATCGGACATGCAAGGAGCACGCCGTGAAGATACGCCGGGCGCTGTTCATCGCGAGCCCATGGATCACGACGCTGTCTTTCTTTCTGTTGTGGGAAGCCGGGTGTCGGCTGTTCAACGTACCCAGCTTCGTCCTGCCGGCGCCGAGCGCGGCGCTCGAGGCGCTGATCCAGTATTGGCCGGGAATCTGGGTCAACGCGTTGCAGACATTTCTGACGACGCTGGTGGGCTTTGTCATCGCGGTCGTATTCGGCGTGGCGCTGGGCGTCGCGGTCGGCGCCTCGGCGGTGCTCTACCGGGCCCTTAATCCGCTGCTCATTGGCTTCAATTCCATCCCCAAGGTCGCGGTCGTGCCGATCCTGGTGCTGTGGTTCGGCATCGGCACGGTACCGGCCATTATCACGGCGTTTTTGGTCGCGTTCTTTCCGATCTCGGTAAATGTCGCGACCGGAATCGCCACCATGGAGCCCGAACTTGAGGACGTCATGCGCTCGCTCGGCGCCAGCCGCCTCGACATCTTGTACCGCGTCGGCTTGCCGCGCTCGCTGCCGTACTTCTTCGCGTCGTTGAAGATCGCGATCACGCTTGCGTTCGTCGGCGCGGTGATCTCAGAGACGGTCGCGTCGAACCAGGGCATCGGTTATCTGATGCTGTCCGCGAGTTCGACGTTCCGCGTGCCGCTGGTCTTCGCGGCATTGCTGGTGATTGCCGCCATGGGCATCTGCATGTATGCGGTCGCTGCCTGGTTCGAGCGGCGCCATACCAAATGGACCATCCGCAGCACGGAGCATAGCCGCTTCGCCGTGGGCGGCTAGAGCCTTGGCGCGGATGTCAGGCGCCGATATAGGCCAGCTTGATCTGCGGGTTCTCGGCGAGCTCGGCCGTTGTTCCGACAACCGTGATTTGCCCGGAATCGAGTAGGAAGCCACGGCTCGCGAGTTCGAACGCGATTTCCACATCCTGTTCGACGAGCAAAATCGAAATTCCAAGATCGCGAATATGCAGCAGCGTCTTGGCGAGATTGTCGACCACTTGCGGCGCCAAGCCGAGCGACAATTCATCGATCAGGATCAGCTTCGGTTCGCTCATCAGGCCGCGCCCGATGGCGCACATCTGCTGTTCGCCGCCGGACAGCGTGCCGGCCGCCTGGTCACGCCGCTCGGCAAGACGCGGAAACAGATGATAGACCCGGTCGAGGTTATGCTTGATCTCGCTGGCGCTGCGTCGACGGAAGGCGCCCATCAGCAGGTTATCGCGGATCGACATGGTCCGGAACAGGCGGCGGCCTTCCGGCACATGGGCGATGCCCCGGGTGACGATCTCATGTCCGGGCAAATCGCTTAGGTCTTCGCCGTTGAACTCGATGGTACCGACGCAGAACGGCGCGATCCCGGAGATGGCGCGGAGCAGGGTGGTCTTGCCGGCACCGTTGGAGCCGATCAGGCAGACGATCTCTTGCTCGCCCACATCGAGCGACACATCGCGCACCACTTGGATCTGACCGTAGCCGGCGCTGACATTGGTGAGCCGCAGCATCCTTATATCCTCAGCCAGCGCGCTGGCGCTTGAGATAGCGCTCGCCAAGATAGGCCTTGATCACGTGCTCGTCGCCCATCACCTGTTGCGCAGGCCCGTTGGCGATCAGTTCGCCGTGATGCAGCACGGCCAGATCATCGCATAGGCTGACAACCACCTTCATCAAATGTTCGATGATCAGGATGGTCAGGCCGTCCTGCGCCAAGCTGCGGATGAGTGTGATCGCCTCAGCGAGTTCGCCGCCATGCAGTCCGGCGTTGACCTCGTCCAGCAACAGAATCGAAGGCTTCATCGCCAGGCTCTTGGCGAATTCGAGCCGCTTGCGCTGCCCCAGCGACAGGCGCGAAGCGAGCGTCGATCTCAGTTCAAGGAGACCGACCCGTTCAAGTTGAGACTCGGCGAAGTCCCGCGCCTCGGACTGGCTGGCAATGTTGCCGGCGAACATCGCGGCGGCTGCGACGTTCTCCAGCGCGGTCATTTCGGGAAACGGCTGGACGATCTGGAAGGTGCGGGCGATGCCGAGCCGACTGATCCGATGTGGTGCAAGGCCGTCGATCCGCGCGCCTTTGAACCACATTTCCCCGGCGCTTAGCTTGATCATGCCGGTGATCAGATTGACCAGCGTCGTCTTGCCGGCGCCATTGGGCCCGATCAGACCCATGATGCGCCCCTGAGGCACCGACAATGTAACGTCGTTGACGGCGCGCAGCCCGCCGAAATGGCGCGATACGCCGCGAAGTTCAAGGATCGCCGTCATCATGCCTGTCCCTGCTTGCGGCGGCGAAGCGTTTCCAGCAGGCCGTGCGGCATGAACAGGACAAGCGCGACGATGATGATTCCGAGCATGCCGGCATGGAATTGCAGCAGGTGATGCGTCACGAACTCTTCGAACACGAGATAGATCAGCGCGCCGATCGCCGGACCGAAGATCGTGCCAGTACCGCCCAGCAGAACCATCACCGGCGCCTTTACGGAATTGAGGATATCGAAGACGTCGGACGGGTCGATATAGCCGACCCACGAGGCATAGATTGCGCCGGCGGCACCGGGGAGCGCGGCCGAGAATGCAAACGCGATGATCTTGCTGCGCGTCGCGTCGATCCCGATCATGTTCGCCGCTTCCTCGTTCTGGCGAATGCAGCGGAATGCGACGCCGAGGCGGCTGCGTGCGACCACGATGGTCGTCCCGAGGGTCACGAGGGCCAGTATCAGCATGGCGTAGTAGAAGGTCTGTGCTTCCGTGCCGAATGCCGGTCTCATCGGCGGCAGGTTGATCCCCATGCCGCCGCCGGTCAGCGCGGTCCAGCTCATGGCGAGCTCGCGGAATACCTCGCCGAGACCCAGGCTCGCCACGGCGAAATAGTGGCCCCTTAGCCGCAAGATCGGCATTCCGATGACGACGGCCACCGCGAAGCAACCTGCGGCGGCAAGAATCGGCGACAGCCAGAACGGGATAATCTTGGCCGAAAGTAGAATGGCGCCCGCATAGGCGCCGAAGCCGAAAAACGCCGCTATGCCGAACGACGGATAACCGACGAAGCCGCCGATAAAATTCCACGACCACGCCAATACGCAATACATCAGCACGGTGGTGGCGAGACGCATGTAATAATTGTCGAGCCCGAGCGGCAGCGCGATCAGCAGGCCCAGCGCAACGGCAATTAGCACGCCGACGCCGATGCGTGGCAGCGGACGGGCAGGGAAGGAGGCGGCGAGGGACGCTAACATTATTCGTAGCCCCGCTTGCCGGCGAGACCGGTTGGCTTGATCGCCAGCACGGCAAGCAGAACCAGAAAGCCGGTCAGGACCGAATGCTCGGGGCCGGCCAGCATGACGCCCATGCTTTCAATGACGCCGAGCGCCAGCCCGCCGATCAGCGCACCGCCTATGCTGCCAAGTCCCCCCAGCACGCAGATCACGAACGCCTTGCCCAGATAGAGGCCGGATGACATGGGCGAGATCGGAAATACGACGCTGAGCAGGCAGCCGGCGGCGCCCGCGAAGGCCGCGCCGACACCGAACGTCACGGCATAGATCTGCTTGACGTTGACGCCCATCAGCACGGCGGCGTCGCGGTCATTGCGCACCGCCACGATGGCGCGACCGATGCGCGAGGAGTTGAGCAACAGGTAAAAGGCGAGGGTGAGAACAAGCGCCAGCGCCATCGCGACAACGCGGTCGACCGGAATGATGACGCCGTACAGATCGAGGGTTTCGAACGGATCCTTGAATACCACGCGGCGGAAGTTGGCCGTGAAGGCGGCGAGCATGAAATTGTTGAGGATCAGGTCGAGACCGAACGTCAGGGTCAGCGTGATCAACACGGGCTTGTCGACCACCCGGTTGAGGACGGCAAGCTGAAGGCCGTAGCCGAACGCGAACATCATCGGAATGACGAAAAGCGGTGCAAGGAACGGCGAGATGCCGAACATCGTGAAGGCATAATACGCGATGTACGAGCCGAGCACGATGATCGAGCCGTGCAGCAGATTGATGATGTTCAGTACGCCCCAGATCAGCGAGAAACCAATCGCGATGCAGACATAGAGGCCGCCGAGCAGCAGGCCGTTGACCAGATTTTGCAGAAGTAATGTCATGAACCGCACGCTGAGCCACAGAAGGAAACGAGGGCGGAGCCCGTCGCTGGGCTCCGCCATGGTCGACCGGCGCGGCGCAACCTCCGCGCCGCGATCAAATCACTTCAACAACTGCAGCGTACCGCGTTTCACGCCCTCCGGCGCCGTGATCACGATCTTCTTGTCTTGAATCTGGAAGATCGGGTTGTCGGCGGTGACGTTCTGGCCGGTAGGCCCGAACTTGATCGGGCCGTAGAAGGTGTCGAACTCGGTCGAGGCCAACACGTCGCGCACCTTCTCCGGATCGATGCTGCCGGCCTTCTCGATGGCCATCTGCAACACGATGCCGGCGGCGCTCGAAGAGGCCTGCGCGTAGTCAGGCAGCTTGTTGTACTTCGCCTGGAACAGTTTCACGTAGTTCTCGGTATTGGCGAAGATGTCCGAGCTCTTGAAGCGCAATTCCGGGTGCCACCAAGTGACGCTGGTGACGCCGTTCGCCACGTCGCCGAGTCCATCCACGAAGTCGGGGTAGGCCGGTCCGGCCAGCATGGTGACGACCGGTGCCGTGACTTTCAGGTCGACCATCTGCTTGCGGATGCGGATCAGGTCGTCCGTATAGCCGGTAACGTAGATCCAGTCGGCGCCCCTGGCGCGCAGATCGCTCAGCGCGGCCGAGTGGTCGGCGGCATTGAGCGGGTACTTCTCGAAATACACGATGGTGTAGCCGTTGGCCTTGGCGGCTTCGTCGAGGCTGGTGGCGAGCGCCAGCGGGAACAGATCGTTGCGGCTGTAGATCGCGACCTTCTTCACCGTCGGCGCGGCGCCTTTGAGGTAGGCGATCAGCGCCTTCGAGACGACCGCGTTGCTGTTCAGCGTACCGAACAGATATTTGAACCCCTGATCGTAGACCTGCTCGGATGAGCCGGTCGAACTGATGTTGGGGATCTTGTATTTTTCGGAGACGTTGCTGGTCGCTTTGGTCGCGCCCGAACCGAACGGCGCGAAGATGAAGTTCACCTTGTCTTCGCTAATCAGCTTTTCGGTGAGCTGGACCGCGCGCGGCGTGCCGGATTGATAGTCGTAGTAGACGAACTCGACCTTCTGGCGGGCGTTGCCGACCTTGATGCCGCCGGCCTTGTTGACCTCCTCAGCCCAAAGATCATAGCCCTCCCGCTGTTTCAGGCCTTCGGGCGCCAGCGCCCCGGTGAGCGGCAGCGGAGCGCCGATTTTGATCTGCGCCAGAGCCGGTTGCTGGAGTGCGACCCAGGCTGCCCCGAGAGTGGCCGCCAACAGCAAGCGTGTCATTTTGGTCATGCGTTCTCCATGCGGTTGCCGCGGCACAAGCGGCGCGTCTACTGCGTTGCGGAATGCGAAATCCAGGGACGCCCTCCCAGGGACACGGCGATCCGCACCTCTACTTGGTCATCATGGATAATAATATCCAATTTGCAATGGCCTCGATGCAATGTGGATGCAGTTAGCAACCGCGCAAATATGCACCGACATCTGACGAAATGAACGGCATTGAGCAAGATACTGCCCATACGGCGGGCATTCGCCAGTGCCCCATTACGCAGACCTTTGCAGCGCAACAAAGATTCAAGTGGATTGTTGCGCTGCACATCATGTTCCCGCATCTGCTCTGACCGAAGTTTTCTCGCTTAGCTCGCTGTCTAGCATCGCCGATCGTCGCGAGTTCACGCTGCAAATGTTCGTTTTTGGCGGCACACAGCTCCTCTTGCGTCGACCTCTGAGACCAGATTAGATCATTGGATAATTGTATCCATAATTTCGTCGCGTCGCGGCGAGGATGTAAAAGGCTCGCCACGATGATGCCAGCGATCGATCTGCCGTTTCCCGTCGCCGAGTATCGAGCGCGCCTTGAGCGCGTCGAGCGGGAGATGGAGCGCCGCGGCCTCGACGTGCTGATGATCAACAATCTCGAAAACATCTATTACCTCAGCGGCTACCGCACCATCGGCTACTATTCATTCATGGCGTTGTTCGTCGTGCGCGGCGGCGAACCGGTGCAACTGACGCGGTTCATTGAGAAGTCGTCGCTGCAGGGCAGCAGCTGGATCGGCGATGCCGACACCATGCTCTACCCCGACACCGAGCCGTATCTCGACGCCGCGGTGCGGACGATCAAGGAACGAAAATGGGACCGGCTCACCATCGGTGTCGATAAAAGCGCCTGGTACTTGACCATCGACGACTTCGAGAAGCTGCAGCAGCGTCTGCCGAATGCGCGATGGGCCGATTCCGCGATGATCGTCGACACCATCCGGCTGGTCAAATCGCCGGCCGAACAGGCCTATAGCCGCAAGGCCGGGAAGGCGGCGTCAGAGGGCATGCGCACCGCGCTGGAGGCGCTGCGCGCCGGCATCACCGAAGACGATCTGATGGCCGCCGCCTATTCCGGTCTGTTCCGCATGCACAGCGAATTCCCGGGCCTGCCGCCACTGATCAATTCCGGCGTTCGCCACACGATGGCGCACGCGATGGCGGAAGGGAATCCTGTGCGCCAGGATGAGGCGGTCTATTTCGAAGTCGGCGCCAGCATCAAGCGCTATCATGCCGCGACATTGCGCATCGGCTATGTGGGTACGCCGCCGAAGCTGTTCCACGACCTCACCGATCTGTGCCGGCGCTCTTTGGACGCCGGGCTCAAGGAGCTGAAGCCTGGAAATCCGGCCGAGAACGTGGACCATGCCGCGCGCAAGGTCATTGCAGACGCGGGCTACGGCGATAAGTTTCGCCACAAGGCCGGCTATTCGATAGGCATCGCACTGCCGCCGGACTGGAGCGAGGCCCGCAGCATGATGCTGCGCGGCGGCGAGAAACGGTTGCTCGAACCCGGCATGGTGTTCCACTTCCTGCCGGCAGTGTTTGAATATCAAGAATACGGCGTCGGCCTGAGCGAAACGGTGCTGATCACCGAGACCGGCCACGAAATCCTGACCGACGTCGAGCAGAAACTGTTCGTCGTGAAATAGCCGCCGCCCGATATTATTCCGAGGCCCCGACCTTGCATTGCTTTCTCATTTGGAGCGCGACATGCCGTCAAGCAGTTCATCTCAAGGCATCCTGCTGATCAGGAACGGGCGGGTCTACGACCATGACGGCAATGTCGACCTGCCGCCGGTAGCCGACATCCTGATCGTTGACGGCACCATCGCGGCCGTGCGTTCCGGAATAGCAGAAGCGATCGAGCGCAAGGACACGGTGGCCGAACTTCGCGGCCGTCCGGTCGATGAAACCATCGACGCCACGGAAAAGCTGGTGATCCCCGGCTTCGTCAACGCGCATTACCATTCCCACGACGTGCTGTTGAAAGGCGTGTTCGAGACCATTCCGCTCGAACTCTGGTTACTGAGCGCGCTGCCGCCGGCCTACCCGAAGCGCAGCACCGCCGAAATCCGGGCGCGTACCCTGTTGGGCGCGATCGAGTGCCTGCGCTCCGGCATCACCACGGTGCAGGATCTCGCGACCATTTATCCGTTCGACGAAGAGCATCTCGACGCGATGCTGCAGGCCTATGAGGACGTCGGCATTCGCTGCGTATTCGCGCTGCAGATCGCTGACGTGCCCGGGCTCAAGTCGATCCCGTTTTGGGACGAGATCGTGCCGGCCGAACAACAGGCTAAGCTGTCGGGCGCCGTTGAGCCGTTTGCCGGCATCGACCTGCCGACGCTGGTCAGCGGCCTGGTCACGAAGCATCGCGACCGCCACCCGCGCCTTACCTGGGCGCTCGGTCCGTCGAGCCCGGAGCGGTGCAGCGTCAAGCTGCTCGAAGCCCTGGCCGATATCGCCGAGACCGAGAAAATCCCCGTCTACACCCACATCTACGAATCCAAGGCGATGACGCTGATCGCCCGGCAGAGCCATGCCAAGGATGGCGGATCGCTGATCAACTATCTCGACAGAGTCGGCCTGCTGACGCCGCGCACCAGCCTCGCCCACAGCGTCTGGATGACGCCGCGGGAGATCTCGCAGATCGCCGGGGCCGGCACCAATGTGGTGCTCAATCCGGTAGGCAATCTGAAGACCCGCAGCGGCGTCGCGCCGATCCGGAACTATGTCGCCGAGCAGGTCAATGTCGGGCTGGGCTGCGACAATTGCAGCTGCAGCGACGCGCAGAACATGTTCCAGTCGATGAAGATGTTTGCATCGCTCGCCGCCATCACCGACCCGGAACCCGGCCCGCCCACGGCGTCGGATGCGATGCGCGCGGCGACGCTGGCCGGCGCCCGCACCGCCGGCATGGACGGCAAGCTCGGTGCGCTGAAGCCCGGCATGGCGGCGGATCTTTCGATCATCGATCTGACCGATCCGTCCTTCGTTCCGCTCAACAGCGCTGCCCGTCAGGTCGTGTTCACCGAGGCCGGGCGCGGCGTCGAGACCGTCATCGTCGACGGTCGTGTGGTGGTGCGCGACCGCAAGATCACCACGATCGACGAGCGTGCGTTGCGCGAGGAAGTGGCCGAACTGATGAAGGTGCTGCGCAAGGACATCGACGCGGTGGTGGCGCGCAACGCGGCCATGATGCCGTATCTGATGGAAGCGCATCGCCGGACCTGGGCGACCGATATCGGCCTCAACCGCTACGTCGGCGGTTGACCGCATGTGCGCCGCCCGAGCGTTCGCCGGTCCATGAAAGCCCCCGCATTCCACTATGAACGGCCAAGCTCGCGCGCGGAAGCCTTCGCGCTTCTGGCGCAGCATGGCGACGAGGCGCGCGTGCTGGCCGGCGGACAGAGCCTGATGCCGATCCTCAACATGCGTTTGGCGTCGCCGGCGGTGCTGGTCGACATCAACGCCATTGACAATCTCGCCGGAATTTCGGTCGCCGGCGATGTTTTGACGGTGGGCGCCATGACCCGCCACTACCAGGTCGCGGAGTCGGCGGAAATCGCCCGTCACCTTCCCCTGATCGCCGAGGCGATGCGGCATGTCGCGCACGCCGCGATTCGCAACCGCGGCACCTTCGGCGGGAATTTGGCGATGGCCGACCCGGCCTCGGAGATGCCGGCCTGCTGCATCGCGTTGGACGCCGTCATGGTGATTGAAAGTGCCAAAGGCCCGCGCAAGCTTGCGGCCGAACAGTTTTTCAGGGGCATTTTCGAAACAGCGCTCGAACCCGACGAACTCCTGGTCGCGGTCGAGTTTCCGATCGGTCAGCCGGGATGGCGGCATGGCTTCATGGAGTTCGCGCGGCGACAGGGCGACTACGCGATTGTCGGCAGCGCCGCGCGGTTTCTTGTGAAGCAGCGGCGCGTCGCGGATTGCCGGCTGGTGTTTTTCGGCGTCGGCGATCGTCCGATACGTGTCCAGGCAGCCGAACGGACGCTCTGCGGTCCGCCGCCTTTTGCCGAAGCTGCGGCGACGGCGAGCGCAGCGCTCGCAGCGGAATTGCCGGAGTTCGCCGATAGTCTGGCCACCGCCGAAATGCGGCATCATCTCGCACGCGTGCTGTTCGGCCGCATCATCACGCCTTTCACGGCGGACCTGGACTGAAACATGGATGAAATGCGCCACGTCACGTTGACCGTTAACGGCGAGCCTGTTTCGCGCCCAGTTCCGGTGCGTCTTAGCTTGGTCGATTTCCTGCGCGGCGATCTCGGCCTGACCGGCACCCATGTCGGCTGCGAACATGGCGTCTGTGGCGCTTGCACCGTTCGGCTGGACGGCCGGATCGTGCGCGGCTGCCTGATGCTGGCTGTGCAGGCGGACGGCGCGGCGGTCGAAACCATCGAGGGCGTATCCGACTCCGGCGAAATCAACGGGCTGCAGGACGAGTTTCGAAATCGCAATGCCCTGCAATGCGGCTTCTGCACGCCCGGTATTTTGCTCACCGCCAACGAATTGATCCGGCAAGGCCGCGTTCTCACCCGCGAGGACGTGCGTGAGCACCTGTCCGGCAATGTCTGTCGCTGCACCGGCTACCAGGCAATCGTCGATGCGGTGATGGCCGCCGCCAGTCGTGGGAGCACGCCATGAGCGAGGCTCGCGATTCCGGCGCCGCCATCGGGCGCAGCGTGCCCCGGCCGCGCGCCGACCGGCTGCTGGCCGGGCAGGGGCGTTTTACCGATGACATTAGCCTGCCTCGCATGGTGCACGCCGCCTTCCTGCGGAGCCCGCACCCGCACGCGCGCATCCGCTCGATCGATGTCGCCGCTGCCGCGCAGGCGCCGGGCGTCGTGCGCGTGGTGACGGGCGCGGAGATCGCGGCGCAGTGCAAGCCATACGCCGGCTTGCATCAATTATTCTCCGGCATGCGCGTGCCGGACCAGGTGCCGATGGCCGTCGATGTGGCGCGCTGGCAGGGCGAGCCGGTCGCGGTCGTGGTGGCGGTCAGCCGGGCGCAAGCCGAGGATGCGGTCGAACTCATTGCGGTGGACTGGGAGCCGCTGGCGTCCGTGGTCGATCCGCGTGCCGGGGCCGCGCCGGACGCGCCGGTCATTCACGCCGCGTTGGGCACCAACGTCGCCTATGACGGGACGGTGGCACACGGCGACATCGACGCGACCTTGACGGCGGCGGCGATCATCGTTGAGGGCGACTTCACCTTCGGACGGCACACCGGCGTGTGCCTGGAGACCCGATCGATCCTGGCGGACTACCGGGCCAGCGACGAGACGCTGACGGTCTATGAGTCGCACCAGTGCCCAGCCCAGCAGCAAGACATTTTTGCTCGCCTGCTGGGCCTTGCTGACAACAAGGTGCGGGTGGTCTGCCCGGATGTCGGCGGCGCGTTCGGCATCAAGCAGCAGCTTTACGGCGATGAACTCGCGGTATGCATTCTCAGTCGGTTACTGCGGCGGCCGGTGAAATTCGTCGCCGACCGCCTGGAATCGTTCACGTCGGACATTCATGCCCGCGAACATCGCGTCAAGGCGCGGCTCGCCGTGAGCGCCGACGGCCGCCTGCTCGGACTGGATGTCGACGACTGGTTCGGCATCGGCGCCTATTCGCAATATCCACGCTCCAGCATTGGCGAAGGCAGCCACGTCCTGCGTATCACAGGTGCGGCGTATGATCTTGCGGCCTATCGGGCCCGCATGCGCATGGTGCTGCAGAACAAGAACATGGTCGGTCACTATCGATCTGTCGGCCATCCGATCGCCATCGCGGTCGCCGAGACGCTGATCGACGACGCGGCGCGCAAGCTCGGTATCGACCCGGTCGAAATCCGCCGCCGCAACTATATCGCCGAGGCCGGCTATCCGCATGCTTCGCATGGCGGTTTCGTGTTCGAGCAGTTGTCGCTGCACGCCTGTCTGGACAAGATCGTGGCCTTGATGGATTTGCCGCGCCTGCGCCGGGAACAGGACGAGAGCCGCCGCAAGGGCGTCTATCTCGGGATCGGACTGGCCAGCTTCGTCGAACTGACCGGCACCGGTCCCGATTATTACGGCAAAGGAGAGGTGCGGGTCAGCGCGCAGGACGGCTGCATGGTCAAGCTTGAGCCGTCCGGCAAAATCCGCTGCTTTTCCAGCGTCACCGACCAGGGCCAGGGCGTCGACACCGCGATCGGCCAGATCGTCGCCGATATGGTCGGAGTGCCGTTCGACGATGTTGCGGTGTTCAGCGGCGATACCGAAGTGTCGCCGTATGGCGGAGGCGCCTGGGCATCGCGCGGCGCTTCGATGGGCGGTGAGGCTGCGGTGCGGGCCGGCCGCGCGTTGCGCGAGAACATCCTGGCGGTCGCCGGGTGCGTTCTTCAGGCGCGCCCCGACGAATTGGCGATCGAACAGGGTGCTGTGGTCAATGCAGGCGATCGCCGTATTCGCATGACACTCGCCGAGGTGGCGCGCATCGGCTATTTCCGTCAGGATTTATTGCCCGCCGGCATGCAGCCGGAATTGTCCGTCGTGCGCCATTACGTGCCGCACGGCCGCACATTCGTCGCGACCAACGGCATCCAGGGGTCGTTGGTCGAGGTCGACCCGGACACCGGCTTCATCCGCCTGCTGCGTCACTTCGTGGTGCACGACGGCGGCACCATGATCAATCCGATGCTGGTCGAGGAGCAGATCCGCGGCGGCGTCGTGCAAGGCCTCGGTGCGGCGCTGTACGAGGAGATCAACTATGGGACCGACGGCGAACTGACCACGGGCACCATGGCGGACTATCTGGTTCCGATGGCATTCGAGATGCCGGATATCGATATCGGCCATGTCAGCGTACCGCTGTCGGGTTCGGAACTCGGCGCGAAAGGCGTCGGCGAGGCCGGCACCGCCGGCGCGTCCGCCGCCGTGATCAATGCCGTCAATGATGCGCTGGCGCCGTTCGACGCGCATCTGACCCAGTTGCCGATGTCGCCCGAGCGGGTGCTGCGCGCGCTCCGCAAAATCGCCTGACGCGCACCGCGTCGGTCTTCAATCGAGGACGCCCCCATGAAACTCCGTATCCTGTCCGAATCCGATTGCCGTCGCGTCCTGGGCATGGCCGAGGCGATCGACATCCAGGCCGAGGCGTTCAGCCTGCTTGCGGCCGGCAAGTCGGTCGAAGGCCTGCGAAGCTTCGCCGCCTCGGAGGAACCGCCGGGCGTTGCGATCTTCAACCCGTGCTTCCTGCGTGAAGGCAAGGGCTATGGCGTGAAAGTCATCTCGGATTTTTACGACAACGACAAGCGCGGCGTGGCCCGTATGACCGGCATCGTTGCGCTGTTCGATGGCGAGACCGGGCATCCGCAGACCTTGCTGGAGGCCGGTTACCTGACGGACCTGCGCACCGGTGCCGGTACCGGCCTTGCCGCGCGGTATCTGGCGCGTCGGGACAGCAAGGTTGTGACGATCATTGGCGCCGGCCGGGTGGCCAGAAACCAGCTTTGGGCGCTGGCCGAGATCTTCGACATCGAGACCGTGTTCCTGGCGACGCGCAGCGCGCCTCGGGCTGAGACGTTCATTCAGCAGATGAAGTCGGCCGGCGGGCGCATTCCGGCCGACATCCGTCTGGCCGCCTCGCGCGAGGAGGCGGTGCGCGCGTCGGACATCGTCGTCTCGGCGACGACGTCCGAACATCCGGTGTTCGACGGCGCGTGGCTAAAGCCTGGAACGTTCGTCGCTTCGGCCGGCGCGTACACGGCCGATATGCGCGAGGTGGACAGCGAAACCATCCGTCGTGCTTCGCACCGGGTCATCGACAGCCGCACCGATTGCCTGGATCATGCGGGCGATTTTATCATCCCGATCGGGGAAGGCGTCATCGTCCGCGAGGATGTCAGTGAAATCGCCGAACTCGTGGCCGGCACCCGGCCGGGCCGACAATCCGACGAAGAGATAACCTACTATAAGTCGATCGGCGTACCGATTCAGGATCTGATCACGGCGCAGCACATGGCGCGCCGTGCCGCCGAGCACGGCATCGGCACAGAATTGGACATCGGTGGGGATGCGGCCTGATTGATTAGAAAGAGGCGGTTTCTTCACGTGAAGTGGATTCCACTTCACTTGAAGCGCTTTGGGGAGCGCATCCCTCCCTCTCCGTCAGTTTTTAGTCCTATCCGCCCGCGTCGCCGCGCGGGCCCCTCAGCGCTTCCGGCTTACGGGGGCAACCAAATGGCGGAACCTGGGTCTCTCGATGTCGTCCGCAGCGTTTCCATGGCCGCGCGATATGGCATAAGGGCCGCAACTTTCCCCGGTCCTGTGAGCCCATGATTCGTCTCGACAACATCACCAAGCAGAATGGCCACCAGCTCCTCTTCATCGAGGCCGCGGCGGCCCTCAACAAAGGCGAGAAAATTGGCCTCGTCGGTCCCAATGGGGCCGGCAAGACCACGCTGTTCCGCATGATCACCGGCCAGGAACTCCCCGACGAGGGCCAGGTGGTGGTCGAGCGCGGCGTGGCCATCGGCTATTTCAGCCAGGACGTCGGCGACATGGCGGGCCATAGCGCGGTGGCCGAGGTGATGAACGGCGCCGGTCCGGTCAGCGAGGTCGCGGCCGAACTTCATGAACTGGAGGCCGCCATGGCCGATCCGGACCGGGCCGACGACATGGATTCCATTGTCGAGCGCTACGGCGAGGTGCAGGGGCGGTTCGAGGAACTGGACGGCTACGCCCTGGAGGGCCGCGCACGCGAAGTGTTGAGCGGTCTTAGTTTCAGCCAGGAGATGATGGACGGTGACGTCGGCGCGCTGTCGGGCGGCTGGAAGATGCGCGTGGCGCTGGCCCGCATTCTTTTGATGCGTCCCGAAGCCATGCTGCTGGACGAGCCGAGCAACCATCTCGATCTGGAGAGCCTGATCTGGCTGGAGCAATTCCTCAAAGGCTATGAGGGCACGCTGCTGATGACCTCGCATGACCGCGAGTTCATGAACCGCATCGTCAACAAGATCGTCGAGATCGATGGCGGCGCGCTGACGACCTATTCGGGCAATTACGAATTCTACGAGCAGCAGCGCGCGCTGAACGAGAAGCAGCAGCAGGCCCAGTTCGAGCGCCAGCAGGCGATGCTCGCCAAGGAGATCAAGTTCATCGAAACCTTCAAGGCGCGCGCCTCGCACGCCGCGCAGGTGCAGAGCCGCGTGAAAAAACTGGACAAGATCGAACGGGTGGAGCCGCCCAAGCGCCGTCAGACGGTGACGTTCGACTTTCCGCAGGCGCCACGTTCCGGTGAGGACGTCGTGAGCCTGAAGAACGTGCGCAAGGGCTATGGCAACCGAAGCATCTATGAGGGGCTGGACTTCTCGGTGCGCCGCCGCGAGCGCTGGTGTGTGATGGGCATCAACGGCGCTGGCAAGTCCACGCTGCTCAAACTGGTGACCGGCTCCACCGCGCCGGACGACGGCACGGTCGCGCTCGGCGGCAGCGTGAAGATGGGCTACTTCGCGCAGCACGCGATGGAGCTGTTGGACGGCGAGCGCACGGTGTTCGAAGAGCTGGAATATTCATTTCCGCAGGCCGGGCAGGGTTCGTTGCGCGCGCTGGCCGGCTGCTTCGGCTTTTCCGGCGACGATGTCGAGAAGAGATGCCGCGTGCTCTCGGGCGGCGAGAAGGCCCGGCTGGTGATGGCCAAGATGCTGTTCGATCCGCCGAACTTCCTGGTGCTGGACGAACCGACCAACCATCTGGACATGGCCACGAAGGAAATGCTGATCACGGCGCTCTCGCAATATGAGGGCACCATGCTGTTCGTCTCGCATGACCGGCATTTCCTGGCCGCCTTGTCCAATCGGGTGCTGGAGCTGACGCCCGAGGGCATTCACCAATACGGCGGTGGCTACACGGAATACGTGGCGCGCACCGGTCACGAGGCGCCGGGTCTGCGGAGCTAAAGCTCCTACGAAATCTATCGCGCTCTAGACTCTGATCCGATTTGGTTGAATCGGATCAGAGTCTAGACTCTTGTTTGAGCATGATCTTTTCCGAAAACCGGTTCCCACTTTTCGGGATCATGCTCTAGGTCAACTCCCGAGCGCCCGCGCGGTGTCGTCGAACAGTTCGTCGACCGAGAACCGTCGTGGGATCAGTTTCTGGCGCAGGCTGTAATCGATGATGATTTCCAGCGACTGGCGATTGGCCTCGATGCCGAAACGCCACGGATCGGACAGGCCGTTGTCGGCGGCAGGGGCCGCCGCGTTCCGGCTCTCGCGCAGCACTCGGAAAATCTCCCGGACCAGATCGGGCCGCGACTTTGCGATGCTGTCGCGCACCACCATCATGTGATTGATCGGCACGCCGCCGTGACGTTGCGCCCATTGCTGGGCGACCGTATCGGCGTCCGGCACCAGCGGCCTGAGGCGCGGGTCGGGAATCTTGTCGCCGACGATCGCGGCGTCGATTTCTCCGTCGAGCAGCATCTGAGCCACCGTCTTGCCGTCCGGCGCGCGGCTGACGAATTCGGGGTCCTTATACTCGGCGAGATGCGGATCCTCGAAGGTGACCCAGCGGATATCTTCCGTAGCCACACCGTAGTCGTCGGCCAGGAAGCCGCGCACCCAGGCGCCGGTGGTCTGCGTATAGGCCCGCACCCCGACGCGCTTGCCGGCGAGATCGCTTGGCTTCAACGCGCCGCGCTCCGGATTATACGCAATGGTGTGATGCTGGCCGCGCCCGACCACGGTAGCCGGAATGAGGACGTAGGGTTTGCCGTAAGCCTTGGCCTGCAGATAGGTGACGATCGCCAGTTCGCCGAGGTCGAATTTCAACTCGCGCACCAGCGGCTTGAACGCGGTGTTCGAAACCTTCACGTCGGCGATGTCGAAATCGATCAGGTCGGACTTGACCTTGCCGTCCCTCAGCGCTGCCGCGTTGGAATAATTGCCGAGCAGCGTGTGCAGTTTGATCTTCTCGGGCATAGCTCACTCCCTCAAGTGTCGTGTTTTTCAGTCTGCCAGCGCCGGATAGAGAACCTGCGCGGTCTTGGCGAAGATCCATTCCTGGTCGGCTTTCGGCAGGCTGGCCAGCGACTCGCGCGCGACGCGCAGCAACTCCGGCAGCGCGCCTTCGGACGACGGATAGTTCGATCCCCAGGCCAGTCGCGACGCGCCGAACGCGGCGACCAATTTAGGAAAGAAAGTCTCGGGCGTTGCTTTGCCCTTACGGGCTTCGCCAAACGTGCGCGGCGTCAGCTTGAGATAGATGTTGGGATAGCGTGCGAGGTCGAACAGGCTCGCAGCCTCCGCATAGGGCGCACCGTCTTCCAGGACCGGCCGCGCGCAATGATCGAGCAGAATGCGGACGTTCGGAAAACGCGCCGCCATGCTGACGGCCTGCGGCAGCGCCTTGGCCGACATCTGCAGGCAAACCGACAGCCCAAGCTCGCCGGCGCAGGCCCAGGCCGGATAGGATTTCGGATCGTCGAGCCAGTTGGCCTGTTCGGACATCGTGCTGCCGAACGTAAAGAGCCGCATGCCGGTGAGCCCCTTGTCGCGCCAGTGCCGCATCCGGGCGGGCGCGTCTGGCGCCAATACGTCGACCGAGAACACGCCGGTAAGGCGGTCGGGATGGGCGGCGACGGCATCGGCGACGTATGAATTGTCATGGCCGTAGCAGGTCGAGGCCTGCACGATGGCGGCCTTCTGCACGCCCGCAATATCCATCGCGGCGATCATCTGTTCGGTGGTGACCGGCCGGGTGCGCGACCAGTCGGATTGGTGCCCGCCAAGCGGCGCCAACGGATAGCGCACGGTGTCGCTGGCAATGATGTGCGGATGGATATCGATGGTGGTCGTCGGCATCGGCGGCAATTCCAGATTTGAATGGGCGGGTGCCTCAACCAGGCGCGGCGGGCGTTAGAGC
Organism: Xanthobacteraceae bacterium; assembly: GCA_028290465.1. Lineage (GTDB taxonomy): Bacteria > Pseudomonadota > Alphaproteobacteria > Rhizobiales > Xanthobacteraceae > FEB-22. Next base: position 3,335 of record JAQGJU010000026.1, on the reverse strand, counting down.
GTTTTCAAGCGAAGTGGAAACCGGTTCGCGTGAAGAAAGCGCGTCGGCTTAACAAGCTAGAGCGCGTCAGGACGAAAAACCGGCGTCCACTTTTGCTGGACGCGCTCTAGGTAGGCCAAAGACGCGATACCGTAAAGCGACGGCCGGGCAAGTCTGAAGTGCCTGAACTGGCTGTAGCCGCAATTGTCAGTCACGGCCTAGCTTTTTGTTTGAGCAAGATCTTTTCCGAAAACCGGTTCCCACTTTTCGGGATCATGCTCTAAGGTGCGCGCCAGAAAATCCATCAGGAACACAACATGTCGTATTTCGCTACCCGCTGCCGCATCGGCGCTGCTGTATTGTTCGCGCTGACGAGCGTCGCGATTTCCCTGCCCGCGCGGGCACAAACCTATCCGTCGCGGCCGGTGCGGATCATCGTGCCCTATGGGGCGGGCGGCATCGCCGACGTGACCATGCGGCTGGTGGCGCAGAAGCTCAGCGAGCGCTTCGGCCAGTCGTTCGTCATCGACAACCGGCCGGGCGCCGCCGGCATCGTCGGCCTGAAGGCGGCCCTGAGCGCCGCGCCCGACGGCTATACGCTCGCCATGATCGGCGGCGGATTTACCATCGCAAAGTCGCTGTTCAAGTCGCTGCCGTACGATCTGGAAACCGATTTCGTGCCGATCTCGACGACTGCGTCCTATGGACTCGTGATCACCACCAAGGCCGGCTCGAAGCTCAAGACCGTCAAGGACGTGATCGAGGCCGCCAAGGCCAACCCGAACAAGCTGAATTTCGGCGCCATCAATCCGGGGAGCACGCAGCATCTGTCGGCGGAACTGTTCCGGAGCATGGCCGGCATCGATGTCGCGATGATCCCGTACAAGACGACGCCGGATCTGGCCACCGCGGTGCTGCGCGGCGACGTCGATGTGGCGTTCGAATATTTCACCGGCTTCCAGGCGTCGCTTGCCGACGGCCAGATGCAGGCCATCGCGACCACCGCCCGTGAGCGCGCCAGCAATCTGCCGGATACGCCGACCGTGATCGAAAGCGGTTTGCCGGATTATGACGTGACGAGTTGGAACGGCCTCGCGGCCAGGACCGGAACGCCGACCGACATTATCGAGCAGCTCAATGCGGGCGTCGACGCGGCACTGAAGTCGCCGGAGATTCAAGCCGTGTCGAACAAGTCCGGCATGGACGCTCGCAGCATGACGACGGCCGACATGCGTGTGCGGATCAAGAACGATGTCGAACGTTGGCGGCAGGTGATCGAGAAAGCCGGCGTCCCGAAGCAGTAGGTATCAAGCAGCAGCGGTCTATGTCGCTGCTGCTTCGGACCTACTGGAGCACGATCCCGAAACAACCTGCCCGGGGAACTGGATCCGAGGGCGGGAACCGGGTTTCGGAAAGATCATGCTCAAACAAGAGGCGTGGTCTAGCCGGCCGCCGCGATCGCGGCCTGCGGCTGGCGCTTCAACGGATAGTTCTCGCTCTCATAGAGCCGCCGGATGCCGTCGCCGTCGAAGCGGACTTCGTCGACCTCGAGATAGGCGCCCAGCAGCAGTTCCGGCGGCAGCTCTTCCATCGCAAAGCGGATCGCTTCCGACGCTTCCGAAAAACGGCGATAGCCAAGCGGCTGGCGGCGCGACTTGCGGCCCTTGGCCGGAAACAGCTCCGCAGATGTCGAATAATTGAATGCGGCCATATTAGACCCTCGCTCCGACGGCATGGTTGGTCCGATAGATGTGCGTAAGCGCAATCAAGGCCGCCGGGAGAAACACGCAAATGGCCCCGCTGCGTCGTGCGCAGGGCCCGGATCGAATTGGCGGCCATTTGAACGAGCGTCGTTCAAACTGCTTCTCCTATATAGGCGAGAAACCCGCGAAAAACCAGGGCCGATGGGTTTTGCGGAGAGGCGAACATCACCGAGGCCGCTCATATTTGATTCAATGACGATATTTGGTGAACAGGCGGCCGAACAACCGCCGCGGGCATTCGGCTACCGCCTGTTGGATTGCTCGGACTATCGTTCGATCCGAACCGGCGCATTCTTGGTCAATGCTCGCGACGCGCGTTCGGCCTTGCAAAAGCCACCCTAGGCGCGTACATACGCCCATCGACATTTGGCCAGACGATCGGGCCGTTTCGCCTTTCGCACTACGCAGGCGCACGTTCAGACACCTCTCCAAACATCGACTAACCGAGCCCAGGTTGCGCTTTGGCGTGGCCTGCGCTCAAACGCACTGACGTAAGTGAAGGGATACCCGATGAATACGGGCACTGTGAAGTTCTACAACGACCAAAAAGGCTTCGGTTTCATTCAGCCGGACGACGGCGGCAAGGACGTGTTCGTGCACGCCACCGCTCTCGAGCGCGCTGGTATGCGCGGTCTGGTCGAAGGCCAGAAGGTGTCGTTCGACACCCAGGAAGATCGTCGCACCGGCAAGATCGCCGTCGGCACCATCCAGGCCATCTAATTTTCTGCATTGACGGCGCTTTGCCGTTGACAGAATAGCAAAAGCCGCTCCTTTCTGGGGCGGCTTTTGTATTTTCCGCGCCGCTTGGCGCGGGTACTTTGACCAAGACCTCATCAAACGAAACGAGACGAAGGACGATGGCCGGCTTCAAGGAAAAGGACTTCAACGAACGTCGGAATGCCGCTGCCGACGCCAAAAAGGCCCTGCTGGAACAATACAAGGCCAAGACGGCCGATCCGGGCCTCGCCGAACGGCAGGCCGCGCGCCTCACGGCCGCCCAGGAGCGTGAAACCCGCAAGGCCCAGCAAAAGGCCGAACGCGAGGCAGAAGCCAAGCGCCTCGCCGCCGAAAAGGCTACGCGGGAAGCCGCCGAGGCTGCCGAAAAAGCGGCCAGCGAAGCCGCTGAGGAAGCCGAGCGGATCGCCAAGGCCGAGGCCGAAGAAGCCGAACGCATCGCCACCGAAGCCGCCCAGAAGGCGGCCCGCGATGCGCGCTATGCGGCGCGCAAAGCGCGCAAGTAGCCGACCTTTCGGCGCCACCCGGCGCCGTGAGGTGCGGGGGGCCGCCGAACAGACTTTGTCGTGTGGCCTCAGCAGAGCGTTTTCAAGCGAAGTGGAATCCACTTCGCGTGAAGAAAACGCGTCAGCTTAATAAGTTAGAGCGCGTACGCAGGTAAGTTTACGCAATCTGCGCAAGCTTGATTGCTTCCGCAAAACTGGTGTCCACTTTTGCTGGACTCGCTCTAAGCTGATTAAACGATGTTTGGTAATTGGTTCACGTTTACGCTGGACGCGTCGATGCTGGGCCTTGAGACGCATCGCGTCATCGGCCTGCGCATGATGAATGTCGCGGCCGGCGGACCGGATGCCCAGG
>JAQGJU010000069.1 GCA_028290465.1 Xanthobacteraceae bacterium | reverse complement strand
GCGCGGTCGCGGCGTCGGAGCGGCCGCCCGGCAGCCCCGTGCGGCGGTAACCCGCCCCTTATCAAAGCCTCTTCCTCCGCCCCCGGAACCGCTTTAAACCTTCCCCGCTGCCTTGGTGATCATCGGCGGCTGACCGATTCTCCTTCCATCGATCGGATCGACATTGCGGCTTGTGCTTGGGTCGTTGCTTGGCTTCATGGTCGCCGCCCTGGTCGGGCTCGGCGGCACTTGGCTTGTGCTGACGCAGGGCATCGCCTTCGGCGCGCTCCGGCTCGGCGCCTGGACGGCCTATCCGAAGACCGGCACCGTCGAGATCGACCCCTATGCCCGCGCGTCCATCGCCCGCACCGGCGAACTGCCGATCGGCTCCGGCGACGGCGTTGCGTTCTACGCCCGCGCCGACGATGCCGGCCGGCCCCTGGACGGGCGCTGCGACGTGGTCATCAGCGGCACTACGCCGGCGGCGCGGTTCTGGACCGTGACGCTGTACGACCCGGACGGCCGGCTGGTGCCGAACGGCGTCGGACGGCATGCGTTCACTAGCCAGGAGCTGGTGCGCCGGGCCGACGGCCAAATGGAAATCGCGGTGTCGCCGCGCGCGCGGGCCGGCAATTGGCTGCCGACTGGCGGCATCGACCGCTATCAACTGGTGCTGCGCCTGTACGATACGCCGGTCGGCGTCGCCACCCGGGCCGGCCGCGAGGCGCCGATGCCGGCCATCATTCGTAAGGCCTGTTCCTGATGCGCTGGCTCCTGTGGATCTTCGGCGGCATGCTGCTCGGCGGCGTCGTCCACCTCGGCGCGGTGCTGATGCTTCCGCGCACCGCCACGCAGGACGCCTATGCGCGGCTGGAGTCGGTCACCAAGGTTAACGGCTTCGTGCCGCTGCCATTGCCGACCTCCGAACAGACCATCCTGCCATTCATGGACCCGGCCTTCGCGGTCGCGGTGTGCCGCTACGACCTGTCGGCGGGCTTCATCAAGCTCACCGCCCCGGTCAGCCAAGCCTATACGTCGGTGACGTTCTATACGCGCCGCGACATCGCGTATTACGCCATCAATGACCGCGCCGCCGGCCGCCGCGCCATCGAACTCGACCTGATGACGGCGGAGCAGCGCGGCCAACAGCCGGACGATGAGGAAGTCACGGCGGCGGATCGGCTGATCATCGAATCGCCGACGGAAACCGGCCTGATCGTGCTGCGGGCGCTGGCGCCCGAGCCGGGCCTGCTGGCGATGGCGCAGGCCTCGCTCAATAGCGCCCGCTGCGAAATCCAGAGAGTGCCTTAAACCTTATTTGGAGATGATCGCAAACGTCGGCGGCACCGGCGGGAACGGTCCGCGGCATTCGGCGATGCGGCTTTGCAGCAGCGTCAGCGAGCGTTCGGTATCGACCGCCAATGGCGACGGCGTCGCGATCACCAGCCGTTCCAGCGCATAGCGATAGGAGCGGATGCGGTCGGCCATAGATCGGCATACCCAGCTTGCGACCAGCGCGTTTTCGGTGATCCGCGCCAACGCGTCGGCGCGCTCCTCGCGGGTCAGTTCCGATATGAAAGCCAGACTCTGACGCCGCCGGCCGTCGAGATCGGCTACTTTCGCGCTGACGCTGAAGAACCCTGGAACGCGCTCGACATCGTTGCGGATGTCTTCGTTCAGCTTGCCGTATTGGCCGCTCGGCGAGCGGTGCGCCTCGCCCTGCAGTTGCCGGTAATAAAGCTTGTGATCGATCGAATACCAGCCGGTCTGCCACGCGCGCGACACGCCGTATTCGTTGAGCACGCTGATCCAGCGCTGCCGCTCATAGGGCGGCTCGATCAGCGGATAAGCCAGATCGCGCAGCAGCCGTTCTTCGTCGGTCAGCCGGTAATTGGAAATCGGCTGGTGGGCATTGACGGCCGCCGCGGCACCGACCCAGGCGTGCATGTCGTCGGTGCGCAGCGAAGGCCGCACCCGGCCGAAATCGGCATTGGTGCCGCAGCCGCCCAGCAAGCCGCCCACGATCAGCAGGCCGGCCAGGAGAAGGCCGCGCCGGAAAAGATTGTGCGTTCGATCCACCATCAGGGGCCCGCCTCCGGCGTGCCGTTCAAGAACGAGAAGCGCGTCCTCGCCGGCGTCGGCCGGCCGACGTTCCGGTCGCCGAATCATTGCCGGCGCTCGGCGCCTCGACATGACGTTCGATGCGGATGGTCGGAAGAATGATGACCGTCGCCGAGCCGGCGGCGGCGCGTTGGGGAGCTTCGCCGCCCCGCGCGGTGCTCACCTGTTCTGGAAAGCTGATGACCGTGCCCATGTCTCGGACTCCCCGATGGCAGCCCGGGAGACCTCCCCCATGTCGCCGCATCGGTAATGTCCGCAGATTAATGGTTGGCAAGGTTAACGCTCTGCTAACGCCGGCCGCTTAGGGTTTTGCACGGATAGGGCATGATCCCGAAAAGCCTAGCGTAGCGCCCAACTGGCGAGCCTCTGTGTGAGACGTGCGACATGACAAAACCGCTGCCGCCCAACAATCTCGCGGGCCTGCTTTCGCTTGCCGAGACCGGCGACGTCGATGTGCGTCCTACGCTGCTGCGGGTTCTGACCGACCTCTATGTGCAGAAGGACCGGCACACTGACGAAGAAGAGTGCCAATATACCGAACTCGCTTTGCGGTTGATCGACGTGGTCGACCTGCCGGCCCGGGCGACCACTGCGGCCACCCTGGCGAAATTTCCGGGCGCGCCCTATGCCGTGATCCAGCGCCTCGCGCACGATAGCCTGATGGTCGCGGCCCCGGTGCTGCGGCACTCGCAACTGCTCGGCTCGAACGAACTCGAAGTCATCGCCGCCGAATGCGGCCTCGGCCATGCGGCCGTCATCGCCAAGCGCGAACGGGATAAGGTCACGCCGCCGGCGCCGATTTCGCCCCCGGCCGTAGCGCCAAACGCGATGGCGGAATTGGCCTTGGCCGGCCACGGCATCGTGCCCGCCACCATCCGGATGCCGAAGGTGCCGGTCGCAACGGTCAAACCGGTCGTACCGGTCATTGCTGACGCCCCCACCCTCGCCCCCACGATGCAAGCCATGCCGGACGTGCGCGAAGATTTCGCCGCGGCTCTCGCCCCAACCCTGTTGTCGGACCCCGAGTGGCCGACAATCCCGGCGGCCGCGCCGGCCGACAGCTCCGCGCCGCATGAGCTGAATGAGTTGTTCTACGGCGCCGACGCCGAAGAGCGCCGGCTGATCCTGCTCAATCTGAAATATGCCGCGCCGGTCGATCCGTTCCGGACCAGCGCGACCGTCGCGCAGTCCGCCTTCGACCGCCTGGAGATGTCTGCGCTGTCGCACCGTCATGATCAGTTCGCGCAGGATCTGGTCAAGCTGTTGGATATTTCGCGCGAACAGGCGCTGCGCATCATGCGCGACGAATCCGGCGAGCCGGTCGTGGTCGCCGCGAAAGCGCTCGGCATGCCGTCCGCCATTCTGCAGCGCATCCTGCTGTTCGTGAATCCCAGCGTCGGCGAGTCGGTCGAGCGGGTGTATCATCTGGCGACGCTGTATATCGAGATGGACCGGCAGGCGGCCGAATACATGGTCGGGATCTGGCGGGCGACGCGGCCGGCGCGCAGCACCATGTCCAGTCATGGCTTCGGCCATCAGCCGCTATTGGCGGACGATGGCGGACGCGACAACCGTTCCGCACCCGCGGCGCGCCGCACCGCCGCGTCCGGCTTGGTGTCCGGGCGACGCAGCGCCTGAGGTCTATTCCACCAGGTCATCGAGATGGTGTCGGCCGTCGCGGTCCTCGACTTCCAAAATCCAGATGTCCGGATCGTAGCGCTTCTCGCGCACCAGCCGGGCCTCGACATCGGCGTCCGGCACCGGCCCTTTTCCCAACGTCCGAGTGAATAGCCGCGCCGAAGGCCGTTCCTCGTCGAACGCATTCTGCGGCGCCGGGCCGAACAGTTCGGCGGAGCCGTCGAGCCGGTTGAGCTTGATGTAGATCGCGCCGGCTTCCTCGGCGCCGCGCTGGCGCAGTACGGTGAACGCGCCCGCGCCGTTGCACCGGCGCAGATAAGCCGCCACCCAGATCGCCGATTTCAGCCGCATCGCACGCTCCGGCCGCAGAACCCGTGGCAGGCTATGCCAAAACTCACTCTAACGGGCGGCCGGTGATGGTGGATAGCTCGCGGGCGACGGAATCGGACAACCGTCCGGTCACCGGCAGATTGCGCTCACGCTCGAACGCCTGGATCGCCGCGCGGGTGGCGGCGTCGTCGGTGCCGGTCGGCTTGATCTGGCCATAGCCAAAATCCGACAGCGCGCGCTGCGCCGCCAGCAGGCGTCGCGAGCCGGCCGGCACGGGCGCCGGCGGCGCGATGGTCTCGACGGGTGCGCTACGCACCGGCACCACGGGCGCGGCCTGTACCGGCGCCGGCGGCACCGGAGCGGCCACGGCCGCGGTCTTGGCCGGCGTCCGGACGATTGCGCGCAGCAGAAGCTCGTTCGGCTCGATGGCTACTTTGGTGTTGGCATGCTGCGCGAAGTCGCGCGCCGCCGCGATGGTCCTCGGTCCCCAGATGCCATCGGCCGTGCCGTCATAGCGGCCGCGCCGCGCCAACTCCTTCTGAATTTCGATGACGAGTTCGGCCTTCGGCTTGTCCACCACAGCCGCCGGAGCGACGGGCGCGGCCGGTACCGCGGCGACGGCCGGCGCACGCGCGGGCTCTGTCGGGCGCGGACGCGGCAGCACCGGGTCGGCCGTGTTGGTGCCGCCGGTGGTCTCGGTAAACGTCACCGGGCGCGGCTTGAACGGAATCAGCGGCGCCGGATGCGAACCGGACTGCAAAAACAGCGCATTGATCAGGATCGCCAGAGCGCCGAACGTCGCGAATGTCAGGCCGGCCGTATCCAGCGGGCGGCGCGCCGCCAGTTGGGCGACGGCGGCGAGCCATGCGGATCCGGCGAAGCCGCCGACTTCTTCTTCGTCGCGCTTGGTGCGACGTCCACGGGGTTGACTGCTGCTACGCACTTTTCTTCACCTGCAGCTGGTTTGACTGAAAGATCTTGGCGGTAACCATCGCGGGCTTGGCCTGCGCGGCAATGACAACAGCAGCCGCGGCCGCCGCCTGCGCGCGCCGCGCGCTCTCGCAATCGAGCGGAAGCTTCACGCTGATGCGCGTGCCCTCGCCCGGACGGCTGTGGATTTGTAGATCCCCGCCATGCAGCGTCAAGAGACCTTTGACGATGGAAAGTCCCAGACCAGTGCCATCGTGGCGGCGGTCATACGAGCCGCGCGCCTGGAAGAACGGTTCGCCGAGACGCGGCAGATCCTCGGCGCTGATGCCGACGCCGGTATCGTTGACGCTGTACACGAGATGCGGCCCTTCGATCCGCACGCCGACCGTCACCTTGCCGCCGGGGGGCGTGAACTTGAGCGCGTTGGACATCAGGTTGAGCATGATCTGAGTCATTGCCCGCTTGTCGGCGACGACGTCCGGCAGCCCCTTGTCGATCTTGGCCAGCAGATCGATGCCGCCCTCGCGCGCCTTGAGGGCCAGCAGTTCACAGCAAATGTCCACCACCTGTCCGGGCGAGAACGGCTCCGGGGTGATTTCGAAATTGCCGTTCTCGATCTTCGACATGTCGAGAATGCCGTTCACCACCGACAGCAGATGATGTCCGGAATCGTTGATCAGTTGCGCGTATTCGACGCGACGCTTGGCGTCGATCCGCATGGTGTCTTCGTTCACCAGCATGTCCGAGAAGCCGATGATGACATTGAGCGGGGTGCGCAGTTCATGACTCATGGTGGCCAGGAAGCGGGTCTTGGCCGCATTGGCCCGGTCGGCCTCTTGGCGCGCCGCGTCGAGCGCGATCTCCTGCGCCTTGCGCTCGGTGACGTCGCGCAGCACCGCGACGACCTCGCGGGCCTCCGACTCTTGTCCATCATTCGTGCTTCGGTCCAGCGGACGGCAGCGCATTTCCAGCCACAGGAAATTCACCGCGCCGGTCGGCGCCTCGAAGCGGACGCGAAATTCCACCGACCGCGCTTCGTCCTGCGACGCGGCGTCCGCAAGCGCCGTCAGATAGGCCGGACGGTCAGCCACATGCACCCGGTCAAACAATCCATGACCATGCAGTTCCGTCACCGCGACGCCGAACATCGGCTCGGCCGCCGGCGACACGAACAGCACCGCGCCATTGCGACCGTGACGGGTGATGACGTCCGTCATGTTACGGGCCAGCAACCGGTAGCGGTCCTCTTCGGCATTGAGCAAAGCGAGGCTGGTGCGGGCCAGCGATTCGGCGCCGAGTGCCAAGCCGGTCGCATAGAGCGATGCCGAAATAATGCCGAGCGCCGCCAGCGCGCCATGACTGCCGGCATCGAGCGCGGGCACGAATTCCAGCCAGCCGGCGGCCAGCAGAAAGCCGGCGGCGCCGAGTGCGAAAGCCGATGCCAGCGCGACGACGCGGCGCGAGGCCGACAGCGCAGCTTCCAGCGGTACGACCACCAGCCAGATCGCCGCGAACGAACCGATGCCGCCGGTCTCGAAGGCGACCACGGCGACGAGGCCGGACAGCGCCAGCGACGACAACAGATGCGCGCTTTCATAGCGTCCGGTGCGCGACAGGAAGTACGCGATCAGGATCGGCGCGATCAGCCAGCCGAACACCAGCACTTCGAGCATGCTCGGCACGCCGCGCAGGCTGAGATATAGCGGGAACGCGGCCAGCGCGACAAAGCTGCCGAGCAGACGCGGCGCGATGAACGCGCGGTGGCGCGCCGCCGTCAACGCATCGCATTGCGCGGTCGGGTGCACGAGTGAATCGATATAGTGTCGCAATGGCGTCAGAATTCCCACGGCTCCCCAGGCACGCCCTTAAGGTAGAGCGCACTCCCCTTTTGTCGAGCCGGGATCGTGTCAGACGGCGCTTAAGCGAACACTAAGGATGTCCGGCAAGACGGCGTTCACCGCGTCGGAATGGCCAACCTATCCACAGCCCGCGCGCCATTCCGGCCGCATGGTGAACGCTCCGTTGCTAAAGTACGGCAGTCGAAGCGTTCCAAGCGAAGGATACAAACGCTTAACCAAACCGCGAGAGCTGGCACATTCCGCCAAACTCGCGCCAATGTTGCAAAAATCCGCGGTCGTTAAAATTTGAAGCAAACCGCGATGATTCGAATTGTTGGAAAATTCGCCGCGTATTCTCACCAAATCTACGACAAAACGTCGGTCCGAAGCGAACCTCGCTTTCAAGGGCCTCTGCTAGTTTGACCCTGCAATGCGACGACACAGTCGCAAGGGGACAAGCGTCATGTTCTTTCTGTTGCGGGTGGGCTTCTGGCTCAGCATCGTCATCATGCTCTTGCCGACCGGCGAAACGCGTAAAGCGCCGCCGAGTGCGCAGTTGAGCACCACCGAGGCCGTTTCGGCGGCGGGCGCGGCGGTATCGGATCTGCGCCAGTTCTGCAGCCGGCAGCCGGACGCCTGCGCGGTCGGGGGCCAGGCCGCCGTGGCATTCGGCTACAAGGCGCAGGCCAGCGCCAAGATGCTGTATGAATTCATCACCGAACAACTGGCGCCGAACGAGACCGGTTCGGTCGCGGCGCCGGCCGCCCGCACAAAATCCGCGGCCACCACTATCGAGACTCGTGCCAACGAAACGCTGACGCCGACCGATCTTGAGCCGGCTTGGCGTGGCCCGACGCCTCTGCCGCGCCCGTCGCCGCTGCGCCGTCCGGCCTGATTTCCCATAGGCGGCGTGATGCACGCCGCTCCAAATCGGCCCGTTATGGGCCAACGAGACTTAGGCCCCGTGTCTGAGATGGCCTGAAGCGCCGCGAGTGGTCCTCTGCCCGGGCCGCTCGCGGTTTTTTTTCGACTTCCGGCCGCGAATTCCTATATTCCGTTCAGGATCATCCGGCCCGGCGGCGCGCCGGTTCCGGCGGCCGACCACCACACCTTAAATCGCGCCACAACATGAAGCCCGATATGGCGATCGACGAGATCATCGACAATTTCGCCCTGCTCGACGACTGGGATGACCGCTATCGCTATGTCATCGAGCTGGGCCGGGCGCTGGCGCCGTTGCCGGACGATGCCCGCAACGCCGCCAACAAAGTACAGGGCTGCGCCAGCCAGGTCTGGCTCTCGACGAAGACCACGCCGAATGGCGCCGCCGGGCCGGTACTGCATTTTGTCGGCGACAGCGACGCCCATATCGTGCGCGGCCTGATCGCCATCCTGCTGACGCTGTATTCGGACCGGCCGGCCCGCGAGATCCTGGACACCGATGCGATCGCGCTGTTCGAGCGGCTGGGCCTGCGCGAGCATCTCACCCCGCAGCGTTCCAACGGCTTCCGCTCGATGGTCGACCGCATCAAGGCCGACGCCCGCGCCGCGCTCGCAACAGTGAATTGAAACTGGACACGCCCAGCAGGCTTTGAAACGCAAACGGGCCGCAACGCGGCCCGTTTGTCGTTGAAAAGAAATCCGGAATCAGCGGCGGCGGCGGCGCTGCTGGCCGAGGCCCATCTGCTTGGCGAGTTGCGAACGAGCGGCCGCGTAGTTCGGCGCCACCATTGGATAGTCCGGCGGCAGGCCCCACTTCTCACGATAGGCCTCCGGCGTCATGTTGTACTGCGTGCGCAGATGACGCTTGAGCGACTTGAACTTCTTGCCATCTTCCAGGCAGACGATGTGATCGGGCGTGATCGACTTCTTGACCGCGATCGCCGGCTTGAGCGGCTCGCTGGTCGCCTCGACTTGGCCGGTCGACACCCGCGACAGCGCGGAATGAATCCGATCGATCAGCGCCGGTATTTCAGTCGACGGTACTGAATTGTTGCTCACATAAGCGGAGACGATATTGGCCGTGAGCTCGATGAAACTTGGAGGATTCATATGTGCGCTCATGAAAACGGGTTTCCGCCGCCGGGTGAGCTTCAAAACCTCTGTCGAGCGCCGCGTCGCCTGGAAACTCAACTTTCCAAGTAATACGACGAACTTCGTTTCAGCTTTGCGCCGAATCGAAAAGGCCTGAACGGTAGCGTTTTGTACTATTATGGCTAGATCGTCGCAAGAAAAGAATCGCCAAGCTTCAATCTAAATCCGGCGGTTATTGTAAAACTCTGGCGGATACAACATTCACGTCATGTCCTTAGTTGTAAACACAGGTTGAAGGCTGCACGCAACCTCTTCATCTGTATTGAAATTTGCCTCGCGTATAGCTTGAAGAACGTTATTGACCGATGCCGCGCCGGCCGCCGTCCCTTGCTTCCCGGCCAGATGTGACTACCTGACACATCGGTTTTGCCGGTCGCCGGGCGACGTTCGACGGCTTAATCGCCCGAAATGTCGATAAATCTTCACTGGCTTGAGGCATGGAACGGTATTTAATAACCGACGACTTCCATCCTGCCCGATTTGCGCTCCGGCCCGTATGATGATTCAAGGCCCAAGCTTGCTTGAGCCGCCTTCGGCGATCCGGATCGTCTGACCCCGGCCTCCCGCTAACTGGATGGGTACCGATGCTCGAACGTGTGGCTGAATTCGACGAACCGCGCGCCGAAGAGCGCCCGTTCGCAACGGTGCATCACGGCATCTCGCTGTCCGATGAGTTCGCCTGGCTCAAGGCGAAGAACTGGCAGGAGGTGATGCGCGATCCGAGCGTGCTCGATCCGACCATCCGCGCCTATCTGGAAGCCGAGAACGCCCATGCGGAGGCGGCGCTCGCCGACACCGTGCCGTTGCAGGACAGACTGTTCGCCGAGATGAAGGGCCGCATCAAGGAAGACGATTCCACGGTGCCGGATCACGACGGGCCGCACGCGTATTATGTGCGCTATCGCCAGGGCGGCCAGCATCCGCTGGTGTGCCGGCAGCCGCGCGATGGCGGCGCCGAAGAATTGATGCTGGACGGTGACGCGCTGGCGAAGGACTTGGCGTATTTCGCGCTCGGCGCGACGCGGCATTCGCCGAACCATCGCTTTCTTGCGTGGTCGGCCGACACCAACGGCTCCGAGTTCTACGCCATGCGGGTGCGCGAGATCGCCACCCGGCGGGACCTTTCTGACATTGTGCCGGACGTCTCGGGCGGTGTGGTGTGGACCCATGACTCGTCCGCGTTTTATTACGTTCGTCTCGATCCCAATCACCAGCCGGCCGGCGTGTTCCGCCATCGTATCGGCGACGACGCGATCGACGATGTGCAGGTGCTCAAGGAAGCCGGCACCGGCTTCTTCATGTCGGTGTCCGAAGTGCAGTCCGGCAAATTTGCCGACCTGTCGCTGCACGACCACGAGACGTCTGAGTCCTGGCTTCTCGATCTGGCCGACCCGACCGCGATGCCGCGCCTGGTCGCGGCCAAACAGGACAACGTGCAATACGACGTTGAGCATCATCCGGACCTGCTCGGCGTGCCGACGCTGCTGATGCGCACCAATGCGGACGGCGCCGAGGACTTCAAGATCGTCACCGCGCCGCTGGACAACCCGGACCGCGCGCAGTGGCGCGATCTGATCCCGCACCGCCCCGGCGTCTATCTGCTGTCGTTCACGGTGCTAGCCGATTGGCTGATCCGCCTGGAGCGCGAGGACGGACTGCCGCGCGTCGTGGTTCGTCAGTTGTCGTCCGGCGAGGAGCACATCATCGCGTTCGCCGAGGAGGCCTATTCGCTCGGCATGGAAGTCGGCTACGAATTCGTCAGCAACGAGTTGCGCTATGGCTATTCGTCGATGACGACGCCGTCCGAGGTCTGGGACTACGACCTGAAATCCCGTGCCCGCGTGCTGCGCAAGCGTCAGGAAATCCCGAGCGGCCACGATGCCTCGGCCTATGTGACGCGCCGCGTGCTGGCGCCGACCAAGGACGGCGAGACCGTGCCGATCTCAATCCTGTACCGGCGCGACACGCCGATCGACGGCAGCGCCCCTGCCCTGATCTACGGCTACGGCGCCTACGGCATGTCGATGCCGGCGGCGTTCAGCGCCAATCGGCTGTCGCTGGTCGACCGTGGCTTCGTCTACGCCATCGCGCATATCCGCGGCGGCACCGACAAAGGCTGGCGCTGGTACCGCGAAGGCAAGCACACCAAGAAGTCGAACACCTTCGACGACTTCATCGTGGCGACGGAATTCATCCGCGATCAGCGTTTCGTCGCCAAGGACAAGATCGTCGCGCATGGCGGCTCGGCCGGCGGCATGCTGATGGGCGCGATCGCCAATCTGCGGCCGGATCTCTATGCCGGCATCGTGGCCGAGGTGCCGTTCGTCGACGTGCTCAACACCATGCTGGACGAAACGCTGCCGCTGACGCCGCCGGAATGGCCCGAATGGGGCAATCCGATCGCCGACGCGCAGGCCTATACGAACATCGCGTCCTATTCGCCGTACGACAATGTGCGCGCGCAGGATTATCCGGCGATGCTGGTGCTGGCCGGCCTCACCGATCCGCGCGTCACCTATTGGGAGCCGGCCAAATGGGTGGCGCGGCTGCGGCGGCTGCGCACCAACCGCAACCTGCTGGCGTTCCGCACCAATCTCGACGCCGGCCATGGCGGCGCGGCCGGACGTTTCGACCGGTTGAAGGAAGTCGCGCTGGCCTATGCGTTCGCCATCAAGGTGACCGGCGGATCGCTGAAAGCGTAGCGCGAACCAGAAGTCAGGAATTCTTTTCGATGTGCTCGCGCAGTTCGGCGATCGAGCCGAAGCGCAGCGTGCCGGCCGGCAATTGCGCCTCGATCGAGCCGTCGGCGTACAGCGTATAGGCCATGCCGTCGACCACGCCGGACTTCAGGATCGCCACGGCGCGCGGCGGCTCCGGCGGCGTTGCGGCGACCGGAGGCGGCTCCGACTCGATGCGCAGCGCCGGCGGCTCAGTACCTGGCACATACGGTTCGGCGCGGACCGGCGGAACCTCGACGCGCGCCACAGATTCGGTGCGCAACGGCGCCGGCTCGACACGCAATGCCGGGGGTTCCGCGCGCGAAGACGGCTGCCGCGACGGCGCGGCTTCGGCGCGGACCGGCGCGGCTTCTTCGCTGCGCCGGGGCGGCTCGGGACGCGTGACCTCGCGACGCATGGCCTCGGCGGCTCGCCGTTCGACGAAAGGCGCGGCTGGCGCAGCGCGCGCGGCTTCACGGGGCGGCCGGCCGGGCCGTTTTTCGGCGGGCCACAATGCGTCGAAATTGACCGGCGGCTGATCGGGCTTGGGGGCGTCTGCTCGCGGCTCCTCGACAGGCGATGGCGCGGCGCTGCCATTAGTCGGGCGCTGCTCGGCACGCACCCGCGTCAAAGGCGGCGCCGGCGCATGCCGCAACGGAACCTTGGCGGGCGGACGCGGCGACAGCGGCACCTCGTCGTGGTCCTCGACCATCGGCGGCTCGACCTGGCGCTGCGGCGTGACGATCTGCGGCGCGACTTGAGGCGCACGCGGCTCGATGCGGGGCTCCGGAGGGGCATCAAAAGATGCCCGGCCCAGCATGTCGTCAAACATCGGATCGGGCGCCGCGCCTAGATCGGGCTCTGGAACGCGCGGTTCCGGCACCCGCGGCTCCGGCGCGCGGGCCGGTTTTGGCTCAGCCGTTTGCGGACGCGGCGGGAATGGAATCCGAGCGGTCGCGGGTGCGCTGGCGTTGCGGGATGCCGGCCCGGGCACTTGCGGCTCTGCCGGCTCGGCTTCGTGCATGGCGGCTTGAGGTGCCTGGATGCCGGCGATCAGCCGCAATTTGTGCACGACGGCCGCCAACCCGATCAGCAACAGACCGCCGGTTCCGGCCATGGTTCCGGCCAAAATCAGTGTCGTTCCAATGGTGAATTCGATTTCGCGGAAGCCATAGGCGATCACGGCGAGCCCGGCCGCCGAGAGGATCAAGCCCAAGCCAAACAAAATTACGTGCATACGCGCTACTCTACCTCAGATACCATCCTGCACGTCCAGGTGGCGACCCGTAGGGTTACTGAATTGTGACCATCCGGCGGTCGATCCGCAAGGTTGTGCGGCGTTTTACCGTCAACAGTTCTAATCTTGATTAACGCGGAACCGGTCAAAGAGTTACCGCGCATAACACCGAATTATCGACGAAAACCGGCGCGGCCGACACTTCCAAGACACGCGCGACACGCACATTCGCGTCAACCGCATCCTGGCGTTCCAGAACCGTTGCCCTTGTGCGCGGCAAGGCCTAATTAGCGGGCTCGAATGCAACCATTCCCTTGGCGTGCCGGTTGTCCGAAGAGCGCGTTCAGCAAAAGTGGTCGCCGGTTTTGCTTCCGAACGCGCTCTAACTTATCATAGAGACGCGTTTTCTTGACGCGAACCGGATTCCACTTCGCTTGAAAACGCTCTAGCGCGCCGCAAGTCCATTGTCCGGCCCCGCATTCAGCCCCGATTTGAGGAGAACTTCGATGTCATTCACGCTCCCGGAACTGCCGTACGCTTACGACGCGCTGCAGCCCTATATGTCGCGCGAGACCCTCGAATATCATCACGACAAGCATCATCTCGCTTACGTGAACAACGGCAACAACGCGCTCAAGGGCACCGAATGGGAAGGCAAGCCGCTTGAGGACGTCGTGAAGGGCTCGTTCGGCAAGAACCCGGCCGTGTTCAACAATGCCGGCCAGCACTTCAACCACCTGCATTTCTGGAAGTGGATGAAGCCGAATGGCGGCGGCGACAAGATGCCGGGCGAACTCGAGAAGAAGATCACCGCCGATCTCGGCGGCGTCGCCAAGATGAAGGAAGACTTCGCGGCGGCGGGCGTCGGCCAGTTCGGCTCCGGCTGGGCTTGGCTCGCGGTCAAGGACGGCAAGATCATCATCGCCAAGACGCCGAACGGCGAAAGCCCGCTGGTGCACGGCGCGACGCCGATCCTCGGCTGCGATGTGTGGGAGCACTCCTACTATATCGACTACCGCAACCGCCGCCCCGACTATCTCAAGGCGTTCATGGATCACCTGGTCAATTGGGACTACGTGGCCGAGCTGTACGCCAAGGCCGCCAAGTAAGTTCGGCGCCAAAGTCGCAAAATACGTTAGAGCCATTCCGGTCCGTTTGCGCCGGGATGGCTCTCGTTCTTTATGTGGCGCAATTTTTTCTCAGGTGACGCATCTCCTTGTCGATTACTGCCGGCTCCTCCGAACGCATCATCGACCGGTTCGCCATCGCGATATTGATCGCGACCGCTGCCGTCGTGGCCGTGACGTTCCGTGACTTCGGACTTGGCTGGGACGACTACACCCATGCGCAATATGGCGACCTGCTGCTGTCGTTTTACGGCTCCGGATTTTCAAATCGCGACGCGCTGAAATTCGTCAACCTGTACTATTACGGCGGCGGCTTCGACATGGCAGCGGCGCTGCTCGCCAAGGTCCTGCCGTTCGACCTGTTCGAAACGCGGCGCCTTGCCGGCGGCCTCTTCGGCGTCATCGGACTGTTCGTCACCTGGCGGCTGACGCGGCGCATCGGCGGCGCTCTATCCGGCCTGTTCGCGCTGCTGCTGCTGGCGAGCTGTCCGCATTATGTCGGCCACGTCTTCATGAATCCGAAGGACGGGCCGTTCGCGGTTGCCGTCGTGCTGATGCTGTACGGCCTGATCCGGGTGATCGACGGCTATCCGAAGCCGACGCTGGCCGCGAATGCGTGGTTCGGCGTGGGGCTCGGCCTCGCCTTCGGCACGCGGATCATGGCGGTGCTGATCGCGTTCTCGGCGGCCGTTGCCTTCATGCTGTTCGTCGCTATCGAGATCCGTGAACTCGGCACGCGCCCGGCGTTCAATCGGGTCGGCCGATTTCTGCTCGCGATCATTCCGGGCCTGCTGATCTTCTATGTGACGATGGGGCTGATCTGGCCCTGGGCGGTGATCGATCCGCTCAACCCGTTCCGGGCGGTGAGCTACTTCTCGCATTTCTTCGAGGCGCCGTGGCGCGAACTGTTCGCCGGCCGGCTGATCCTCGTGCCCGATATGCCGCGCAGCTATGTGCCGACGCTGCTGGCGCTGAAACTTCCCGAAGTGCTGCTGGTGCTCGGCCTGATCGGCGCGGTCGGCGCGCTGGTGGCGGCATGCCGGCGCGACTTCGCGCCGCCGCGACGCGCGATCCTGCTGACCATCGCCATGACGGCGGTGCTGCCGGTCGCCATCGCGGTGATCACCCGCCCGGCGATGTATAACGGCATCCGCCATTTCGTATTTCTGATCCCGCCGCTGGCGATCCTCGGCGGCCTTGCGGCTTCCTATCTCATCGACCATCTGGCGCGCCGCGCGAAACCGCTCGCCGGAGTAGCGGCGCTGCTGATCGTCATCGGCGTGATATCGCCGGTCGTCGATATGGTGCGGCTGCATCCCTACGAATACACGCATTACAACAGGATCGCGGGCGGCGTGAAGGGTGCCGACGGGCGCTACATGCTGGATTTCTGGGGCCTGTCGTTCAAGCAGGCCGCGCAGGCGCTCAACGCCAAGCTGGAGGCCGACGGCATCAAACCGCCGCCTGGCCGCAAATGGAAGATCGCGGTCTGCGGCCCGCATCCGCCGGCCAAGATCGCGCTTGGACCCGACTTCGACGAGCCGTTGTGGGAACCCAAGGGCGCCGATTTCCTGATGCTGTTGGGCGAGTTCTATTGCGTGCGGCCGAATGCGCCGGTGCTGGCCGAGGTCGCGCGCGACGGCGTGCCGTATGCACAAGTCTACGACATCCGGGGCCGCGACGTGACGCGGCTGTTGACGCTGCCGCCGCCGTAAGTGCCCTAATCAGGTTGAACGGACGTCTCTCGCTTTCTTTCTATGACGCATGATCTTTTCCGAAAACCGGTTCCCACTTTTCGGGATCATGCGTGCGCGAACGCCCAATATAGCTCCCGCGCCCTGCGGCCGAGCGGACCCGGCTGCAGCGCGCGCTGATCGATGCGGTTGATCGGCATCACTTTGGAATAATTGCCGGTCGAGAATATCTCGTCGGCCGTCTCGAAATCCTTGTACTGCATGGTCTTCTCGACCACTTCGACACCGTCCTGGCGCAGCAGCCCGATGACGCGCTGACGTGTGATGCCGTTGAGGAACGTGCCGTTCGGCGCCGGCGTGAACACCACGCCGTCCTTGCCCATGAACAGGTTGGCGCTGGCCAGTTCGGCGACATTGCCGAGAAGGTCGCACACCACCGCATTGTCGAAGCCGCGCGATTTGGCTTCCACCAGCGCCCGCGCGTTGTTCGGGTACAGGCACCCGGCCTTGGCATCGACCGGCATGCATTCGTATGTCGGTCGCCGGAACGGCGACAACGTGACCGAGAAACCGTCGGCCTTGCGCATCGGCGCCTCATAGAGCGTCAGGCACCAGCGCGTCGACGCCGGATCGGCCGCGACCAGCAACGGCCCGTTATGCTCGGCCCAATACATCGGCCGGATATAGATGCCCGCATCCTTGTCGAAACGCTTGATGCCGTCCTTTGCGAGACCGACCCAAGTTTCGGCCGACACCACCGGATCGAGCCCCAGGGTTTTGGCCGAGGCGTTGACCCGCGCGCTGTGGGCTTCGAGATCGGGCGTTACGCCCTCGAAGGTGCGGGCGCCGTCGAACACCGAGGAACCGAGCCAGGCCGCATGGGTCCGCGCGCCCATCAAGGGAATATTGCCCTCGTGCCAATCGCCATCCAGGAAGGTCCAGGTTTGGGACCACGCGTCCTTGGCTCCGATGATCATCGCGTCCTCCCGATTTTGGGTTTCTCTTTGCCCTTCCGGGCCGGGTTTGTCACCATGGGTGACCCTTGATCTCCGGAGCCACCGCATGCGCCCGATTTTCGTCTTCGATGCCTATGGCACCCTGTTCGACGTGCATGCGGCCATCGACCGCCATCGCGACACGGCCGGGCCGGATGCCGATCGCTTCTCGGCGATCTGGCGGGCCAAGCAGCTCGAATACACCTGGACGCTGACGCTGGCCGGATACTATGTGAGCTTCTGGACCTTGACTGAACGCGCGCTCGACTTTGCATTTTCGGCCGTGCCTGCGGTCGACCGTGCGCTACGCGCGCCATTGCTCGCAGCTTATTTCGCGCTCGATGCGTTTCCGGACGCGCGGCAGATGCTGCAGGAATTAAAGGCGCGCGGCCATCCGACCGCGATCCTGTCGAACGGCACGCCGACCATGCTGGCGGCCGCGGTCGAAGGCGCCAATCTCGGCGTGCTTCTGGATGCGGTGCTTTCTGTGGATGTGCTCCGCGCATACAAGCCGCGCCCCGAAGTCTATGAACTGGTGACCGCGCGCTTTTCCTGCGTGCCCGGCGATGTGATGTTCGTGTCGTCGAACCGCTGGGACGTGATGGGCGCGGCATCGTTCGGATTCCGCACCGTATGGGTCAACCGCACCGACCTGCCCGACGAATATCCGGATTCTGCGCCCGGCGTGGTGATGCCCGATCTGAACGGGTTGGCTGGCTTGGCATAATTTTACCCGGACGATATTGACTTGGATTTTACCCGGGTATATTACGCGTCCTCAGCGTTTTGGGGATTTTGACTCATGGAAGAAGCTTTGCCCGCCTCGTGCACGGCGTTTGCCGGATCGCAGCGCATCGCCACCGGCGATCTTGCGCAGGTCACCTTGAGTGCGAAGGCGTTCACGGACCGGGGCGAAACGGCTCCGGTGCTGGCCTTTGACGACGCCACCGGTCATCCTGTCGAACTGGACCTTCGCGGCTCGGTCGACGACGTTTTACACCGCCTCGCCCACCGAACGCCGGTCCCGCCGCCTCGCGCGCCCGGGCGGCCGAAGCTGGGCGTGGTCGCCCGCGAAGTGACGCTGCTGCCCCGGCATTGGGAATGGCTCGCGAGTCAGCCCGGCGGCGCTTCCGTGGCGCTGCGCAAACTGGTCGAGGACGCGCGCCGCAGCAACGAAGGCCGCGACAGCGTGCGTGAGGCACAAGAAGCTGTCTATCGGTTCACGTCGGCGATGGCCGGCAATCTTCCAGACTTCGAGGAAGCCACGCGCGCGCTGTTCGCCAACGATCCGAAACGGTTCGCGGAATTGATTGCGGCCTGGCCGGCGGATCTGCGCGACCATACCGCGCGGATGGCCGACCGGGCGTTTGCCTGACCTTACGCTTCCTTAGCCGGTTTCATCGCCAGCAACAGCAGCGAACGCGCGGTCACGTCATAGACGTGGCCGACCTTGAAATACGCATCGCCCGCGTCGTCCAGATTGGTGTCGACCAGGAGCGTCCAGCCTTCGCAGCCGGAGCATTCCGGCAAAGTGAACCGCACCACGTCGTGATGCGCGTTCAGCACCAGCAATAGCGTCGCGTCCGAGCCGCGCTGCCGGATGCCGGTGGCTTGCGCGCGGCCGTCCATCTGCATGCCGAAGCAGCGGGTGTTTTCGTCTTCCCAATCGCCTTCCTGCATCTCGGAGCCGTTGGCGTTGATCCAGGTGACGTCCTTGGCACCGAGTTCTTCGTTAAAGGCGCCGGTCAGGAACCGGCTGCGGTGCAGGATCGGATAGGTCTGGCGAATCTTGGTAAGCTGGCGCACAAATTCGGTCAGCTTGGCGCCCTTGTCCTTGATGTCCCAGTTCACCCAACTGATGTCGTTGTCCTGGCAATAGGCGTTGTTGTTGCCCTGCTGGGTACGGGCGAATTCGTCACCGGCCAGCAGCATCGGCGTGCCCTGCGACAGCAGCAGCGTCGCCAGCATGTTGCGCATCTGCCGCTCGCGCAGCCGGTTGATCTCGATATCCTCGGTAGGACCCTCGACGCCGCAATTCCACGAGCGATTGTCGGACGAGCCGTCCTTGTTGTCCTCGCCGTTCGCTGCGTTGTGCTTTTCGTTGTAGGTGACGAGATCGTTGAGCGTGAAACCGTCATGCGCGGTGATGAAATTCACCGACGCCCACGGCTTGCGGCCGCGACGGTTGAACATGTCGCCCGATGCCGACAGCCGCGGCGCCAGCGCCGCCGCCGAACCCTCGCCCTTCCAGAAGTCGCGCGCGGTGTCGCGGAATTTGTCGTTCCATTCGGCCCAGCCGGGCGGGAATCCGCCGACCTGATAACCGCCGGGCCCGCAATCCCATGGCTCGGCGATCAGCTTGGTGGCGCCGAGCACCGGGTCCTGGCCGCAGGCCTTGAGGAAGCCGCTCTCGCTGTCGAAGCCGTGCGGATCGCGCGCGAGGATCGTGCCGAGGTCGAAGCGGAAGCCGTCGACATGCATCTCGGTCGCCCAATAGCGCAAACTATCGGTGACCATCTGCATCACCCGCGGATGATCGAGATTGAGCGTGTTCCCGGTGCCGGTATCGTTGATGTAGAACCGCTTCTGATCGGGCAGCAGCCGGTAGTACGACGCGTTGTCGATGCCCTTGAACGACATCGTGGCGCCGCGTTCGTTACCCTCGGCCGTATGGTTGTAGACGACGTCCAGGATCACCTCGATCCCGGCGTCGTGGAAACGCGCCACCATTTCCTTGAATTCGCGAAGGCTGTTGGGCACATCGGCCGCGTAGCGCGGATCCGGCGAGAAAAACCCGATGCTGTTATAGCCCCAGTAATTGGTCAGGCCTTTTTCCAACAGATGGCTATCATTGATGAAGGTGTGGATCGGCAGCAGCTCGATCGACGTGACGCCGAGCGATTTGACGTAGTCGATCACATCCTTGGTGGCGAGGCCCGCATAGGTGCCGCGCAGCTTCTCCGGCACTTTCGGATGCAGCTTGGTGTAGCCGCGCACATGGGTTTCATAGAAAACCGTGCGGTCCCACGGCACGGCGCGCCGGTTCGGCTCGCCCTTCCAGTCGAAGTTCGGATCGACCACCACGCATTTCGGCATGAATGGCGCGCTGTCGCGTTCGTCGAACGACAGATCCTCGTCCTCCGCCCCGATGGTGTAGCCGAAGCAAGCCGGGTCCCACTTCAGCGCGCCGGCATGGGCGCGCGCATAGGGGTCGAGCAGCAGCTTGTTGTGATTGAAGCGATGGCCTTCCTCGGGTGCGTAAGGACCGTGAACCCGATAGCCGTAATACGTGCCCGGCCCGACATCCGGCAGATAACCGTGCCAGATCTCGTCGGTGTATTCCGGCAGCTCGATGCGCGTCTCTTTCTTGCCGGCCTTGTCGAACAGGCAGACCTCGACCTTGGTGGCGTTCGCCGAGAACAGCGAAAAATTAGTGCCCTGCCGGTCGAAGGTGGCGCCGCGCGGATGCGGCAGGCCTTCGCGTACCCGCCTGGTCAATGGTTTCATCGATGCCCCGTTCGCCGCCGACGGCGCTGCCTGAGAAATATGCACGGCTAAAGCCGCGCCAACCGGCGCGGTCTAGGGAGCAACGGACTTCAGGGGGAATTGGTTCCGAACGGTACCCCGACGGGCAATTCGCCCGTCATCTTCTGTACGATAAGCGCGAACGCTATTCCGCCAGCGCCGCCAGGATGCGGGCCCAGGAGCGCGTGCCCTTGTGGAACGACTTGAGGTCGAACTTCTCGTTCGGCGAATGCACCCGGTCGTCGTCCAGCGCGAAGCCGACCATGATGGTGTCCATGTTCAGCACGCGCTTGAAATCGCCCACGATGGGTATTGAGCCGCCGGCGCCGACCGTCACGGCCTTCTTGCCCCACTCCTCGGCCAGCGCGGTGCGCGCCTTGCCGAGCGACGGATTGTCGAACGGCAATTGCAGCGCCGGCGCATTCCCGTAGCTCTTGAACGACACCGAACAGTCGGCCGGCACGCGGGCACGCACAAAGGCGTGGAAGGCGTCCCGGATCTTGTTCGGATCCTGGTCGCCTACCAGACGGAACGAGACCTTCACCATCGCCTCGCCCGGGATCACGGTCTTGGCGCCCTCCCCGGTATAGCCACCGAAGATGCCGTTGAACTCGGCGGTCGGGCGCGTGGTGGTCTGCTCGATCACCAACCGGTCCTTCTCGCCGGCCGGGAGCTTCAGCCCGACCTGACCGAGGAACTGTTCGGCCGTCAGACCAAGCCCGGCAAGATCGGCCTTGATGTCGGCCGGTAGTTCGGCAACGCCGTCATAGAAGCCCGGAATGGTGATGCGGCCATTGTCGTCATGCATGTCGGCCATGATCCTGGCCAGCACCCGAATCGGATTGGCGGCGGCGCCACCGAACAGACCGGAATGCAGGTCGCGGTCGGCGGCACGCAGGCGCACTTCCTCGTAGACGAGGCCGCGTAACGAGGTGGTGACGGACGGCGTCTCGCCGTTCCACATGCCGGTGTCGCACACCAGCGCGAGATCGAGCTTAAACTCCTCGGCATTGTCCTTGACGAAGCCGAACAGATGCTCGGAGCCGCATTCCTCCTCGCCCTCGATCATCATGGTGATCGGTAGCGGCAGAGAACCGGTCACCGCCTTGAAGGCGCGGCACGCCTCGACGAAGGTCATCACCTGGCCTTTGTCGTCGCAGGCGCCACGCGCCACGATGATCTTGCGGCCGTCCGGCAGTGTCGCCATGCGCGGGCTGAACGGCGGCGTCTCCCACTGATCGAGCGGATCGACCGGCTGCACGTCGTAGTGGCCGTAGAACAGCACATGCGGCGCGCCGTTTTTCTTCTCGCCGCCGGTCGCGATGACGACCGGATGACCGCCGGTCGGCCGCAGCTGCGGCGCAAAACCGATGCTGGCCAGATCCTTGGCGATGTACTCGGCGGCGGCCTTGCACTGGCCCGCATAGGCTGGATCGGTCGAGATCGACTCGATGCGCAGGAACTCGAACAGCCGCTCCAGGCTGTTGTCGAGTTCGGCATCGATGCGGTCGAGCACCGCCGGCAAGGCTTGCGAGGGGGTCATGCGATACGCCCTTGTTCGTTGTGATCGTGAAGCCAAGCGTTTTATTTGAGCATGATCTTATCCGAAAACCGGTTCCCACTTTTCGGGATCATGCTCTACCGCCGCAGAATGCCGCCGAGCGCGCCGCGAATGAGGGCGCGGCCGACCGAACCGCCGATCGAGCCGGCCACCGACTTGCCGAGATCGGCCGCGATCTGCCCAGCCACCTTGTTGGTCACCGAGCGCGTCACTTCGCGGGCGATCACCTGCGTGGTCGACAGCCGTTGGCCGCGCGCCCGGTTGGTGCCGAACAGGCCGCCCAGCATGCCACCGATATTGCCCAGAATGCCGCCGGAATTCTCCACCGGAGCGCCCTGCGCGGTGCCGCCGGGCGCGGCCGGATCCTGCACACGCTTCTGCAGCATCTCGAACGCCGATTCCGGGTCGAGCGTTTCTTCATATTTGCCGCGCAGCGTGCTTTTGGCGATCAGCGCCTGCCGCTCTTCCGGCGTCACCGTACCGAGCCTCGCCGAAGGCGGCCGGATCATGCAGCGCTCGACCATCGAGGGCGTGCCGTTGCCTTCCAGGAACGACACCAGCGCCTCGCCCTTGCCGAGTTCGGTAATCACCGTCGCGGTGTCGAGCTTCGGATTGGCCCGGAAGGTCTCGGCGGCGGCCCGTACGGCCTTCTGGTCGCGCGGCGTAAAGGCGCGCAACGCGTGCTGCACCCGGTTGCCGAGCTGCGCCAGCACCTTGTCGGGCACATCGAGCGGGTTCTGGGTGACGAAATAGACGCCGACGCCTTTGGACCGGATCAGCCGCACTACCTGTTCGATCTTATCGAGCAGCGCTTTGGGCGCATCGGTAAACAGCAGATGAGCCTCGTCGAAGAAGAACACCAGCTTCGGTTTGTCGAGATCGCCGGCCTCCGGCAATTCCTCGAATAGTTCCGACAGCAGCCACAGCAGAAAGGTGGCGTACAATCGCGGGTTCGCCATCAGCTTGTCGGCTGCCAGGATATTGACGAAACCGCGCCCGTCGCGATCGGTGCGCATCAGGTCTTTGATGTTGAAGGCCGGCTCGCCGAAGAATTCCTTGGCGCCCTGATTTTCCAGCACCAACAATTGACGCTGGATCGCCCCGACAGAGGCGGCCGAGACATTGCCGTACTGCGTCTTCAATGTCGTGGCGTTCTCGGCCACGAATACCAGCATGGCGCGCAGATCCTTCAGATCCAGCAGGGCCAGTCCCTGATCGTCGGCGACCCGGAACACGATATTGAGCACGCCCTCCTGGGTGTCGTTGAGATCCATCAGCCGCGTCAGCAGCAGCGGCCCCATTTCGGCGACGGTGGCCCGGACCGGATGGCCCTGCTCGCCGAATACGTCGAAGAACGCCGCCGGAAAATCGTCGACCTCGTAATCGAAGCCCATCTCCTTGGCGCGCTTGACGAAGGCCTCCTTGGCCTCGCCCGGCATCGAAATTCCGGACAGGTCGCCCTTGATGTCGGCGGCGAAGACCGGGACGCCGGCCCGCGAAAAGCCTTCGGCCAGCACCTGCAGGGTGACGGTCTTGCCGGTGCCGGTCGCGCCCGTCACCAGGCCGTGCCGGTTCGCCAGCGCCAAAGTCAGCGATTCAGCCTTGATGCCCTTGCCGACGAAGATGGTGCCGTCGGTGTCCAGTCCCGCCATCAGGTGTCCCTTCGCTTCGTCGCGGGCGTGCACAAGACGGCGCGACCCGGACCGGACCCTAATATACGAGATTCGAGGGCGATAGACCGACGCGAAGACGCTTCAGACCGCCGCGGCGCTGACCATCGATCGTCAGCCGGTCAGGAAGACAGCTTGATCTTGCCGAGATCGATGGCCGAGGCGGTCCAGGGACCGTATTTGGCAAGATCGATCTGCCCATCGGTCCACGACGAGACGGCCGCCCGATCGACGGAGGGCTTGGGCGAGGTCCGGCGGGCTGGTGCCGCACTCGGCGCTCCCCGAACCCGCAACACGGCCGGGCCGCGTCGCGCCTTCTGCATCGCGGCGCCTATCAGGCGGTACAGCAGGCGTGGGGTGACGCTCACCGGCACCGCCGACGCGTAACCGGAACGCCGCGCGGTGCGCGTGACATCCGCCGTGACGATGTCGGCCAGCAGCACCGAAGGCGCCGCCGGAGCCGCGGTTTCGGCCGTCACCTTGGCCGGTTCTTCCAGCAGATAGTTGCGGACCGAGACCACGCAGGCATCGGCGCCGCCGGCGTCGCACATGCGGCGCGCCTCCTCGGCACACTCGACAACGGTGACTTGCGGTAGTTCGACGCGCTGCAGCATCGACTGCAACGCCCGGCCGCCGACCTCTCCTGCAACGATCACGATGCGGGCTCGTCGAAGCGATTTCATCCCACGACATCCTCCAACACGACGACATCTAACGTGTGCGTATGGGCGAACGGACCGCCGTTCGCCAGGCGCATTGATAGTCCGTCCAGCGGAAATTCGTTCGGTACCAGGTTCCTGAGATACAAAAGGAAAATATAAAGTCCACATTAACATTACCGTAACACGCAAAAGGCTATCCGGGTCGCTGCGAATTGCCTTTTTTGAGCGGTAACGGAAGGCGCCGGGGCCGACCGGCTTTTTGGTCCCCCATCCGGGTTCGCACAACCGTTTTAAGTTTCGCGCCGCGCGGGACCGTGCCGGTTGCAGATGCACATTACGAGAATTCCGAGTGAACCAATTCGAAGATCGATGCGTATGGAAACTTTCATCCGCCGTCGTCGTTATGTGACTCACATGCGCGGTTTGGAATGCAACGTGTCGCGCATCCGTGTTCATGACCTGTGTCATGTGTCTGAGCTGTGTCATGAGAAGCTCACCGTCATGAGAAGCGCATCGCTCCGTCATGGAGTCGCTTGTGTTCTCACGGCACGGCGTTCATTATATTTTTCAATCCGCCGCCAGTGCGGACTGATGAGGGGGCCATGGACGAATTGATCGGACGTCTCGTCGCCAATGTTGGCGTCGATCGCACGACCGCCGAACAGGCCGTCGCCATCATCCTGGAATTTCTGATGAAGGAAGGGCCGTCCGACAAGGTGAAAGCCTTGTTCGACAAGATGCCGGGGGCCGACCTGCTGATGCAGACGGCCGGCGGCGATAGCGGAATGGGCGGCATCATGGGAGCCGGCACGCGAATGATGTCGGCGGGCCTCGACATGGGGCAAATCCAGGCGGTCACCCGCGAAACAATTGCCTACGCGCGCGAGCAAGCTGGCGAAGACCTCGTCGGTGAGGTCGTCGGTGCTATTCCGGGCCTCGGCCAGTTCTTGTGAGTTCGATCATGATCGTCGCGACGCTTTTTGCAACGGGGGGCCGTTGATGTCCTATTCCATCAACGACCTGCAATACATCGGCCCGGAAGCCACCGCCAAGCTGAAGAAGTTCGGTATCCGCACCACGGTCAAGCTGCTTGAGGCGGCGCAAAGCCCGAAAGCGCGCAAGCAACTCGCCGAACAGATCGGCGTGCCGGAGCAGCGCCTGCTGTGCTGGGCCAATATGGTCGACCGCATGCGCATCAAGGGCATCGGCGAGGACTATGCCGAACTGCTGCGCGAGGCGGGCGTCGATACCGTGAAGGAATTGGCCTATCGCAATCCGGCCAACCTCGCCAAGGCGATGGCCACCGCCAATGCCAAGCGCAAGCTGGTGCGTCTGCTGCCGTCCGAAAAAGCGGTCGGACGCTGGATCGTCGATGCCAAGAAGTTGCCGCTGAAAATCAGCTATTAGATCCAGCTATAGATAGAGTGTCCGCGCACAGCGTTGATACGGCAAACCGGTAGCGCTTGACAGCCATCCGGTCGCGCGCGATGGCTCACCATATGATACAGGCCCGCGCCAGTTCCCTGCCCGCTACCGAACCGGCCGATCCGCTGGCCCGGCTGTTGGCGGCCGGCCGCCCGCTGGTCATGGGTATTCTCAATGTCACGCCGGACTCGTTTTCCGATGGCGGCCAGTTTGTCGAGCCGAAGGTCGCGATCGACCATGCGGCCCGCATGGCGGCCGAGGGCGCCGACATCCTCGACATCGGCGCGGAATCCTCGCGGCCCTATGGCGGCAACAAGCCCGTTGACGCCGACGAAGAGATCGCGCGCCTGAAACCGGTGCTGCGCGAGGTCGTGGCGCTCGGACTGCCGGTATCGATCGACACCATGAAAGCCTCAGTCGCCGCATGGGCGATCGGCCAAGGGGCAACGATCGCCAACGATGTGTGGGGCCTGCAACGCGATCCGGACATGGCCGGCGTCGTGGCCCGACATGGCATCCCGGTGATCGTGATGCACAACCGGACTTCTGTTGATGCGGCGCTCGACATCGTGGCCGACATGATCGCGTTTTTCGACCGCACGCTGGCGATTGCCGACAAGGCCGGCATCGCGCGCGACAAGATCGTGCTCGATCCCGGCATCGGCTTCGGCAAGTCGACGCCGGACCAGAGTCTCCAAGCGCTGGCGCATGTAGACCGGCTGAAAGCCTTCGGCCTGCCGATCCTGGTCGGCGCCTCGCGCAAGCGCTTCATCGACGCCATCCGCCCCGCCCCGCCCGATCAGCGGATCGGCGGATCGATCGCCGCGCATCTGATCGCCGTGCAGCGCGGCGCCGCCATCATCCGCAGCCATGACGTCGCCGAAACCGTGCAGGCGCTGGCCGTGATGGCGGCCATCGGAGCTAAATGATGCCTCAGTCCAACGACTTCATCTTCGTCACCGGGTTGGCGATCCACGCCTATCACGGCGTGATGCCGCACGAGGGCAAGGTCGGCCAGACCTTCAAACTCGACCTGGTGCTGGAGATCGATCTCGCGGCGGCGGCCGGCTCCGACAAGCTGGCCAGCACCGCGTCCTACGACAAGGTCGTCGGCGCCGCGACCGAGGCGTTCGGCGCCAAGCGCTATCGGCTGGTCGAAGCCGCCGCCGGCGCGGTCGCCGACGCCATCCTGACGCGCTTTGCGCCGGTGTCTGGTGTGCGCGTTACCGTGCATAAGCCGCATGCGCCGGTCGCCGCGACGTTCGACGATATCGGCATCTCGATCTTGCGCCGCCGTGACTGAAGCGCTGATCGCGCTTGGCGGCAATGTCGGCGACGCCCGCGCCACGCTCAATCGTGCGATCTCGCTGCTGTGCGACGGCACCGACATCAAGCTCACGGCGCGTTCATCGGACTATGCGACGCCGCCCTGGGGTGTCACCGACCAGCCGGCCTTCGTCAATCTGGCTATCGCGGTCGAGACCACGCTCGCGCCGCTCGACCTGCTGGCGCGCGGCCACGCGGTCGAACGCGCGCTCGGACGTGACCGCGCCAACGAACAGCGCTGGGGGCCGCGGCCGGCCGATATCGACCTAATCGCCTATGGCGACGTCGCACTCGACACGCCCGACTTGAAGCTGCCGCACCCGTTCTGGGCGGAACGCGCCTTTGTGCTGGTGCCGCTGGCCGAGATCGTGCCCGACCGGACCATCGGCGGGGTGCGGGTGGCCGATGCCCTGGCGAAAGTCGATGTCTCCGGGATTGAGCGTTTACCGGCTCGGTAGCCCGTTTCAGGGCACGGCACTTGCTTGCCCGAACAAGGCGGTGTTGGCCCGGCCTCCCGGAAGTGGCAAGTTCGTGACCATGGATGACACGGCCCTCGACGACCTGAAGCTCGCCGCCGAATTTCCGCCGGCCACCCACGACCAATGGCGCCATCTGGTCGACGGCGTGCTCAAGAGCGCGCCGTTCGACAAGAAACTGGTCGGCCGCACCTATGATGGCCTGCGCATCGAGCCGCTATATGGGCGGGCCGCGAGTGCCGTGCCGGTCGCCGGCCGCCAGCCCGGCGCCCCGTGGCAGGTGGTCCAGCGCATCGACCTTCCGGACCCGGCACGCGCCAACACCGAGGCGCTGCACGAATTGGAAAACGGCGCGACCGGCCTGTCGCTGGTGTTCGCCGGCAGCATCGGCGGTTATGGGTTCGGCCTGCCGCCCGGCCCGGACGCGCTCGCCCGCTTGCTCGACGGCATCTATGTCGATGCCGGCATCGCGCTCGACTTCGACCTGTCGGTGCCGTCGCGCGAGGCGCCGCTGCATTTCGCCGCGTGGCTCAAACAGCGCAATGTCGATCCGGCCAGCACCAATGTTCGCTTCGGCTTCGATCCGGTGCGCTCGCTGGCGCATCAGGGCGTCAGCCCGTTGCGCTGGCCTGAACTTGCCGCGCTGCTGGTGAAATTAGTGCGCGATCTCGATGGCCAGGGCTTCAAGGGTCCGTTCGCGGTCGCGGACGCGCGGGTCATTCACAATGCCGGCGGCTCGGAAGCGCAGGAACTAAGCTACGCACTCGCCAGCGCCGTTGCGTATCTGCGCGCGCTCGAACAGGGCGGCATCGCACTCGACAAGGCGCGGCGCATGATCTTCTTCCGGCTGACCGCCGACGCCGATCAGTTCCTGACAACCGCAAAATTCCGCGCGCTGCGCAAGCTATGGGCGCGCGTCGAACAGGCCTGCGGACTGGAGCCGCGCCCGGCTTTCGTCGCGGCCGAAACCGCCTGGCGCATGACGACGCAGCGCGATCCCTATGTGAACATGCTGCGCGCCACCATCGCGGTGGTCGGGGCCGGGTTCGGCGGCGCCGACGCTATCGGCGTGCTGCCGTTCACCCAGGCGCGCGGCCTGCCCGACCGCTTCGCGCGGCGCGTCGGGCGCAACACGCAACTGATCCTGCTGGAAGAGTCGCACCTCGCCAAAGTCGCCGATCCGGCGGCCGGCGCCGGCGGCATCGAAGACCTGACCGACAAGCTGTGCGTCGCCGCGTGGACGCTGTTCCAGGAAATCGAAAAGACCGGCGGCATCTTCGCCGCGCTGGAGATCGGTCTGATCCAGGGCAAAGTCGCGACCGTGCGGGCCGAGCGTCAGGCCGCCATCGCCAAGCGCAAGGACGCGCTCACCGGCGTCAGCGAATATCCGAATCTGAACGAGGCGTCGGTCGAGGTGCTGGACATCGCGCCGGTCGCACGGCCGACAGGTTGGCCGGCCGTGGTCAGTGCCGAGCCTCTGCCCTCGATTCGTCTGGCCGCGCCATTCGAGGTGCTGCGCGACGCCTCCGACCGGATGCTGGCCGCGACCGGTGCAAGGCCGAAAGTGTTCATGGCCAATCTCGGCACCGCCGCCGACTTCACCGCGCGGGCGTCGTTCGCGGCGAACCTGTTCGAGGCCGGCGGCATCGAGGCCGTCATTGGAAAGGATGCCTCTTCTTCACCTCTCCCCAGTGGGGAGAGGTCGACCGCGCAGCGGTCGGGTGAGGGGGAACAGTCCCCAACGATAGGCTCTAACCCCTCACCCGGCCCGTCGCCTTCGGCTCCGGACCGACCTCTCCCTTTGTGAGAGGTGAAGAAAGATTTCAGCGCCCTCGCGGCCGACTTCAAAGCCTCCGGCGCCAAGCTCGCCTGCCTCGCGTCGTCCGACGCGGGTTACGCGCGGGAGGCTGCCGAAGCCGCGCAGGCGCTGGCCTCGGCCGGCGCGGTCCATGTCTATCTGGCGGGCCGCCCCGGTAAACTGGAACCAGCCCTGAAGGCGGCCGGCGTGCAGTCGTTCATTTACGCCGGCGGCGATGTGCTGGCGACGCTGACGGCGGCGCATGATATTCTGGGCCTGACGCCAGGAGGCTAATGTGGCCGACCTTATGACAACAGGCTCACCTCCATCGGACGCGACGCAGCGTCGGCGGCGGCGCATTGAGCGCGAGTTGCGCGCCCTGCATGCGATGGAAGGGCACCTTAAGGCCAGAGAGATCGTCGGCGCGCTGCTGATCATTCCGGCTCTGGCGCTGTTGTGTTTCATCGTCGCCTACAAGCTGCACATGACGTCGGCGTCGCTGCCGGCAGCCATCGCGGGCGCCATCGCGTTCGGGGCCGCGCTGTGGTGGATCGGCCGGCGCTTGTTCGTCGTCGCCGTGCTCATCGTGTTTGGACTGCTGCTGATCCTGTTCGAGGATCTGCCCGATGTCGGCGATTTCGGCGGCGGCTCCAAGGGCAAGCCCGACCGGCGCGCCAAGCTGGACCAGGCTGTCGCCCGGCGCGAAGCGCTGCTGCGCAAGTTGGATGAGGCGACGGCATGATCCCCGATTTCACGAAAGTCGGCTTCGAGGATGTGCGCGGACAGGACACCGCACCCGACGCGGCATCTTCCTGGCTCACGCCCGAGGGCATTCCGGTGAAGCCAGCCTACGGCGCCGACGACGTCGCCGGCCTCGACTTTCTCGACACCTATCCGGGCATCGTGCCGTTCCTGCGCGGCCCCTACCCGACCATGTATGTCAACCAGCCCTGGACCATCCGGCAATATGCCGGGTTCTCGACGGCGGAGGATTCCAACGCGTTCTACCGGCGCAATCTCGCGGCCGGCCAGAAGGGCCTGTCGGTCGCGTTCGATCTCGCAACGCATCGCGGCTATGACAGCGACCATCCCCGCGTTGCCGGCGATGTCGGCATGGCCGGTGTCGCGATCGACTCCATTTACGACATGCGCACGCTGTTCTCCGGCATTCCGCTCGACCAGATGAGCGTGTCGATGACCATGAACGGCGCGGTGCTGCCGATCCTGGCTTTGTACGTGGTGGCCGCCGAAGAACAGGGCGTGCCGGCCCAAAAACTCGCCGGCACCATCCAGAACGACATCCTCAAAGAATTCATGGTGCGCAACACCTATATCTATCCGCCGACGCCGAGCCTGCGCATCATCTCGGACATCTTCGCCTACACGTCGGCCAACATGCCGAAGTTCAATTCGATCTCGATTTCCGGCTATCACATGCAGGAAGCCGGCGCGACGCAGGATCTCGAGCTGGCCTACACACTCGCCGACGGCGTCGAATATGTCCGCGCCGGCCTGGCGGCCGGGATGGATATCGACCGCTTCGCGCCGCGGCTGTCGTTCTTCTGGGCGATCGGCATGAACTATTTCATGGAGATCGCGAAGCTGCGCGCCGCGCGTCTGCTGTGGGCCAAGCTGATGAAGCCGTTCGACCCGAAGGACGTGCGTTCACTGTCGCTGCGCACCCATTCGCAAACCTCCGGCTGGTCGCTGACCGCGCAAGACGTGTTCAACAATGTGCCGCGCACCATGATCGAGGCGATGGCGGCGACGCAGGGCCATACCCAGTCGCTGCATACGAATGCGCTGGACGAGGCGCTGGCACTGCCGACCGACTTTTCGGCGCGCATCGCGCGCAATACGCAAATTGTATTGCAACAGGAAAGCGGCACCACGCGCTTCGCCGATCCGTGGGGCGGCTCGTTCTATGTCGAGCGACTGACCAACGAACTCGCCCGCAAGGCCTGGGCGCATATTCAAGAAGTCGAAGAACTCGGCGGCATGACCAAGGCGATCGAGGCCGGCCTGCCGAAGCTGCGCATCGAGGAAGCCGCCGCCAAGACGCAGGCGCGGATCGATGCCGGCCAGCAGTCGGTGATCGGCGTCAACAAGTACCGGCCGCAGGACGAGCGCCCGATCGACGTGCTGCGGGTCGACAATTCAGCGGTGCGCACGCTGCAGATCGACAAGCTTGGCCGGCTGAAAAAAGAGCGCGACCCAGCGCGGCTGGAGGCGGCGCTGGCGGCGCTAACACGGGCGGCCGATGGCGGCAATGAGAACCTTCTTGGGCTGGCCATCGAGGCGGGACGCGCCAAGGCGACGGTCGGCGAGATTTCGGCCGCGCTGGAAAAAGTGTATGGCCGGCATCGCGCCGAGATCCGGGCGATATCGGGCGTCTACAAGCGGGAGGTCGGCATGACGGACGCGGTCGCCAGGGTGATGAAGCTGGTCGAGGCGTTCGAGGAGGACGAAGGCCGCCGGCCGCGTCTGCTGGTCGCCAAGATCGGCCAGGACGGCCATGACCGCGGCCAGAAGGTGATCGCGTCGGCGTTCGCTGTCTTAGGCTTCGACGTCGATATCGGGCCGCTGTTCGCAACACCGGCCGAGGCTGCCCGGCAAGCGGTCGAGAACGACGTGCATGTGCTGGGTGTATCATCGCTTGCCGCCGCACACCTGTCGCTAGTCCCGGAACTTAAGCGTGAACTCGCACTGCAGGGCCGCGACGACATTATGATCGTCGTCGGCGGCGTGGTGCCGCCACAGGACTACGAGGCGCTGCGCGCCGCCGGCGCCGAGGCGATCTTCCCGCCCGGCACGGTTATCGCCGAGGCTGCGGAGGATCTGCTGAAGTCGCTGAAGGCCCGGCTCGGACATGGGCGCGAGGCGGCGGAGTAACCATTTTTATATATGAAAGATGCGACGCCCTGGAATTCAGAAGAACAAATGGAGCGGTACGAGGCGCTGTTTCCCGTACTTCCCGACTATGTCGCGCATTACACTGTGGGTGGAAAATACACCCCCAGAATCGGTCTTCCGAATAAACAAGCTCTAGGTCTCACTAAGAAGATATTGGCAGCGATTATATCCTCTCAAACGGGCATCGCCGCCACCTATGCTGAAAAGCGGTACGGATCGGATCCCACCGAATCTAGGTGGCTTGGATTGACTGACCGAATCGATGATCTTTTTAACTACGGTCAGAAACGCCTTAACTCCTACATATCCGCTGGCATGGAAATGCCGAAAAAGAAGGGTTCATACCAAGACCTTTCGATGCAATTCTTTTATCGAAACCTCGCCGCCTTCGATGCATCTAAACGACTAGCAGAACTTGGATATTTATGTGAAGTGGCAGCAATTTTGCGCGCCGCGCTCGAGCAATTCGCCTTTAGCGCGCACCTCTGGAACTGCTCTGGCGAAGAATACCTCAAAAAACTAAGACCACTCCATGCAATCGGCCCATTCAAACAATCTGTGCCAGCATCGGGAGAACTTTACGGACTTTTGTCGAAATACATTCATTTCGAATATGACCACCACACTCACTTTTTTGCTTTTTCCGAAAGTGAAATTTTTACGGTCCAAAGAGGGGCCGTGTTGCGATCCTATGCGACACATTTGCTTTTTGTAACGATGTGCTGCGTGGCCAAATATGTTATTCAGGCGGCACCTAAGCAATTCGAACAGGCACCAACAACTACTTCTGAGTTAGAAATATTTTTGAAGCAGACTGAATCTTATTTTCAAACGGTGAGCGCGGCGCTCAGTCAAGATCGCGTCCTAGATCGTCTACATGTATTGCTGAGACGCTTACTAAGCTAACTAAACTAAACTTCTCCGCCGGCGCCGAGGCGACCTTCCCGCCCGGCATCGTGATCGCGGAGGCGGCGAAGTCCCAGGCAGTTCGTCGTGCGCGCTTGGCTCAGATCTCTGAGGATGCAGCGAATGCTGCGCGCTCCCTCTCCCTGTTAGGGAGAGGGTTGGGGTGAGGGTCGTTAGGACTCTCGATAGGACCGTTCCCCCTCACCGCGTCGCCGCGTCCGCGACCGCGCGCTTGTCCAGCAGGGTGCGGACATGGCGCACCATGTGGTCGGCCACGATGGCGTGGCCCTCGGCGGTCGGGTGAATGGCGCCGCTATAGAGACCCGCATAGGTCGGCTGCAGGATCTCGAAGGCCGGAATGTTCGGCGCGTGGGTATGGGCGGTCAGGAACGCGTCGTTCGGCGTACGGAACAGCCGCCAGCGCTTGGCATAGGGCAGATAGGCAGCCGGCGAATACGGCGTGAATTCGTCGGCGCCGATCCAACGCCGCGGCATCGCCATCATGGCGCCGTCGGCGACGGCGTTTTTCGGATCGCGGGCGCAGATGCCGCGCTTGGCGAAGGCCGGCTGATGGTCGGTCACCAGTTGGAAGCCGGTGCCGAGGCCGGTCGCAAGACGCGGACAATCCGCGCGGCTCTTGGCGTCGGCGATGCATTGCAGCCGCGCCAGGAAATCCTTGAGGAAATCCGCGGTCTCCTGCAGCCGGACCTTGCCGAGCTTCAGCTTGGGATGCACGTCAAGCCCGAGCGTCGGGTCGGCGCCGCACACTGCGCCGGTCTCGTCGAACTGGATCGGCTCATACGAACTCTGCAATACGCGCGACGGCTCGACGCCGAAGCCGTCCTGCAAGGCTTCGCGCAATGCCTTCATGCGCTCGTCGAGCGATTCCAGATAGACCCGCGACACGTCCGGGCTGAAGCGGATCGAACCGCCGATCAGACCGGCGACCGGCGCGAGATCGCTGGCGCTTTCGGTAATCGAATAGGTCAGCAGCGCGCCGAAGCCGACATCGTTGCCGCCGATCGACAGCAGCATCAGGTCGATCGGCCGCTTGCGGTTTTCCGGCGGACACCACAGGGCCGACACCAGCCGGTTTTCGACCTGGGTGTTGCCGGTCCTGTACAGCGGCAATTGATAGCTCGCCTGCCGGGTGCGGCCCTTGGCGCCGCCCTGGCAGATCAGGTCGCTGAGCTGGTCGAGCTGCGGACGCACTTTGGTCGGCACGCCCGGCTCGGTGGTCGGCCGCGCGTCCTTTTCCAGGAACAGGCCCTCGCCGACCTCCGCGCCGGTGCACGCAAGGCTGACCAGCGTGATCGAACGATGCGGATTTTCCAGCGCGAGCTGGATGCCGACGCGGAACGGATAGCCGTATTGCGAGCGGTGGCAGTCCGGGCTGACCCATTTGGCGGCGCGGTCGTCGAACGCCTTCTGGAATTCGGCCGAGCCAAGCCGGAAACTCTGGCCGGCCTCTTCGTCCGCCAGTTTGCGGCGCGGCAGCGTTCTCGGATCGAATTTCGGCGTCGATGCCAGACCGAAACCGGTGGGCGTGTTGATTTTGCGCGACGCCACGTCCTGGCGCACCATCGCCGGATCGTAGACCATCTCGCGGGCTTCGCTGAACGTCACCGGGCGGTCCGGATTGCTTTCGCCGGACGCGAAGGAGTCGCCCATCGCGACCACCAACACGTCGTCGACCATCACGTCTTCGGTCAGTTCACGGCCATCCGGCAGCTTGACTGCGACGGTGACGCCGGAGGACGCGCGGGTCAGCGAATATGGCACGCGCGCGATGTTCAGCTTGCCGCTGCACGGCAGGCTTTTGGTTTCGGCCTTGCCGCCCGGCCGGCGCGAACGCCAGGTCCAGGCGCAGGCGCCGGACGCGATGCCGGCTTCGGCGAGGCGTTCGGGCGCGAGGCGGATGTTGACCGTGTGCGCGTCGGGCAGAACGTAGTCTTCCTTCGCGGTGCCCCACGAATATTTGCGGTCGCATTGCGTCATGAAGCGGCGCTTGCCGCTGTCGTAGCAGGTCGATCCGATGGTCTGCGCGGCCCAGCCGAGCTTCGACTGCTGATAGCGCGCGCGGGCAGTCGCGGCGCAGCTATCGGGCGTCGATGCATCCTTGCAGTCGGGATCGTTTAGACGGCGCTCGGTGCGCCAAATGATATCCAGCGGCAGCGGCTGCTGCACGTTGCCGCGCACGGCGTCATAGGCCTGCTTCTGCTGATCGAACGACGTGCTGTTCTTGAAGAACCGGAACGGATTCTCGACTTCCCAGGCGAAATCGGCGGCGCTGACCGGCGCCGCGCTGATCATCGCGCATGAGGATATAAGCCACGCCAAAACCGTGGATGCATTTCGCATGACCGACTCCGCCGCAATCCACACCCGGGATCTATGATAGGGCTTGGTCGCGCGAGCGGCACGAAAAGTTCACGTATCGTTAACTAAAACTCGCCGACGTGTCGAAAAAGTCACATATCATTGATTTTAAAAGATAATTTTGACGGGTTCCGCTGGTGCCCTGGCGTGAACCCAATTACGATGCCGTTATACCAATAGGCGGAACCCGGCCGATCACATTCACTCGCCAATGCCGATTTGAAGGACACCATGGCTCAAAGCCTCCTCCACACTATCGTTCGCGACACGGTCATTCGCATCGCCATTTGCCTTGCCGCGATGTTGGCGCTGTCCGGCTGTGTGACGTCGGAAGCACCGGTTCTTGGCCAAAGCCAGCAGCCGTTCGGCGATGGCGCCAAGTTCCAGTTCTACAGCTTACGTGGTGGCGCCGCGCACGATCCGAGCCTTATGCAATTGCGATGGAACGGCACCCGTTACACCGCCATCGGGCCCGATTTACATAAAGACAATTCCCTGACCTTCCATCCGCTGGACGGCAATGACCTCGTCGCGCAGGTGATCGACGGACGGCCGGACCACAAGGTCGAGTACGCGGTCCTGCGGCAGGCCGCCGAGGGCGTCTATCTGGTCAATCCCGTCGATGAGGACGATGCCGACGCCGCGACGCGGGCGAAGTTCTGCGCGGCGCCATCAGGCTGCCGGGTGACGACGCCCGAGCAGGTGATGGGCCTCGCCCGCGCCACCGCCGCCAAACGACATCCGCGTGGCGCGTTGGCAATCCGGATCGGCGACGATAAATAATCGTGCGAGCGTCCGCGGCGTTCCGAGCGCCATTGAACATCCCGCCAGCCTGAAGGCGCCATGGCTTCAAGTACGGCTCCAAGTCAGCCCGACATCCCGGCCCTCGCCCGTGACATCCGCGCCGGCGACCGCGCGGTGCTGGCGCGCGCCATCACGCTGATCGAGAGCAAGCGCGCCGACCACCGCGCCGCCGCCGCGGCGCTGATCCAGGAACTGCTGCCCGACACCGGCAACGCCATCCGGGTCGGCATCACGGGCGCGCCGGGTGTCGGCAAATCGACCTCGATCGACACGCTCGGCCATTTCCTGACCGCGCAGGGCCATAAGGTCGCGGTGCTGGCGGTCGATCCGTCGTCGAGCCGCACCGGCGGTTCGATCCTCGGCGACAAAACCCGCATGGCGCAACTCGCCATCGATCCGAACGCCTTCATCCGCCCTTCGCCTGCGTCCGGCACGCTCGGCGGCGTCGCGGCGAAAACGCGCGAAACCATGCTGCTGTGCGAGGCCGCCGGCTACGACGTGGTGCTGGTCGAGACCGTCGGTATCGGACAGTCGGAAACCGCCGTCGCCGACATGACGGATTTCTTTCTGGCCCTGATGCTGCCGGGCGCCGGCGACGAATTGCAGGGTATCAAGAAGGGCCTCGTCGAACTCGCCGACATGATCGCCGTCAACAAGGCCGATGGCGACAATGTCTCGCGCGCCAAGCTGGCGGCCGCCGAATATCGCGCCGCGCTGCATATCCTGACGCCGCGCTCGACCAACTGGACGCCGCCGGTCGTGACCTATTCGGCGCTCACCGCCACCGGTGTCGAGTATCTGTGGTCGAAAGTGATCGAGCATCGTAACCGTCTCACGGCGTCGGGCGAGATCGCGCAGATCCGGCGCACCCAACAAGTGAAATGGATGTGGACGATGCTGGAGGAACGGCTGTTCGCGCGGCTGCGGTCCGATCCGGCCATCCGTGCCAAATTGCCGAAGATCGAATCCAGTGTTGCGGCCGGCACCTTGTCTCCGACCGCCGCGGTCGAGCAGATCGCGAAGGCGCTGGAGCTGTGAGCGATGCCCGGCCGACCGTTCTGATCACCGGCTTCGGCCGCTTTCCGGGCGCGCCGTTCAATCCAAGCGGACCATTGGCGCGCGCGCTGGCCAAAACACGCCGGCCGGCGCTGTCGAACGTGCGGCTGGTCGCGCATGTGTTCCCGACCAGCTACGCGGCGGTCGCCCGGCAATGGCCCGAATTGATCGCGCGGCATCGGCCCGACGCGGTGCTGATGCTGGGCTTGGCCGCCCGCACCAAATATCTGCGGATCGAGACCCGCGCCC
This sequence comes from Xanthobacteraceae bacterium, assembly GCA_028290465.1. GTDB lineage: Bacteria > Pseudomonadota > Alphaproteobacteria > Rhizobiales > Xanthobacteraceae > FEB-22. Next base: position 15,157 of record JAQGJU010000069.1, on the reverse strand, counting down.
GCAACATCCGCACCCTGGTCTATCCGGACATCGACGGCTTCGTGCCGGAGCGCCGCGTCATCGAACGCGGCGCCGCGTCGGCGCGCCGCGGCCATGCGCCGTTCTGGCGGCTGCTGGCGGCGGCCCGAACCAGCGGTCTTCCGGCGCGGCTGTCGCGCGATGCCGGCGCGTATCTCTGCAACGATCTGTACTGGCGGGCGCTGGACCCAGCTTCGCGCGACGACGGACCGCTGGTGCAATTCGTGCACATTCCGCTGCGGCCGAATGCGCTGCGGGCGGTCGAGGCGGTGCTGGTCGCCTTGGTATCGGCGGCGCGGCGGCGTTAACCGTGTCGCGCGTGTCTCACGGCGGAATGAACGTTTGCGCCTTATCTTAAGCGGTAGTCCGTCAGGAGCGCCGCCGTGATTGTTGACCGCCGCCATTTACTCGCCGCCACGGCCGCCAGCGCGGCCACGCTGGCTATCGGCACAGGCGCCGCGCGGGCAGCGCCCGGCATTGACGCCGGCCAAGCCGGCTTGCGACCGAACAGCAACGAACCTCAGACCCAGGCCTTGCAACGCGCGATCGATCGGGCCGCTGCCAGCGGCGCGCCGCTGCTGCTGCCGCCCGGCACCTACCGGACCGGAAATCTCACGCTGCCGGCCAAAGCCAAGATGGTCGGCGTGCGCGGCGTCACCCGTCTCGTGTTCGTCGGCGGCGCCACGCTGACCGGCGCGCGCGGCGCCGACCATGTCGAATTGCGCGGCCTCACCTTCGACGGCGGCGGCACGCGTCCGCCGGACGGCCGCGGCCTCGTCCAACTGAACCAGGGACGCGGCGTGCGGGTGATCGACTGCGAATTCGTCGGCGCCGGCGGCCATGCGCTGATGCTGAACGACGTCGCCGGGGATGTGACCGGCAACACCATCACGGCACCGGGCCATGCGGCAATCTTTTCAAACGACGCCGCCGGCCTCACCATCACCGGCAACTCCATTCGCGATGCCGGCAATAACGGCATTCAGGTCTGGCGCTCGCAAGCGAGTGACGACGGCACCATCGTGGCCGACAACCGCATCGAGAACACCAACGCGAAGGCCGGTGGCTCCGGGCAGAACGGCAATGCCATCAACGTATTCCGCGCCGACAACGTCATCGTGCGCAACAACCGCATCTCGCAGTCGGCGTTCTCGGCGGTGCGCGGCAACACCGCATCGAATTTGCAGATCTCCGGCAATATCTGCACAGGCTCGCTCGAAGTCGCGCTGTATGCCGAGTTCGGCTTTCAGGGCGCGGTGATCGTCAACAATACGGTCGACGGCGCCGCCGTCGGCATCTCGGTGACCAATTTCAACGAAGGCGGCCGGCTCGCCGTCGTACAGGGCAATCTGGTGCGCAACCTGACGCTCGGCCCCGCGCCCGGCACGCAGAACAACGACGCCAACGGCACCGGCATCAGCGTCGAAGCCGATACGCTGGTCACCGGCAATGTGGTCGAGAACGCGCCGCTGTACGGCATCTCGGCCGGCTGGGGCGCGCATCTGCGGGATGTTTCGATCACCGACAATATCGTGCGGCAGTCCGGCATCGGCATCGCCGTCTCGGTGACGCCCGGCGCCGGCGCGGCATTGATCGTCGACAATCTGATCGCCGAGTCGCGGCGCGGCGCGGTGGTCGGCATGGAGCATCACAAGGTCATCACCGGCGATCTGTCGCGCGAGGGCGCCGAGCGCTATGCGAATCTGACGGTGCGCGGCAATCGCGTGCGGTGAATGGTTGAGCACCTGAGCATGCTGCGGTAACTCAGTCTCCGCCGTGATCACACGGCCACAAAGGAGCCCGCATGCGCGCCGATGCCGAAATCCAGCCGCCCTTCGCCGAACTGATCGGCATGAAGATCACTCTGCTGTCCGCCGACAAGGTCACGGCCGAACTGCCGGTACGGGCCGAACTCGGCAACCGCTTCGGCATCCTGCATGGCGGCGCCATCATGGCGCTGGCCGACAATCTCGGCGGCACCGCCACCGTGGCCAACCTGCCCGAAGGCACGACCACGACGACCATCGAGAGCAAGACCAATTTCTTCGCCGCCGTTCCGGCCGGCGACACCGCCTATGCGGAATGCACGCCGCTGCATCGCGGCCGCACCACCATGGTGTGGCAGACCCGTATCACCCGGGGCGATGGCCGGCTGTGCGCGCTGGTGACCCAGACCCAAATGGTCCTGAAGGGGCGAGATAGCTGATATGCAATCTTAAATTGCAATCGGTTGTGGCCGAACGTAAAAGATTTCTCGTTTAGCTATAGCAATTTGCGCGGTGGTGCGTCATGCTGCCGCAGCCGCCCTGCCCCTTATCGAGGGCTCTCGACGTGCGGCCGGAGGAATTTCAATGGTTCTGCTGCTCGTCTATGTCGCGGTCGTCTTGGTGTGCGACGTTCTCGCCTACGGCCTGGCATATTATATCGATAAGACCTTCCCGCTGATCGGCCTGCCGACGTTCCTGGCGCTGTTCTTCGCGGTCCTGGTCATTGCTTGGTACATCGCGGTCCGCATCACCGAGCCAAAGGCCATCGCCAAGATCCCGGGCGCGCCGGCGGTCTAACCGCACACGACAAGTTCCGCATCCGCTCTTGCGGTTGAGTTTTTTGGGCCGCGTTCCGATTCCAAGAATCGGGTCGCGGCCCAAAGCATTTCAGTGGCCGGTATCCCCTTCGTCCTGACATGCGGTAGTGTTATCGCCTCGTGATTCATCGCGCCGCCGGCATCTGGTCGCGGCTAGATCCGGAGGTGACTATGGACGTGCGTGCGGCAGTGGCAGTCGCGGCCGGCAAGCCGCTCGAAGTGATGACGGTGCAGCTCGAAGGGCCGAAGGCCTTCGAGGTGATGATCGAGATCAAGGCGACCGGCATCTGCCACACCGACGAATTCACGCTGTCAGGCGCCGATCCCGAAGGCCTGTTCCCGGCGATCCTCGGCCATGAGGGCGCCGGAATCGTGGTCGAGGTCGGCCCCGGCGTCACCTCGCTCAAGAAGGGCGACCACGTCATTCCGCTGTACACGCCGGAATGCCGCAACTGCCCGTCCTGCCTGTCGCGCAAGACCAATCTATGCACCGCGATCCGCTCGACGCAGGGCCAGGGTCTGATGCCGGACGGCACCTCGCGGTTCTCGCTCGATGGCAAGAAACTGCATCACTATATGGGCTGCTCGACCTTCGCGAACTTCACGGTGCTGCCCGAGATCGCGGTGGCGAAAATCCGCGAGGACGCGCCGTTCGACAAGGTCTGCTACATCGGCTGCGGCGTCACCACCGGCATCGGCGCGGTGATCAACACCGCCAAGGTCGAGCCCGGCGCCAAGGCGATCGTGTTCGGTCTCGGCGGCATCGGCCTCAACGTGCTGCAGGGCCTGCGTCTGGTCGGCGCCGACATGATCATCGGGGTCGATATCAACAATGACCGCAAGGCCTGGGGCGAGCGCTTCGGCATGACGCATTTCGTCAATCCGAAGGAAGTCGGCAGCGATATTGTGCCGTATCTGGTCAACATGACCAAGACACCGGCCGACCAGATCGGCGGCGCCGATTACACCTTCGACTGCACCGGCAATGTCACGGTGATGCGCCAAGCGTTAGAAGCCTGCCATCGCGGCTGGGGCGAATCGATCGTCATCGGCGTGGCACCGGCCGGCGCCGAGATCGCCACGAGGCCGTTCCAACTGGTCACCGGCCGGGTCTGGAAAGGCACGGCGTTCGGCGGCGCGCGCGGCCGTACCGACGTGCCTAAGATCGTCGACTGGTACATGGACGGCAAGATCGAGATCGACTCGCTGATCACCCACGTCATGCCACTGGAAGACATCAACAAAGGCTTCGACCTGATGCATAGGGGCGAGAGCATCCGGGGCGTAGTGACGTTCTAAACTTTACGCATCACACAGAATCAGGCGCAGACCCGACGGAGACAAACATGCGCGTGCGTGGATTGCTGTTGATCGCCGCGTTCGCGGTGAATGTCTTTGTGTCCGGCGCTCCGGTCCATGCCGAGGAGCCATTCAGCTACGCGGCGACGCCGGGCACGCTGCCCAAGCATGTCCGGCCGGTCGCCTATCGCATCGATATCGTGCCGGATCTGGCGAAGCTCGCGACGGCCGACGGCAAGGAAGACATCGGCTTTACGGGAAAAGTCGAGATCGACATCGACGTGCTGGAGCCGACCGACAGCCTCACGCTGAGTGCGCAGGCTTTGACCTTCGGCAGCGTGACGATCGGCGGTATGCCCGCGAAGGTCACGCCCAATGCGGCGACGCAGAACGTACAGTTGCAACTGCCGTCGCGCCTCGCGGCCGGCCGACATCTGCTGACCGCCAGCTATGCGGGCAAGATCACGTCCGAGCCGACCGGGTTCTACTACATGAAATACGACACGCCGCAGGGCGAGCGGCGCATGCTGTCGACGCAGATGCAGCCGGATTTCGCGCGGCGCATGTTTCCGGGTTGGGACGAACCAGTCTTCAAGGCGACCTTCACGCTGTCGGCGCTGGTTCCGGCCACCTTCAGCGCGTATTCGAACACACTGGTCGCGCGCGAAGAGCCGATTGGGACCGACAAAAAGAAAATTACCTTCACCACGACGCCGGTGATGTCCAGCTATCTGGTGGTGCTGTCGGCCGGCGAACTGGCACGGCTGCAGCGCACCGTCAACGGCGTCGATCTCGGCATCGTGGCGCCGAAAGACCGCATCGAGAAGGGCCGTTACGCGCTCGATGCCAGCGTGCATGTCCTGACCTATCTGTCCGACTATTTCGGCGTGCCCTACCCGCTGCCGAAGCTCGACAACATCGCCGTGCCGGGCGCCATCGACACATTCGAGGCGATGGAAAACTGGGGCGCCAGCACCTATGTCGAAAACGTGCTGCTGTTCGACGCCGCGAGTTCGTCGCAGCAGACGCGCGAAGCCATTTTCATCCTGCTGGCACACGAAACCGCGCATCAGTGGTTCGGCAATCTGGTCACGCCGGCCTGGTGGGACAATCTGTGGCTCAATGAAGGCTTTGCGTCCTGGATGGAGCGCAAGGTCACCGACCATTTCAATCCAAGCTGGAAACTGCCGCTGCGCGCGAATGCCACCAAGGAATACGTGATGCGGTCCGACGCGGTGCGCACCAGCCATGCGGTGCAGCAGGACATCGCCGATGGACGAGCCGCCCGCACCGCCTTCGACACCATCACCTATGACAAGGGTTATGCGTTCATCCGCATGCTCGAAGCTTTCGTCGGCGAGGAAAAATTCCGCGATGGGTTGCGGGCCTATATGCGAAAGCACGCCTATTCGAACACGACGACGGCCGATCTGTGGGCGGCGCTGACGGAGGCGTCGGGTGCTCCGATTGCCAAAATCGCCGCGAGCTTCATCGATCAGCCCGGCATTCCGCTGATCCATGTCTCGGCGCGATGCGTCGACGGTACCACCGAAGCGACGCTGCGGCAGGAACGCTTCAGCCTGAATAACCCCTACGCCGAGAAACGCACATGGCAGGTGCCGGTGGTGCTCGGCCGGCCGGGCGTGGCCGGTACGCAGTCGGTGCTGGTCGGCGACGCGCCGGCGCGGGTCACGTTTCCGGGTTGCGGCCAGCCGGTGAAGGCCAATTTCGGCGATGCCGGTTATTACCGCGTTCAGTATGACGACGAGGCTTTCGCCGCGCTCGCTCGGCGCTTTCGCGACCTGGACGCGGCCGACCGCACCAACCTGTTATCCGATACGTGGGCGATGGTGCAGGCCGGGAGGCTCGATATCGGTCCCTATTTGGATTTGACCACGCAGTTGGCAAACGAGCCGGAATTGGCCGTGTGGCAAAGCGTATCCGCGACGCTCGGCAATATCGATGGGCTGCTGGACGGCACGAAAACCCGTGCGGCATTCAATGCCTATGTGCATACGCTATTCCGGCCGCTGCTGGCCCGGCTCGGCTGGGACCCGCGCGCGGACGACAGCGCCGAAACTCTGCTGCTGCGTGTACGTGCCATTGAGACGCTCGGGCTGTTCAGCGATCCGGACACGATCGCCGAAGCGCGCCGACGGTTTCGCCAGTTCGAGCGGGACGCCAAATCCTTGAATCCGGAATTGCTGACGCCGGTCGTCAATGTGGTCGGCCATGCGGCGGACCGGCAAACATTCGACGCCTTGTTGCGGCTGGCGCGCGCGGCGCAAAGTTCCGAAGACAAGCTGCGTTATTACTTCGCGTTGGCGAACGCGGCCGATCCGGCGCTCGGCGCGCGCGCGATCGACATCGCCCGTACCGACGACAGGCTGCCGTCCGGACAGCTATCCAACTTCATCAATCAGGCGGTGGATGGCAGCGACGACCCGGACCGGATCTGGGCGCTAGTGCTCAAGCAGCAAAAGCAGTTGCTGGCCCGCGCCACCGAAACCGAGCGCACCAACCTGCTGGGCTATGCGGCACGGCCGTCCGCCAATCCCCGTACCGCCTATGAAGTGCGCTGGGCGGAAGGCTCACGGGCCAGCAAAGCCGCGCAGTTCGAGGCCGACAAATCGGCGGACTTCATTGAAATGCGCGCCGCCATCAAGCCGCGCGTTGTGCCGGTGCTCGATGCATGGTTGAAGGCGCGGAAGACGCGGTAGGGCTTGGTCCCGAAAAAGCCTGCCCGGACTTGATCCGGGCTGGAAGCCGGTTTTCGGAAAAGATCATGCCCAACAAAATTCAGCGAAACGCGTCGCGGAATTTATTTCCCGAGTTGAAGTTCTTAGCCGCGGTCGGTTTGCCGCTCGGCGAATCCCGCAGGTCTTCGTCGCATGCGACCACGGTATCGTTGCTGAACAGCCCGGTCTGATTATCGAAGTTCAGTTCGCGGCATTTGTTGCCGGAGATCGGGGTGCGAATCTGTCCGCTCTTGGTGGCGACGAACTTCCTGGTGCTGGGTTCGAGCTCCCACGGCGTCGGCGCCGCCCCCGGCATGGACATGCCGAAATACAATACAAGGCCGAAGATCGTGCCGAGCGCCGTCGTGGCGATGAGGGCGAGACGTATATTACGCGCGCGGGCACGCGTCAGCCGCGCGGCGGTGGCCAGCCTCTGCTGCTCCACCATCTGCGCTTGGGCGCGGGCTCGAAGAATATCGTTCGGCCGGCCGACTGCCTGGGTCGTGCTCATGGACCGAGCTTAGGCCACCGGTCCTTATGGTTTGTTAACGACTTGCTGCATCCGGAGTTACCACCGGAACCTTGCTCCGGGAGCGGCTCCCCGCCCGCGGAGCAAGGCAAATTGCGCCGTCAGCCCCTAGACTCTGATCCGAGCATGATCTTTTCCGAAAACCGGTTCCACCCCCGGATCAAGTCCGGGGGCAGGCTTTTGGGATCAGGCGCTAAGCTTGGCGGCGATTTGCGCCACATGCTTGCCCTGGAACCGGGCGCCGGCCAGTTCGATCTCGGACGGCATCCGGCTGCCGTCGCCGCCCGTGATGGTCGACGCCCCATAGGGCGAGCCGCCCTTGATCTCGTCGAGGCCCGTTTGGCCCTGGAACGCATAGGGCAGACCGACCACCACCATACCCTGATGCAGCAGGGTCGGGATCAGGGTCAGGATGGTGGATTCCTGGCCGCCATGCTGGGTCGCCGAGGACGTGAACGCCGAGCCGACCTTGCCGACCAGCGCACCGCTCATCCAGAGCGGGCCGGTCTGGTCGAGGAAATTGCGCAACTGCGACGCCACCACGCCAAACCGCGTGCCGGAGCCGAAAATGATCGCGTCATAGCCCGGCAATTCGTCGACGGTGGCGATCGGCGCCTTCTGGTCGAGCTTGAAGCCGGACTTCTTGGCGATCTCCTCGGGCACCAGTTCGGGCACGCGTTTGATCGTGGCCTCGGCGCCGGCTTCCTTGACGCCTTCCGCGACCGCCTGCGCCATCCGTTCGATATGGCCGTAGGAGGAATAATACAGCACCAGCACCTTGGTCATGGTCGCCCTCGCGGTTCGAGTGGTCATGCGGATCGGCATTGTCGAGGTCGTTCCGCAAGGTTGCGAATATCGCATACCAACCGGCAACACGCGAAGCCGACGTCGCGTCCTCGCGCCATTGTTACTGCGCGCGCCGCGACCGGCTGCGCTTCCTGCGCACCATCGAACAGGCCGACGCGGATTTCAGCAAGAAGCTGAGCCTCGATCAACGTCAGGCGTTTCGCGCCGCACCCCAATTGACCAGGAACACGCCCGCTACCACGATGACCATGCCGAGCAGCGCCAACGGCGCGAGGCGTTCATCGAACAGCACATAGGCCATCAGCGCCGTTGTCGGCGGCGTCAGGTAGAACAGGCTGGCCATGCGGGCAGCGGCCGAGCGCCGGATCAAATAATACAGCAGCCACACCGCGCCGAGCGACAGCACGAACACCAGCCAGCCGAGCGCGAACAGGAATTCCGCGGTCCACTGCACGTGCCGGGTTTCGAACAGCAGCGCGCCCACGAAAAACAGCGTACCGGCCGACGCATACTGAATGAGGAAACCAGGCCGCCAATCGATGCCGCCGCCGAACCGCTTCTGGTACAACGTGCCGAGCGTGATGCCGAACAGCGCCACGGTCGCGGCGATCCAGCCCAACGCCGACGTGTCGCCGCCGGTCTTGCCCTGCACGATCAGCATCACGCCGCCAAGGCCGAGCAGCAGGCCGGCCCATTGCGTCGGCGTGACGCGCTCGCCGAGCCAGCGATTGGCGATGGTCGAACTGATGACCGGCTGCAGCCCGACCACGAGCGCGGACAGGCCGGCCGGCAGATGCTCATGAATCGAAATGAACACGCCGCCGAGATACAGCCCGTGCACCAGCACGCCGGTGACCGCACTGTGCATCACCCCGGCACGGGTCGGCCAGGACGGCCGCGTGATGAGAATGAGCAATCCGAGCAGACAGACTACCGTGGCCATCCGGACCGAGAGAAACGTCAGCGGCTCGGCATAGGGCAGACCGTACTTGGCGCCGATGAAGCCCGTCGCCCACAAGACGACGAACAGAACGGGCGCCGCGAGCGCGGCACGGTCAATGAGGTCGCGGGGCATCACACTTCCAGTCGCGGGTGGACCGGCGCGGGCGCGCACGGGTTCGGCGGGCGCCCTGCATACGCCGGTTGGACGCGCTTGCGAAGTCTGGCGTTGGAGAACTGGGTGACCTAAGAGTTCGTCATGCTCGGCCTTGTGCCGGGCATCCACGTCTTAGCGGGCCACAACAAGTAAGACGTGGATGGCCGGGACAAGCCCGGCCATGACGGAGAATAACTTGATGCTTGCCCGACAGCCTACTGCCCCGGCGCCCCGATCGCGACCGGCCGCACCGGCGAGCCGGCACCGCCCTGCGAGCGCAGCGGCAGGATGATTGTGCAGGACAGCCACACCTTGTCGCGCGCGATGTCGCCAAGATTGGCGTTCTGGATCTGGTAGACGCCGGCCTGCGACAGGTTGTGGTGATGGATCGCGAACGGCAGGCCGGGCGGCGTGCCGGCCGCCGGCGCCGCCTTGCCCTGCAGGAAGCCGTCGGCCACCGGATCGGTGAACGGATTGTCGAGCGCGACCAGCACGACCTGCTTCTGCTCGATATATTTGGCGGCATCGTAGGAAAGGCCCGGACCCTTGGTGTAGTAGAATTTCTCGGTGTCGGGGTCTTTCCAGTTATCGCCCCAGCCGGTGTAGACGTACAGCACGTCGCCCGGCAGCAGGCCGCGCGCGCCCAAGCCCTGCGCCTTGAGCATCGCCTCGATATTTTCGGCCGTGACCAGCGCACCCGGCTCCATCGATTTGCCGCCGCCGAGATGCGTCTTGGCGTCGAGCAGGATCGCCGTGGTGACGATCGGCGGCACCTTGTCGATGCCCAGTTTAAGCAGCGGCGAATCCGCCGTCGGCTTCACGTCGGACTGCTTATAGCCGCCGTAGTATTGCGCCTTGTCGCCCGGGAATTCGCCCTTGCCATCCCACGGCTCCGGCAGCACCGCGAAATGGCCGATGGCATCCATCTGCGTGCCCTGCGCGCCGGCTTCGCCGCTCACCGTCTCCTCGCCATTGAAGGCGTGCTTGGTCATCGGGATGCCGACCGTCGGGCGATATTTGTCGCGCAGCGGCGTGCCGAACGGCGATTGCGGCATGGTATTCGAGCGCACATAGGACAGCTCGTAGGATTTCGCATTGGCATTGGCGAGTTGCGGCGCGCAGCGCTGCCAAGTGCTCGGCCCAAGCGTATTGGCCATGCCGATCTCGTCGCCGGCCGGCCAGCGGCTTTGTGCGTTCGCTCTGTTCGCATCAGACCCGATGACGCCAGACGATAGTGCAAGCAACACGAGCAAGGACACGCGGGTCATGATCCCCTCCGCCAAAAGCCCGACTGACGATAGTGGACAACACGCCGGACCCGCCCGCAAGGGCTCTGTCGCGCGATCAGATCTTCGGCGCCGCTGCAATGACGCTGCATCCAAGAGCTTCTGGATAACCGGAGACCGGATGTTCGCCGCGAAGCCGAACGGTTGCGCGCTGCTTACGGGCCAACTCATGCATCTGATGGGTTAGTTGTTCCATGTTGTGCTGAGCGACCGGAAGACCCGACAGCAGATTGAACCTCACCGTGCGAATGCTCGGATTGCAGGCCTGTGGCGGGTAAATGTTTTCCAGGATGTGGCGCGGCAGCGCCAGAATTTCACCGGACTCGTAGGTGCGATCGATGCCCAATCGATGGGTGTGCTGCTCTCGCAGCAGTTCGCTGATATCGAAGAAGCCGGTCACCGGCGACGGATCGAACGCATAGACGTAGCGTATTTTTGGATGCGCATAGGCGGCCTGCTGCGCGAGACCACCGCCGAGCGAATGACCGACCGAAACGAACCGGGTGCCGGCGCCATTGCAGCCGCCCTGCTCGATCCGACCCACAATGCGGCCCATGTGTTCGCGCACCTGATCGTATTGGTCGAACCGTGGCGACAAGCGCCGGAACCAGCGGAAATTGGATTGCCAATCGCCGAGATCGTGCCGGTCGGTGCCGCGAAACGCGATCACGACCTCGCGGCACGCGCCGTCCATCCGCCGCCAGACGTGGAATTCAAGTCCGTCGGAGGTCTTACAGTCAGGATTGCGCTTCGGACATCCGAGGCTGCCGAAATGCCCAAAGTGGCACTCCCATCGGTGCTGGTTCAGCGTCTTGATCCAGCCGCGCACGGTGCCATGAAAGGCGAAATCTCGGTCGTTTGCCGCATGGGCTCGCAAGCCGAGCAGCGCGGAATCCGGGCAGCCGTGACGGTTGAGAACCTGCGGATCGGTATAGGCGGCCGTCGCCATCATCGCATATGGCGCGTAGAGCGAGGCATACTCCGCGGCGCGCATGGTTTGGGTCTCGCCACTGCCAACGCGGACCTGCACGTCCTCCCGAGGCTGCGAGGCGCAAGCACTCAGTTGGACCGCCAACAGCATGGCTGCCAGCAGCCGCCACCCGGCGAAACACCGCGTTCCCATCGCCCGCCCCCGCGTTCGCGTCCCACGTGCATCAAAGCAGGGACCACAACCGTTGACAAGGCGCCGTTGGGCTCGCCGCGTTCAGGTTCTAGGCCGTGATCCGATTTAATTGAATCGGATCACGGCCTAGCTTTTTGTTTGAGCATGATCTTTTCCGAAAACCGGTTCCCACTTTTCGGGATCATGCTCTAGCGTTGCTTGTTGCGCTTCCAGGCGTGCTGCAGGCCGGCGATGATGAACAGGACCGTCGGCACGATCCAATATTTGCCGCCATTGGTGACCGGGGTGCCGTCCGGCGCCAGGCATTTGGTCACGGTGTCGGTCAGGCATGCTTTGCCTTTCCAATAGGTGTCGTAGAACTGATAGGCGGACACAAAGGCCATCAGAAACATCGTGGCCTCGCGAAAACTCGGCATGCCGGCTCCAAACGTGGTGGATTAAGCGTGGACTGTACACGCGCGCTCCGTCCGGAGAAACCGGTCTGTGCGCTTTCGTCGCCTGTGCGTGCCAGCTAGAACGCTTACCTAATCCCGCAGAGATTCGGTTGTTCAACCCACGAAGGATTCGGCATGGTCGACGCGACGCAGTTCTTTACCGAAACCCTGCCCCGCAAACTCGCCGCCAACCCGTCCGTGGCGCCGGGCGTCAACGCGATCTATCAGTTCGACATCGACGGCGCCGGGGTCTGGACGGTCGACCTGACACAGGGCGCGGGCGTGGTTCGGGACGGCGCCGACGGTAATGCCGGCTGCGTGATCGGCGCGTCGAAAGCCGACTTCGAAGCGCTGCTGGAAAGCCCGTCCTCGGCGATGGTGATGTATATGAGCAACAAGCTCACCATCAGCAATCTGGGCCTCGCGATGTCGCTGCAGAAGATCTTTTCATAGCCGCGCTTTGGCTCTTTCACCTCTCCCCGCGCGCGGGGAGAGGTCGACTTGCGAGCGCCAAGCGAGCAAGTCGGGTGAGGGGGCCTCACCGTCGTGCACAGCCTCAACGCCCCCTCACCCGGCTAGCGTAAGAACGCTCGCCACCCTCTCCCCGCACGCGGGGCGAGGGTAAGCAGCAATCGTCGCTTCAGAAAATCAATCGGGCGCAGGCCGTCGACGACTCGCTACTTCTTGGTGCCCCGCGTTTTTTTGGCGCTCCGCGCCTTTTTGACGTTGCGTGTTTTTTTGGTACCGCGTTTGGCCGACTTCTTCGGCGCCGCTTTCTTTTTCGACGCGGCCTTGGTCTTGGCTTTAGCCTTGGTTTTCGCTTTGGTTTTCACTTTGGCTTTGGTCTTCGACTTGGGCGCGGCTTTCGCCTTGGTCTTCTTCGCGGACTTCGTCTTGGCGGTCGTTTTGCCCTTGGGGGCCGGCGCCATCAGACGGGTCGCCGCACCGGCGACGGCGGCGGTGCCGATGGCGGCGACAACGGCCGTGCCGACGGCCCGGCCCCTCGGCCCGCTGACCGCCTTGCCGACGGCATCCAAGACCGCCTTGGCCGCCTTCTTGGCCTTGCCGGCCGCACTCTTTACCGTGGCTTTGGCGTTGGCCGCTTCGGTCTGCAACGTCAGTCGCGCATGCGCCTCATCGTCGTCCAGCACCTTGCAACGGCCGATGACCTTGCCGGCCCAGCGTATCTGCACCTCGTTGTATTCGTTCGCAGAGACATCCGTGTGGAAATGGGCCGGCTTCCACACCAGCACATCCGTGCCGGGGTAATCGCCGGTCTCGATGGTCAGATCGAGCATCAGGGCCGGACCGTGTCCGCCCGTCGCCTCGGCGAGCCGGGGCTCCAGATTCGTGCTGCCGACCTGCACCAGGCCGCTGACCAGCAGGCAGATGGTCGGCGGATGGTGCTCGTTCTCCAAGGCCAACCAGCGGTCGGTTTTCGGCGGCTTCGCCGCCTTAACGGTGCGATCCAGCATAGTGCCCTCCCCAGCATTTCTCGCGATGACGGCGGAAACACCGAGAGTGTATAAACGCCGCCGCGCAGCCGCAAGTCGTTAAATTAAAGACGAATTGCATGTGGGGGTCCGGGTGCCCGGCCAGACGGACACCCGCCCCCGCGTCATGGACTTCAGGCGCTACCAACCCATCAGCTTCTTGGTGCTGACTTCGTTGTCCTTGAGAAACGCGCGGTACTCGGCTCCCTTGATGAGCTTCGGCTCCAGGCTGAGCTGTTCGGCTTTCTGCTGATGCTCCTTTGAATTGAGCACCTGCTCCAGGGCCGCGACCAGCTTCGCCTCGACGTCCTTCGGAAGGCCGGCCGGGGCCGCGATGCCGCGCGACACCGACCAGACCTGGTTGAAGCCCTGCTCCTTGAAGGTCGGCGCCTGCGGCAGGAAGCGGGAGCGCTCCGGCGCCATCACGCCGAGCAGACGGATCGTCCCGGCTTTCGCCTCCTCGGCGACTTCGCTGATATTGGCGCCGAGCACATGGATATGGCCGCCCAGCGCCTGGGTCTTGGCCTCGGCCGTGCTGCGGTGATGCACGGTGGTCAGCTTGATGCCGGTTTCGGCTTCGAGCGACAGGATCGCCAAATGATCGTCGCTGCCGGCCCCGAAGGCCGACACCGTGATCGTGCTCGGCGCCTTCTTGGCGGCGTCGACGACGTCCCGCACGGTACGGAACGGACTATCGGCCTTCACGGCCCAGACATTGTAGTCGAGCACATGGTTCATCAGCGGCGTGAAGCTGTCGAGCGTCTCGCTCCTGTTGTACTGGCGGTCCAGATAGCCGCCGTACATGCTCGGCACGTTGAGATAGCCGAGCATGTAGCCGTTGGGTGCCGCCGCGGCCAACGCACCCCAGCCGACCCAGCCGCCGCCGCCGGCCCGGTTCTCGACAATGACCGGCTTGCCGAGCACGGCCTCCAGATCCCTCGCCAACAGTCTGGCCGTGATGTCGGTGCCGCCGCCCGGACCGTACGGTACGATCAGGGTCACATTGCGCTCCGGATACGGCGCCTGCGCCTGCGCGTTGCCGGCGATCGCGGTCAATGCAAGCGCCGCGGCGCCGGCCGTCATTCGCAAAAACCCGCGCGTGCGCAATCCGCTTCCGTCGATCGTCCAGGCCATGTGTCCCTCCCTGTTTTTTTTCACAGTCGTGCCTGCGCCGCCGAGCCTGGGCGCAGTTCGGCTTTGAGGCAAGGGAGCGGCGCTGCGCGTTGTGTCGCAGCGTCGGGGCCGAACCGATGGCTAAGGATTTATTGGCGCGCCTGTTATCGCGAACCGCCGCCGATCGGCCCCGCCGGCACGGCGGCGTTGGTCGTGCATTGCTTGGAGGCTTCGAGCCGCGTGATGGTCGCCACATTGGCGCGCTCGATGTCGTTCAGCGGCACCGAGGCGATCTGGTCATAGCGGCAGCCGGCATTGCCGAACATCTCGATGGCGCGCGGCGTCTTGAAGCAATAGCCGCGCTCCTTGAACACCGTGTTGCGCATCTCGAACAGGATGTCGCAGCTCGCCAGCCGGCCGAGCTTGGCTTCGTCGAAGCGGCTGCTGTCGGTGCAGCCAACATCCTCGTAACAGGCCGCGGTCGCGGCCTGCGCGACCATCGACAACGCAGCGGTCAATATGACCGCCCAGCGATAATTAGTCATTCCGTCTCCTCACACACAAAATGGTGCACGGCGTATTGTGGCCATGCCGTCCGGATGCCGCAAGATGCGCACCGCCCGAGCCTTTGCCGGCC
>JAQGJU010000057.1 GCA_028290465.1 Xanthobacteraceae bacterium | reverse complement strand
GCGCCAGCGGATCGATGATTTCATCGAGACCGAGGAGGGCGGCCGTGCCACGCGCGTGAAGCGCTGGCGCGAAACGCTGCCGAACGGCGTGAGCTACACCACGCTCGATCTGATCGATAACGGGTTCTACGACAACACGCCGGTCTACACCGTGCCGCCCGGTAATTACTTCATGATGGGCGACAACCGCGACAATTCCACCGACAGCCGCGTGCTGAGCCAGGTCGGCTACGTTCCGTTCGAGAACATCGTCGGCCGTGCCCAGGTCATCTTCTTCTCGATCGCCGAGGGCGAGCCCGCCTGGGCGATCTGGAACTGGCCGTGGGCGGTGCGCTGGAGCCGGTTGTTCACGATCGTCCGATGAGCCGCAGGCGAAAAGGGGCTGCTGCTTCGTCACAGGAAACCGAGTCGGCCGGATCAACCCCGGCCGTGCCGGAAGACGGCCAGCCCGCGCCCGTCAAAGACGCGCCCGCAGTAGCCGCCGATACCGCGGCAAGCTCGCCGGCCGGAACCGAAGCCGCACCGCTACCGAACGAATCCCCGCCGAAGAAGCCGAAGCGCCGTCGGCGCGGCGCCGGCGCGCTGGAGGATCGGATCGGCTATCATTTCAAGGACGGCGCGCTACTCGATCTCGCGCTGACCCATATTTCGGCGCTGACCGGAACCCGCAACCGCACCGGCTCGTATCAGCGGCTTGAGTTTCTCGGCGATCACGTGCTCGGTCTGGTGATCTCCGATTTGTTGTTTCGCGGTTTTCCGAAAGCCGACGAAGGAGAACTGTCGCGGCGCTTGGCCGATCTGGTACGCACCGAAACCTGCGCCGAAATCGCGCGCAGCATCGACCTGGGTGCCTCGATCCGGCTCGGCACCTCGGAAGCCAATGCGGGCGGACGGCTGCGCACCGCGATCCTGGCCGATGTCTGCGAAGCCTTGATCGGCGCGGTATTCCTCGACCGTGGCTATGCCGAGGCCGCGTCTTTGATCGAGCGGCTGTGGAGCGAGCGGATGCGCACATCGGTGCGGGCGCTGCGCGACGCCAAGACCATGCTACAGGAATGGGCGCAGGCCAGAGGCCTGCCGGCACCGACTTATCGCGAGGTCGAGCGCATCGGCCCGCATCACGATCCGCAATTCCGCGTCGCCGTCGAATTGCGCGATCGCCCCCCGGCCGAAGGTCACGGCCGGTCCAAACGCTCCGCCGAGCAGTCGGCAGCCGCCGTCATGCTCACGCGCGAAGGTGTGAACGCGGAGTTGCCCGATGTCTGACGATGATGAAACGACGCCCCTAACGCCGGATGTCCCGACACCGGACGTGCCAACGCCAGATCTGCCGACACGATGCGGATTCATTGCGCTGATCGGCGCGCCTAATGCCGGCAAGTCGACGCTGATCAATGCGCTGGTCGGCTCCAAAGTGGCGATCGTCTCGCCCAAGGTGCAGACCACGCGCACGCTGGTGCGCGGCATCACTATCGTTGAGAAATCGCAACTGGTGTTCATCGATACGCCTGGCATCTTCCAGCCCAAGCGTCGTCTCGACCGCGCGATGGTCTCGGCGGCGTGGAGCGGCGCGCACGATGCCGATCTCGTTGCCGTGTTGATCGACGCCAAAGTGGGACTCGACGACGAAGCCGACGGGTTGATCGAGAAGCTGGCGAACGTGCGTCAGCCGAAAATCCTGCTGCTGAACAAGGTCGACATCGTCGACAAGCCGAAGCTGCTGGGGCTTGCGACCGCCCTCAACGAGCGCGCCAAGTTCGACGAGATCTTCATGGTCTCGGCCCGCACCGGCGACGGCGTCGCCGACGTGAAGAACTGGCTCGCCAAGCACGTCCAGGAAGGCCCGTGGCACTATCCCGAGGATCAGATCTCCGACGCGCCGATGCGCAGCCTCGCCGCCGAGATCACCCGCGAGAAGCTGTTTCTCAAGCTGCACCAGGAACTGCCGTACCAGTCGATGGTCGAGACCGAGGTCTGGACCGAGCGCAAGGACGGCTCGGTCCGCATCGAGCAGACGATTTACGTGGAGCGCGAAAGCCAGCGCAAGATCGTGCTGGGGCTGGGCGGCGAAACCATCAAGGCGATCGGTACGGCCTCTCGTAAGGAAATCAGCTCGATCCTGGAGCAGCCCGTGCATCTGTTCCTGTTCGTGAAGGTGCGCGAGTCCTGGGGCGACGACCCGGCGCGCTATCGCGAAATGGGGCTGGAATTTCCCAAAGGATAAGTCGGGCCTATGCGATAAGATATCTCCCGAAGCCGATTCCGAAGTTCGCACCTGATGCAATGGACTGACGAAGCCATCGTGCTGGGCGTCCGCCGCCACGGCGAGGGCAGCGCGATCGTCGAACTGATGACGCGGGAGCACGGCCGCCATCTCGGCCTGGTGCGCGGCGGCAGCGGTGTGCGGCTCCGGCCGGTGCTGCAGCCCGGCAACACGGTCGAAGCGACTTGGCGCGCGCGGCTCGACGAACACCTCGGAACCTACGCCATCGAAGGCTTGGTGTTGCGCGCCGCCTCGGTGCTGACCGTGCCGCACGCGGTTTACGGTGTCACCCATCTGGCGGGGCTCTGTCGCCTGCTGCCGGAGCGCGACCCGCATGGGATCGTTTATGACGATCTGGAGATGATGCTGGAACGGCTCGATGATCCGCTGGCGGTCGCCGGACTGGTGGCGCGGTTCGAGCGCGATCTTCTCGCCGAACTCGGCTTCGGCCTGGACCTGTCGAGTTGCGCCGCGACCGGCACCATCGAGGATCTGGCTTATGTATCGCCGAAATCGGGCCGCGCGGTGTCGCGCGACGCCGGCGCGGCGTGGTCGGATCGGCTGCTGCGGTTGCCGGCGTTTTTGCGCGAGGACGATATGACGGGCGCGTCCGGCGAGACGCCTTCGGCGGCCGACATCGCCGACGCTTTTGCGCTGATGGAGTTTTTCCTGGTGCGCTACGTTTTCGACCCGCGCGGCGCCCAGATGCCGATGGAGCGCGGGCATTTCCTGGCCGCCGCTTTGCGCGGCCACCGGCCGGTTCTGGCGGCGGGCTGAATCCGATTATCGATTAAAACCAGCCAATAAAAAACGGCCCGGCCAATGGCCGGGCCGTTCGTAACCTGGATGCGATCAGCTGCCTACCAGCAGCGGGTCCGCCAACGGCAATAGCCGTAGCTGTCGCACACCCGCACGCGGGTGCAATGACGGCGGTGGCGGCGATAGCCGTAGTACTGCGCTTCCTGAACGTTGGCGTTCGTCAGGCCGTCGCGGATCGGGGCGCCCGGCGCTGCCGATGCCGAGGTGCCGACGAGGCCGACGCCCGCAGCCATGATCACGGCGAACAAAATCTTCCGCATAGTTTCTCTCCTCTTGTCACTTGGTTGACCGGTGGAAGGCCGCCGACCGGCGTCCCTCTCCGCGTTGCTCGGCAATCCGGTTTCCCGAACCGCCAGTATTTTGGGCCACCGACCAGTGCGCCCGGACGTTTCCCATCCACCGGTTCCGCCGCGTTCAGCGGCAGCTCCCGGTACATTCGTAACAGAAAATGCGGCGAAACAGTGTGAAAAATTACGCTGAGCGCCTGATTTTGCAAGATAAATTCGCTTCAGAACCGCCTAAATTTGATTAAGACCGACGCCTCGTTCATCCCTTGTTCAGCGCCGCCATGCGCGGTACCGATCCCACATGGGTAAAAGATCGATTCCCCCCGAAGAGGGCGATGTTCAGGAGATCGCATTACGCGAGGCGCTCGAAGAGCGCTACCTCGCATATGCGCTATCCACCATCATGCATCGGGCGCTGCCCGACGCGCGCGACGGCCTCAAGCCGGTGCATCGCCGGCTGCTGTTCGCGATGCGGCTGCTGCGGCTCGATCCCGGCCAGGCCTTCAAGAAATGCGCCCGCGTAGTCGGCGACGTCATCGGCAAATATCATCCGCATGGCGACCAATCCGTATACGACGCGCTGGTGCGACTGGCGCAGGAATTCGCGCAGCGCTATCCGCTGGTCGACGGCCAGGGCAATTTCGGCAACATCGATGGCGATAACCCGGCCGCGATGCGATACACCGAGGCGCGGCTGACCGAGGTCGCGCGGCTTCTGATCGACGGCATCGACGATGACGCGGTCGATTTCCGCGCGACCTATGACGGCACCGAAGACGAGCCGATCGTGCTGCCGGCGGCGTTCCCCAATCTGCTCGCCAATGGCGCGCAGGGCATCGCGGTCGGCATGGCGACCTCGATTCCGCCGCACAACGCGGCCGAGCTGTGCGACGCGGCGCTGCATCTGATCGATACGCCGAACGCCCGCAGCCGCACGCTGATGAAGTATGTGCCGGGACCGGATTTCCCGACCGGCGGACTGATCGTCGATTCAAAGGAATCCATCGCCGAGGCCTATGACACGGGACGCGGCTCGTTCCGCGTGCGCGCGCGCTGGCACACGGAAGATACCGGTCGCGGCACCTATGTGGTCGTGATCACCGAGATCCCGTGGCTGGTACAGAAATCGCGGTTGATCGAGAAAATCGCCGAATTGCTCAACGACAAGAAGCTGCCGCTGATCTCCGACGTGCGCGACGAGTCGACCGAGGACGTGCGCGTGGTGATCGAGCCGCGCACCGGAAAGGTCGACGCCGAAATCCTGATGGAGTCGCTGTTCAAGACCACCGAACTGGAGAGCCGCATCGGGCTCAACATGAACGTGCTGGTCAAGGGCCGCATCCCCAAGGTGCTCGGGCTCGCCGAGGTGCTGCGGGAATGGCTGGACCACCGGCGCGACGTGCTGCTGCGCAGCACGCGGCATCGCCTGAAGCAGATCGACCATCGTCTCGAAGTGCTTGGCGGCTATCTGGCCGCGTATCTCAATCTCGACAAGGTCATCCATATCATCCGCACCGAGGACGAGCCCAAGCCCGTCCTAATGACGACCTTCAAGCTCAGCGACGTGCAGGCCGACGCCATCCTGAACATGCGGCTGCGCAATCTGCGCAAGCTCGAAGAGATGGAAATCCGCGGCGAGGACAAGGCGCTGCGCGCCGAGAAAAAGGGCCTCGACGAGTTGATGGCGTCGGAAACGGCGCAATGGAAGACCATCGCGGCGCAGATCAAGGAAGTGCGCAACGCATTTGGTCCGAAGACCGCGATCGGCAAGCGCCGCACCGGCTTTGCCGATGCGCCGGAGCATGATCTGGCCGCCATCGAGGAGGCCTTGGTCGAGCGCGAGCCCGTGACCGTCGTGGTGTCGGACAAGGGTTGGATCAGGACGCTGAAAGGCCACGTCGCCGACCTGTCGGGGCTGGTGTTCAAGACCGACGACAGCCTGAAGCTGGCGTTCTTCGCCGAGACCACGTCGAAGATTTTGGCCTTCGCGACCAATGGCCGGTTCTATACGCTCGACGTATCGAAGCTGCCGGGCGGGCGCGGCCATGGCGAGCCGATCCGCCTGTTCATCGACATGGAACAGGAGTCCGACGTCGTCGCGGTGTTCCGCTATCAGGGCGGCCGCAAGTTCCTGATCGCCGCCACTTCGGGCCATGGCTTCGTGGTCGCCGAAGACGAGTGCCTGGGCAATACCCGCAAGGGCAAGCAGGTGCTCAACGTCAAGGCGCCGGAAGAAACCCGCTCCATCGCCACCGTCGAAGGCGACATGGTCGCGGTCGTCGGCGAGAACCGCAAGATGGTGGTGTTCCCGCTTGAGCAGGTGCCCGAGATGACGCGCGGCGCCGGCGTGCGATTGCAGCGCTACAAGGACGGGGCGCTGTCCGATGTGAAGACCTTTGTTGGCAAGGAAGGTCTGAGCTGGCTCGACGCCGCTGGCCGGACCTTCACGCTGTCGCTCAAGGAGCTGGCGGACTGGCGCGGCAACCGCTCCGATGCCGGACGGCTGGCCCCCAAGGGCTTCCCGCGCTCCAACAAGTTCGGCCGGCTGGCGGACGATAGCCTGCTGACGCCAAAGGCGTAATCGCAGCGTCGATAATTTCAGAGTCGTAGGGTGGGCGAAGCGAAGCGCGCCCACCGAAAAATGGCGTCAGCTAATTGAACGGCAAAGGTGGGCGCGGCGCTAGCGCGCCTTCGCCCACCTACGTGCTGGCGAAATAAGCGGGCTTGGCGGCGTAGCGCTACTCGGTCACCCGCACCCAGCCGTGCGGAGCGAGGCGCTCCTGCGGCAGGAAGCGGCCCTTGTAGTCCATCTTGCGCGAGCCGCGCACCCAGTAGCCGAGATAGACGTAGGGCAGGCCCATCTGGCGGGCGCGCGCGATGTGGTCGAGGATCATGAAGGTGCCGAGCGAACGCATCGCGACGTCAGGGTCGAAGAACGAATAGACCATCGACAGCCCGTCGCCGAGCACGTCGGTCAACGCCACCGCCAGCAGTTCGCCGCTGGCGCGACCGTTAGGTAGATCGCCTGGTTCATGCCGGCGGTATTCGACGATGCGGGTTTCGACGTGGCTGTCCTCAACCATTATGGCGTAGTCGAGCACCGTCATATCGGCCATGCCGCCGTCGCGGTGGCGCGAGTCGAGATAGCCGCGAAACACCGAATACTGCTCGGAGGTAGGCATCGCGGCCCGCATTTCGCCGGAGACGTCCGCGTTGCGCTCCTGGATGCGCCGCATGCTCCGGGTCGGGCGGAACTCGTCGGACACCACGCGGACCGACACACAGGCCCGGCAGCCCTCGCAGGCCGGCCGGTAGGCGATGGACTGGCTGCGGCGAAAGCCGCCATGGGTCAGGAGGTCGTTCAGCTCGCGGGCCCGCTCCCCGACCAGATGCGTGAACACCTTGCGCTCTTCCTGGCCCTGTAGGTAAGGGCACGGCGAGGGCGCCGTCAGGTAGAATTGCGGGGTGTCGCGCGAATGCTGGGTCACGGGACCTTATCGTTCCTGGGCAGGATCGTTCCGGTGCATGGCGAACCGCCTTAACTCTAGTCTGCCTTCTCCCGGTCGGCGGGGGAAGCCCCTGCGTGGATGCGTCGCGCGCTAACCGCGCGAACGGCTGTCGCGCAATACCTGCGCCCGGATCGGGTTGTTGATCACCACGGTTCCGACGGCGAGATCGTGCAGCAGGCGCCGCCGTTCGTTGAAAAAGCCAACCAACAGAATGAACGGGGTCAGCACGGTCACCGAAACCCAGAACACCACCGCGTGGACCGCGCCGAGCACGAAATAGGCCGGCGCGCCGTACCAAGTGCGCATTTCCAGGTCCATTACCCGCATCCCGATGGTGGCCGAGGCCGGGCTGCCGAAGGCCATGCCATAATAGACCAGGGCCCATATGACCGCGCCGGGTGCCAGCAGCCCATACAGCGCCCAGCCGAGGCCGAGGGTCACCAGGCCGAACACGAAGATGAAAATCGACGCGACGATCACCGGTGTGGTGATGATCACCAGGTCGATCACGAAGGCGACGATGCGGCGGGCCAGCACGCCGTCGAACAGTTCGGGATTGGCGATCGGGTCATAGGCATGCGGCTTCACATCGAACGAGACGCCGAGGCGGGCGGTTCCGGGCTCGCCGTCAGGTCCGGTCCGGTCAGAATAGGGTCCGCGTTCGCTCATGGATCGGCCACCTCCCGCCACACAACCGGCAAATGGAGCCTAGCCGAGCCCGGTACAAGATGGAAACGCCCGCCGCGCGGAGTATATGTCCGGCGCTGCGCCATCCCGGCGCCGATCGGGTGATTCTTGACCGCCGACGTACCCCTTAAAGACGACGTGACCCTCAACGACATCGAAGCCGCGCGCGACATCATCGCCGGCAAGGTATTGCGGACCCCGATGCTGCCGGCGCCGAAGCTGTCGGCGCTCACCGGCGCCGAGGTGTTCGTCAAATACGAAAATCTGCAGGTCACCAATTCGTTCAAGGAGCGCGGCGCGCTGGTCAAGCTGCTGTCGCTGGACGCCGCCGAGCGGGCACGCGGCGTGATCGCGATGTCGGCCGGCAATCACGCCCAGGCGGTCGCCTATCATGCGGCGCGGCTCGGCATTCCGGCCACCATCGTGATGCCGGTGGCGACGCCGGCCGTGAAGGTCGCGGCGACGCGCGGCTACGGCGCCGAGGTGGTGTTGGAAGGCGACACGCTGGTCGGCGCGCATGCGCGGGCGGAAGCCCTCGCCGCCGAACGCGGCCTCGTCTGGGTGCATCCCTATGACGATGCGCGGGTCATCGCCGGGCAGGGCACCACCGCGCTGGAAATGCTGGACGAGGTGCCGGACCTCGACGTGCTGGCGATCCCGGTGGGCGGCGGCGGTCTGATCGCCGGCTGCGCCATTGCGGCGCGCGGGCGAAAATCCAACATCGAGATCGTCGGCGTCGAAAGCGCGTTCTATCCGGCGATGCTGAATGCGTTGGACGGCGAGAATCGGCCAAGCGGTGGCGCCACCTTGGCCGAAGGCATCGCGGTCAAGAATGTCGGCCGGCTGACGCTGCCGATCGTGCGCGCGCTGGTGTCCGACATTCTCCTGATCGAGGAAGCGTTGCTGGAGCGCGCGGTCAGCCTATTCCTGACCTTGCAAAAGACCATGGCGGAAGGCGCCGGCGCCGCCGGCCTCGCGGCGCTGCTGGCCGAGCCGGCGCGGTTCCGTGGCCGCAAGGTTGGTTTGATCCTGAGCGGCGGCAATATCGATCCGCGCATTCTGACGTCGGTGATGGTGCGCGAACTGGAACGCGAAAGCCGCATCGTGGCGTTCCGCCTGACCATTCCGGATCAGCCCGGCGTGCTCGGCAAGATCGCGACCCGGATCGGCCAACTCGACGCCAACATCCTGGCGGTCGAACACAAGCGGCTGTTCCTCGACGTGCCGGCCAAGGGCGCCAAGCTCGACATCACGCTGGAAACCCGCGACGCGGCGCATGGTGAGACGATCCGCGCGGCGCTCGAGGCTGAAGGCTACCAGCCGGTCTCGATCTCGCTCGGAGATGCGATGCAGTAAGCGGAGCATTGTCAGGCGAAGCCTGCCCCCGGACTTGATCCGGGGGTGGGTACCGGTTCGCCGTCCGACAATGCGATCCAACGGAAATTTACGACGGCGGTCGCGACCGTGGCAGCGGCGCATTGGCCGGCAACTGCACCCGCACCACCAGGCGCG
The DNA here is from genome assembly GCA_028290465.1 of Xanthobacteraceae bacterium. GTDB lineage: Bacteria > Pseudomonadota > Alphaproteobacteria > Rhizobiales > Xanthobacteraceae > FEB-22. Next base: position 65,414 of record JAQGJU010000057.1, on the reverse strand, counting down.
GTTTTGAACGCGGCAGCGGCACCGGTCCATCGAACGAAACCGAGCCGGCATCGGCCGAGGCCGGCGGGCTGTTCGCGGCGCCGGGAAATGGTGAGTTCGGCCATGCCGAGAGCCCCGCGTTCGGCATCACTTGGCGTTCGGTGATGGGGCTTGAGGGTGACGACAAACCGGGCGCCTGCGGCTCGGGTTCGGACCGGGACATCGATGAAGGGATCTCCGGCGCAATGGCGCGCGGCGCCATGATCACGCGCGGCTCCCTTGACATATCCGGGGTCGCGGTACCCGACGCGGCGGTCTGTATCGGTGGTGCCGAGGCGATTTTCGGCGGGTCGACATAGGTGCGCAGCAGCCACATGAAGCCGGCGAAGGTGCCGATCAGGACCAGGATGCTGATCCCGCCGAAAGCGAGTCTGAACCAGGGAAACCGGCGGGGCGTGTGATCGTCGTGCATGACACTCACCTACCTGTACGAAACCCGGTCGTTTATTTTCGCGCGCGTAACTGCTCCGCCACGCGGGGTGCGAAATAGCTCAGCACGCCGTCGGCGCCGGCCCGCTTGAACGCGATGAGACTTTCCCACATCGCCTTTTCGCCATCGATCCAGCCGTTCTGCGCGGCCGCCGTGATCATCGCGTATTCGCCCGACACCTGATAGGCGAAGGTCGGCACCGCGAACGTGTCCTTCACCCGGCGCAGAATATCGAGATACGGCATGCCGGGCTTGACCATCACCATGTCGGCGCCTTCCGCGATGTCGAGTTCGACTTCGCGCAGCGCCTCGTCCGAATTGCCCGGATCCATCTGATAGGTGCGCTTGTCGCCGATCAACGTCGCGCTGGAGCCGACGGCGTCGCGGAACGGGCCGTAGAACGCCGAAGCGAACTTCGCCGCATAGGCCATGATCTGCACCTGCGTGAAGCCGGCCTCGTCGAGCGCGAGGCGGATCGCGCCGACGCGGCCATCCATCATGTCGGACGGCGCGATGATGTCGCAACCGGCCTGCGCCTCGACCAGCGCCTGGCGGACCAGCACCGCGACGGTCTCGTCGTTGACGATCTGGCCGTCCTGGATGAGGCCGTCATGGCCGTGGCTGGTATAGGGATCGAGCGCGACGTCGCACAGCACGCCGATCTCCGGCACCTCGCGCTTGATCGCCCGGATCGCGCGGCACACCAGATTGTCCGGATTGAGCGCCTCCGAGCCATCCTCGTCGCGCAGCGCCGGGTCGGTGAAGGGGAACAGCGCGAGGCACGGAATGTCGAGCTTGGCGGCGCGCTCGGCCTCGCGCACGGCCTGATCGACCGACAATCGCTCGACCCCCGGCATCGAGGCGACCGGCACCCGGACATTGGTGCCTTCAACCAGGAACAGCGGCCAGATCAGGTCGTCGGCCGTGAAGACGTTCTCGCGCACCATGCGGCGCGCCCATTCGGCCTGCCGGTTGCGGCGCGGGCGGATCGCCAGATCGAGCCGGTGGGATACGGCCGGCGCTTCGACCGGAACGACCCGGGTCTTGGACTCGATCGGGCGGCCGAATTTGATCGCCATGCGCCTGTACTCCGAACTGGACAGCTCTTTTTAGCCGTTCCAGCAAGGATTTGTCACGATTCAATTGGGATTGTCACAATTGAATCTACAGCGCCGCTAGCTCGCCGGCTTGGAATTGCGGCCGGCGCCGGCCAGATCCTCCAGGACCTCACACACGACGGCGGTGTCCTGCGCGCCGCGTCCCTGGCCGAGCGCGGCGTAATAGAGCTGCGAGGCGGCCGTGAACACCGGCGTCGGGCAGCCGAGCCCGGCCGCGAACTCGGCGATGATGCCGATGTCCTTGATGTGCAGGTCGACCCGCGCGGTCGGTGGCTCATAGGTGCCGGCCACCATCAGCGGCCCGCGCACCTGCAGCATGCGCGACGAACCGGCGCTGTCGGCCATCACTTCGTAGACCATCTGGGCGTCCAGCCCGGCCTTGCGGGCCAGCACCAGCGCCTCGGCGGCGGCGACGTTGTGGATGTTCACCAGATGATTGGCGATGAACTTCATCCGGCTGCCATCGCCGAACCGGCCGACATATTTCTGCACCCGCGACATGCCGGCGAAGACGTGCTGGGCGGCGTCAAAGGCATCGCGGTCGCCGCTGCCAAACACGAACAGATCCTTGCGGGCGGCCTGCGCGCCGGTCCCGGACACCGGGCAGTCCAGCAGGATCTTGCCGGCCGCCGCGAGCGCGGCGCGGGCGGCTTCCTTATCCTCGATGGGCAGCGTGCACATGTCGATGACGATCGGCGCGTTCGTGCTCGATGCGATGCCGTCCGGGCCGGACATCACGGCATGGAACGCCGACAGCTTGGCCAGCGACGTGATGACGAACGGCGTTTGGTCGGCGACCGCGCGCGGCGACGGGGCCGGCACGCCGCCACCGGCCACAAACGCCGCCATCGCGGCTTGCGCGACATCGAAGCCAACCACGCGAAAGCCGTCCTTGATCAGATTGTTGGCCATGGCCGAGCCCATGATGCCCAGTCCGACGATCCCGACCACCTTGTCCATGCGTTCGTCCCTTATCGGCTGCTTGTTTGTCGCAACAGAGCAGCACCGGCCGAGTCAGACAAGGGACCGTGCCAAGGAACTTACGTTGACGGCGGGCGACGGCACTCTCTAGGTTCAAAACAGCCGGGGAGAGCGCCGTGGATTTTGAACTCAGCGACGAGCAACGGGCGTTCCGCGATACCGCGCGGGATTTCGCCTGCAGCGAGATGATGCCGAAGGCCCGCGAATGGGACGAGGGCGAGATATTTCCGGTCGATACGCTGCGTCAGGCGGCGGCGCTCGGCTTCGGCGGCATCTATGTGCGCGAGGATGTCGGTGGCTCGGCGCTGACCCGGCTCGACGCGGCGCTGATCTTCGAGGAACTGGCGCAGGGCTGCACATCGACCGCCGCCTATATCTCGATCCACAACATGGCGGCCTGGATGATCGACGCCTACGGCGACGCGTCCGCGCGGGCGCGCTTCCTGCCGAAGCTGTGCACCATGGAGCACTTCGCCAGCTATTGCCTGACCGAGCCGGATTCCGGCTCCGATGCCGCGAGCCTCAAGACCCGCGCGGTGCGCGATGGCGACCATTACGTGCTCGATGGCGCCAAGGCGTTCATCTCCGGCGGCGGTGTGTCCGATATTTACGTGGTGATGGTGCGCACCGGGGAGGGCGGACCGAAGGGCATCTCATGCCTGGTGGTCGAGAAGGGCGCGCCGGGCCTATCGTATGGGGCGCCCGAGCAGAAGCTCGGCTGGAAGTCGCAGCCGACCGCGATGGTGCTGTTCGATAACTGCCGCGTGCCGGTCGCGAACCGCATCGGCGCCGAAGGCGAAGGCTTCAAGATCGCGATGGCCGGCCTCGATGGTGGTCGGCTTAATATCGCGGCGTGCTCGTTAGGCGGCGCGCAGTTCTGTCTCCACCGCACCATCACCTATATGCGCGAGCGCAAGCAGTTTGGCACCCGGCTCGCCGATTTCCAGGCGCTGCAATTTCGCGTCGCCGATTATGCCACTGAACTCGAGGCCGCCCGGCTGATGCTGTGGCGTGCGGCTTTCGCCGTGACCCAGGGCGAGCCGGGCGCGACGCGGCTCGCCGCGATGGCCAAGCGCCTCGCGACCGATGCCGGCTTCGACATCGTCAATGGCTGCCTGCAACTTCACGGCGGCTATGGCTATCTGCGCGACCACCCTGTCGAGCGCGTGCTGCGCGACGTGCGCGTGCACCAGATCCTCGAAGGCAGCAACGAGATCATGCGGGTGATCATCAGCCGGTCAATTTTGGGGAATTGAGCATCGCTTCGGATCAAACGCCTTTCGGTCATCGCCGTCGGCGCTCAGCCGAGGCCGAGCGCCGACGGCGATGACTAGGCTGCTTTCCCCTGGTCAAGCCGATAACGCTGCGCCGGAGCGGCCCGCGACAGGTTCGGCGCCAGAGCGCGGCGGGCGGCTTCGAACGCGTCCCAATCCGCCACGTTGGGCAGGGCCGGGATGGTGACGAGTTCACCCTGGTCGAGCCCGGCAAGCGCGGCATCGACCATCTGCTCGGCCGGCATCACGATCTCGCCTGGGAGGTTTTCGACCGGCACGCCGGCGATGCCCCAGAACGCGGTGGCCGTAGCGCCGGGAAGCACGGCCTGGACGCGGATGCCCTTGTCGGCGAGCTCATGCTGCAGCGACTGGCTGAACGCGAGCACAAAAGCCTTGCTGCCCCCATAGACGCCGTTGAGCACTTCGGGCGCGATGGCCGCGATCGAGGAGATGTTGACGATGGTGCCGCCGCCGCGCGCGACGAAGCCGGGCGCCGCCGCATAGGTCAGCCGGGTGAGGGCGCCGATATTGAGCGCGATCAGGTCGTCCATCTTGCCGACATCGGCGCCAAGCAGCGGCGCGGTGGCGCCGACGCCGGCATTGTTCACCAATACGGTGATGCTCGCGTCGGTACGCAGGATGGTTTCGACGCGGGCCAGATCCGCCTTGTCGCCGAGATCGGCGGCGACGACTTCGACCGTGCGGCCGGTCTCGTTGGCCAGGGTATTGGCCAGCGCGTCGAGACGGTCGCGGCTGCGGGCGACCAGGATCAGGTCATAGCCGCGCCGGGCCAGCCGGTCGGCATAGATCGCCCCGATGCCAGAGGACGCGCCGGTAATCAGGGCCGTTCCGCTTTTTGCGTGATTTGTCATGGTGTTATTCCTTTCGCTGGTAGGTTTTGGTAACTTGCGGAAGGATATAGACCGCCTTGTCGACGACCTAAATGTCATATATACAACCTTTTAGGACATAACCGGATCAGGCCCCATGCAGCGCATCGGCTTTGTGGTTTTCCCCCGCTTCCAGGTGATGAGCTTCGCGGCCGTCACGGTGTTCGAAGTCGCCAACGGGTCCGCCGACGCGCCGTATTACGACGTGCACATCCTGTCCGAGACCGGCGGGCCGGTGCGCAGTTCGGTCGGCATGACCATCGAGACCCAGTCCTTCAACGATAAAGCCTTTAGCAACGAGCCCTTCGATACGCTGATCGTCGGCGGCGGCATCGAGATCGAAACGCCGACGCCCGGGCTGCTGACCTTCCTGCGCGGCGCGCTCGGCACCTCGCGGCGGCTGGCGTCGATCTGCACCGGCGCGTTCATGCTGGCCAATGCCGGCATTCTCGACGGAAGGCGCGCGACGACGCATTGGGCGTTTGCGCGCCTGCTGCAGACGCAATTTCCGAAGATCAAGGTCGAGGAAGACCGCATCTTCATCATCGACGGTTCGGTGTGGAGTTCGGCCGGCATGACGGCCGGCGTCGATCTGGCTTTGGCGATGGTCGAAAAGGATCTCGGCGCCGAGGTCGCCAAACGCGTGGCGCAGAAACTCGTCGTGTATCACCGGCGGGCCGGCGGCCAGTCGCAGTTCTCCGCCTTGCTGGAGCTTGAACCGAAATCCGACCGCATTCAGGTCGCGCTGGAATACGCCAAGCGCAACCTGCACACGCCGCTGTCCGTCGAGCAGCTCGCCGAGGCCGCGCATCTCAGCCCGCGTCAGTTCAGCCGCGCGTTTCGCGCCGAAACCGGTCAGTCGCCGGCCAAGGCCGTGGAGAACCTGCGGGTCGAAGCCGCCCGTGTGATGATGGAGCAGAGCCGGCATCCGGTCGACGTGGTGGCCGTTGAGACCGGTTTTGCCGATCGCGAACGGATGCGCCGCGCGTTCTTGCGCGCGTTCGGTCAGCCGCCGCAGGTGATCCGGCGCAATGCCAGGGCCGAGGCGGTTTAGCGGCGGCTGAATGCCGTCGCGGATGCTCTAGTACTGACGACCATGAAAACAGTCATCGAACGGTACGCGGGCTGTCGTATATGAAGGAATTGTTATCGGGACGTACCGATAATCCCCAAGAGCGAAGTGGCGCGTGGGTTTACCCATGCGAGAATCATGATCTAACGAGTGTGCAACGCGCGCTCGGACAGGCGCTTGAACCAGGGCATCGGATGATAAATCGAGTTTCGATGGTGCGGTCGACCGTGCCGATGCCGCGTGGGGGAACTCCGGCCATTGTGATGCTCGCGGCGATCGCCGCGCTCACGGCGCTTCCGGACGTCGCCGCAGCAGCGAAAAAGGAGCGCCCCGCGTCGGCCACCGAGGCGACGGCGCCGCGCCAGGCCGGCGAGCCGATCATGGCGATCGTGTCGATCAAGACCCAGCACGTCACCTTCTACGACGCCGACGGTTGGATCGTGCGCGCGCCGGTATCGACCGGCACCACCGGCCGCGAAACGCCTGCTGGCGTCTTTGCCGTGCTTGAGAAGGACAAAGACCACCGTTCGACCATGTATGACGATGCCTGGATGCCGAACATGCAGCGCATCACATGGAACGGCGTCGCGCTGCACGGCGGGCCGCTGCCCGGCTATGCCGCCTCGCATGGTTGCGTGCGGATGCCCTACGGCTTTGCGGAGAAAATGTTCGACAAGACCCGGATCGGCATGCGGGTGATCGTTTCGCCGAACGACGCCGCTCCGGTGGAGTTTTCCCACCCGGCGCTGTTCACGCCGAAGGCCGAAGCCATCGCGGCTGCGCCCGGTCGGGCCGAGACGCTGGCCCGCGAGGCCACGGAGGCCGCGAAGGCCGCCGACGAAGCCAAACGGACCGCCGCCACCGTGGTGCGCGAGAACGCCGCGGCGACGGCGTCGTTGCGCAAGCTGCAAGCGCTCAAGACCCGCGCCGACCGCGAACTCGCCTCCGCCGACAAAGCGATCGCCTCCGCCAAGACGGACGCGGCCAAGGCGAAGGCCGAGGAGTCGAAGCAGAAGGCCACCGCCAGGGCCGCGGAACTGCAGACCCAGATCGACACCGCCCAGGCCACCGCCGCGTTAAAGTCCGCCGCCGCCGCCCAGGACGCCGCCAAGGCGGCCGCGACCCGGAAGGTCGACACCGCCAAGGCGGCCAGCGATGCCAAGCTCGCGCTCGAGCCGGTCTCGGTCTACATAAGCCGCGCGACGCGGAAGCTCTATGTCCGGCGCAACACGCACAAGCCGGCGCCCGACGGGGGCGGCGAGGTGTTCGACGCGACCATCGAAGTTCCGGTCACCATCCGCAATCCCGAGAAGCCGATCGGCACCCATGTGTTCACCGCGATGGCGCGCAACGAAACCGGCCTGCGCTGGAGCGCGGTCAGCATCGACGGCGCCGACGACGCCAAGGACGCGCTCGACCGCATCACGATCCCGCAGGATGTGCTCGATCGCATCGCACCGACCGCCGGGCCGCGATCCTCGATCGTCATCTCCGACGAGCCGCTGAGCGCCGAGACCAATTATCGCACCGAGTTCGTCGCGGTGCTCAACAACCAGCCGCAGGGCGGCTTCATCACGCGCAAGCCGACGCCGAAGGTGGACGTGGCGAGCCGCGACGTCGACACCCGGAATGATGGTGGTTTCTTCGGCAGCTTGTTCTCGTCGCGCCCCTGGGGCGCCCAACCGGACCCCGTCGAAGTGCGACGCGGTGGCCAGACCCCGCGCCCGGTGCCCGTGCAACGGAACTTCCGCTAAGGCGCCGCGCGCCCGCACCCCCCTCTCGTCTTGAACGCCTCGACCGGCTAAAAGCCGGTCATGAGTTCCGAACCTGAGATTCTATTCGAACGGCGTGGCGCCGCCGGCCTTGTCACCCTGAACCGCCCCAAGGCGCTCAATGCCGTGACGCTCGGCATGGTGCGGGCGCTGACCGTGCAACTGAACGCCTGGGCCGGCGATCCGGCCGTGACCCGCGTCATCGTGTCGGCGGCGGGAGAGAAGGCGTTCTGCGCCGGCGGCGACATCCGCGCGCTGTATGAACTCGGCCGCGCCGGGCGCTTCGACGAGGCGCTGACGTTCTGGCGCGAGGAATATCAGCTCAACGCCATCATCAAGCGCTATCCGAAACCCTATGTGTCGCTGATCGACGGCATCGTGATGGGCGGCGGCGTCGGCATTTCGGTGCATGGCTCGCACCGCGTCGCCGGCGACCGCTATTCGTTCGCGATGCCGGAAGTCGGCATCGGCTTCTTCCCGGACGTCGGTGCCACCTGGTTCCTGCCCCGGTTGCCTGGCGAGGTCGGCGCCTGGGTCGCGCTGAGTGGCGAGCGGCTCAATGGCGGCGACGCGGTGCGGGCCGGTATCGCGACGCAGCGCGTGCCGTCGGGCCGGTTTCCGGAACTGCTCGAAGGACTGTGCGGCACGGTCCCGGTCTATGCCTTGCTGGACGCCTTTGCCGAGCCGCCGGGCGCCGGACCGTTGACGGTGCATCGCGCGACGATAGACCAGACCTTCGCCGGCAACAGCGTCGACGACATCGTCGGCGCGCTGGACCGCAACGAGACCGACGCCGAATGGGCCGGCGCCACCGCGGCGACGATCCGTACCAAATCGCCGACCAGCCTGCGACTGGCGCTGGCGCAAGTGCGGGGCGGCCATGAACTGACATTCGAAGACTGCATGAAGACCGAATTCCGCATCGTGTCGCGGATCGTGCGCGGCCATGATTTCTACGAAGGAGTGCGCGCGGTGCTGATCGACAAGGACAACGCGCCGCAATGGAAGCCGTCGCATCTCGGCGAGGTCACCGATGCCGAGATCGAGCAGCATTTCGCGCCGCTCGGCGCTAACGAGCTGGACCTGACATGAGCGAACCGCATGCCGCCCACGAGCCCGGAATAACGCTGGAGCCGGTACATGCCGGGGAAGACGAGATACCGAGCCAGGCCTGGACCTGGCGGCTGGTATTGTTCCTGCGCATCATGGCCGGCCTGTCGCTAATCAAGGGCTTGTACCACTGGGCGGCGGTGTGCGGCATGGTGCTGCCCAACGGCGTCGGCTTCGAGGCGCATTCAACGCCCTGGCAGGTCGCGACGGTGTTCTTCGCGGTGATCGATCTGGTCGCGGCCGTCGGGCTGTGGCTGGCGGCGGCGTGGGGCGCGGTGGTCTGGCTCACCGCCGTGGTCTCGATGGCGGTGGTTGAACTGTTCTTTCCGCAGATCTTCGGCGGCAACATGGTGATCGTCGTGGTGGAGGGTGCTCTGCTGGCGCTGTATCTCTTCCTGGCGATAAGATCGGCGCGGGAACACCCGATCTAACAATTCGGGGCTACCCGGCACAAAAAATAACAAGGAGGCGTTCATGGCGCGCATCGGGTTCATCGGGCTTGGCAATATGGGGCTGCCGATGGCGCAGAACCTGGTCAAGGCCGGCCACACCGTGACCGGCTATGACGTCAACCCGGCCGTGGTCGAGGGCTTTGCGCAAGCGGGCGGCACCGCGGCCGCGGAGATCGGCGCCGCCGCCGCCGACAACGCCATCGTGATCACCATGCTGCCGACCGGCGACCATGTGCGCGGGGTGTACCTGCACGCCGAAGGCATTTTGGCCCGCGCCGCTCCCGGCACGCTGCTGATCGATTGCTCCACGATAGATGTCGCGACCGCGCGCGAGGTCGCCGAAGTCGCGGCCGGCAAGGGCCTGACGATGCTCGATGCGCCGGTGTCGGGCGGCGTCGGCGGCGCGCAGGGCGGCACGCTCACCTTCATGGTCGGTGGTACCGACGCGGCGTTCGCCAGCGCGCACCCCATTCTCGAAGCGATGGGCAAGACCATCGTGCATGCCGGCGGCTCCGGCACCGGGCAGGCCGCCAAGATCTGCAACAACATGATCCTCGGCGTGTCGATGATCGCGGTCTCGGAAGGTTTTCTGCTCGCCGAGAAGCTCGGCCTCGACGCGCAGAAACTGTTCGACATTTCGTCGAAGTCGTCGGGCCAGTGCTGGGCGATGACCAGCTATTGCCCGGTGCCCGGCCCGGTGCCGACGTCGCCGGCCAACCGCGATTATCAGGCCGGCTTTTCGGCCGCCATGATGTTGAAGGATCTCAAACTGGCGCAGGACGCCGCCAAGCTGGTCGGTGCGGTGACGCCGATGGGGGCGGGCGCTGCCGCGGTGTACGACCAATATGTCGAGACCGGCGAGGCGGGGCGCGACTTCTCCGGCATCATCCGGTTTCTGCGCGGCGCGTAGGAAGCCTTCGCCACCAGGAGCGTTCCCATGGTTCCGACCATCACCGCTTTTGAGACGTCGCCCGATCGCGGCCAGGGACTGGCGCGGGACATGCCGGTGCGCTGGGCGCTTGAAGAAGTCGGCCAGCGTTACGACGTTCGTCTTGTTTCATTCCGCGACATGAAGCAATCCGCGCATCTTAGGCTTCATCCATTCGGGCAGATTCCGACCTATGAAGCAGGCGATCTCGCCCTCTTCGAGTCAGGCGCGATCGTATTCCATATCGCGGACCGTCATGCCGGGCTGCTGCCAGGCGATGCAAGTGCCCGGGCGCGCGCGATCACATGGATGTTTGCCGCGCTGAGCACGGTGGAGCCGCCGATCCTTGATCGCGAGATCGCCACGCTCGTGGAGAACGACAAGACTTGGCATGCGGAGCGCCTGCCTCTCGTCGAGGATCGCATCCGCGCAAGGCTGAGTGAACTTTCCCATCGGCTTGGCGATGCCGACTGGCTCGACGATGCGTTCAGCGCCGGCGACCTGCAGATGGTGACGGTGCTGCGCCGGTTGAAGGGATCGGGTCTCCTCGATCCGAACCTCTCCGCCTATGTCGCCCGTGGCGAAGCGCGCCCCGCCTTCAAGCGCGCGTTCGCCGCGCAATTGGCGGTGTTTACCGGCAAGGCACCGACCGGTTGATGGGCGCGCAAGCCTTATTTTATAGGGCTGCGGTAGAGTGCACAGGTCGTCACGATTGTGCTGAATCGAACGTAAACAACGCCCAGCCAATTCGTAGATGAATAGACTGTTTACCCTCACGAATAAACCATCTCTTTATTGTGTTATTTAAGCTCATCTTAGAATGAGACGGATATTGTCGTGATCAAGGCGGGGATACAGGGCCCTGTCATTAGACAAACAAAAAATACAAATCAAAGGGGTGTCATCATGAAGGCAGTAGTCAAGAGCGTTGAATCGACGGGACGCGAAGAACGCTTTGAAACCGTCAAGCCGCTATATCTCGAAGCGCTGACGCTGGTGGAGCGGCTGCATCGCCGCCTGCTGGATGTGATCAAAGACGAGTTCGACCGTCGCGGCCGCGCTGATATCAATTCGGTGCAGGCGTTGTTGCTGTACAATATCGGCGACAAGGAATTGACCGCCGGTGAGCTGCGCACGCGCGGCTACTATCTCGGCTCGAACGTCTCGTACAACCTGAAGAAACTGGTCGAGATGGGCTTCCTCGATCATCAGCGCTCGCGCGTCGATCGCCGTTCGGTGCGCATCAAGCTGACCGACAAGGGTCGCGAAGTGCGCGACGCGGTCGAGGGCCTGTACCAGAAGCATGTCCGCACGGTCGAGCAGGTCGGCGGCATCAACTCGGAAGAGTTCGCGACGCTGAACAAGTCGCTGCATCGGCTCGAGCGGTTCTGGACCGACCAGATTTTGTATCGGCTGTAGGCTTCGGGCGGCTTAGGCCGCTTCTGATTTTGTTGCCAAGAGCGCGTCGGGCCCAGAAGGGCGCGGCGCGCTCTTGGCGTTCGTGATCAGGCCGACGTCGCGCACTCCAATTCACCTGCGCGCCGGGATTCTGATCAGGTCCGATACTAATTCTTGATCCATGGTCCCCAAAAATTAAGGGAGGATCGTTCGCAAGACTCATCCCAAGCATCGACTGTTTCAGATCTAACGCCTGTGCCTCGTGCCAACAGATCCATGGCACGAGTTGTTTCGAGTGCGAAACTGAACAACTCGTCGTATTGTGGAAATGGGATATCTTCCGGGGCGCCCAGATGAGCTGTGAACTTGTCTCTAAAGTGTTTGATACGTCTGCGTCGTTCGTCTTCTTGAAGTCGCCCCCATAGTTCGATGGCCTCGTTAAGAAGGTGCTTTGATCCTCGTTGATCGAATTCCGCTTTAACCTCGGCCGCGTTCAGCAGTTCGAAGGCTCGATGTACGTGCTGATCACCCTCACGAATATGCGCATGTGCACGAGAAACCAAAGGACAAGGTTGGCGATTAACGCATTGCGGGCAACGCCCGCGGCTTGGCCCGCACCGGCCTCGTTCAACTGGGCGTTGATGCTACCTTCATTTTGACGCCTGAGTAGCTGCACCAACTGGCGAATTTGGATCGCGTCTTGATAGCCCTGGTCGGCGAAGCTGCACACGAGTTCATGCCGATTTTCGTCTTCCGCCACAGCACGTTCTCCGTTCAAACCATTATCACCGGTTGTTTCATCGCCTGCAAAGGGATGCCTGTGGGTGCACCGAAGGTCGTGCCGAGCAGTGCCAGCGCAGAGAGCCATCAGGTCGATCCGGCGCCCGGCAACGGGCGGCTTGCACCGAGCGAGCCCGGACGCAATGGCCCGGAAGGACTTCACGCTGATCGGTGGCTCTTGCGACTCAACATATGTTCATGTTATGTTCTTTTCAGTTTCGCTGGAGAGAACACATGAAGTCATTTGAGTTGGAAGACCTGTCGATCGAGGAACTCGCCGATCTGCGCGACCGGACCATCGCCACGCTGGCCGACAAGGTCGCGGAGCGCCAGCGCGAGCTGCAGGCCGAGATGGAGCGCGTCGCCGGCTTTGTGTCGGCCAAGGGGGCGGGCGCCGCCCCGAGCACCCGCAAGGCGGCGTTGTACCGTGGTCCGAACGGTGAGGAATGGTCGGGCCGGGGGCCGCGGCCAAAATGGATCGAGGAGGAGTTGGCCCAGGGCCGTCCGCTCGAGGAATTAAAGGCGGCGTGATCGCCAGCAAGGGAGCTTTGGCGGAGCGCGGCTGGGCCCGCCGACCGATGGGGCACTAGGCTTCGAACCTAGGCCTACCGATGAAGACACAGCTGCTCAATCCAATGAGCTATGCGCTGAACGGGGCGTGGGCGGTAACAGCCTGCGCCCCGTTTGCGTTGGCGGGGGCCGGCAGGCCGCCACGAGGCCGATCTGTCATAAAATAGCCCTGAGCGCTGCCTACGGCAGGCAGCAGGCCGCTGTGGGGCGCGCCGGGCGGTGGGGCAGGCTCTTCAGCGCTTCGATCTGCCATATCGCCAGTCGGGGTCGACCGTGCGAGGGTTGGCTTGCGGGATTCGGATCGGAATCGACATCGTTATGGAAGACATGGACGGACTGAAAGATCGTAACGGGGCTCCCCTCGGTGAGGCTTCCCTCGACCGGCGGACCGTGCTGCGCCATCTGGCGCGCGGGACCGCGGCCTTGGCCGGCCTCGGCGCCGCGCGCGCGATGGCGGCCGAGGACCCGGCGCTGCAAGCGCTGATCGACCAGACTCAGAATGCCGGCTACGGCCAGGGCTACGATTCCGCCTCGCGCACCATCCTGATGCCGAAGGCGTCGCTGCCGACATTGTCGCCCGCGACCGTGCAGTTCACCGATCAGGCGATCCAGCGCTATGAGGGCATCGTGGCGCGCGGCGGCTGGCCGAACGTGCCGCCGACCGAGCGGCTGCGGCTCGGCAACCGGCATCCGAGCGTCATCCCGCTGCGCCAGCGCTTGGCGCTGGCCGGCGATCTTGATCCGAACGCGGTCGGCAACGACGTGTTCGATTCCTATGTCGACAGCGCGGTGAAGCGTTTCCAGGCGCGTCATGGCACGACCATCGACGGCGTGGTGCGCGAGCAGACCTTCCTGACGCTGAACATCCCGGCGCAGGTCCGGCTCAACCAGCTCAAGACCAATGTGGTGCGGCTGCGCGCCATGAGCGGTAATCTCGGCAGCCGCTTCGTGGTCTGCAACATTCCGGCGGCCCACATCGAGGCGATCGAAAACGGTGTCGCGGTGTCGCGCCACACCGGCGTCGTCGGCAAGCCCGACCGGCCGTCGCCCGACATCCAGAGCAAGATCATCGAGGTCAATTTCAATCCGAACTGGACCGTGCCGGTCTCGATCGTGCGGCGCGATCTCATTCCGAAGATGCAGGCCGAGCCGGATTACCTGGCCAAGAACCACATCCGCATCTTCGACCCGCGCGGCAATGAGTTGCAGCCGCAGCAGGTCAATTGGTATTCGAACGAGGCGGTCGACTATCGATTCAAGCAGGACGCCGGCGATTTCAATTCGCTCGGCTCAGTGCGCATCAATTTCCCCAATGCGCATCAGGTCTACATGCACGACACGCCGCAGAAGAACCTGTTCGGCGAGGACTTCCGTTTCCATTCGTCGGGCTGCGTGCGCATCCAGAACGTCCGCGAACTGGTGGCGTGGCTGTTGCAGGGCAATAACGGCCTGTCGCGCCAGGACATCGATCAGGTGATCCGCTCCGGCGAGCAGAAGAGCCTCAAGGTCGCGCCGCAGGTGCCGCTGTATTGGGTGTACGTAACGGCGTGGGCGACGCCGGATGGCGTTGTTCAATTCCGCGATGACATCTACAATCGCGACGGACTCGGCCAATTCGCCAATACGTCGAAGGGCTGAGAGAGGCCAGACCGGCGTCGCCGGAATGGATCATGCGCGGGGGCGCATATCGATGACAGGCGACCAAACGGGTTCGCGTGACGTCTATTTCGAGTTCACGTCGATCGGCGCCACCGTGAAGGTGGTGGCGATCGATGCCGCGTCCGGCACCGAAGTCACCGTGATGGGGCCGGCACGCACGCCGCAGTCCGATCTGCAGCGTCTCGCGCTTCAGAAGCTGATGCTGCGGCTCGCCCGCGAAGCCTAAGCGCATCCCGTACAGTCAGCTCTAATGTCCGAAATGCAAATGCAGCACCGTATTGCCGCGCTCGGTGAGGCTGTGCGCCCGGTCGGCCTGACGCTTGACCAGGAAGCCTGACAGGCGGCGATGGCCGTCCTCGGTCTCCAGGATCTCTTCCTGCGACGGCGGCCGGTCGGGCAGTTCGAGCGCCACGCCGTCATAGACCAGCGCCGCGTCGATATCGAACTCGTCATAGCTGACCGACAGCTTCAGCGGCCCCTTGGGTTCGCAGAACTCGGCGACCGCTTCGACCGCCTGCTGGGCGGCGAACTCGACCCGGGTGATGACGTCGCGGCGCGCGCCCCAGGTGCCGCCGGCCCGCTCGATGAAGTTCGAGACGTCCTGCGGATCGAAGGCCCGTGGATCGATCTCCAGTTCGACGGTGCGGCGGATGCCGAGCCGGAACACGAGATTGAACAGCAGCGCGACCAGTGTCGCCAGCACCAGCGGCGACGACACCAAAGGCTGCGCCCAGTGTGGCGCATTGGCAAACGCCGTGGGGAATACCGACACCACGAAGAACGCCATCAGGCCCATGCCGATCACCAGGGTGCGGCGCGGATCGAGCACGCGCGTCGAGATGATCTGCACGCCGCCGATCATGATGAACATCGCGGTGAACAGCAATGCTGCCGCCATTACGGGCGGCGGCATGATGGTCAGTACGCCGATCACCGTCGGCTGCACGGCGCCGATCGCCAGGATGATGGCGATGACGAACGCGATGCGGCGGCTGGCGACGCCGGTCGCCGCGACGAGGCCGACATTGGCGGTCGAGATCGACAGCCCGTAGGTGCCGAACAGGCCGGCCACCATCGCGGCGATGCCGTCGCCGAAAATGCCGCCGCTGATCGACTTCATGTCGGGCCGCACCCATTCGGCGTCGGTGAGGCGCTGATAGGTGGTGATCACGGCGGTGGCGCTCATCGCGGCCGCCAGACCCGTGACCGCGAACGGGATCACCAGCGACCAATCGAACGACCACGAGAGGTGCGTGACGCTGGGCAGCGCCAGCAGCGGCTGATGCAGCACCTGTTCGACCTGCGGCCAGGTGATGTGGCCGGTGAAGCCCGACAGCGCATAGCCGGCCACCATGCCGACCAGAATGCAAAACAGCCGCAGCCGGCCCTTGTTCCAGATGTTGAGCCCGATCATCACCGCGATGGTCACGCCGGTGACCAGCGCGTCGTGGCCCGACACGGCGCCGCCCGGCACGTCGCCGAGCAGCAGCCGCAGCGCCGCGAGGCCGATGATCACCCCGACCAGCAGCACCACCATGCCGGCGGTCTCCGGCGGGATAAACGTACGAAGCCGCGTCCAGACCCGCGACAGGCCGACCTCGACCAGGCCGGCGAAAATGGTCATGCCCCAGACCAGCGGCAATCCACCGAGCTTGGCGGCCAGCAGCGAGGGCGCGAGATACACGCCGGTGAAGATCGACGGCGCCAGGAAGCGGCTGCCAACCGGCCCGCGCGGCAGCGCCTGCAGCACCACCGCGACCGCCAGGGTCAGCATGGCCCAGCGCAGGATATTGGCGACCTGATCCGGCGAGGCGCCGGCCTGCCGGGCGATGATCAGCGGATAGATCATGAAGATCGCGATCACGCCGACATGCTGGATGGCGCTGATCACGCTGACCGACGGCGGCGGATCTTCGTCGGCGCCATAGACGAGATTGGCGGGCTTTTTCATGGGTTCTGGGAGGGTGCCGGGGCAGGGAGGGATTGGGTGTAAGTGACCGAAATCGACTACGAAACCAAGAAAAATCGCGAGACGTAGAGAGCTAGATATTGCGGGTTGTGGGGCCTGTAATGCCACAGCTTGGCGGGTTACGGTCGATATGCTATCGCCTGACCCTCACATGGGCGCGGAGAATGTCATGTCACAGACCGACCTTTCGGCTTCGGGGGCCAAGGCTGCGAACAAGGCTACTGCGAACCTGTTCAACGCGCCGTTGTCGCAAGTCGACCCTGAGATCGCCGACGCCATCGGCCGCGAACTCACCCGGCAGCGCGACGAGATCGAGCTGATCGCGTCCGAGAACATCGTCAGCCAAGCCGTTCTCGAGGCTCAGGGTTCGGTCCTGACCAACAAGTATGCCGAAGGCCTGCCGGGCAAGCGCTATTACGGCGGCTGCCAATATGTCGACGTCGTCGAAAACTTGGCGATACAGCGCATTACCAAGCTTTTCGGATGTGGATTCGCGAACGTGCAGCCGCATTCCGGCGCGTCCGCCAACGCGGCCGTGTTCCTGGCGCTGCTGCAGCCCGGCGACACCTTCATGGGCCTGAACCTCGCGGCCGGCGGTCATCTGACCCACGGCTCGCCGGTCAATGTGTCGGGCAAGTGGTTCAAGCCGGTGCCGTACAGTGTGCGCCGGGACGACCAGCGCATCGACATGGATGAGGTCGCCAAACTCGCCCGCGAGCACAAGCCGAAGCTGATCATCGCCGGCGGCTCGGCCTATCCGCGGATCATCGACTTCAAGGCGTTCCGGGCCATCGCCGACGAGGTCGGGGCCAAGCTGATGGTCGACATGGCGCACTTCGCCGGTCTGGTGGCCGGCGGCGTCCATCCGTCGCCGTTTCCGCACGCCCATGTGGTGACGACCACGACCCACAAGACGCTGCGCGGACCGCGCGGCGGCGTGATCCTGACCGACGACGAGGATCTGGCCAAGAAGATGAACTCGGCGGTGTTTCCCGGCCTGCAGGGCGGCCCGCTGATGCACGTGATCGCCGCCAAGGCGGTGGCGTTCGGCGAGGCGTTGCAGCCGTCGTTCAAGCTGTATGCCAAGAACGTGGTCGAGAACGCCAAGGCGCTGGCCGAGACCCTCAAGTCGAAAGGCTTCGACATCGTGTCCGGCGGCACCGACACCCATCTGATGCTGGTCGATCTGCGGCCGAAGCGCCTGACCGGCCGGGTGGCCGAACTCGCGCTCGGCCGCGCCCACATCACCTGCAACAAGAACGGCATCCCGTTCGATCCGGAAAAGCCGATGGTGACGTCGGGCGTCCGGCTCGGCACGCCGGCCGGCACCACGCGCGGCTTCGGCGTCGCCGAATTCCAGCAGGTCGGCGATCTGGTGGCCGAGGCGCTCGACGTGCTGTCGCAAAAGGGTACCGATGAGGATTCGCTCACCGAAGCCGCGGTACGCGACAAGGTGAAGGTGCTGCTGGATCGCTTCCCGATCTATCAGGGCCGGTAACGGCGGCATTCGTTCGATGCCGTGATGTGCGGCGCGTGCCGGGCATGTCCTGATGTGATCGAGGCGTGAGGCGAAGCGGGTGGATGGCCGGGACATTCCCGGTCATGGAAAAGGGACGGGGAATATGCGCTGCCCGAGCTGTGCCAGCCTCGACACCCAGGTCAAGGATTCGCGTCCGACCGAGGATTCCGCCGTGATCCGCCGGCGGCGGGTCTGTCTCGCCTGCAATTTCCGCTTCACGACATTCGAGCGCGTGCAGCTACGTGAGCTCGTCGTCATCAAGCGCAACGGCCGCCGCGCGCCGTTCGACCGCGATAAGCTGCTGCGTTCGGTGCAGATATCGCTGCGCAAGCGTCCGGTCGAGCCGGAGCGCATCGAGCAGATGGTGTCCAGGATCGTGCGCGAGATGGAGAGCCAGGGCGAAAGCGAAGTGTCGTCCGAGACGATCGGCGAGATGGTGATGGAGCATCTGCGCGAACTCGACGATGTCGGCTATGTGCGCTTCGCCTCAGTGTACCGCAATTTCCGCGAGGCCAAGGACTTCGAGACCTTCCTGGACAAGCTGTCCGAGGACGACGAGAAGCCGGTCGAACCGCCGAAGCTGCTCAAGTAGCCACAACCAAAGCTATAACAAAAAGAGCCACCCCGTCAGTCTGAACGGGATGGCTCCTTATTACATCGCGCTTACAGCGCGAAGACTACTTGGAAGTCCACTTCGCTTCTTTGCTGCAGGCTTCCTGCGTCTTCGGGTTGGCCTTCTCGAACTGCGTGATCGAGCGGTTCTCCGACGACGACATCTTGTCATTCATGCAGGTGCAGTAGACGGTGACGACCGCCGGGGTCTGGCCTTCGTCCTTGTTGTCGGACACGCATTGTCCGATCCACTTCACGTCGTCGGAGTTCTGGGCCAGGGCCGGGCCGGCCACGACGGACGACAGCATCACAACGGCGAGGGCGATCGATTTCATGTCAGTGTTCCTTCGGGAAGATTGAGAGTTGAATGGTGATGTCTCACCGGCATTGTCGTTCTGTTGCGCGCTCTGCTCGATCCGTCCGTTCCGTGGCGCGCGTCACGGCAATGGCGGGA
Organism: Xanthobacteraceae bacterium; assembly: GCA_028290465.1. Taxonomy (GTDB): domain Bacteria; phylum Pseudomonadota; class Alphaproteobacteria; order Rhizobiales; family Xanthobacteraceae; genus FEB-22. The sequence continues at coordinate 46,387 of JAQGJU010000057.1, read as the reverse complement.
TGGTCCGAACCCAGGCCATCAGCGCGCCGATGTCCTGGTCGTTCCATTTCTTGTAGTAGCCGACGTGGTCGATCATCGGCGGCTTCAGCTTGCGTCCGTCGCGAGAAACCCCTTCGACGAGCGCGCGCTTGAGTTCGGCGTCAGTCCAGGCGCCGAGGCCGGCGGTCGGATGCGACGTGATATTGGCCGCGACCGTCTCGCCCCACGGGCCCTTGAACGCGCGGCCGCCTTTGCCGAACGTGTTCTTGTAATCGGCCGCCTGTTCGGCCGAGGTGCGGGCATGGCACGCCATGCAGTGCGCCAACGTCGCGAGGTACAGGCCGCGCTTCTTCGGATCGGACAGGTCCTTGTCGGTAAGATTCGTCGCGGCGAGCGGATAATCAGACGGCGGCGGCTCGGACTTGTAGTTCGGCGTCTGAACTTCGTTGCGGATCGGCGCGACCGTTCGCAGATAGGCCACGATGGCGTCGAGATCGCGCGGAGTCAGAATCTTGTAGAACGCCGACGGCATCACCTCGGCCAGCGGCGTCCCGTTCGGCCGTGCGCCATGCGTCAGCGCGCGCTTGATGTCGTTATCGCTCCAGGCGCCGATGCCGGTGTCGCGGTCGGGGGTGAGGTTGGCGCCCTTCACGACGAACCACGGCTCGCTGAAGGTCTGGAAACCGCCGGATAGATGGCGCTCCATCACCTGGACGCCCTTGTCGCGCGGGGTGTGGCAGTTGCCGCAGCCCATCACGCTGTTGACCAGATAGTCCCCGCGCTCGATGAGGGTTTCCGCGCGCAGTTCGGTGCCGCCGACAAAAAGCAGCGCCAGCGCGCCGAACCAAAGCCGATGCATTAAATTCCCCCGCGCTTCGTCTTTCTGAAAGTTAAAGCGCGTACGCAGATAAGATTTACGCAATCTGCGCACGCTTGATTGCTTCCCGCAAAACCGGTGTCCACTTTTGCTGGACGCGCTCTAGCTTGAAGCCTTCCTACAATGACACGTGCTTGTCGAACGCGATGTGACAATTCCCACAAACCATCGTGCTGTCGCTGCGCGCACCGCCCGACAACGACACCGTAATAGCTACAGACCCAATTCGGCGTTCGTCACCAGGCGCGGCGCCGGATGGGGTGCCGCGTGGATCGCCGCCTGAACCTCGTCAGCGCTGCGCTGAATCTGTTCGAGATGCGGGCGCAGCTTTTCGCCGAGCGGAGTCAGCCGCACCGTCGGCCGGCGCACGAACAAGATGCCCAGCTCGCGTTCGAGCGCCTTGATGCCGTTGGTCAGGGATGGCTGTGCCACGGCGCAGCGCTCCGCGGCGCGCGTGAAGCTGCGCTCGCGGCACAACATGACGAAATAACGAATCTGGTTCAGTTCCATGCTGTTGACCAATCGGCATCGGGACTCGATTCACGCATCGAATCGATCATGTTGCATGCGGTAATGTGCCGTAACCGGGTCGTCGTTTCGTGCCGTCGCGCGAGAACAAATTGCCGCTGCGCGCAAAATGGGTTGCCGTGATGTTTCAGGGGCGGCCGGACAGCGTGCGGCGATAGTCCGTCGGATTCATGCCGTACACCCGGCGGAAGCCGCGATAGAACACCGTTGAACTCTCGATGCCGCACGCCAGCATGATGTCGAGCACCGAACGGTTCGGATGCTGCGTCAGCAGCGAGCGCGCCCGCTCCAGCCTGCGCATCAGCATGTAGCGGCTGAAGCTGGTGTCGGAAGGCTCGAACAGCAGATGCAGTTGCCGCACCGACATGCCGAGCGCGCGCGCGGCGCGCGCCGGTGTCAGGTCCGGACGGTGCAGACTGTCTTCGACGAATTGCCGGACCGCTTCGGTGCGGCGGGCGCGCATGCAGCGGTTCGGCTCCTCGTTGGGCGGCGCGACGTCGTGCACCGCCGAGGCGAGTTGCATCAAGGTCTGCATGGCGGTGTCGGCGGCCGCGCCGGTCAGATGTGGCGCCTGTTCCATCACGGCGTTGAAGTAGCTGGAAAACAGGGCGGTGATGCCCGGCTTGGCGTTCAGCGAGCCGGACACCGAGTCGGTGAGACGGCCAACCGATCGCAGATAGTCCACGACCGCATTCAAGTCCCGCGGCACCGGCAGGCCGTCGAACACCGACGGCATGATATCGGCCAGCGCCGATCCGGCCGGTTGCGTGGTCTCGACCGAAGCGCATTTGACGGCGGCGTTGCCCCAGGAGCCGCCGTTGTCGCGGGCCGGGGAGGGCGGGGCGTTCATGGCCGTAACGACGGACCGCTGGGCGTCCGGAGACCGCGCGGCAAACGACGCGTCCGTTCCCGGACGGGTTACGGGTCCTTTGGCGTACGTCGCTTGAGGATTGCCGAAGCCCATTACCGTGTCGCCTTGCCAATGGCTGCGTTCGGCCCGTGTAGGCCGATCAGGCAAAACCGATGCATCCAGTCCCCCATATTCAAACTCGCTTCCGGCGCCCGATCTCTGGCACGCCCTTGCTTTCGACGATGTGGCAATTGCCACTGCGTCTCGGATGCCGATACTCCGATCGCTTTCTCCACCGCCTTCCGCCGCCGAACATTGCGACAGCGAAGCGTTTGATTGTTTTCAAAATTTCATTGTTGGGCGCGGATGTCTTGAGCTGGACGTGGATGCATTCTGAAATTTTGCTGATATTTGCGTTTCGGCGGCGCATTCAGCGGATACGCATCGGTTTCGTGCCGGAAACATGCGCCGGTTTTCCAACGAGTGTTCCACGATGCGGGTCGATTCCGTACAGGCAGCGCTCTGAGTTCGACATGGCAAACGGGCGCGGCATTCGACATGCGTTGACCAGACAGCCGCGCGGTGGCGCGTGTCACCGTCGTCGTCGGCAATGGCGTCATTCCAGCACGTTCTGATGCGATCAGATTATCCCGCGTTGGTTGTGCGGACGTTTTCAACGCAACGTACGGCGGTAGTCCGAGGGATTCATGCCATAGGTCCGGCGGAAGCCGCGATAGAACACCGTAGAACTTTCGATGCCGCAGGCCAGCATGATGTCGAACACCGAATGTCCGGGATGGCGCGCCAGCAGATGGCGGGCGCGCTCCAGCCGGCGCATCAGGAGATGGCGGCTGAAGCTGGTGTCGGACGGTTCGAACAGCAGGTGCAATTGCCGGACCGAAATGCCGAGCGCCCGCGCGGCCTGGGCCGGCGTCAGGCTGGCGCGATGCAGATTGGTGTCGATGAATTGACGCACCATTTCAAACCGGCCGGCCCGCACCGCGTCGCGGCCCGGCTCATCTTCAAGCGACGCGGCGCCGCGCGTCGCGAGGGCGAGTTGAATCAAGGTTTGCACGGCGGCGTCCGCGGCCGCGCCTGTCAGATACGGCGCCTGCTCGACGAAGGCCTGGAAATAACTGGTGACGAGCGCCTGGATGCCGGGTTCGGCGATCAGCGGGCGAGGCATCAGGTCGGTCGCCCGCGGCGCGCCGGGCTGGCAAAGCCCGAACGGAATTTTCACCAGGCGCAGGTGAAAGCCTTCTTCCGTGGTCGGCATGGTCGCGTAAGGCAGGTCGGTATAGCTGGTCGCCAAGCTGCCGGCGTGCGTGATGAATTCGCCGCCGCGACCTGCGTCGAACCAACCGGTGCCGCCAAGCTGCTGATAGATGCAAAAACTGTCGCTGGGGGCGCGCGCGATGTCGTCCTCGGAGCGGCGCACCCGATACGACGACGCGTGCATTTCGACCAGCGCGGCGCCGCCGACCGCTTGCACCGAAAACTCACCGCGGAAGGCGGCATGTTTTTCGCGGTCCAACTCGGCCGACACACCGAACAGATTCCTGGCCCGCACCTCGCGCCAATAGTCGAAGCGCTCGTGCTGGGGGACAGAGTCGGTGGACCAAGTAGGCATGTCTTTGACAGCGCCTGAATGTGCGTTCGAGCGACTTCGTCGTCGTCCGGGGCGGCGATCGGGGCGAAGGTCGGTAGGTATAAGGTTATGGACTTGCGCAACCGGACACAAGCACGCCGTGGTTGCGGTGCGGGGGCTTTGCGGGTGGTGGTTGGACAGCGGGAGGTGGTCGCCAAGCAAGATAACGTTATGGTGCCGCGATGACCGAAGCCGACCCGCGCGCCGACCTCCGATTCATGACCTTGGCGCTGGCGCTCGGCCGGCGCGGCCTCGGCAATACATGGCCTAACCCCGCGGTCGGCGCTGTCGTGGTGAAGAATGGCATTCTCGTTGGGCGCGGCTGGACCCAGCCGGGCGGCCGGCCGCATGCCGAGGTGATGGCGCTGCGTCAGGCCGGCGACGCCGCGCGGGGTTCGACACTGTACGTCACCCTGGAGCCGTGCTCGCACCACGGCAAGTCGCCGCCGTGCGCCGATGCTATTCTGGCCGCCGGGGTGGCCCGCGCGGTGTCGGCGATCGAGGATCCGAATCCGGAAGTGGCCGGCCAGGGCCACGCCCGGCTGCGGGCGGCCGGCGTCACGGTGGATGTCGGCCTCGGCGCTGAGGCGGCGCGGCGGGCGCATGCCGGTCACGTCAGCCGCGTCATCCGGGGGCGGCCGCATGTCACGCTTAAGCTGGCGGTTTCGATTGACGGCAAGGCCGGACTGGCCGGCCGCAAGCCGGTCGCGATCACGGGCGAGGCGGCGAATGCCCGCGTGCATCTGCTGCGGGCGCAGCACGATGCCATCCTGATCGGCATCGGCACCGCGTTGGCCGACGATCCTGTGCTGACCTGCCGGCTGCCCGGCATGGCGGATCAGTCGCCGGTGCGCGTGGTGCTCGACCGTATGCTGCGATTGCCGCCCACAAGCCGGCTGGTTCGCAGCGCCCGCGAAACTCCGCTAATCGTGTTCGCTGGTCCCGATGCACCGGCCGCAGCGGAAGCGGCGTTGCTGGTCAAAGGCGTCGAGGTACTGCGGACGGATGTGACAGACGGCGGGCTCGACCTGACCGGCGTGCTGACACACCTCAATGCGCGCGGCATCACCCGACTGCTGGTCGAAGGCGGTCCGACCGTCGCGGCGGCGTTTCTCAACGCCGACCTGATCGACGAGGCGGTGCTGCTGCGCTCGCCGAACGCGATCGGGCCCGACGGCGTCGACGCGCTGGAAGGGATGCGGCTGGAGGCGTTGACCAACTCGCCACGCCTCAACGTGCGTGATAGCCAAACGCTCGGCGTCGACACTCTGACAACCTATGAGCGGATCTAGACATGTTTACCGGCATTGTGACCGATATCGGCGAGGTGATCGCGGTCCGGCCGCGGGCGCAGGGCCTGCTGCACCGGATGAAGATCGCCTGCAGCTACGACCGGGCGACGATCGTCGACGGCGCTTCGATTGCCTGCGCGGGCGTCTGCCTGACCGTGGTCGGCGCCGGGGAGGAAGACGGCCGCACCTGGTTCGCGGTCGACGCGGCGGCCGAGACCCTGGCCAGCACCAACGTCGGGCAGTGGCGGCACGGCACCCGGATCAATCTGGAGCGGCCGCTGAAGATCGGCGACGAACTCGGCGGCCATATCGTGACCGGCCACGTCGACGGATTGGCGGACGTGATCGCCCGCGAGGAACTGCCCGACACCGCGCGGTTCGCGCTGCGCGCCCCGCCGACGCTCGCACGCTTCGTCGCCCAAAAGGGCTCGGTGACGCTGGACGGCGTGTCGCTGACCGTCAACGAGGTCGAGGGCGACACCTTTTCGGTGTTGATCATTCCGCATACGTTGCAGGTGACCACGCTCGGCGACCTTTCTGTCGGCGACCGTGTTCATCTGGAGATCGACATGATGGCGCGCTACGCGGCGCGGCTGGCCGAGACGCGGTAGTAACACACCGCGCTTGTTCGACCGCATCGGGCTTGCTAGTCACTGCGCTAACGCGTTTTCAAGTGAAGTGGAATCCACTTCACGTTAAGAAAACGCGTCTGTTTAGATATTTAGAGCGCTTCCGGACGCAAAACCGGTATCCACTTTTGCTGGAAGCGCTCTAACCGGAGCAATTCAATGGCTGAACCACGCCGAGCCGCCGCAGCGGACGCGGGCGATCTCAAAGGCGCGCGTGTCCTCGTGGTCGAGGCGCGTTTCTATGACGATATCGCCGATGCGGAACTGGCCGGCTGTCGCGCCGTGCTGGACGCGGCCGGCGCCAAGATGACGCTGCTGACCGTGCCGGGCTCGCTCGAGGTGCCGGCCGCGATCGCCATGGCGGTCGACGCGGCCGAGCGGCGCGGCGCGCCGTTCGATGCCGCCGTCGCGCTGGGCTGCGTCATTCGCGGCGACACCCTTCATTTCGAGATCGTGTCCGAGCAGTCGGCGCGGGCGCTGATGGATCTGGCGATCAGTCGCGGCCTGCCGCTCGGCAACGGCATCCTGACCGTCGACAGCGAATCCCAGGCCTGGGCCCGCGCCAAGACCGACGAGGCCGACAAGGGCGGTGACGCCGCGCGCGCCGCGCTGGCGATGCTGCGCCTCAAACGTAGTCTCGGTTGAGCATGGCCCGCGCTCCCACACCCCACGCGCCGAATAAAGACCCGCGCAAGGCCAACAAGCGCGGCGCCGCCCGACTGGCCGCCGTGCAAGCGCTGTATCAGATGGATATCGCCGGCACCGGGCTGAACGAGATCTACGCCGAGTTCGAAAGCCACTGGCTCGGCACCGAAGTCGAAGGCAACGAATATTTGCCGGCCGAAGCCGCGTATTTCCGCGAACTGGTCGGCGGCGTGGTCCGCGAGCAGCGCGCGCTTGATCCGTTGATCGATACGGCGCTGGCCGGCGGCTGGCCGCTCAGGCGCATCGAGACCTTGCTGCGCGCGGTGTTGCGCGCCGGCTGCTACGAACTCGGCCATCGGCCCGACGTGCCGGCCCGCGTTGTCGTGTCGGAATATGTCGACGTCGCGCATGCCTTTGTCGAGCGCGACGAAACCGGCATGGTCAATGCGGTGCTTGACCTTCTGGCGCGGCAGTTGCGCGCCGGCGAATTCGAGTCGGCGGCGGGATAACATGGCAAAAGGCGGTCGATCCCAGGAGTCCGGCGAGGACCGCCTGATCGCCCGCTACTTCAAGCCGTTGGCGCAGCATCCCGCCGCATTGGGGCTGGCCGATGACGCCGCCTGCCTGACGCCGCCCAAGAGCCACGATCTGGTGCTGACCGTCGACGCGGTGGTGGCCGGCGTCCACTTTTTGCCGGACGATCCGCCGGCCAGCATCGCCCGCAAGGCGCTGCGCGTGAACCTGTCGGATTTGGCTGCCAAAGGCGCGACGCCGCTCGGCTTTCTGCTGACGCTGGCGCTGCCGCCGAACACCGACGCAAAATTCCTCAAGCCGTTTGCCAAGGCGTTGGCCCAGGATGCGCGGGTCTACGGCTGTCCGGTGCTGGGCGGCGACACCACCGGCACGCCGGGGCCGCTGACGATTTCGATCACGGCGTTCGGCACGGTGCCGCACGGCAAGATGGTGCGGCGGCAGGGCGCGCGGCCGGGCGACCTGGTGATGGTGACCGGCACCATCGGCGATGCTGCGCTCGGCCTGCGGCTCAGCCAGCGTGCAGGCCTTGCAACGCAATGGCGCTTGAAGCGCGGCCAGGGCGCATTCCTCGTCGAACGCTATCGCGAGCCGCAGCCGCGCCATGCACTGGCCGAAGCGGTGCGCCGCTATGCGTCCGCCGCCATGGATGTGTCGGACGGTCTCGCCGGCGATCTCGCCAAGCTGTGCCGGGCGTCCAACGTGTCAGCAGTGGCGGAGGCCACACAGGTGCCGCTGTCGCCGGCCGCGTCCGTGGCGCTCGCGACAAAGCCTGACCTCTTCGAGACCATCCTGACCGGCGGCGACGATTATGAAATCCTGTGCACGGTTCCTCGAGCACGCGCGGCTCGGTTTAGTGCCGCCGCCAAGGCCGCCGGGGTTCCGCTCACCACCATCGGCCGGATCGAGGCGGGGCGCGCCGATATGGCGCCCGGCGAGGCTCGCTTTGTCGACGCCAACGGGCAGCCGCTGCGCTTTGTCCGAGGTTCCTTCAGCCACTTCGGCTGATTGGCGTTTGCCGACTAATTCAGCATTCCAGGTCCGCGCCGCCGGAGTAGCGGAATCCTATTTGGCCCGATAGAACGAGAACAATGTTCCGGGGTGTTCCCCGGCAGGAGAAGAAACATGTCGGCCTTGGCCGAGGGAACGCTCGATGCCGCCGATGGCGATCGCTTGGCGCGGCGCAATGCGCTTGTGCTGGCGGTCACGCAGGCGCTAGCCGGCGGCAACAACACGGTCATCCTGGCGACCAGCGGCATCGTCGGTTCGATGATCGCGCCCGACAAGGGCCTCGCGACCCTGCCGATCAGCGTCTACGTGTTCGGCCTGTGGCTCGGCACCATGCCGATGGGGCTGTTGGCGCGGCGCTACGGCCGGCGCACCGCATTCCAACTCGCCACCATCTCAGGCGTGCTGACCGGACTGATCTGCTGCTACGCGGTGCTGCAGGGCTCGTTCCTGCTGTTCAACATCGGCACCTGCTGCGGCGGCTTCTACGCGGCCGGCCACATGGCCTATCGGTTCGCGGCGGCCGATACGGCGAGCGAAGCGTTCCGGCCGAAGGCGATCTCCTGGGTGCTGGCCGGCGGCATATTCGCGGGCGTAGTCGGCCCGCAGGTGGTGATCTTCACCAAGGACATGTGGCCGCCCTATCTGTTCGCCGCGACCTTTCTGGCCCAGGCCGGCCTCGCGGTGCTGGCGGCGGCGGTGTTGTGCTTTGTCAAAATCCCGAAGCCGAAGCCGCATGCCGAAGGTGGCGGTGGACGTCCGCTCGGCGTCATTGCGCGCCAGCCGCGCTTTATCGTCGCCGTGATCTGCGGCGTCACCAGCTACGCGATGATGAACATGGTGATGACGGCGGCGCCGCTCGCCATGGTGCTGTGCAATCACTCGGTGACGGATGCGACGTTCGGTCTGCAGTGGCACGTCATGGCGATGTTCGCGCCGAGCTTCTTCACCGGCAGCCTGATCCTGCGGTTCGGCGTCGAACGCGTCGTCGGCGTCGGGCTGGTATTGCTGGTGGTGAGCGCCGTGGTCAGCATGGTCGGAACGAGCCTGTGGCACTTCTATATCGGGTTGATCCTGATCGGCCTCGGCTGGAATTTCGGCTTCATCGGCGCCACCCAGATGGTCACCGAAACGCATCGGCCGGAAGAACGCAACCGGGTGCAGTCGTTCAACGACTTCCTGGTGTTCGGCACCATGGCGGTTGGTTCGTTCTCGTCCGGCAAAATGCTCGCAGAATTCGGCTGGGCCACCGTCAACGGCGTGGTGCTGCCGGTTGTGCTGGTGGCCGGCGTGCTGCTCGCGCGGCACGCGTTGATGCGGCGGCGGGCGGAGGTTGCGGCTTAGCCACATACTCCGCTCATTCCCGCGCAAGCGGGAATCCAGATGTCTTGCACTAAAGTCAAATAAACTGGGTCCTCGCGTTCGCGGGGACGAACGGTGGGAGGAGGCTGGCGCTCAACCTTCCTCGCAGTTGGTGACCTTGCCCTTGAAGGTCTTGGTGGTGCCGCGACCCTCGACCTTGAGCACATAGCGTCCGGCATATTTGCCTTCGTCGCCGACAGCACGCGCGAGGATGGCCAGATGGAAGTTCGGCGCGTCGCCTTCCTGCTCGATGCGGATGCCGATCCGCCGGTCCTTCTCGAAGCTCCATTGCTGAATGATGTGCTCGCGCGTAACGGACAGCTCTTTTGTATCGCCCTTCAGCTTCAAGCTGCCGCCGACCACGCCCACGATGGTGCCGTCGCCGCGAGCGGTGGTGGCGACCAGTTCGAAGGTCACATTGGCGTCCTTGATATCGCAGGTCAGCGTCGCGGTGGCGGCGGCCGGGCTCGCCAGCGTTGCCATGATGGCCAGCGCGGCGAGGGCGGTTCGGCCCTGATAAAGGCCCGGCAAGCCATGAGCGATTCGCATTTTCAACCCCGTTTATGTGTCGTGCAGCAGTCGTATCCGGGTTGGAATAAGTTCAATCGTCGGGATTTCTTGATGCGGCCACGCGGCCGCCCGCATGGTGGGCCGCCAAACCGGCCGGAAATGCCTGAAATGCTTGCGTAAACACCTGAAAGCGCGTTTTCCGGCGTTGCGCGCGGCTGCGCTTTTTGGCTATATCCGCGCGACCTTTACGGGTCGCGGCATAGAACCGCGGTCGTTAAACCGGCAGGCAGGGGCGCCAGCCGGTCGCTTCCGAACAAAAATGGGGTGGAATTCTCATGACAGCTCTCTGGGTGATCGTCCTCTGCGGCGCGCTCTCGATCGTATACGGTGTATGGGCGATCCGATCCGTGATGTCGGCGGATGCCGGCAATCAGAAAATGCAGGAGATCGCCGCCGCGATCGCCGAAGGCGCGCAGGCTTACCTGAAGCGCCAATACATGACCGTCGCGGTCGTGGGCGCGGTGGTGTGCCTCGCGATCTGGTACCTGCTGGGCAGTCTGGTCGCCGTCGGCTTCGTGATCGGCGCCGTGCTTTCGGGCGCCGCCGGCTTCATCGGCATGAACGTGTCGGTGCGCGCCAATGTGCGCACGGCGCAGGCCGCGTCGAAGTCGCTCGCCGCCGGCCTCGACATCTCGTTCAAGGCGGGCGCGGTGACCGGCATGCTGGTCGCGGGCCTCGCCCTGCTCGGTGTCGCGATCTACTACATGCTGCTCACCGGACCGCTAAAGTTCGCGCCGGAAAGCCGCACCGTGATCGACGCGCTGGTCGCGCTGTCGTTCGGTGCCTCGCTGATCTCGATCTTCGCCCGTCTCGGCGGCGGCATCTTCACCAAGGGTGCCGATGTCGGTGCTGACTTGGTCGGCAAAGTCGAAGCCGGTATCCCGGAAGATGACCCGCGCAACCCGGCGACCATCGCCGACAACGTCGGCGACAATGTCGGCGACTGCGCCGGCATGGCGGCCGATCTGTTCGAAACCTATGCGGTGACCGTGGTCGCCACCATGGTGCTGGCCGCGATCTTCTTCGTCGGTCAGCCGGTGCTGCAGTCGGCGATGCTCTATCCGCTCGGCATCTGCGCCGCCTGCATCGTGACCTCGATCATCGGCACGTTCTTCGTCAAGCTCGGCGCCAATGGCTCGATCATGGGCGCGCTGTACAAGGGCCTGATCGTCGGCGGCGTGCTGTCGATCGGCGGCCTTGCGGTGGCCACCCATTATCTCGTCGGCTGGGGTCAGATCGGCACCGCCAACGGCATGGCGATCATCGGACAGAACCTGTTCTATTGCGGCGTCATCGGCCTGATCGTGACCGGTCTGATCGTGTGGATCACCGAGTACTACACCGGCACCGGCAAGCGCCCGGTGGTGTCGATCGCGCAGGCGTCGGTCACCGGTCACGGCACCAACGTGATCCAGGGCCTCGCGGTTTCGCTGGAGTCCACCGCGCTGCCGGCGCTGGTGATCGTCGGCGGCATCATCGTGACGTACCAACTCGCGGGCCTGTTCGGCACCGCGATCGCCGTCACCACGATGCTCGGCCTCGCCGGCATCATCGTCGCGCTCGACGCTTTCGGTCCGGTCACGGATAATGCCGGTGGCATTGCCGAAATGGCCGGCCTGCCGAAGGAAGTGCGCCACAACACCGACGCGCTCGACGCGGTCGGCAATACCACCAAGGCGGTCACCAAGGGCTATGCGATCGGCTCGGCGGGCTTGGGCGCCCTGGTGCTGTTCGCGGCCTACACCAACGACATCAACGCCTTCATCAAGGCGGGCGTGCCGTACTTCAAGGATGTCGGCGTGGTCTCGTTCGACCTGTCGAACCCCTATGTGGTCGCCGGCCTGATCTTCGGCGGCATGATCCCGTATCTGTTCGGCGGCATCGCGATGACCGCGGTCGGCCGCGCCGCCGGCTCGGTGGTCGAAGAGGTGCGGCGGCAGTTCAAGGAGAAGCCCGGCATCATGGCCGGTACCGAGCGCCCGGACTATGCCCGCGCGGTCGATCTCCTGACCAAGGCGGCGATCAAGGAAATGATCATCCCGTCCTTGCTGCCGGTGCTGGCGCCGATCGTGGTCTATTTCGGCGTATTGGCGATCTCGGGCTCCAAGGCCAACGCCTTTGCGGCGCTGGGCGCGTCGCTGCTCGGCGTGATCGTGAACGGCCTGTTCGTCGCGGTCTCGATGACCTCGGGCGGCGGCGCCTGGGACAATGCCAAGAAGTCGTTCGAGGATGGTTTCGTCGACAAGGACGGCGTCAAGCACCTGAAGGGCGGCGACGCCCACAAGGCGTCGGTCACCGGCGACACCGTCGGCGACCCGTACAAGGACACGGCGGGCCCGGCCGTGAACCCGGCGATCAAGATCACCAACATCGTGGCGTTGCTGCTGCTGGCGATCCTCGCCCACTCGGGCTGATCGGCCCGCACGTTCGAATGCATCAAACCCCGCGGCGCAAGCCGCGGGGTTTTTTCATGCGCCGCGATGGCAGGCGCCCACGTTGAAGCGCACCGCGTGGCGGATATGCTGGCATTTCCAGCCGGAGCCGGCTTCGCCGAGCCGTGGCGGGAAATTCTTCGCGACCGTGCTTCGCACCGACAGGTCGTAGATCCACAGGATTCCCGTGTTTGGCCTGTTGGCGGCGGCGATAATTTGCGCATGCGGATCTTGGTCGGGACGCAGCACCACGGTTTCGGATGTCACCGAATGTCCGGCGCGCCGAAGAAAGAATGCGCCAGTAGCATCGAGTTGGCCCCGGTCGATGACGCTGGCCATCGGACTGTCCAACACAAAGACCAGATGTTTGATCCCGGCCTGCATCAGGGTCTGCGACGCAACTTCAAAATTATATTCCTTGAATGCGCTGGCGCGGCTGCCACTCGCCCATATCCCTGCGAATGCCGCCAACGCGATGGCCACAGTCAGGGGCACCAGAGGATCGCGCCGTCCAAGCCATGAGATGATAAGCGCTACTCCGAGCATGATGCCGGGCGCGAAGGACATCAGATAGCGATCGACAAAGCTCGGCGTGAGGACGCCCATCAGGATCAGCACCGCGGCGCCCATTGCGGCGGTTGCCGCAGCGGTTTGAGCGGCGGCAGACAAAGGTGGCGACGATGCTGGGGCCGGCGTCGCGCCGCGGAGTTTGCGGTATAGATAAAGCGGCGCCAGAGCCAGAAGGCTCAATAGGGCGGCAGCCGCAATGCCGCCCAGCAGGAAATTGGCCACGCCCGGCAGATCTTCGACTCTCAATCGCGATTGCCACGCGTTGCCGCCACTAAATTTCAGCACCCACGGCAAATGCACGCCGATCCAGGCCAGCGCGGGTATGAATAGCAACGCGGCCGGCCACGTGCGCAACGCCTGCCGGCGGTGCATCCAGAGATAAGCGAGCCCCTGACAGCCGACCAGGATCGCCGCGTAATAATGCGACAGGATACCCAACGAAGCGAGCACCACCCACAAAGCAGCGCGTCGCAGGCTCGGCGCGTCGAGCAGCCGTGCGTAGGCGAGGGTGCAGCCGGTCGCCATGAACAGGACCAGGCTGTAGCAACGGGCTTCCTGCGAATACCAGATGCCGGGAAGCCAGAATGCGAGGGAGATGGCCCAGACAAAACGCGTGTCGCGATGAATCGCCTTAATCGGGATCAAGGCGAGAGCCGGCGTCATGGCGCCAAAGAGAAATGCCGGAAATCGCAGCGCTACTTCCGAGATGCCGAACAGGTGCGTCCAATAATACATGAGGACGTAATAGAGCGGAGCGTTGGCATCCCGCAGGATTTGCGGGATCAACTCGCCGAAATTCGGCTGCATGACGATGACGGCGGTCAACACTTCGTCCAGCCACAGCGGCAAACGGGCGTCGAGCAAGCGCAGTCCAATGCCGAGCAGGATCGCCAGGATGGCGACGATGGTCAAGGGCTGCGCCGATAAGGATCGGGGCCGCTGGGTTCCAGACAATCTGCTCTCCTCCGAGACGACAACTTGGTCCGACACTGAACTCCCCCATGCTGGGCTGGTCCAGGTCCCGGAAGCGTCGATTATGCCGCCATAGTATTGGGAAATGGTTGCGATCGCGGTTCGACTCTCTCGCAGCGACGCCGTGCCAAATAGCCGCGAATGAGGGAGCCGTGTTCGCGAGAACCGGTTTCCACTTTTCGGCGTCATGCTGTAAGGCTCGGGCGGAAAAAATACGTCGGAGAGGACTCGATGCTCACCAAGCGTTTATTGCTGACCGCCGCGTTGGCCGCGCTGGCCGGCGCGGCGATGGTGCCGCCCAATGCCGCCGCGCAGGTTGCCGGCCGCCCGATCACCATCATCGTGCCGTATACGCCGGGCTCGGGCCCCGACATCCTGGCGCGCGCCATCGGCGAGCTGCTGCAGCAGCGCTACAATCAGCCCGTGGTGGTCGAGAACAAGCCCGGCGCCAGCGGCAATATCGGCGCCCAGCAGGTGGCGAATGCCACGCCGGACGGCAACACCATCATGATGACGACCAATCCATTCACGGCCAATCTCAGCCTGTTCAAGAACGTGCCGTACGATCCGATCAAGAGCTTCGCGCCGATCGTCTCGGTCGGCACCGGCGCCTTGGTCCTGGCCGTGCATCCGTCGGTGCCGGCGGCCAATACCCAGGAATTCATCGCCTATGTGAAGTCGAAGCCGGGCCAGGTCAATTTCGGCTCACCCGGCGTCGGCACGCCGCATCATCTGGCGATGGAATTGTTCAAGCTGGTCACCAAGACCGAGATGACGCATGTGCCGTATCGCGGCTCGGCCGGCGCCACCACCGACCTGATCGGCGGCCATGTCGGCGCCGGCTTCCAGGCGGTGCATGTCATTCTGCCGATGGCGAAGAACAATCAGGTCCGGCTGCTGGCGACCGCCAGCCGGGAACGGGTCGCGATCGCGCCCGACGTCGCCACGCTGCACGAGCAGGGCCTGACCGATTTCGATGTCAATCTCTGGTACGCGATCCTGGCGCCGGCCGGCACCGCGCCGGACATCATCGCCCGCTACAACACGACCATCAACGAGATCCTGCAGCAGCCGGCGATCGTCGCCAAGCTGACCGCGCAGGGCCTGACGGTCGCCGGCGGTCCGCCCGAGCGGCTGCGCGACTTCATGGTGCAGGACATCGCGAAGTGGAAGAAGGTCGTCGCCGACGCCGGCATCGCCGTACAGTAACGGCACAGAGCATGATCCGAAAAGCCTGCCCCCGGAATTGATCCGGGGGTGGGAACCGGTTTTCGGAAAAGATCATGTTCAAATAAAACGAGCGGACGGCATCGATGCCGTCCGCCTTTTTATCGCGCGGGCGATCCGCCGATCAGGCGGCCGCGATCAGAACTTGATGATCTTGAACAGGTAGGCGAGGTAGCGCAGTTCCTGGCCGCTGGTCGGCGTGGTGCGGCTGACGAAGTCGAACACCTTGCCATCCTGCAGGCCGTAATTGGCCAGCCGTTCGACCTTGCGGTTCTTGTCGAAATACACCGCGACGACGCGCTGATCGACGACGTTTTGCGGCATGAAGGTCGCCGCGCGCTCGGTGCGCTGCGAGATGTAATAGAACACCTCGCCGCTGACGGTCGCGACCGTCGACGGCGTGCCGAGCACGATCAGCACCTGTTCCTGCGACGCGCCGAGCGGGATCTGCTCAAGGCCGCCTTCCGGCAACACATAGCCGCGCTGATAGGTCTCGCCCAGGCAGCCCCCGAGCAGAACCGCGAGCGCGACCGCGCCGGCGCGGACAGTCCAAGCGGCAGTCCTGGCGAAGCTCCGGCGGCGGTCGGGAGAGCCCGACCGGGTGGGCAGCACATGCGGCATACTTAATTCCCTTGCCCAAGAAACATCCAAAGCGTTTTCAAGTGAAGTGGACTCCATTTCACGTTAAGAAAACGCGTCTTTCTAAACACTTAGAGCGCGTCCGGGCGCAAAACCGGTATCCACTTTTGCTGGACGCGCTCTCGAACCCTTGCATCCGGGCGGTTGTTGACGTAACGCCCGCCTTCACGAAAAGCAACGACCGCGCAGGGGCTTCAGTCGCCGGGCGGCAGACAGGTTATGTCGATGATTCTGCCAATGTTTCGCCGCCGAACCGCCGCCGCCACCATTGCCGCGCTCTATGGCGTGATCGTGGCGCAGGGCCGGTCACCGGTATTTTACGCCGACTATGGCGCACCCGACACGGTCGAGGGGCGTTTCGACCTGCTGGTGCTGCATCTGGCGCTGCTGTTGCGCCGGCTGGATGCCGAACCGGCGGTCCGGCCGGATCTCGGGCCCGACCTCGGCCAAGCCCTGTTCGACCACTTCTGCCACGACATGGACGGCGGCCTGCGCGAACTGGGCGTCGGCGATCTCGCGGTGCCAAAGCAGATGCGGGATATCGCGCAGTCGTTCTACGGCCGCCTCAATGCCTATGCGGGGGCGCTGGCCACGGGCGACGAACCTGCCTTGGTTGGGGCGCTGTCGCGCAACGTGTTCGGCGTCCCGGACACGGCCGGCGCGGCCCGTCTTGCCGTCTACGTGCATGCGGTCGCCGGGGCGCTGGAACGGCAGGAACGCGGCGATTTCTGCCGTGGCGTGCTAAGCTTTCCGGATCCGGGGCATATCTCGCCGCCGGCCACGGAATCGACAGGAACAGGGACGGCCCGATGACACGCCCTTCGCCTTGGAGCGTTCGGATCGGCATCGATCAGGTGCCGGATGCCGGGCGGCAGATGGTGATAGAAGCCGACGCCGAGATCCGGCAGGCGCTGGCTGAGCAGGCCGGCCTCACTGACATTTCGCGGCTGAGCGCGACCTTTACGTTGACCCGCCCTCAAGGCGAAAAAAAATTACGCGTGACCGGCCGGGTCAAGGCCAGCATCGGGCAGGTTTGCGTCGTGACCCTGGAACCCGTCACCAATGAGATCGACGAGCCGATCGACCTGGTGTTCCTGCCGGAGGCGCGGGCCGCTGCGTTGGACCGGACGCTCGACCTTCCGGTCGCCGACAATGACGACATTCCCGAAACCACGCAGAACGGCATGGTCGATCTCGGCGCGGTGGCGACCGAGTTCCTGCTGCTGGGCATCGATCCATATCCGCGCAAACCGGGGGTGGTTTTCGAGACGCCGGCGGCGCCTGCCGATCCGGACGAGCATCCGTTCGCGGCCCTGGCGGCGCTCAAGGGACGCAACGACCCGGAGCGCGACCATTGAGCGGCGCTGCCACTCATAACGCCTTGAATCGTCTGGAATACGGTGCGCCACGCCTGACTGGACCAGGCGAACCGGGGCGAGGTCGTCGGCGGGTGTTGTGTCCGCCGGCTGAAACGTTATTGTCCCGCCTCGCGCGTTCGGCGCGCGCGCCCGGCCGACCGCGCTTTCGGCGTCATGCCCCACCCCCAGGACCCATTCATGTCGCATAAGGTCCGCATCGCGCTCGACGCCATGGGAGGGGACCATGGGGCCTCGGTGATCGTCGCGGGCGCCGAACTGTCGCTCGCCCGGCATCCGGACAGCGAGTTCGCGATATTCGGCGACGAAGCCTTGATCGCGCCGCTGCTTGCCGCGCGGCCCAAGCTCGCGGCCGTGACCCGCCTGGTCCACACCGACGTCGCCATCAAGATGGACGACAAGCCGAGCCAAGCGCTGCGCTACGGCCGGGTGAAGTCGTCGATGGCAAAGGCGATCGACGCGGTGAAGAAGGGCGAGGCCGACGTGGCGATCTCGGCCGGCAATACCGGCGCCCTGATGGCGATGTCGCGTTTCAATTTGAAGACCATGGCCGGCATCGACCGGCCGGCGATCGCAGCCTTGTGGCCGACCCTGCGCGGCGAATCCATCGTGCTTGATGTCGGCGCCTCGATCGGCGCGGACGCGATGCATCTCGTCGATCTCGCCGTGATGGGCAGCGCGATGGCCCGGGTGCTGTTCGATATCGAACGGCCGACCGTCGGTCTGCTCAATATCGGCGTCGAAGAGGTCAAGGGACTGGAGGAGGTGCGCGAGGCCGGGCAGATTCTGCGCGAGCGCGACCTGCCGGATCTCGCCTATCATGGCTTCGTCGAGGGCGACGACATCGGCAAGGGCACCGTCGACGTGGTGGTGACCGAAGGCTTCGCCGGCAATATCGCGCTCAAGAGCGCGGAGGGCACCGCGCGCCAGATCGGCCAGTATCTGCGCAGCGCGATGAGCCGCACGCTGAGTGCCCGCATCGGCTATTTTTTCGCCCGCCAGGCGTTCCGCACGCTGCGCGAGAAGATGGATCCGCGCCGGTCCAATGGCGGAGTCTTTCTCGGCCTCAACGGCATCGTCATCAAGAGTCATGGCGGCGCCGATGCCGAGGGTTTTGCGGCGGCCATCGATCTCGGCTACGACATGGTGCGCTACGAACTGCTTGCCAAGATCAGCCGGGCGCTCGGCGAGATCCAGCGCGGTACGCCCGATAGCCCAGCCGCCGCGCCGCAGCTTCCAGCTACCGAAGATTCGGTCTCTGAAGCTTCGGCGAGTCTCATTTCGACAACTCAAGCGATCGGCGGAGCCGTCTCGTGACAGTATTGCGTTCCGTCATTCTAGGCTGCGGCAGCTATCTGCCGGAGCGATGCCTGACCAACGAAGATTTGGCCAAGACCGTCGACACCACCGACGAGTGGATCGTGCAGCGCACCGGCATTCGCGAGCGCCACATCGCCGCGACGGGCGAACTGACCTCGGACATGGCCGTTAAGGCGGCGCGGGCGGCATTGGCGGCGGCCCGGCTGGACCCGCAGGCCATCGACCTGATCGTTCTGGCGACCTCGACGCCCGATAATACGTTTCCGGCGAGCGCCGTCTCGGTGCAGGCCGCGCTCGGCATTACGCAGGGCGCCGCCTTCGACCTGCAAGCGGTCTGCTCGGGATTCGTGTTCGCGCTGAGCACCGCCGACGGTTTGCTCAAGGCCGGCGGCTTCAAGCGCGCGCTGGTGATCGGCTCGGAAACCTTTTCGCGGATTCTCGACTGGACCGATCGCGGCACCTGCGTGCTGTTCGGCGATGGCGCCGGGGCTGTGGTGCTCGAGGCGCAGCAACAGCCCGGCGCGTCGACCGATCGCGGGCTGCTGACGTCGCATCTGCGCTCCGACGGCCGTCACAAGATGAAGCTCTATGTCGATGGCGGTCCGTCCTCGACCGGCACCATCGGACATCTGCGCATGGAAGGCCGCGCGGTCTTCAAGCACGCGGTCGCCATGATCACCGATGTGATCACGGATGCCTTCCGGGCCACCGGCTACACGGCGGACGACATCGACTGGTTCGTGCCGCACCAGGCCAACAAACGCATCATCGACGATTCCGCCCATAAGCTCGGCATCGCGCCCGAGAAAGTGGTCATCACCGTCGACCGGCACGGCAATACGTCGGCGGCCTCGATCCCGCTGGCGCTCGATGTCGCGGTCAAGGACGGCCGCATCAAGCGCGGCGATCTGGTGCTGCTCGAAGCGATGGGCGGCGGCTTCACCTGGGGTTCCGCGCTGGTGCGCTGGTGAAACAAGTGCCGATGACACGCGCGCGGATGACTCGAGCGATGGGCCCTGGCCATGCTGCCGTCGAACCGGACCTTCGTGTTT
This sequence comes from Xanthobacteraceae bacterium, assembly GCA_028290465.1. Classification (GTDB taxonomy): domain Bacteria; phylum Pseudomonadota; class Alphaproteobacteria; order Rhizobiales; family Xanthobacteraceae; genus FEB-22. The sequence goes on along the minus strand of JAQGJU010000057.1, from coordinate 26,880 downwards.
CTGTCGATCGCGGCGTTCGCGTCGATCTTTCTGCTGCCGCTTCTGGCCAGGGCCGCGTTCGGCGGCGAGCCGCCGGAACCGGCGCTGGTCGGCGCGGTGTTGTTCGGGTTCCTGGCGTTTATGTTCTGTATTTTGCCGCTGCCGGTGCGGGCCCTGTTCGGGCTTGCCCAGCGCCGGGGCGTTCTACAGCGCTTCGCGGCCGCCACGGGCCGGCAGGCTCCCCTGGATGCGGCGGCGGTTCGCCGGGGTGCGGATTTCGTGGTGCTGGGGGTCTGGGCGATCTGGCTGGCCGGCGTCGGCATCGCGGCGACCGGGGTGCTCCGGTTCGGTGTGACCTAGAAGCAGCGGCCGCCGGGGTTCTTGAATCGCCCGGTTGACCGACCCGGATCAAGGCCATATCGTTAGATAATTCAGACAGATACATTGGTCGCCATTATTGGGGCTGGGGCGATGACCGGAAAAACAGTGACACGCGCGGATTTGTGTGAGGCCGTCTACCAGAAGGTAGGGCTGTCGCGCACCGAATCCTCGACGTTGGTCGAATTGGTGCTCAAAGAGATTACCGATTGCCTGGAGCGGGGCGAGACGGTGAAGCTGTCGTCGTTCGGCTCTTTCGTCGTACGAAAGAAGGGGCAGCGCGTCGGCCGCAATCCAAAGACCGGCAAGGAAGTACCGATTTCACCGCGCCGGGTTATGGTGTTCAAGCCGTCCGCGATTCTGAAAGACCGGATCAACGTCGACGGCGAGTTGAAATAGCGCCGCTTTTCCACTAGCGCGGCGCTCGTCGCACGGGGGAGCAGTCGGTTTTGGACAAGGCGCCGGACGCATTCCGCACCATCAGCGAAGTCGCCGAGGACCTGGATGTGCCGCAGCATGTGCTGCGGTTCTGGGAAAGCCGTTTCAACCAGATCAAGCCGATGAAGCGCGGCGGCGGTCGCCGCTACTACCGTCCCGAAGACGTCGAACTGCTGCGCGGCATCCGCCATCTATTGTACGGCGAGGGCTATACCATTCGCGGCGTGCAGCGAATCCTGCGCGACCAGGGCGTCAAATTCGTCCAGGCGGTCTGGCAGGAAGGCGCGGCGCAGCCGCCGCATCGCGCCGTCGCCGAATTGGAAGACGCCGCGCCGGACGAAGCCGAGGCCGAAGACGATGTGGCCGAAGCCGGGGCGGAAGCGCCGCGCGGCCGGGGCCTGTTCGGCCGCATGCCGGCGCTGTTCGCGCGCGATGCCGAGGAAGAACAGCCCGATGAACCGCAGGAGCGCCGCGAGCCGGCGCTGGCCGGTGCGCCGCGCCGTCCGCCCGTGGCGATGCCGTCGATCGACAATATGATGGCCGCGCCGGGGGCCGTGTCGGCCGGGCTGTCGCGCGACGATCTGCGCAAGCTGCAGGCTAGCCTGCACGAACTGACGGAGTGCAGACGGCTATTGCAGACCGTGCTCGACGAGCGGAACTGAGCGAGGCAATTTCGCGCCGCTTATGCAAATGCATGCGCAATTGCTCGACAGCGTGCCCGGTAATTTAGGTACGTGTTGTTGCCGTGCGAGATGGTGTGTTGCCACGCGGCATTGTCGATTTACCGATCGTTAAGCACGACGGATCAGCATCCTGTCCAAGTAGGAATACGGCCGGCAATCGCTCGCGATTGCCCGTGAGTCTCGACGGCCCCCGTGAGATCCCGTCGTGTTTCGCGATATTCAAAGGCTAGGAAATACCCGGCCGCTCCACCTCGGGGCGGCCGTTTTTCATTTGAGCATGATCTTTTCCGAAAACCGGTTCCCACCCACGGATCAAGTCCGAGGGCATGCTTTCCGGGATCATGCTCTATTCCCGCTCGGTCTGGCGATAGCCAAAGACCGAATTCTTGCGGAAGCGCACTTTGCCGCCTTCGGGGACCCGCCGGGAATCATAACCGCCCTGACGAATCGCCTCCGCCTGCTGGCGCGGATGGTGCGGCGTGTCGTCGTCCCACCACGCGGCCTTGTCGGCGCTGCGCGGCAGGTCAAAACCCAGAATGGCCTCGATCTCCTCGTAGGTCAGGACAAAATCGTCGGCGGTCTGCTGTTTCAAATAGTCGCGCAGCGGGTCGTATTTGTTGTCCGTCATCTCACCCAGGCTCCGAAATCCAATCGGGCATGGCATAGCACGGCCCGAGCATGATCCCGAAAGCATGCCCTCGGACTTGATCCGACGGTGGAGCCGGTTTTCGGAAAAGATCACGCTCCCACATGACGCGTCACCTCACACGCCGGGAATCTGTTGCGTGCCCTTTAATAGCCAATTACTTTGCTGCAAGGGCTGGCAGAGAAGGGGCAAAACCGGTGTCAAATAACCTGAAAATGTTCGAGCGGCTGGGCTATGGCGCGCTCGCTATCGGACTGGTGAGCGACTTCATCGGCCGCAAGGTCGGGATGACGGAGGCGATCTTCTTGGTCGTCTTAACGCTGGTGGCCGCGGCGCTGGTCTGGGCGGCGGCCCGCAAGGGTCAAAGCTGGGCGGCGGTCCTTGTTGGCCTCATCGCGATCTTGGCCCTGGTGGGCGCGATCGGCGGATTCTGGGCCGGCGGGCCGGCTTGGCTGCAAGACATCCTCAAGCCGGAAACACCGGCGCCCATGCTGACGAAAATACTGGATGCCGTCACAGCCGTGATGCTGTTCGCGGCGCTGTATTTCTATTACTTCGCGGGCGACGAACAGGCCGCGTAGACGGCTTACCGATACTGCCGATCACGATATCACGCTCCGCTGCCGAAAGGCGGTGGGGCGTTGCGTTTTGACGCGGGGCATCGTCGGGCCCCCGAAGGGTAGGCCGGAGCCTACGGCGGCTTCCGCCAAGACTCGGCCGCGCTAAGTCCCTGACGAATAAAAGGGGTTTTGGTCGGAGCGCCGAGATTTGAACTCGGGACCCCCAGTCCCCCAGACTGGTGCGCTAACCGGGCTGCGCTACGCTCCGCCGTCGCTTCGACCCGGTTGATAAGCGGGAAGGGCGCCCGGCGCAAGGGCGGCGCACGGGGAGCGGCGCGGCGCCGGAACCCCAGGGTAACCCGCAATTAAGCGCCAGCCGCTAGGGTGCGGCCATCCTCCTCAAGCCGCCGCGAACCCTGTGCCCCGGATTTATCATGCTGCCTTGAATACGTTCCGTGGTCTTGCCCATGCCGGGCGGACCGAGGCCGCCGTGCGCGAGGAACTGATCGCACTGGCGATCGCGGTGCCGCTCGGCCTTTGGGCCGCGCCGAACGCGGCCTGGTACGTGGCGATGATCGGATCGCTGTTCGTCGTGCTGGCGGTCGAACTCCTGAATACCGCGATCGAGAAGCTTTCGGACCACGTCTCGCCCGAGTGGCGCACCAATATCGGCTTGATCAAGGATTACGGCTCGGCGGCGGTGTTTTTCGGGCTGTGCCTTGCCGGACTGGTGTGGATCGTGGCGCTCGCGGTGCGCTTCGGCTTTCTGTAGGGCCGGTCAACAGGCGCGGTGAACTAAGCTTCGGATTGGCCCGCGCTTATGATTTCAAGCATTCCGACGGTCCGGCCGGTGCCACGCTGACGTGTCCGCATTCAGCTTTCGATGAATTATTCGCCAAATAGAAGTGGGGCAATGTGACGGACGAAATATTCTGACCCACCAGCCGCGAAATGGTTGCCATCGACCTGAACAATGTCCTTTGCAGAGTTGCCGAGTCTGGCAAGGCAACCTTGATCGTTGCACAAGATAGATCTTGGCGAGATGTAGATAACGCCGAACCGTGCCGCGATTTCTTTTAATTCTGATTCTACGGCAAAGTGAGGTTCGTCAAAGCCCGACAAGCGGTCGGGCAGCGGCCTGAGCGGGTCGGCAAGATAGGCTTCGTAAAGCGTAATGCGCGGCGGTCGCGGGAACCAGGGCACCGGACCCATGAGAACAATTTTGCGTACCCCGATTTCCCTCAGAAACGACAATGTCGCATTGATTTTTTCGACGCGATTGCCGTAGTGCAGCCAGTTCGCAGCCAGGATCACCACGTCGGGCGAAAGAGTCTTTAGTTGGGCCATCGCAACAGGACCGGGATAAGGACACCGATCCCAATCAGGGATCATTCCCACCGGGGGACATTGGTCCCACCACACGAGTTGCAGCAGACGGAATGTTCGTTCGTCCTGTAGTTTCCGCAGGCCAGGCAGCAAATGCTGAGCATGGGAATCGCCCCACACCACGACGAGCGGTCCCTTGTCATTGGTTGCGGCGCCGAGCCCGGGTATCAGCGGATAATCTTCGCCGTGCGTTTGATTGAGATGAACGATGTTTCGAATTTGTTCGGGATAGCGGACGACCAAGCCGTCGCGGGCCGTCACTGCACCAAGCAGAGCGACAACGGCAAGGCATGAAGCGCAGCCAATGGTGAGCCATCGTCGTTGCGCCTTTGGTCGGGATGCGCGGATAGGACGTTCAATATATCGATAGCTTAGCCACGCCAGTACAAAAGCGAGTGGGATCGCAACAAGCGTTACGGTGTTGGGGTGTTCGCCGCGCATGAACATCTTGCCCATGACGATAAGCGACCAGTGCCACAAATAAAGCGGGTAGCTGATCAGTCCGATAAAAACGAACACTCTGTTTGAGAGGGCCTTGCCGACCCAAGTGTCAGGGCCCGTTCCGATCAGGAGGGCTGCGCCGAGTGCGGGCAATATTGCCCACCAGCCCGGGAAGGTGGCTTGGCGAACGAACACGATACTCGCCACAAGCATCAGCAATCCGGCTCCGGCACCGAGTTCACGGAGCGTTGGACGCTGCTCGGACATCGAGAGCAGGCGCCATTTCATCCCATGAATTTCGCCATACGCCAGAACGCTGCCGATCAGGAATTCCCAAAGCCGCGTCAAAGGCAGGTAGAACGCGAACGACGCGTGCTGATGTATGGTGCCGACATTGAGAAGAAACGACGCGGCGAAAAAGCCAACAATGGCAATTGCGATACCCGTGCGAAATCGTGCTGCCAGGAAAACGACGGCTGGGAATATGATATAGAATTGTTCCTCGACACCGAGCGACCATAGATGCAGCAGCGGTTTTGTGGCTGCGGGCGCGTCGAAATAGCCGACCTCGGAGAACGTCAGAAAATTCGACGCAAATCCTGCGCCGGCGAGCAAATGTCGGCCTAGCGACGCAAAGTCAGTCGGCAGCAGGAGATAGTATCCGGCTGCCCAGGTCGCCGCGGCGACGGTCGCCAATGAAGGAAAAAGCCGCCGTGCCCGACGGGCATAGAATGTTGTGAAACTGAACGTACCTTGTGCGAGTTCGCTCAGAATAATGCGTGATATCAAATAGCCCGAGATGACGAAGAAAATATCGACACCGACAAAGCCTCCCCCGACGCTGCTTGGTAGGGCGTGGAAGGCCAGAACGGAAAGAATCGCAATGGCGCGAAGGCCATCGATGTCGGCGCGATAGGGGAGGTGAGGTCGTGTGGCGCCTGTTTGCTCACGATGGAAAGAGACTTGTTGTTCGCGCAAGTGGTTGCCCCCAAAGCAGAACTTGAAATTGCGACATACAGTTCAATTGGTCGATCTGAATCGTCTTTTTAACGGAGAATGCCGCATAAGGGATCATGGCGGAAGCTATCAGGATTCGGTTAACCATGGGCCGATTTGCGCGTCGCGCACGGCCTGAGTTTCAGAATTTTCCCACAGTCCGGCCGGTATCGTGCGCTCGTGTATGCGTTTCCATTCGCATACGCTAGCTGGAGCGCGCCGATGACCACCGACCTTCACGCCACGACATCTCGCCACCGCCTGTTGATCGGTCTGCGGGTGCTGGCGATCCTGGTGTTCATCGCGCTGACCAATGAAGGCTTCGCGTCGCGGTTCGCCTTGCTGATCGAACAGCAGCGGCTGGGCACGCTGATCGGTTTTGTCGGCATCTGGGGCCTGTCATTCGCGGCGCTGCTGATCGCGGCGTTTCAGCCGCGGCTGTCCGTCCGCGTATTCTGGGCGCTGGTGATCGCGGCCTCGACCGCCGCGGGATTTTTCTATCATCAGGCCACCGGCAACGAACTCGGGCCGTTCGATATCGTGTCGTTGTGGAGCGCGCGGCATGAGGCCGGGCGCGCCTTCGAATTCTATGCCGGCTCCATCAAGTGGATGTTGCTGGCGTTGGTCGGCGGCCTGCTGGTGATGGCGACGCCGCCCGCGGTGGCGGGCACGCGGCTGCGGCGCTGGACCGGACGCCTGGCGTTGGCGCCGGTCATTCCGATCGCGCTGATCGCTGCCATCGCGCTGCTGAAAGAAGGTGGTGGCACGCAGGTGCTGCCGGTGCAGTTCACGCCGCTGTCGGTCGGTATCGTGGCCGGCGCCAAGATCGCGATCACGCCGATGCCGCAGCGACAGGGCGTCACCTGGACCTGGCGCGGACCGTTCGCGGTTGCGGCGCCGCGCGGCGCCACGGCGGCTCCGACGCAGGCGCCGGTGCAAAAACCGACTGTGCGCCACATCGTGCTGCTGGTCGATGAGAGCCTGCGCGCCGACTACATCGACTGGACGCCCGGCAACCCGTACACGCCGGCGCTGGCAGCGATGCAAAGCAAACTGGTCAATTTCGGTCCGGCGGTGTCGGGCGGCAATTGCAGCCATTATTCGAATGCGATCCTGCGCTTCGCGGCGTCGAAAGATCATCTCGGCCCGGCGCTGCTGACCAGTCCGACAATCTGGCAATACGCCAAGAAGGCCGGCTTCCGCACCGTGTTCATCGACGCGCAGGCGGCGTTCAACCGCAATCCCGGCAAGATGCAGAACTTCATGACCGCGCAGGAAGCGCGCGACATCGACGGCTTCTACGCATTGCCCGAAGACGTCGCGCCGTCGGCGCTCGACGACCGGTTGCTCGACATCGTCGAAAAGGAACTGCGCTCGCCGCAGCCCGTCTTCATCTACGCCAACAAGAATGGCGCGCATTTTCCCTATGACCACGGCTATCCGGCGGGCGAGGGCCGTTTCGAGCCCAGCATGGCCAAGTCGGGCCAGGACACCGCGCAGACCCGGATCAACTCCTACCGCAATGTCGTGTCCTGGTCGGTCGACCGCTTCATGAAGCGCGTGACCGACGAATTCGACCTGAAGGACACGGTGGTGATCTACACGTCCGATCACGGCCAGGCGTTCAACCCCGGCAAGATGAGCCATTGCACGGTCGAGGAGCCGGATCCACGCGAAGGCTTGGTGCCGCTGTTCGTCACAGCCGGCGACCAGGACCTGCGCGCGCGCTTCGAAGCGGCCGCCGCTGTCAGCCGTGGCCACTCCAGCCATTTCGAGATCGCGCCGACAATGCTCGAACTGTTCGGCTACGCGGCCGACGATATCCAGCGCCGCTACGGGGCCACACTGCTGGAGCCGAACCCGAAGCAGGCGCCGGCATTCACCACCGGCGATATCTTCGGGCTGTTCTCCAGCAAGGTGCGCTGGCATCCGGTCGATCTGAACAAGAGCTATCTGGAGCCGGAAGCCCATACCCAGCCGGCGGCGCGGCCGAGCGCCGCCGTCGAGACCGACCGGCCGCAGCTGCGCTGACGCTATATCGACGCGACGAAGCGCGCCGGCTTATCTTGCGAGAACGGCCTCAGGCACACCGCTGCGCAGCGCGGTCTGCCGCGATTTCAGGCTGGCGGCCGTGAGGCCCCAGACCAGCCCGAGCAGCAGGAAATAGTGCCGCCAGTGGTCGGTGTCGATGATGGCGCTTTCGGCCGCGAGACCGACGAAGGCCGCATAGACGGCGATGAAGGCGGTGCGCCACGGCGTGACGATGAACAGCGCCCGGAAACCGAAGATGAGCGTCAGGAACGTCAGCGCCAGATAGCTCAGGCCACCGAGCCAGCCATACGAGAAGAACGCGTTGATATAGACGTTGTGCGGGTCCTGGCCGAACATGATCCAGAACCGCTTCGGCCCAAGGCCGTTCCAATAGTCGAACAGCGCGTTGAAGCCGGCCCACTGCCGGCCGAACCGCCCGCCATGGCCGCCGTCGTAGCTCTGCACCAGTTCGGCCCGTTCCGTGAACATGCTGCCGATGGCGTCGAACGACAGCGCCACCATGACGGCCAGCACCAGCACCAGCGTGGCCGCGAACGCGTAGAGAATGATGCGGGCGCGCTCGCGGTCACTGCGGCTGCCGACCAGCATCAGCAACAGCATCAACAGCGCCGAGAATGCGAAATGCCCCCAGGCGCCGCGCGAGAAGCTCAGCAGCAGCCCAAGAAGGATAATGCCGCAGCCGAGCAGATAACGCAGGCGCAGGCCGCGCTCCAATACGCCCTGAATCATCAACAGCAACGGCAGCACCAGGAACGGACCGAACACGTTCGGGTCCTTGAACGTACCCATCGCGCGGTCGTTCTGTGTGAAGATGCCGAAGCCGGGAATCTTGAAATAGCCGATGGTGCCGAGCACCGCGACGAACAACGCGGCCAGGATATAGCCACGCCGCAACGTCCGAAGTCGCCGCACTGAATCTTCGCTGATCAGCGCTGCGAACAGCATGGCGCTGATCGCCAGATAGAATGACACCATGAGGTATTGCACGGCCGTGGGATCGTCGAGCACGGGGATCAGAGAGGCGGCGCCACCGGCGCAGAGCAGCAGCAGCAGCAGGATCAACGGCAGCAGCCGGACGTCGAGCGGCACGCGCGCGATCATCGCGGCCAGCGCCAGCACAAAGATCAGCGCGTCATAAGGCGCCGGCTCGATCATCACGATCGGGCTGAACAGCATGGTGATGAACAGCACGACATGCAGCACACGGTCGTGCAGCCGCCCGACCGCCTGCGGTCTGTAGGCGGGGGCGACCGCGCCGATATCGTGGGTGGCGCTCAATAGGCGTTCTCGGTCCTGGCGAGCGCGATCGGGGTCTTGGCCAGGATGAACAGGTCGAACAGCACCGACCAGTTCTCGATGTAATAGAGATCGTGCTCGACGCGCTTCTGGATCTTCTCGTGGGTGTCGGTCTCGCCGCGCCAACCGTTGATCTGCGCCCAGCCGGTGATGCCGGGCTTGACCCGGTGGCGGGCGAAATAGCCGTCGACCGCTTCGTCATAGCGGCGGTTCTCGGCCTTGGCGTGCACCGCATGCGGACGCGGGCCGACCAGCGACAGGTTGCCCTTGAACACCACGTTGAACAGCTGCGGCAACTCGTCGAGACTGGTCTTGCGGATCACGCGGCCGACCCGCGTCACGCGCGGATCGTTCTTGGTCGCGAGCACGGATGCGGTCGCGTCGGCCATGTCGGTCCGCATCGAGCGGAATTTGTAGACCTCGATCAACTCATTGTTGAAGCCGTAGCGCTTCTGCTTGAAGAATACCGGGCCTCGGCTGTCCAGCTTAATGGCGAGCGCGGTCAGCAGCATGATCGGCGACAAAAGGATCAGCGCGATGCTGCCGACGAATTTGTCGAACAGCCATTTCATCACCACATCCCAGTCGGTGATCGGGCGGTCGAACACGTCGAGCACCGGCACGCTGCCGATATAGGAGTAGGCGCGGGGACGGAACCGCAGCTTATTGGTATGCGCCGACAGGCGGATGTCGACCGGCAGCACCCACAGCTTCTTGAGCATCTGCAGGATACGGGTCTCGGCCGAGATCGGCAGCGAGAAGATCACCAGATCGACGCGGGTGCGGCGCGCGAATTCGACGAGGTCGTCGACGGTGCCGAGCTTCGGATGGCCGACAACGCCTTCCGGCGCGCGGTCGTCGCCGCGGTCGTCGAACAGGCCGATCACGCGGACGTCGGTATCGCGCTGCTGATGGATCTCGCGGATCAGGATATCGGTCGGCTCGCCGCCGCCGACGATCACGGTGCGGCGGGTCAGGCGGCCCTCATGGGTCCAGCTTTTCACCACCAGGAACAGGAGGCGGCGGAACCCGATCAGCGTGAGCAGGCCGACGCAATAGAATGCGCCAAGCCAGACACGGGAAAACTGATCGCCGGCCTTGGCGAAGAATGACGCGCTGATCGCGATCAGGAATACGACGGACCAGGCCGAGGCGAGGCGGAAATACTGCTTCTCGTAGCCGCGAAACGCCTGGACCTGATAGATGTCGGCGGCCTGGAACGCCAGCATCGCCATGATGCCGATCGCCACGATGGCGGCGATGTAATAGCTGGCGAAGCCCTCGGTCGGCACGACATAAAAGCCGTAGATCGCCAGCCCGACCAGCAGGACAAGCGCGAATTCGATGAGGCGTACGACGCCGGCCAGTACGATCGGCGAGTAGGCCGACACCGACGGTTCCGCGGCCGCTTTGAGCGCGGCCGGCGACAAGGTTCGAGACGCGGGCGAGGCGGACGCGGCAGGTGTGGCGTCCGGGCCGGCGGCGGTCGCCGTCTCGATCATCGAACGGGTATTGTATTCAGCCATGACGACCCTGCACGCATGTGCCGGCCGGGCCGGAACGGCCCTGGCGCGGGCCGTTCTTGAATACGTGACAAGCTTCAAGAAACCGTTAGAGCCTCGTTAGGCGAACGGGTTCCCCAGGCGCCCAAACGGCTAGCTGACTGCGTTTTTGGCGAGGTTCCGAGCGATGGCCTTGCGGTAGCCCGCAATCGCGCCGTCGACCATCGCGTCGACCGCAAACACCTGCCTCACGCGTTCTTGAAGTTGATTGGCGGCGGCGTGCGCCTCGGCCGGATCGTCCAGCGCGGCCATGATGGCCGACGACAGCGCGTTGCGGCAGCCCGGTCCGATCAGGCGGCCGGCTTGAGGCCCGAAAATCTCCGGAATGCCGCCGACGCGGGTGGAAATGATCGGCAATGCGGCGGCCGCGGCTTCCAACACCACATAGGGCAGGGACTCCGCGCGCGACGGCACGACCATTAAACGGCCGCTCGCAAAGGCTTGACGCGCCGGCATAGCGCCGAGGAACCGGATGAATGAAGTTAAGCCGCATTCGGCGACGCGCGCCTCGAGACACGCCCGGTCCGGACCGTCGCCGACCAGACTGGCGGTGACGGGGCGCCCGGCGGCGTGCAGTGTCGCGATGGCGTCGATCAGCACATCGATGCCTTTCACCGGGCGCAGTTCGCCGATGAACACGAGATCGGTGGCATCGGGCAGTGGCGCGATCGGCGCGAATTCCGACGGCGCGACGCCGTTGCAGACCACCGGCGACAGGCAGCCCGGTTGGCCGACTTCGGCCAGGAAGATGTCGCGCGCGAACACGCTCTCGAACAGAAACAGGTCGGTACGCGGGATCAGGATCCGTTCCAGCGTGCGGTAGAACAGACCGCCGAGCGTGCCCGGCCGGTAAACCAGGCTGCCGCCGTGCGGCGTATAGGCCCGGATCGCATGGGGGGCCGCGCGCGACAGCCGGCCATAGGCCGCGCCCTTGGCGCCATGGCCGTGCACGATGTCGGGCTTTGCCGCCGCGATCAGCGCGCTGACCCGGCGAATGCAAGCGATATCGCGGAAGCCCAACTGCCGGTGCATGGGTAGCCGTTGCATGCCGAGCGCCAGCGTCGGCGCGAATTCCGCGAGTATTGCCTCGGCGCGGGCGCCGCCGGTCATGCTGTCCAGGATGAACCCGACCTGATGGCCGCGCGCGATCTGGCCGCGTGCGAGGTCGCAGACATGGCGGAACAGGCCGCCGACCGGCGCGCGAAACACATGAAGGATGCGCAGCTTCGGCTCATGGGGGAAGCCGACGGCCGGAGGGGCGGCGACGACATCGTTCAGGTTCGGCGGGGAAAATGGACGCACGGGCCAGCCTCGCGTTTCGAAGAGGGGCAGCGGTAATAATGGGCGGCCAGTAAAGCCGCTGCGGGGTTAACAAGCCCCTCGCGACCCGCATTTTGGAGGTGCTTGGTGGCGGTTAACGCGGTGGCAACCTTAATGGAGTGTAATCGGTCCAGTCGTGTTGTTGCGTTGGTATGTTGTGGCGCGGAGTTGTGTGATGGCGGTAGCGGCGCAATCCGGGCGTATGTCCGAGGCCGAAGGCGAGCTCGATCTGCGCGCACTCGGCCGCGCGATCCTGTCGCGCAAATGGACCATCCTGATCCCGACATTCCTGGTGGCCGTGTTCGCCATCGCGGCGGTGCAGCTCGCCACGCCGAAATATCGCGCCGAGTCCCGCGTGCTGTTCGACGGCCGCGAGAATATTTTTCTGCGCCTCGACGCCGACAAGCAGCTCGACCGCGGGCCGGTCGACGAGCAGGCCGTCACCAGCCAAGTGCAACTGGTGCTGTCGCGCGAACTCGCCAATGAGGTCATCAAGAAGCTGAAGCTGGCTGAACTTCCGGAATTCGATCCGGTGCTGAACGGCGTATCGCTGTTCAAGACGGTGCTGGCTTTCGTCGGCATCGGCAAGGATCCGTTGCGCATGACGCCCGAGGAGCGCGTGCTCGCCGCCTATTATGAGCGGCTGAACGTGTTCCCGGTGGAGAAGTCCCGCGTCATCGGCATCGAATTCCAGTCCGAAAGCCCGGCGCTCGCGGCCCGCGTCGCCAATGCGATCGCGGAAGGCTATATCGGGCTGCAGCAGACCAACAAGCAGGAGCAGGCGCGCTCCGCCAGCGAGTGGCTGCTGGTCAAGATCGACGAGATGCGCAAGGCGGTGGGCGACGCCGAAGGCAAGGTCGAGGCGTTCCGCTCCAAGTCGAACCTGTTCGTCGGCACCAACAACACCACGCTGTCCACGCAGGGCCTGTCCGAACTGAACACGCAGTTGGCCGCCGCGCGGGCACGCAAGACCGATTCCGAGGCGCGGGCCAAAATGGCGCGCGACCTGCTGAAGTCCGGCCAGCCGATCGACTCGCTCGACGTGCTCAATTCGGAAAACATTCGCCGCCTCGCCGAACAGCGTAACGCGATCCGCGCGCAACTCGCCGAGCAGTCATCCACGTTGCTCGACGGTCATCCGCGCATCAAGGAATTACGCGCGCAGATTTCCGATCTCGATGGCGCGATGAAGCAGGAAGTCGGCCGCATCGTGCACGGCATCGAGAACGACGCGCGCATCGCGGCGGACTCGCTGGAAAAGCTGTCGGCCAATCTGGATGTGCTCAAGCGCCAGACCGCGTCGACCGGCGAGCAGGACGTGCAGTTGCGGGCGCTGGAGCGCGATGCCAAGTCGCAGCGCGATCTGCTGGAATCTTATCTCGCCAAGTATCGCGAGGCGACTTCGCGCGACACCATCGAGTCCGCACCGGCCGACGCCCGCGTGATCTCGCGCGCCACGGTGTCCAACATCCCCTCGTTCCCGAAGAAGCTGCCGGTGGTGTTGATCGCGACGCTGACCACGCTGGTACTGATGGTCGGCTTCGTGGCGACGCGGGAATTGCTCTACGGCAGCTATTTCCAGTCGTTCGGCACCGCGCCGGTGGCCCGGGCCGCGCCCGCGCCGACGGAAGCGCCGAAACTGAGCGGCGCTATCGCGCGCGACGGCCATCCGGCGCTTGGCGTTGCGATCAGCGCCATCGACGATATCGCCCGCGCGTTGCGTCGCGACGGCGAGGGCGGCCGGCGCGTTGTGCTGGTCGGCGCCACCAAGCCGGTCGGCACGGCGCTGCCAGCGCTGACGCTGGCGCGCGCGCTCGCCAAGGAGGCGCGCGTGGTGCTGGTCGAACTAGCCCCAGGCAGCGGCGATCTGGTGGCGATCCTGGCCGAACCGACGACGCCCACCTTGGCCGACCTGGTGCGCGGCACGGTGTCGTTCGGCGATATCCTGACGCGCGACCGGCTGTCGCGCGTTCATATGGTGTCGGTCGGTCGTGAGATCGAGGATGCCGCGCTGGTGCTGGGCTCGCCGCAACTGGTGACGGTGCTGGATGCGCTCGCCAGCACCTACGAGCATGTCGTGATCGACGCCGGAGCGCTGTCGCAAGTGCCGCTGGACCGACTGTCGCAGCTTGCCGCATGCGCGGTGCTGGTCGCGGGCGATGCCGCCGACGCTTCGGCCGCGGCGGGGCGCCGTCAACTATTGGCGGCCGGCTTTGCCGAAGTCGCGGTGCTGCTGAACACGTCGAATGTGCTGAATGTCGACGCGGCGAGGGCGGCGTAGGGCAGGGTGCGGCGTGAGCCGCAGCTGGGGCGAGCACACCTAAGCGCTCAGTTCGCGAACGGCCATAGGTCTTGTTTCGCCATCTCCCGCGCAACCGGCCGTCACTGCGCACGATCGCGAATGCTATAAAGTGCGGTTACGCCATGACTGTGCACCCACACCCCATGTCCTCCCTGAAAGAAACCTAGGGAGTTGGGTAAGCCTTGCCCCGGCGACTGGAAAGTTTGCACGATGCTTCCCTCAGCCATCGAGATCAAAGCAACTTTCGAATCAGGAGGATTGTAGGGAAGTCCGACGAGCGCATAACGCCCATCGTCGCTGATTGCTGGATTCGGATACAGTTCAGTTCGATAGACGGTCTCGCGAATTTCCCAAAGCTGACGCCCTGTTTCTAAATCATGTAAGGCAGCGATGACGCTCTCGACTGGTTTGCACGGCGGAGCCATGGGCCTTCTCAACAAGCCATCGTCTTTTACGGCATCGTGGCCGCCATCGCATGCAAGTCGGGTTACTAGGAGGCGGGAGCCATCTCGTGAGATCGCCATTTTGTTGTGACGTTCTTCGGGATAGGGATTGGACAACATGCGCGGCGGCTCGCCTTGAGTCCAAACGGCCCATTGGTTGGCAACGCTAAGCAACGTTCGCACTTTGCCATTTTGCAGCACCGTAACGGCGGCGTTGTTCACGCTGCCCATGCTTATCCGGTCGGGGCCTCCGAATATAGCGAATGGAAGTGTGTCCAATACGACGGCTCGTTTTGAGTCGACCATCGCAAAAGTCGGATTTTTATCATGACGCTGCGGCGGCGGATACGATCCGCCTCTGGCTCCGAAGTAAGCGACGGCCAATCCGTCACCGTCTGCCCACAGGAGGCCGTCCAGTGGACCGGCTGTATGACGAGGCGGCTCAAACAATCGGATGCCGTTGCCTTCCAAAGAGGCGAACGCAGGTTGCAGGCCCGTACTGGAAATTCTATTCGAGCCGCTCGTGTCCCGCGTTGCGGTCCAAACACCTGACGAATTTGAAGCCCATCCATAGGCCGGAACCGACCGATCGGCCTGGCCGAACTGCCACAACGCGCCCATGTTCAGACTGTGACTGGTCCAGCTATCATACGTATCAAGCGGCGCGACGTGTAGTATCTTACGTTCCACCGCATAATCGGTGCCACCTTCAAGGTAGGCGACAAAGCGGCCGTCCGGCGAAACCATAGCAACTTGCGTGAAGTCAAACCGAACGCGCTGGCAAAAGACCTTCATCAGTTCGAGCGGGCCTGACCCGACTGGTGCCAAATCCATCGCGCGGTAGTGAGGATCGCAATTGATCCACTCGACAGCGCGTGCTGTTTGGGGGTGCCCAAGGCACCAAGCGATCGCACATAGCGATATTGAGATGAGCAATTTACGTCGCATTTCTCGACAGTGCCCAGAAATGTTAAGTGCCGTCCAGGTGGTCTTATCGCTGCATAAACTGCGCGCGCAGTTTGCGCAGGCTCTGCACCGCATGCCACAGCATCGGTGAATGCTTCACCAGGCGCTTGGCGTCCTGCGCGGTGCGAATGCCGGCGGCGCCGAGCCGGCCGAGCGGCGTCAGTGCCAGGAACGTGTCGAACAGCGGTTCTGTCTCGTTGCAGTAAAATCGCTTGTAGGCGGCTTCGCCGACGCCGAGATCGAACTGCGCGAGGCCGCGCTCGCAGCACATCCGCACCACATGGGTCAGCAGCACGTCGCCGGGGCTTTCGTGTGCCAACGGACCCGAGGTGATCGAGTTGAACAGCGCCGAAAAGCGCTGGCCTTCGACGAGCCCGGCCATGGTGGCGACGATCTCATCGCCGACGGACAGCGCATAGATTTCGAGGATCGGGAGCCGGCCGTTCGGCCGCGCGGTCGCGAGTTCGGCGATGAATTCGCGGGTGCCGGGCGCCGCGAACGCGTCCGGGATGCCGAGACTGCCCATGCGCTCGGCCTTCTGGGTGAAGAAGGCGTCGAGAAAGGCGCGGGCATCGGTGTCGGTTTCGGCGCGGCGGACTTGCAGCGCGCCGTGCTCGGCGAGCGTGCGCTCTTTCTTGCGCAGCTTCTTGCGGGCCGGTTGCGCGAGACGTTCGGCCTGCAGTGCCGCGAAATCGGTCGATAGCGCGCCGACCGCGCCCGCGCTCGGCGATTCCTGATGTGGCCACAGCGCCAGCGGATTGGCGAGGCCGCCCCAGCGTTGCGGCTGGTTGGTCAGCGCGATGAGATCAACGCCGGCGGCCGCGATCGCGTCGCGCATCGCCCCGAGGTCGGCTTCCGTGACGACGGTCGCCGCGTCGCGGCGCCACAACGCCATATTGAAATTGGCGTGCCGGCCGCCGAGAAACTGGACCACCCGCAACGGTCCGGTGTGCCGCTTGCCGAGCGGCAGCAGCATGACCGGGGCGTCGTGGGTGTCGTAGCCGACCAGCAGGAACGGCGAGTGGCCACATTCGGGGCCGCGATGGCGATGCCAGGGCTCCAGGAAATCGTAGCGCTGATAGGGGCTTAGAAGCGTGTCTTGGGATTCCAGTACGCGCCAGTCGGCCTCGGCCGCCGCGAAGTCGCGCCATACGGCAAAGCGCACCGGCGCCGGTCGAGCGACGGCGGACGCATAGGGGGCAATCGGGCGAAGAACCGCGTTCATGGACCTGCCGGGCAAAGCCGCCCGGCGCAGGGGCGGCTGCGTCATTCTGGCGGACAAATCCTCAATACTTTGTTGTCGCTTTCAGATTCGACTTGGTCCGGCGTTGGTCGTTTAATTCCAGCCCACGATTCGAAGTGGATAGTGTTGCGGATGGGCCACTTCGGCACGTCAGGGAACGGGAGGGGGATTTGGTGCGGAGAACCTTGCTCGGCGCGGTTTTCGGGCTCTGCGCGGCCATCGTATTGTACGCGAGCGTGACCGACGCCCAGGAGCCGGCCTGCCGGTTCTTCAAGCTTCAAGTCGATACCGTCAACATCAGCAAGGAGCCGCGTGGCGACTCCACCTACATTGATGTGCTGGATAGCGGCGAAATCGTCTGCGTCACCCGGGACCAGAACACTGACGGGCGCGACTGGGTCTTCATCGCGCACCGACTGGCGAAGCCCGCGGGCACGCAGAAACCGGTCGGTGGCTGGGCCAATCTGAAATTGATGCAGCCGGCTTCCGCGGCCGAATTGGCCGCCGCACAAGGTGCCGCCGCGCCGGCACCGGCCGCGACGGCCCAAATTCCGGCCCAGGTTCCGGCCCAGACACCGAGCGCGAAACCGCCGGCCGGCCCGGAGCAGCAAGTCATACGGTTCAACGAGCCGCTTCCGTTCGGCCCGGTCTCCGTGGCCGGCAAGTCGCTACAGCAATTGGCGGCCGCCGCCGCCCCGCAGTTTCCGCCCGTCGGTGGCCTGACGGACGCACAGTGGAAGAAGCCGTGCGCGTCCTGCCATCGCTGGACCAAGGCGACGCTGTGCGACGTGGGGAAAACCTATGTCAAAAATGCCGCCAGCGCCTTCCGCCACCAGCATCCCGATGGCGGACCGATGAAAGTGGCCATGCTGGAATGGGCCAAGCAAGGCTGCCAGTGAGAACGGTCCGAGAACGGGTCCGAAAACCTGTCGGCGGCGCGTAAAGCAGTTCTCAACGAACGGCGGGGCATGATGGCGTCTCGCTGTGGAGGCAGCCTTGGCCGGCCTGAAGAAGACCATCATTCGTACCGGTATGGAGACACTGTTCTTCAGTGGCGCCCATGCGGCCTTGCGCCCGTTCCTGGGTGGCGTCGGCGCCATTCTGACCCTGCACCATGTCCGGCCGCCACGGCATGGCCGGTTCCAGCCGAACCGCCTGCTCGAAGTGCAGCCGAGATTCCTGGAGGACGTCGCGGCGATGCTGCGCACCTCCGGCGTCGACCTGATCAGCCTCGACGACATGCACCGGCGCATGGTCACGGGGGATTTCGAAAAGCGCTTCGTCTGCGTAACCATCGATGACGGCTACCGCGATACTTTGGAGTGGGCCTATCCGATCCTGAAGAAGGAGCAGATCCCGTTCACGGTCTACATCCCGACCAGCTTCCCGGACCGGCTCGGCGAATTGTGGTGGGTGGCGCTGGAAGAAGTGGTCGCGCGCAACGATCGCATCGGCTTGGTGATCAAGGGCGAGAACCGGTATTTCGATTGCGCCAGCATCGACGACAAGCGCCACGTCTACGATCAGCTTTATGGCTGGCTGCGCAGTCTGAAGACCGAACACGAATTGCGCCTGGTGATCCGCGATCTCGCGGCGCGCCATCAGGTCGACATCGCTGCACTGTGCAACGATCTGTGCATGGACTGGCAGGAGCTGACGCAATTGGCCGCCGATCCGCTGGTCACCATCGGCGCGCACACCGTCAATCATGTAATGCTGGCCAAGGTGCCGGAGAAAACCGCGCGATCCGAAATGGCGATGAGCCGGCAAGTGATCGAGGCTTCGCTCGGCATCGTGCCGGAGCACTTCGCCTATCCGGTCGGCGATCCGACGTCGGCAGGCGCGCGCGAATTCGCCATCGCGGCCGAACTCGGCTTCAAGACCGCGACCACGACGCGGCCGGGCGTGCTGTTTCCGGCGCACGCCCAGCATCTAACCGCGCTGCCGCGGCTGTCACTGAACGGCGAATTCCAGCAATTGCGCTTTGTGAAGGTGCTGCTGTCCGGTGCCGCGACCGCGATGTGGAACGGATTCCGCCAGGTGGATGCCGCTTAAACCGATCTCGGTCTAGCTTCTTGTTTGAGCATGATCTTATCCGAAAACCGGTTCCCACTTTTCGGGATCATGCTCTAGTTAGCAGCGGGTTTATCCGGCCGCACCATCCAGCCGACGAGCGGCATCGCCGGCAGCACCCAGCCGAGCCCGGCCACCACGTAATACAAGGCCGACAGCCAGCCATTGTCGCGGATCGGCGGGAACTGGGCGAACGCCATCGCGATCAGCGCCCACAGCGTGACCAGGACGAAAAGTCCGACGGTTCCGATCAGCTTGCGGGTGCGGATATGCATGGCGTGTCTCTTAAAAAGGGGAGAGCCGGCAGTTTGCGCCAGGTAGCCAGCAACTATATGGTCCGCGCGACCCCGGCAAGCGAGCCCACATGACGCCCGATGCGACCTCCCGCCGCGATTCCAACCGCGCCATCCGGCTGTGGCTGCTGGCCGTCGCGGCGCTGATTTTTGCCATGGTGCTGGTCGGCGGCGCTACGAGGCTCACCGAATCCGGCCTGTCGATCGTCGAATGGAAGCCGGTCACCGGCACGCTGCCGCCGCTGAGCCATGAGGCGTGGCAGGCCGAGTTCGGCAAGTACAAAACCATTCCGCAATACACCGCGCGCAATCACGGCATGACGCTGGACGAGTTCCAGACGATCTATTGGTGGGAGTGGACGCATCGGCTGCTCGGCCGGGTGATCGGCGCGGCCTTCCTGCTGCCGTTCCTGTTCTTCCTGTGGCGCGGCGATATCGCGCCGGGGCTGCGCGGCCGGCTGTGGCTGATCTTCGGCCTTGGTGCGTTGCAAGGCGCGGTCGGCTGGTGGATGGTGGCGTCCGGCCTGTCGGAGCGTGTCGAGGTCTCACAATATCGGCTGGCAGTGCATCTGACGCTGGCTGCCCTGATCTATGCCGGCGTGGCGTGGACGCTGTTCGGTCTTAGCGAACGCAAACCCCTAGAGGTGCCGGCCAGGATTCGCGCCGGCGCGGTCGCGCTGCTGGTTCTGGTGCTGGTGCAGATCTATCTCGGCGCCTTGGTCGCGGGTCTGCGCGCCGGGCTGATCTACAATACCTGGCCTTTGATGGACGGCGTGCTGTTGCCGAAACCGGCCGATCTGTTTTTCACGACGCCGTGGTGGCGCAATCTGTTCGAGAACACGCTGACGGTGCAGTTCAATCATCGCATGACGGCCTATGTGCTGTGGGGCGTGTCTCTTCTGCATGTGCTGGCCGTCATGCGCACCGTACGCAGCGGACCGGCGCAGACCGGCGCGCTGGCGCTGGCCGGCGCCGTCACTGTGCAGGCGGCGCTGGGCATTCTCACGCTGCTGTATCAGGTGCCGATCGGGCTGGCGCTGCTGCATCAGGGCGTCGCCATGGTGGTGCTCACCATCGCGGTCGCGCATGTTGCCAATTTGCGCACGGCGCTCACGACAGAGCACGCCTACCGGACGGCGCCGCCGTCGCCGGCGTCCTGAATGGAAACCAGATGACCGACATCGTCGTGAAGGACAGCAACGGCGCCACGCTGAACGAAGGCGACTCGGCGACGCTGATCAAGGATCTCAAGGTCAAAGGCACCTCGGAGACCTTGAAGCGCGGCACCATGGTGAAGAACATCCGCCTGACCGGCGATCCGGATGAAATCGAATGCAACACCAAGCAGGTCAAAGGCCTGGTATTGAAGACCGCGTTTCTGAAAAAGGCGTGACTGCTGGGGTAGTGTAAGGGGAGGCCACGACATGACAACAAACACGATGCTGTTCATGGTGCTGGGGGGCGGCCTTGGCATCGCATTCGCGCTGCTGCTGCGCCGGTTTTTCCCGGTGCTTCGCGGGAAGCGCCGCGAGGTTGTGGCCCCGTCGGGTCCGGCGAACCGGCAGGCGATGCGCCATCAGGCCCGCCGTCAGCACAAGGTCGAGCAGGCGCGCAAAAGCCGACACCGCGGCTGAGTTCCGACTTGTCTGGCGCAACCGGCAATTGAGTCGTGTGTCGTCCCTACTCCGCCTCGCCTAAAAGTAGTGCGAACGCAGCCAAATAAAGGCGGGCACATGACAGGTGCGTTGCATAAGCATGCACCGCGGCAACAGCCTTGGTTAAATTAACAAAGAGTAAAATTCGAAATACCAAGTGTCTGTAAGCTGTGCCATTTTCCGGCTTCTTGAACATTCTACCTCCGCAATCGACGCGAGTATCGTGTCCAAAAGCGGTTGTAGTCGGAAGCACGGAGCCGCACATGAACGCGCCCTTTATCATCGCCCAGGCAACCGTGGGTTCCGCCGCCAATTCCACGCAGCACGTCATCAAGATCGCCAAACCACAGGGCGAACAGGCGATCAGCCTCCGGCTGGACAACACGGCGCGGCTTGATCTCTCGGACATCGGCAACGAGAAGGTCACGTTCGTCCATGTCGGTGACCGGTTGGTCATCCTGTTCGACAATCAGGCGACCGTCACGATTGCCGGGTTCTTCGACGACAGCGGCAAGCCGTTTCAGAATCTGAACATCGAAGTCGAAGGCGGCCGCGTCATCGTCGGCAGCGAGTTCGCCACACTGTTTCCGATCACCGACGATGCGTCGATCCTGCCGGCGGCCGGCAATGCCGGTGCGCCGAATTCCGGCGCCAGTTTTCACGACGCGACGGTCGAAGGTTTCGGCACCCGCAGTGCCCTCGGGCTGCTGAGCGGCGAAGGCGGCAACGGTGCCGGCAATGGCAATGTCGAAAACCTGACCAACACCGTGCCGCGCATCGGCGCGATCGCGCTCGGCAACGCCGACGACGAAGGGCTGTCCGAAGGCCTGATCGGCGGACCGGGCGACGTGCCGGGCGAAGCCGTCTCGATTACGATTTCGTTGAACGTCGATTTCGGCCAGGATCTGACCGGCCGCACGCTGGCGTTTGCGGCGACGCAACCGGGCCTCACCGGGCTGACCTCGGGCGGCCAAGCCATCAGCCTCGCACTGACCGTCATTGCCGGATTGCCGGCGCTGGTCGGCTATACGGGCGTCGATCCGAGCGATCCGACGCGTCATGTCTTCACCATCACGCTCGATACCACGCCGCTGAACGGCGAATACACCTTCACGCTGTTGCAGCCGCTCGATCATCCAATCGCCGGCACCGAAGACACCGTCACGCTGTCGATCGACTTCATCGCGACCGACGGCAATGGCGATTTCGCCAATGGCACGTTCCAAGTCGCCGTCAACGACGACTCGCCGGTCGCCGGTCCGGTCACGACCGGGCTCACGAGTGAAGACGGTGGGATGCCGGCATCGGTCGTCGATGCATCGCTGGAAATTTCCTGGGGCGCCGACCGGTCTAACACGGGTCCGGGGCTGCCGGGCGACCGCTCGGTCGGGTTCACGGAAACCGATCCGGCATTAGCCGGCAACAACGTCGCGGTGAACGGGACGTCGTCGTTCGCCGGCCCGCTGACCTCGAACGGCGAACTGGTTCGCTACACTTTCATCGGTGACGTGCTGGTCGGATATGTTGGACTGTCGGTGCCCTTGTTGATTGGTGACACCAGCATCGTCTTCACCGTCACGCTGTCGGATGCCGGGGCACTCGACAAAGGCACCTACACCTTCGACCTGCGCCAGCCGCTCGACCATCCGGCGCCGGATGGCACGCAGCATTATCTCGATCTGACCTTTACGTTCACGGCGGTCGACAGTGATGGCGACTCCATCGACGGTTCCTTCAAGGTCGAGATCGACGCCAACGGCGTGATCCTGGATGCCGGCGCCACCATCGACTATTCGGCATTGACCGAGGGCGTCTTCATCAATCTGGCGAACAGTCCCCAGATCGGGCCCGGCGTTTTCCCGGGAATCCAGCTCGTCGACGCCAACACCGCGACCGATCATGATGGTGCCGCGGTGAAGGTGGTCGGCATCGACCGGCTCGGCGAAGATATCGTCAATGCGACCGGCGGCAGTGGCGACGACGTCATCATCGGCGGTCAGGAGGCCAACATCCTGCGCGGCCAGGATGGCGACGATACCATGCGCGGCATGGGCGGCGACGACACGCTGGAAGGCGGTAAGGGCGACGACTTCCTGCGCGGCGATGGCGGTGACGATACGCTGCGTGGTGGCGATGACAACGATCAACTGGTCGGCAATGGCGGCGACGACAAGCTCTATGGCGACGCGGGCCATGACTTACTCGATGGCGGCCGTGGCAATGACGAACTGCACGGCGGTCAGGGCGACGACGATCTGTACGGCGGCCGCGGCAACGACAAGCTCTATGGCGGCCGTGGCAGCGATATCCTCTACGGCGGCCGCGGCGACGACATCCTTGATGGCGGTCGTGGCCATGACTTCCTGGACGGCGGTCGCGGCGATGACATCCTCTTTGGTGGTCGTGGTGACGACCTGCTGTTCGGTGGCCGTGGCGACGACGATCTGTTCGGCGGCGACGGCGATGACCGGCTCGCGGGTGAAGAAGGCAACGACAACCTCTTTGGCGGCGCCGATCGCGACCAACTCGCCTATGTGTTCGATTTGGGTGTGTTCAGCTGGGATTACGACGTGTTCGTCGGCGGCGAGACTGGCGACGATTACGACACCGCGATCCTCGACGGGTCATTCTATTGGAACGACCACCTCACCATCACGCTGACCGGCTTCGAGTCCTTTACGGCGGATTATACCGATATCGCCGGCATTGAAGTCACGGCCAGCGAGATCGAGCGCATCTGGGTGCTCGACGATCCGCTCGGCGGCAACAACGATCACCTGCTGATCGAAGGCTCCGGCGGAGCCGACCACATCATCGTGACCTCGAACTTCCTGCAGGAAGGCCTCGCCGGCGAAACCGTCATCGCGTCGATCGGCTACGAGGAAGTCCGGATCGAGGGCAAGGGCGGCGCCGACATCATCGATGCGTCCGATTATTTTTATGGCGGCGTCGTGCTGCGCGGCAATGGCGGCGATGACCAGATCGTCGGTTCGGACCAGGCCGACGATATTCGTGGCGGCGCCGGCGACGATACGATCGACGGCGGCGACGGCGCAGACCTGTTCACGTACGATGTGGGCGACGGGCAGGACACCGTGCGCGGCGGCGGCGGCAACGACCTTCAGGAAATCTACGGCAGCGCCACGTCGGAAACCTTCAACGTCAATGCGATCACGCTGGGCGGGCAACAATTCGTCGGCATCAATATCCTGGACGGCATCGCGGTCGCGCAAGACGTGGATGCCACAAGCGCGAACTATGAAGTCGCGACCCGCGACGTCGAAGACATTTACATCCAGACCGGCGCGGGCGCCGACAAAGTCATCGTCAGCGGCAGTCTCGGCGGTACCGGCCTTGCGACCTCGACCATCACTATCGAGGACGGCAACGGCAACAGCGGCGACACCGTCGATGCGCGTGGCCTGACCAGCAATCACAGCATCGAATTCATCGGCCACGACGGCGACGACACGTTGTTTGTCAGCGGCGCCGGCGGCAACGACACCTTCATCGGCGGCAACGGCACCGACACCATCAATTTCAGGGGCGTCGGCCACGGCGTCAGCGTCGATCTCGGCAACACGCAGGCGCAGGACACCGGCGATGGCCGCGACACCATCGACGGCGTCGAGAACGCGGTCGGCTCCAATTTCAACGACACGTTGGCCGGCGATGACGATGCCAATGTGCTGACCGGCCTCGACGGCAACGATACGATTCGGGGCGGGCTTGGCAACGACACCGTTGAAGGCGGGACCGGCGACGATACGTTCAACTACGCGATCGGCGACGGCGTCGACACCATCGAAGGCGGCGAAGGCAACGAGATCCTCGGCGACAAGCTCGTGCTCACCGGCACCGACGGCGATCAGTCGATTACGCTGAAGGCGACGGCTGTCGGCTTCAATGTCGACGCCGGCGGCGCGGCCGGCGACGAGATTGTCACCACGAATGTCGAGCGCGCTGTTCTGAACCTGGGCGCCGCCAATGACAGCCTGACGGTGGTTGGCCTCAACAGCGGCGAGACCATCACGCTGGTCGGCAACACGATCAGCGGCACCAATCTGCCGACCACCACCGTGACAGGGGCGGAATCCGTCACGACCAAGGGTGAGGGCGGCAACGACACGATCGACGCCAGCCGGTTCGGCGTGGCGCCGACCGCGGGGCCCGGTCTGGCCGGGTCGAGCGCGTTCGGCGCGTTCGGCAACGGCTGGGCAAGGTTCGCGGCTCAGACGTTCGTGGCTACCGGCGAGGCGCTGTCGGAGCTAACCTTCGGCCTTAACAATCTGACCGGACAGGTCGATTTCCGCGTCGTCATCGTCGCCTGGGACGAAGCCAACCATAAGCCGCTCAGCGCCACGCCGCTCTATGAGAGCGGCACGCTGCTGTACACGACGGGCGGCGCGACGAACTTCACGGTGGCGCCCGGCGTGACGCTGACGCCCGGCCAGACCTACGCCTTCGTGCTCGACTTCAAGACCGACGGCGAGACGCTACAGGGCAATGCATACATTCCGACCTATTCCGATGCGAATGGCACGCAGCCGGGTGGCCTTTACTACTCAACGTCGGGCGGCGGGCGCGAAGATGCTCTTTCCAACGTGTGGGTTGCGAGCGCTGCCGGCAACACCGACTTTGCCTATCAGCTGACTTATGCCGGTCACACGGTGGCTGGCCTCACGCTGGACGGCGGTGCCGGCAACGACACCATCATGGGATCGGCCGGCAATGATACGATCTATGGCGGCGCCGATAATGACACGATCACCGGCGGCAAGGGCAACGACACGATCGACGGCGGCACCGGCGACGACACGTCCAACTACGCGATCGGCGACGGCGTCGACACCATTGAGGGCGGCCAAGGCACTGACACGCTAGTTGTTGCTGGCGATGCGAACGCGCAGTCGCTGACGCTGACGGCGACGACGAGCGGCTTCACGCTGGACACCGACGGTGTTGCCGGTGCTGAAATCACGGCGTCAAATGTCGAGATAGCCACGCTCAATATGGCCGGCGGCACCGATGCGCTGACGGTGGCCGGTCTCGATACCGGCGAAACTATCACGCTGTCCGGCACCGCGGCGAGCTTCACGGTCACCGGCACCAATTTTCCGAACACGACGGTGACGAACGACGAGGCCATCACGGTCAATGGCAATGGTGGCAACGACATCATCGACGCTAGCGGGTTGAATCCCTTTGTGCCTGTTACAGCCGGAACCGCGCTCGGACCGCAGCCCAATCGCCTCGCGGCGTTCGGGGAAGGCCCCGGCACGATTCCGTATATTGCACAGACCTTCGTCGCGAAATCGGCCGTGCTGGACCAACTCAGCTTTACGCTCGGTAATTCGTTCGGTCCGGACGCGGTCGATTTTCATGTCTTGATCGTGGCTTGGGATACGGTCAATAATCATCCGGTCGCCGGTGCTCCTCTGTATGAAAGCACGACTCTTTCAGCGGCGGTCAGCATGGGAGCACAGACCTTCAACTTCACCGTTGCGCCGCACTTGGCGCTGACACCGGCAAAAACTTACGCGTTTGTCGTCGACGCCTTTGTCGCGCGGGACGCCATCAACGGATTTGCGGAAGTGCCGCTGGTCACCGGTGCGCTGGCAGCCGAGCAGGGTGGGTTATTCCTAATTTCCGGAGATTTGGCCACCCGCGACGCAAATTTTGCGGTCGGTTGGACCGGCAATAGCACGGTCTATGATTTGGCGTATCAGTTGTCGTATCAAGGCGTGCAGACGCTGGGCGTTACGTTGAACGGCGGCGCTGGCGATGACACCATCACCGGCTCTACCGGAAACGACACGATTTCGGGCGGCGCCGATAACGACATCATCAACTACGTGGTCGGCACCGGCCACGACGTGGTCGATGGCGGCACGGGCAATGACAAGCTGAATGTCATCGGCGCCAACGACGCCGAGACCTACAACGTCAATGCCATGACGCTGAACAGCCAGACTTATCTCGGCATCAATATTCTGGCCGGCGCGAACAACAACGTACAGGCCACGGCGCTGAACTACGAGGTCGCCACCAAGGCGGTCGAAGATATCTTCATCACCACCAATGGCGGTGGCGACACCGTCAATGTGACCGGCAGCCTGAACGGCACCGGACTGGCGCAGTCGACCATCCATATCGACACCGGCGCCG
>JAQGJU010000053.1 GCA_028290465.1 Xanthobacteraceae bacterium | reverse complement strand
GGTAAGCTGCTGCCGCGAGACCGGGTGATGATGCTGATCGATCCCGGTACGCCGTTTCTCGAATTGTCGCCGCTCGCCGCCAACGGGCTTTACGACGATGCGATTCATGGCGCCGGGCTGATCACAGGGATCGGCCGGATCGAGGGCCGCGAATGCGTGATCGTCGCCAACGACTCGACGATCAAGGGCGGCACCTACTACCCGATGACCGTGAAGAAGCATCTGCGCGCGCAGGAGATCGCGCGCGAAAACCGGCTGCCGTGCATTTACCTCGTCGATTCCGGCGGCGCCAACCTGCCGCACCAGACCGAGGTGTTTCCGGACCGCGAGCATTTCGGCCGCATCTTCTACAATCAGGCCCGGATGTCGGCGGCCGGCATCGCCCAAATCGCGGTGGTGATGGGCTCGTGCACGGCGGGCGGCGCCTATGTGCCGGCGATGTCCGACGAAAGCGTCATCGTGCGCGAGCAGGGCACGATCTTTCTCGCCGGTCCCCCGCTGGTGAAGGCCGCGACCGGGGAGGTGGTGTCGGCCGAGGAACTGGGCGGCGCCGACGTCCATGCGCGCAAATCTGGCGTCGCCGATCACTACGCGGCTGACGACCGCCATGCGCTCGGCATCGCGCGCCGCATCGTGGCCAATCTGAATACCAAGAAAGTCGTCGATATCCCGCTCGCGACGCCGCGCGAGCCGCGCTACGACATCGCCGAACTCGACGGCATCGTGCCGGTCGACTTGAAGAAGCAATACGATGTGCGCGAGGTGATCGCGCGGCTGGTCGACGGCTCGGAGTTCGACGAGTTCAAGGCGCTGTACGGCACCACCATCGTGACCGGCTTCGCGCATCTGCACGGCATGCCGGTCGGCATCATCGGCAATAACGGCATTCTGTTTTCGGAAAGCGCGCTGAAGGCCGCGCACTTCATCGAGCTGTGCTGCATGCGGCGCATGCCGCTGCTG
The DNA here is from genome assembly GCA_028290465.1 of Xanthobacteraceae bacterium. GTDB lineage: Bacteria > Pseudomonadota > Alphaproteobacteria > Rhizobiales > Xanthobacteraceae > FEB-22. The sequence goes on along the minus strand of JAQGJU010000053.1, from coordinate 6,799 downwards.
TTCATGCAGAACATTGTCGGCTTCATGGTCGGGCGCGCGGTCGAGGCCGGCGGCATCGCCAAGGACGGCGCCAAGCTGGTGACGGCGGTGGCCTGCGCGCAGGTGCCGAAGCTCACATTGATCCTCGGTGGCTCCTACGGAGCCGGCAATTACGGCATGGCCGGCCGCGCCTATGGGCCGCGGTTCCTATTTACGTGGCCGAATGCACGCATCTCGGTGATGGGCGGCGAGCAGGCCGCCAGCGTGCTGGCCACCGTGAAGCGCGACAATATCGAGGCCGGCGGCGGCGCGTGGTCGGAAGTCGAGGAGGCGGAGTTCAAGCAGCCGATCCGCGAGCAATACGATGCCGAAGGCAATCCGTATTACGCGACCGCGCGGCTGTGGGACGACGGCATCATCGCGCCGCGCGAAACCCGCCGGGTGCTGGCGCTGGCGCTGAGCGCGGCGCTGAATGCGCCGATCGAGGAGACGAAGTTCGGCGTGTTCAGGATGTGAGTCAGTCGTAGTGTGCGTAGGGTGGGCAAAGGCGCGCAGCGCCGTGCCCACGGCAACCGATTAAGTTGAAGGCCCGGGTGGGCTTCGCTGTGCTCAGCAAGATGGATCGCTTCGCGATGCTCCTCAGGGTGAGGGCGGATTGGGGCCATCAAACAATACAAAAAAGAGCCCGGCACTGCCGGACTCTTTTTAAGCGATAGCATTGGATATCATCGCTAACGCACGAAGGTCGTGCGACGGATTTAAACGGCGCCCAACAGCATCAAGATCAGAATCAGACTGATCGGCGCGCCCAACAGCCATAAAAGAATCGGCATGGTCTCTGCTCCCTGTTCGTCAGGGAAATAACCGCGCAGATGTCTTCTGGTTCCATCCAGATATCGGTTCGGACCAGACCTACAGGCCGTGCCGTTCGGTCTGTCGCACGAGATAATTGAAATTGATGGCAAACTGCTCCGGCCGGCTGATGTCGTGCTTGAGCTTGTCGATGTCGGCGGCGGGAAACTCCGGCGCCAGCGTGCCGGAGGCTTCGGCGATCATCTGGATCATCGCGGCGTTCTCCAGCATGATGGCGCTGATCACCGTCTCCTCGATCGACGCGGTACCGACCGCGATGCCGTGGTTCTTCAACAGAACCGCGCGATGCCGACCCAGCGCCTTGGCGACTCCCGCGCCCATATCCGTGGTGCGGATCAGGTTGATGGTGTCGTCGTAGATGCCGACGGCATCGGAGAACATCGCACCCGGCTGGCTATAGGCTTTGAATGGCCGGCCGGTCGCCGACAGCGCGACCGCATAGGTCGGGTGGCTGTGCAGCACGGATGCGACGTCGGGGCGCGCTTTAAAGATCTCGGAGTGGATATAGACCTCGCTGTGGCGGCGCGCCGTGCCGGCGACCACGTTGCCTTCAAGGTCGATGGTCAGGATGTTGTCCTGGGTCAACTCGTCGAGCCCGACGCTGTGCGGCTTCATGAAGAACAGCTTGGGATCGTCCGGCAGCCGTACCGAGATATGACCGCGGGTGAAATCGGCTTGGCCTTCGGCGACCAGCACTTTGCCGGCCGAGATGAGTTTCTGCTTCAGATCGTGGTGGCTGATGGCTGTCATGGAACGCGGCTTCCTGGTGGACGATAATAGGATTGGAAAATGAGCGCGTCAGGCCGACGCGAAGTGATCGCGCCATTGCGTGATCGCCAGATACAGCACGATTGCGCCGGCGGCCGCCCAGGCGACCGAGGGCAGCCATTGCAGGATCGCGGTCCAGGCCGGGTCGGCCGGCAGGCCGATGGCCAGCGCGCCGACGCGGGCGAAGGTCGCGAGCGCCAATAAAGAGAACATCAAGCCGACGGTACGCCCTTCCGCGCCCGTTGAGCCGATGGCCAGCGCGGCCGTGACCGCGCTCATCATCACGCAGCCCCAGGCGGCGCCGGCCATGAGTTGAGCGCCGATCATCATTTCGAGGCTCACGGCTTCGCGCGCGGCGACGATCGACACCGCGCCGAGCAGGCCGGCGCCGCCCATCACGGCAAGGCCGCCATAGCGCTTGGTCAAAAAGCCGGCCGGCAGCAGCGCGATATTGAAGCCGATCCAGAACACCGGCATCAGGTATTCGAGATCGGCCGGCTTGGCAAAGCGCAGGAACAGCGCGGCGCTATTCATTGAAAAATGAAACTGGTAGCCGAGCGCGAGAACCGCGACCGCCAGCGCAAAGACGAGAACCGGCGGGGAGAGCGCCTTCGGGGGCGGCGCCACGACCTGGGGCGTCGCCTGGCCGGCCAACAGTCGCTCGACATAGGTCAGCCCGAAGGTCGCCAGCACCAGCGTGACGCTGGCGAGCACGAACGGGATGCGCGGATCGATGTCGCGCAATGTCACGGTGAGATACGGCGCCGCTGCACCGGCGACGCCCAAACCCAACATCGCGAGGCTGGCCATCCAGGGGATCGCCGGCTTGGCCGTATATTTTCCGAGCAGCATCAGCGGCGGCGCGCGCAGCGCCGACGAGGTGATGACCCATATGAGGGTGAGGCCGAGAAATAGCGGCTGCGCGGCGGCGCCGGTGCCGACCACGAACGGCAGCGCCAGGAACGCGGCGCAGGAGACGGCGGTGATCCACGCCACCCATCGTCCGAGCCGGCCAAGCACCTTGGAAACCCGGTCGGACGCGACGCCGATGGCGAGATCGGTGATGGTGAAGATCGCCTGGTCCAGCATCAGCAGTGGCAGCAGCCACGAGCGCGGGATGCCAACCTGCGCGGCGAGCGCCGGCAGATAGATCACGTAGACGGTCCAGCACAGCGCGAACAGCAATTGGATCAGCGCGAGATACAGTCCGACCCGGACCGGAACGGCGGCGTTTGGCATGGCGTCCCCCGATACCCGTCCCTCTGTGATACCGGGCGCCGACGTTGCTGACAATATCGGGTCCGACGCCCGTACGGCATCGGACCCGAATCTTGGCCGGCTACTTGAGGACGCGATAGAGCCGCTGGTCGTACAGGCTGCCGCTCATCGGTGTCAGCGCCTCGCGATATTTCTTGATATGCGACGACACCTCGTGGCCTTCAATCGCCTTCATGTTGCTCCAGGTCTCGACCAACGTCATGTGGTTCGGGCGGCTGGTCTGCTGCAGCACGTCATAACGCAAATTGCCGTTCTCCTTACGGCTCGGCTCGGCCAACTCCTTGGTGGCCGCGATGCCGTCGTCCTTCTTTGGCGGAATGATGTCGACATGCGTCACGGCGTAAATCGCCTCGGCGCCGATTTTCGGGTTCGGCGATGCCACGGCCAGCGAGCCGTGCGGCCGTTCGTCATAGGCGCTGGACAGCAGTGGCGTGATGCCGTCGCGGAATTTCTTGATGCTGGCGGCCGCCGTGTGATCCTTGAGCGACTTTTCGTCTTTCCAGGTTTCGACGATGGCGAAATGATTGTTGCGGTCGATGCGGCGTAGCGCGTCGAATCGTACGCTGCCGGCTTCTTTGCGGCTGGCATCGGCATATTGCTTGAACAGGCCGGCAGCCTGTCCGGCCGAATTCGGCGCGACCTCGATATAGGTCACCACATACGTGGCATCTTGCGCCTGTGCCGGGATGGCCGCGAACGAAATGGCGGCGAAAGGCATGGCAAGCGTCAGCGTGAGCAACAGTGTGCGCATGGCGTGTTCCCCCGATAAGTTCTTTTTATGCGGGGATGCTAGCCGCCTGTTGCGTTCCGGACAAGGAACTCAAGTGCAATAGGCGGGACGAAATTCGCGGCGTCGCGTATTACAAACCCACTGAACACGTCATCTCGTCAAAGAGGCAGGCTCACATAAAAACGCCGCCCTGATAGTTTCAGGGCGGCGTTTTGTATTTCGAGCGTGCCGAAATTTAGCCGGATACGCGTTTATTCCATTCGTCACGGACCCGGGCGGTCATTTCACTCAGCTCCTGGCCGACGATCTTCGCCTTGACCGAGACGACGTCCCAATTCACCAGCGGCTTGGTAACCGTGGCCTCGGTGGAAGTCGTCGGCGGCTGGTAGGAATCATAGATATAGGTGCCGCCGATCGTCAGGGCGGCTCCCAAAATCATTCCGAAAAATGTCCGCATCTCGAATCTCCCCTGTCAGACAATTTGACTGGAGTAAACGTGTTCCAGCCGGTTTGGTTCCATATTACGACCACGCCGGTGGCAAATCCGGCTGATCGCTGCCATGATGGTGACGCAAAATGGCGCTTTCGGTCATGGCGGGGGCTGTGTCCGGGAATGCTTCGGGGATTTTTGTCATGCGTGTCGGGGACTTTGGTTGCAAGCACGCGGTCGTGCTGCTGGCGCTTGGTACGGTAGGTTTTGGCGCGGCGGGCTGCGGTACTGCCAGCGATATAACGGACAAGGACGCCGGCTGGTTTTCCAAGCCGATGCATCTGTTCGAAACGCCATCCTTCATGGGGCCAGCGACGGCGGGCAAGACCGAGGCAAGGCGTGCCGTCACGCCGGAGGATCTGGTCGACGCGTCAGGCTATTGCGCGGGCTTGGCGTCCGCTTCCGTCGCGCCGGGTCCCGGTGGGGCGGTCGCGCCAGATGCCCCCGCCGGACCGTCGGTGGCCGGCGGCATCGCACTCGGCATGACCGAATGCGAGGTCGTGCAACGGGCCGGCCGGGCCGAGAAAGTCGATATCGGGGCCGAGGGCGGCGCGCGTAGCGTGGTGCTGACGTATTCGCAGGGCGAGCGGGCGGGGATCTATCGGTTTGCCGGCGGCCGTCTTCAGATCATGGATCGCGTCGCCGAAGCGGCCAAGCCGGCGAAATCGGCCAAGCCCGTGAAAAAGAAGCCGGCGAAGAAGCCCGTCAATCCGGCTTGATCTCAACCATTCGCGTCTTCATAGGCTGAACTCGCCATCAGCCAGTCTTCTTCGGCCTGCGCCAGCGCATTTGCGGCATCGGCGCGCGTCTTGGCGAGCCGCGTCGCCTCGGCTGGATTGCGGGCATAGAGATCCGGCGATGCCAATGCGGCATCGAGCTTGGCGATCTCGGCATTTAATTTCGTCATCGTTGTTTCGGCCACGGTGACGCGCTTGCGCAACGGCGCCAGTTCGACGCGTTTTTCGGCGGCGGCACGCCGCACCGCGGTGCGGTCCTCCTTGGGGGCGCCGTCTTTCGCGTCTTTGTCGTCGTCGCGGCGCTGCGACAGAACCTGACGCCGATAGTCGTCGAGATCGCCGTCGAACGGTGTCACGCCGCCATCGGCCACGATCCACAGCCGGTCGGCGCAGGCTTCGACCAGATAGCGGTCATGCGACACCAGCATCACGGCGCCCGGATAGTCGTTGATCGCCTCGATCAACGCGGCGCGGCTGTCGATGTCGAGATGGTTGGTGGGTTCGTCCAATATAATGAGATGAGGACCGCCGAACGTCGCGATACCGAGCAGAAGCCGGGCTTTCTCGCCGCCGGATAGCTGCGCCACCACTGTATTAGCCGTATCCCCGGAAAACCCGATGGCGCCGGCCCGCGCGCGCACTTTGGCTTCCGGCGCGTCGGGCATTAATTTACGCACATGGTCGTAGACGCTGGCGGCCGGATTGAGTTCGTCGAGCTGGTGCTGCGCGAAGTAGGCGGACTTCAGCCGGTCGGCGCGGGTGATGCGGCCATCGCTCGGCGCCAACCGGTTCGAAATCAGCTTGAGGAAAGTCGATTTGCCGTTGCCGTTGGAGCCGAGCAGGGCGATGCGGTCGTCGTCCGCGATATTCAGTGTCAGATTGCGCAGGATCGGCTTGCCCGGCTCGTAGCCGACAGAAACCCGGTCGAGCGCGATGATCGGCGGCGACAGCGGTTTTTCGGGCGGCGGAAACACGATCGGGCGGACTTCGTCGGCGGTCGAGACCGCGATCGGCTCCATCTTGGCCAGCAGCTTCAGGCGGGATTGCGCCTGGCGGGCCTTGGTGGCCTTGGCGCGGAAACGCTCGACGAACGCGGTCAGGTGTTTGCGATGCGCTTCCTGTTTGGTCGCCATCTTCTGGTCGAGCACCATCTTCTCGCGGCGCTGGCGCTCGAACGATGTATAGCCGCCGCGATAGAACGTCAGCTTGCCGCGGTCGAGATGCAGGATGGAGTCGACCGCGTTGTCGATCAGGTCGCGGTCATGGCTGATGACGATAAAGGTGCGCGGATAGCGCGCCAGATGGTCCTGCAGCCACAGCGTGCCTTCAAGATCGAGATAGTTGGTCGGCTCGTCGAGTAGCAGAATGTCCGGTTCGGCGAACAGGCTGGCGGCCAGCGCCACCCGCATCCGCCAGCCGCCGGAAAACTCCGAACAGGCGCGCAACTGATCCTCGTGCGAGAACCCAAGCCCCATCAGAATGGCGGCGGCGCGGGCCGGCGCCGCATGGGCGCCGATATCGGCCAGCCGGGTCTGGATTTCAGCGATGCGGTGCGGGTCGTGCGCGGTGGCGGCCTCGGCCAGCAATTGGGTGCGCTCGATATTGGCGGCCAGCACGATGTCGATCAGTGCCTCCGGGCCGCTCGGGGCCTCCTGGGCGAGGCGGCCGATTCGGGCGCGCGCCGGGCGATGCACGGCGCCGCCTTCCGGCGCAAGATCGCCGGACAGCACTTTGAACAAGGTGGTCTTGCCGGCGCCATTGCGGCCGATCAGGCCGACGCGGGCGCCGTCGGGAATCTGCGCCCCGGCGTTTTCCAATAGGGCCCGGCCGGCAATACGCACCGTGAGGTCATCGAGAACAAGCATGCCGGGTTCATGTCGCAGCTTCGCCGGTATTGCAATGGCGGTATGGCGGCTGCCGATCCTTGATAGAAAACGCTGGCGC
>JAQGJU010000033.1 GCA_028290465.1 Xanthobacteraceae bacterium | reverse complement strand
CGGCTTGGTCTTTCAGCACTCTTTTTTGTCTCTGTTTTTTTCTTTGATTTTGATTTTTTGGTAGTGTTCCGTTCCGGCTCATGCGTCTCCGTGATCACTGTTCCGCTGATTAGTTCTTTACGGAGCTCCATCAACATAACGCCCAGCATATTCTCTCCCGAACCGGCAACTTCCCCCCATAGACGGTTAACTGCGTTGTTGACGGTACCAGCTTCGACGAGGCGCCGGCCGCCGGTCTCAATGAGCAGCTTGGCGAGTTCTTCATGTTGAGAAAATTTGGCTCTAAGAACCTTTCTCATGCGGGCGAACTTGATGCTGGCCCAGTTGGGCACTATGTCCCAAATGTACAGGCCATGAGCAGCCATCGCAGCTAGAGCAGGCGTCGGCGCTGAAAGAATCCAGTCACGAACTGCGGGTTTGGCGGCCTTTCCCGCCTGATAGGCATGTTCCGCAGTCGGGTACGTTTTGCCCTCGAATTCGACGGGACTTTTGTACAAATTGCTGAAGGCGCCGTACGGTTTTTCGTTGGCTCGATAGAACTTGATATCATCGGTTGATGCGGGTGGGAGTGCCGCTTGGGGCTTTTTCTTTCTAGCTTGTTGCACCATGCGTTCCCCATTGAGCCTCAGCGTTGGGCGATGCCAGTGCCGATTTTCAATACAACTAGGCGATTCGAGCGGGTTGGTAACCGCTGCGACCGGCGTGCTGCACAACAACGGCTGGGTTCGCCAAAAAATTTAATAAATTCATGGTCTTAAGCGTCTTGTGAAGACGTTGAGAGCTCCACCCACCAGCGTACGGTCTTGGTTCGGCGCTATTGCAGTCCGGCACCATACACTGCGCGTCAGCGCGACCAATTTTCCATAGCGGGCGCTCTCGCCACTCGACCGGCACACTGATTCCTGCTACACAGCCAAGCATTGGGTGGTCGAATATCTCAATAGATTCAATGGTTTTCGGCTTGGAAAGGCGTTTCCCCCAGGGAGCGCCGTTGCGGCCGCCAAGTGTGTGATCCTTGCTTCGTAACTTCATAGCCTGTGCCGCGATGCGTAGCGAAACATGTGACTTGGTGGGTCACGCGATGCTCGTAAATCTACTGTTTCCGGAACCCACACACGCGTCATAGGAAACCCCACTAAATGGGTACTTCTGCGTGGTAGGTTTGGAGGGGTTTTCGGAACACGGCACCGCGCAGATCGCTTGTGCCTGATGGCTTAGCGGGGTGATGCCGGCCGGCGGTCACGCGTTCGGGCTTTCCGCTCGCAAGGACATGAGGGCGCGGGGGGAGAACGTTAACGTCGCTGCCTTGAGGTCACGTCTCGCATTTGCGACCCATTTTTCCTGCCGGGGCAGACGCGTCGTCGGATATGGGCCATGCTGTTAGCCCCGGTTGAACATCAGGGGAAAAACGCCAATACGGAGCGTCCGAGCGCTGGGGTGGAATGCTTCCGACGAGCAACTTCAATTTTCTAGCCGTACACGACGTCCAACTGGTGCAGTTCGGGGCGCTGGCGGAGCGTTACTTCCGCGATGATCCGGCTACAGCCATTATCAAGCTGCGCCAGTTCGCCGAGCTACTCGCCAAACGGATCGCCGCGCATCACGCCCTGTATATCGGGGAGCGGGAAAACTTTGACGAAACCCTCCACCGACTCTCCTACGAACGAGTCCTGCCCAAAGAAGCTGCTGATGTGTTTCATGCCGTACGCAAGGCAGGCAACAGCGCGGTGCACGAGTACAAGGGCAATCACGCGGATGCGCTGTCGGCGCTAAAGTTTGCACGTCAACTCGGCATCTGGTTTCACCGAACATATGGAAAGCAGCCCGATTTCACGCCCGGCACATTCGTTCCCCCGACTGAGCCCATAGACGCCACGGCTGCGCTCCGAGAAGAGATAGCCGGACTACGGCAGCAGGTGACCGAGAGCGAGGACACCGCGACCCGCGCTAAACGGGAAGCCGAAGAACACGCTCGCGCCCGCGAAGGCATGGAGCAGCGCCTTGCACGCGAAGCTGAAGAGCGAGCAGTTTGGGAGAAGCTTGCATCTGACAGCGAGAGCGAGAAGGCGATCATCGCAGCGAGACTGGGGGCGCTCCAATCGGCCGCCGAACAGGCACCCAAGAGTGAGACCTTGGCGCTTCTGCAACGCGGGCAGGACGCTTCTACCAAGATCGATCTCGATGAGGCCGCAACTCGGGCGCTCATTGATCAGCAGCTAAGGGATCGAGGCTGGGAGGCCGACACGGCAACGTTGCGATACAGTGCGGGTATCCGTCCGGCTAAGGGGCGGAATCTGGCAATCGCAGAATGGCCGACCTCAAAGGGTCCAGCCGATTACGCACTGTTCACCGGGCTTACACTGATCGGCGTCGTGGAAGCCAAACGGAAGCGCAAGAACGTCTCGGCTGCCATCGACCAAGCCGAACGCTACTCAATCGGGCTTAAGGCTAGCAACGACTTCATATTCGCGGGCGGACCATGGGCGGATCATAAGGTCCCCTTCGTCTTCTCGGCCAATGGTCGGTCCTACCTCAAGCAGCTTGAGACCGAGAGCGGCATATGGTTCCGCGACACGCGCCGCGCCGCCAACCACCGCCGTGCGCTCGTCGATTGGCCCACGCCGGAGGGGCTTGGAGGACTGCTGGAGGTCGATCAGGACGCCGCGACCGAGGCTCTGAAAGACCTGCCATTCCAGTTCGGCTTCCCTCTTCGCGACTACCAGCAGCATGCCATCCAGGCCGTTGAGAAGGCGCTGGAAGCGGAGCGCCGCACCATGCTTCTCGCCATGGCAACGGGTACGGGCAAGACGAAGCTCGCCATTGCCATGCTCTATCGTCTGCTCGCGACTAAGCGGTTTCGACGCATCTGCTTCGTGGTGGATCGCTCCGCGCTTGGCATTCAGGCTGCGGGTGAGTTCTCCACGACCAAGATCGTCTCCGGCAAAGCCTTCGCAGACATCTTCGGCCTGAAGGAGCTTGCGGACGTTTCGCCGGAGACTGAAACCAAGGTCCACATCTGCACCATCCAAGGGCTTGTCAAACGGGTCCTGTACGCGGCCGATATTTCCGAAGCTCCCCCGATAGACCAGTACGACCTAATGGTCATCGACGAGTGCCATCGCGGGTATCTGCTCGACCGGGAAATGGACGATGCCGAACTGAGCTTCCGCAGCCAAGAGGACTACGTCTCGAAATATCGCCGGGTCCTGGAGTACTTCGACGCGGTCAAGATCGGTCTCACGGCTACGCCCGCGCTCCACACCACCGACATCTTCGGCGAACCGATCTTCACGTACTCATACCGCGAGGCGGTGATCGAGGGGCACTTGATCGACCATGAGCCGCCCGTGCGGATCGAAACGGCTTTGGCTCGGGGCGGCATTGGCTTCAAGGAAGGCGAGCAGGTCGATTATTTGACCCCCCGTACCGGCGAGATTTCGACCACCGTCCTTCCGGACGAAATCCGTTTCGAGGTCGATCAGTTCAACAAGCAAGTCATCACTGCGGAGTTCAACCGCGTCGTTGCGGAGGAATTGGCGAAGTACATCGATCCCGCCCTCCCGGGCAAGACACTGATCTTTGCCGCTACGGACGCCCACGCCGATATTGTTGTCACCAAACTTAAGGAGGCTTTCGCTGCGGCGTATGGCGAGATCGACGACGCGGCCGTCAAGAAGATCACAGGCAGCGTGGACAAGGTCCAAGCCGTGATCCGCTCGTTCCGCAACGATGCCAATCCGAAGATCGCGGTGACAGTCGATCTCCTGACAACCGGCATCGACGTGCCTTCCATCACCAATCTCGTTTTCTTGCGGCGGGTGAATAGCCGCATTCTGTATGAGCAGATGATCGGTCGTGGGACGCGCCAGTGCCCCGAGATCGACAAGAGCGTCTTCCGCATCTTCGACGCTGTGGACCTCTATCCGCACCTTCAAGACCTCACCGAGATGAAGCCAGTGGTGGTCAATCCTTCGATCACCTTTGAGCAACTTGTGAAGGAATTGGTGACGTCGGATCAGGAAGCCCATCGAGAGATCATTCGCGAGCAACTGGCGGTGAAGTTGCGTCGCAGGATCAAGAAGCTTCCCGCCGAGGCCAGAGAGCGGTTTGAGGCGGCGGCCGGCGAAACGCCGGAGAAGACCCTTGAGCGGTTGCTGGCGACGAAGCCCGATGAGCTTTCCAAGTGGTTCTCCAGCCGCGCCGCCATTGGCCCGATCCTCGATTGGCAGGACGACGGCGGCACGCTGCGCTTCCTCCCGATCTCGAACCACGCGGATCAGGTCGTGGCCGTCACGCGCGGATATGGCACGGCGAGCAAGCCTGAGGATTTTCTCGACGGTTTCTCCGCCTACGTGCGGGACAACGTCAACACCATCGCGGCGCTCAAACTCGTTTTGCAGCGCCCGCGCGATCTGACCCGAGCCGATCTCAAGGAGTTGCGCAGGGCGCTCGACCTGAAGGGCTATTCCGAGGCCAACTTGCAACGGGCATGGGCGGACACCAAGAATGAGGACATCGCCGCGTCCATCATCGGCTTTGTCCGTCAGGCTGCCTTGGGTGATCCCCTGACGCCCTATGCTGATCGGCTGAAAGCCGCTATGCGCTCCATTGTGGCCGGCCGGCAATGGTCTCCACCCCAGAAGAACTGGCTCAAGCGCATTGGCGAACAGATTGAGAAGTCGATTGTGATAGACCGAGAAACGATCGACTCCAATGAGCCCTTCGCCTCGGATGGCGGGTTCAAGAGGCTCAACAAGGTCTTCGGCGGCGAGTTGGAAAGTATCATCGCCGGGATCAACGAAGAGATGTGGAAGAGGACCGGCTGATGGCCAGCACCACCGACATTGTTGCCAAGCTCTGGTCGCTTTGCCACGTCCTCAGAGACGACGGTGTCACCTACAATGAATATGTGACCGAATTGACCTTCCTGCTATTCCTGAAGATGCTCGATGAGACCGGCAAAGAGGATCGGCTGCCCAAGACCTACCGCTGGGGTGAACTAGCCAAGCGGGAAGGTCTCGACCAACTCGACTATTACAAGCGGCTGCTGCTTGATCTCGGCCAGCCCAAAATCAAGGACGGGCTGGTCCGTGCGATCTTCACTGACGCACAGACTAAGCTTCGCAAGCCAGTCAATCTGAAAGCGCTGACCTCCAATATCGACCAGCTTGACTGGTTCTCCGCTCGCGAGGAGGGCCTGGGCAATCTCTATGAAGGGTTGCTGGAAAAGAATGCCTCCGACAAGAAGTCTGGCGCCGGGCAGTACTTCACGCCGCGTCCGTTGATCGACTGCATTGTCCGGCTGATGAAGCCGCAACCGGGTGAAATAGTGCAGGACCCGGCAGCCGGAACGGCCGGCTTTCTCGTCGCTGCTGACCGCTACATCAAGGATCACACAGACGAGCTCTATAAGCTTTCTGAGGCGAAGGCCTTCTTTCAGCGGCATAACGCCTTTGTTGGTGCCGAGCATGTCCTCGACACGCATCGTCTTTGCATGATGAACCTTCTGCTGCACGGTATTGAGGGCGGCGTCGAGCCCGACGATACGCTCTCGCCGGATGGCGAGCGACTGCCCAAGGCCGATCTTGTGCTGACCAATCCGCCATTCGGCACCAAGAAGGGTGGGGGAAGACCCACACGTTCCGACTTCTCGATCACTGCTGACACCTCCAACAAGCAGCTTGCCTTTGTCGAGCACATTGTCCGAACCCTCAAGCCGAGCGGACGGGCGGCGGTCGTGGTTCCGGATAACGTGCTTTTTGAGGACAACACTGGGCGCCGACTTCGGACGTGGCTAATGGACTTGTGCGAGCTTCATACCATTCTTCGGCTGCCGACAGGTATCTTCTATGCGCAAGGCGTGAAGACCAATGTGCTGTTCTTCAAGCGCGGCAAGACAGACAAGGCCAACACCAAGGCCGTATGGGTCTATGACATGCGGGCCAACGTGCCCGCCTTCGGCAAGACCCGTCCATTGACGGTGGCGGACTTCAAGGACTTCGAGGCCGCTTACGGCAATGACCCGAACGGTAGCGGCAAGCGTAAGGACCAGGGTGAGGAAGGCCGTTGGCGCTGCTTCATGCGCGATCAAATTAGGGAGCGTAATGACAATCTGGACATTGCGTGGCTGCGCGACACAGAAGCGGAGGCGGAGGAGGCGCTTGCGGAGCCCGACGACATCGCCGCCGCTATTATTGGGCACCTTAAGGCCGCATTAGAGGAGATTGAGACCCTGTCGGACGAGTTGGAGCAGGGTTCGGGAGACGCAACAGGTGCCGTGGCGGAGGCGGCCGAATGAGTGGTCGTGCTGCGACAGAAGGGGTCATTCTTGGTCGTTGTGGAATAGCGGTTGGTGATCCCCAGACTGAGCTACCCACTGGCTGGTCATGGGCTCCCCTCTTGCTGCTCGCCGAGCTTGGCACAGGACATACGCCGAGCCGCAAACATCCAGAGTATTGGGGCAGCAACATTCCGTGGATAGGCATTCGCGACGCGGGCGCACACCATGGGGGCGTAATTTATGACACCTTGCAGCACGTCACGGAGCTTGGGCTTCAGAAGTCGTCCGCGCGTTTGCTACCTAAGGATACGATCTGTCTCTCTCGGACGGCATCGGTCGGATATGTTGTGAGAATGGGCAGAGAGATGTCTACCAGTCAGGATTTTGTTGCGTGGTCCTGCGGTGACTTCCTTGATCCCGCGTTTTTAATGAAGGCATTGCTTGCCGAAGGTGAAGAAATCCGGCGCTTCGGCGAAGGATCAACGCACACCACCATCTATTTTCCTGAGGTAAAGGCGTTCCATATTGCTCTGCCGCCACCGTCTGAGCAGCGGCGGGTTGTGGCCAAGATCGATAATCTGTCGGGGAAGTCCAAGCGCGCACGCGACCACCTCGACCACATTCCCCGGCTAGTGGAGAAATACAAACTGGCCATCTTGACGGCGGCGTTCAAGGGTGAATTGACCCGTGAGTGGCGCACGAAGCGCCTGGCTGAGAGGTGGCCAAGACAACAAATTGAGGAGTTAGAAGAGCGACGACGGGAGTATTTGCGGGGACGTCGAGGATCGCGTCTTCTACGCGCAATTGGGGACGCTGAACAGCCACAGTCAATTCCAGAGGGTTGGCTTTCTGCCAATCTTGCGGACGTTGGAAGCCTACAAGTCGGATACGCTTACAAGAGCAAATGGTACGCCAACGTCGGCGTGCCACTGTTGCGTGGCGCCAACATCGCTCCTGGAAAAGTGACGTGGGACGATGTCGTCCGACTTCCGCACGAACGAGCCGCAGAGTTCTCCGAGTATGCGTTGAACGTGGGAGACATCGTAATTGCGATGGATCGTCCGCTCATATCGACGGGCTTAAAGGTTGCACGTATTGAGCCTTCTGATGCCGGTTGCCTGCTGGTTCAGCGTGTTGCTCGCTATGTTCCTTCATCGCTAGTGGATAGAACCTTCATCTGGCACGTGATAAATAGTCCGCTGTTCATTGAACACGCGGTAGCGCAAGCAACTGGAAGCGATCTTCCTCATATCAGTTCGAACGATATTCTTACGACGCCCCTGGCGTTGCCACCCCCAACCGAGCAGCGTGAAATCGCTCGCCTTCTCGATCTTGCGTTGGCGTGGGTTGATCGCGTCGCCTCCGAGGCTACCAACGCCCGCAAGCTGATCGACCGTCTCGACCAAGCTATCCTCGCCAAGGCGTTTCAGGGCGAACTGGTGCCGCAGGACCCGAACGACGAGCCCGCCAGCGTTCTGCTGAAAAGGATCAGGGCAGAACGGGCGACTGCTTCAGCTCAGTCTCAGAGTGAACGTGGACGGCGCAAGCGAGAAGCCGGTGCCGCATGAAGGTTTTCATCGCCAACTTCGGCCGGCATAACTACGCATGGTCGCAGTGTCTCGAAAGGGGCACTGTTGCGACGATGAACAGTGTCGCCGTCCAGCCTCTATGGGGGGCGGGCGATCGGGAAGCGTACATTCAACACAGCGTTCGTCACGCGTGGACGGCCCTGGGCACGAGGCCGACCCGTAGTGTCGCGTCGCGTTGGTTCAATTTGATGACGATCATCTCTGAGACATCCGGTGACATCTGGATGCACCGGGAGAAAGAGCAGTTCTGGTGGACGCGTTCTAAGCCTGACGCCGCCGTTATCGAGCCCGGCGTGGACCCGACCCTGACCGGCGATCAACGCGTTTTTATATGTCACAAGCCCTGTGAGCCTTGGTCAAATCGGAGTCTTAAGGGCAATCGCCTTGAGTGGAACTCGCTTCACCCCAGGGCAAAAGAATTCCTCTTCACTGAAGGCACGCTACAGCAGCTTAACGAGGACAACGCCGAGTATGCAGTTGTGTTGATTGAGGGCGGTGATCTCTCGTCCTGGCACAGTCGGCCCGACTGGAGCGGGAAGCTTGGCAGCGCAAGGGCGAGGCCGGGAATCGTATTTAGTCCTCGGCAGAGGGCGATAGCACGCATGGCAGACACCGCGCTTGCCACGGCGGCCATGTCTAACGGCCAAGAAGTCATTAGGACCTTGAAGGACAAACAGATCGGGTTTGATAAGACCGAACTAGAGAAATACCTGTCCGCTCTCATTTATGCGCAAGAGGGTCTCTGCGCGCTGACCGGCCTAAAACTTGAATTTGACGACCACGCCGACAAAGAGCGTTGGTGCTCTCTGGATCGGATCGATAGCAGCGGGCACTACCGGGATGGAAATCTTCAGGTCGTCTGCCGCTTTGCAAACCGTTGGAAGAACGATGGCTCCGATGCCGAGTTCAAGCGCCTTTTGGAAATTGTCCGATCAGTCGGTTCAGAGGGCCGATAGGACTCAATTGCACTGTGTTACAAACCTGCCATACATTCCTTTAGCCGTTGCCGTGTATGTCAACAATATCAATGCCTTACGTTTCGGGAAGTGCAACCCGCCCCTGGGCACCGTCATCTCACTAGCACTTAGGATCGCAGGCTTGTGCGCATGGTCGGCGGGCTCATGGCCGGTGTCTTGCCCTTGTGAGTGTCCGATGGGTCCGGACTACGGTACCGCCCCGGTTTCGCCCCAGAATGAACGTTTCAGCACGTCGTTGGAAGCGGGCAGTCTTGGCAAAAGCCCTTGGAAATCAAGCCCTGAGCAAGTGAGGCCACCGCTCATAACGGTCTGGTTGCAGGTTCGAGTCCTGCCGGGCCCACCAGTCTTATCAATCGGTTGCGGTGTGCGGACGCCGCTCCGCTCTCTTCTGACCAACGATACGGAACGTCAAACCCGGCGTTGATTCGCGGCGATGCGGCGCCCTCAACGCAGACGCCGATATCCGGTTTCAGGTAGTGCGGTGCAAGGTCGGCGGCGCGCAGCAACCTCGTCTTTTTGCGCAGGGTTCGAGGAAGAAAGCGATCAGCACCTCGTAGCTGAGCAGCGGACCCGTGATGGTTCCTGGTCGGGTGGTGGCTCCAGTTGGTGCCGAACTGGTAGGCCATGACGATGCCATGCGGCTTGGCCGCAAATCAAGTTTCAGGCGCATAGAACGGCAAGAATGACGCAAGAGCAGCAAGCCTCGGCAAGCGGCGCCTTGCTCGGCGAATCACAATCAGGATCATTGTCGCTCCGGTGTCCGATATGACGTTACAACCACCTGCCACGCCCACTGCAGGCGAGGCGGAGAAACCCAGCCGCCGCACATTGCCTATTGTTCCGGCCTCCTTTTTTGGGATCGTTCTAGGCCTGGCAGGCCTTGGCGGTTCCTGGCGGGCCGCGCACGAAATCTGGCACCTTCCCCGAATACTGGGCGAAGCTCTGATGCTTATGGCAGCAGTCGTCTGGATGGTCCTGACGATTCTCTATGTGTTGAAGTGGATCCTTGCGTCTTCTGAAGCACTCGCAGAGGCTCGTCATCCGGTTCAATGCTGTTTCGTCGGTCTTATCGGCGTGGCGACCATGGAGATCGCCCTCGGTGTACTTCCTTATTCGCTTTTGGCCGGCGAAGTGGCATTCGGGAGCGGTGCGGCGTTCACTCTCGCGTTTGCGCTCTGGCGGACGGGATTTCTGTGGCAGGGCGGTCGTGAGCCGGACACGACGACACCGGTTCTCTATCTTCCCGCCGTTGCCGGCTCCTTTGTTGTAGCGACGGTGGCGGCTTCGCTTGGATATCCCGATTGGGGGCAACTTGCTTTCGGCGCCGGTCTGTTTTCCTGGCTCGCCATCGAGTCGGTGCTGCTGCATCGTCTGTACACGGTTGCGACTCTGCCGCCCGCGCTGCGGCCGACATTGGGGATCCAACTCGCCCCTCCGGTCGTCGGGGCCGTTGCCTATGTCAGCGTGACTAGCGGCCCTCCCGACATTTTGGCACATGCGCTGATTGGATACGGCCTACTGCAGGGTCTTCTGCTGCTTCGCCTTCTACCCTGGATCATCCAGCAGCCATTCGCCCCCTCCTACTGGGCGTTTACGTTCGGCGCGACTGCACTCGCAACCGCCCCGCTTCGCATGATTGAGCGCGGCGACACCGGCGCGATCGCGCTGATCGCGCCTTACCTCTTCGGCGCCGCTAATATAATCGTTGCCTTCATTGCGCTTGCGACTTTGGGGCTTGTCGTCAGCTCAGCACGTTCTCGCCTTCGCCGTCCCGCCCGAGTTGCGGTAAGAATTGACGAAGTTGGCCGCCACGGACTCCCATTGCGAGTTGAGCCTTAGCCCAGGCCCGTATTTGGCCCCCGCGTCCGCGGGTAGGCCAAGGAGACCATTTCGGTGGACCCTATGCTCAGTCGTCTGTGATCCGGCCCCTGGGGGCCATTTCATGACCAACGATTGACCAACGATACAGTGCAACCAATCAAGAACGGATAGCCCCGAACACCACACTATTCATCAGATTCTTCCGGCTTTTCCGGCAAAGTCGCGCCGCCCATAACGGTCTGGTTGCAGGTTCGAGTCCTGCCGGGCCCACCAACATTTTCAAAAAGATTGCGAGGATGGTGTCGTTTCCAGTCGTTGCGACGCGTGTTGCTAACGCGCCCTTGTTATATGCCGGTCCATCAGTTCGATCTCCTCGGCCTTGGAATAGTCGAGGGTCTTTGACAGATCTTCGCCGACCTCTTTGAGGGTGATGCCCTTAACGGCGAGGTCGTTCAAGGATGATCGATCCAAGGTCCACGACTCATAAAACGTCCTTTTGCATGTTCACGCTTGCTCCAACTGGGAAGTTATATTTTCGCGCGTCAGTGGCAGCTTTCGGATGCGCACGCCCAATGCCCTCGCGACCGCATTGCCGATAGCCGCGCCCGCCGGACCGACCCCGCATTCGCCAACGCCGAGCGTCGGCTCGTTCGGTGTGTCGACCAACTGGATGTCGATGACGGGCACATCCGAAAAACGCAGGATCGGATAATCCTGCCAGCTATTGGTTGCGACCCTGCCGTTCTCGAAGCGCACGCTCTCCCGGAGTACAAAACTCGCACCCTGGATGATGGCGCCTTCGATCTGATTTCTCACGCCATCGGGATTGATCACGAGGCCGGCATCGGCGGCGCACCAGATTCGTTTCAGCCTAACGGTTTCCTCGACGGTCGCCTCGACGATGACGGCGCAATAGGCCGCGATGTTCTTGTAGCGGGCGAAGCCGATGCCGCACGCCGAACCGTCGTCGGAGTTGCGCTTGTCGAACCAGCCGCTCATATCGGCCACCGTTTCGAGCACGCGCTTGGCCCGTGGGTCGGACAGCATGGAGAGGCGATAGGATAGGGAGTCCTCGCCGGCGGCTTCCGCCAACTCGTCGACAAAGCACTCGATAGCGTAGACGTTGGCCCAGGCGCCCAGCCCGCGCAGCGAGGACGTGCGCAGCGGCACGTCCGGCAACATGTGATGGATCAGCCGGTGGCGCGGCAGGTCATAGATCGGAAGGGCGTTGCGCGTCGCGCCGCCGCCTCGATCCTCTGCTACGTCATCGATCGGTTTTCGCGGTACGGCGCCGGGCAGCGCATAGGATGCCAGCAGATTGGAATTGCCGTTCATGCCCGGCCGCTGCGCGTGAGGCGGGCTCCAGATCTCGGTGGTCCAATCCGACGGCCGGCCATCGGGCCCGATGACGGCGCTAAGCTCGATCGCCATGGCCGGGCTCACGGGCGCCGCCTCGAATTCATCCTCGCGCGACCACATGACACGAACAGTTCGCCCCGGCAGCCGCGTGGCGATGAAGGCCGCATCGAAAGCGGCATCGTCGGCCGTGTTATGGCCGTAGGCGCCGGCGCCTTGCCGATGAAACACAATGACGTCCGAGAGCGTCATGCCAAGAGCGGAAGCGATCCATTCGTGAAGTACGGCGGGGCCTTGGCAATGCGTCCAGACCTTCAGTTTGCCGTCGGCGAACTCGGCAAGTCCGCAGGACGGTCCGATCGATCCATAGGTCAGAAAAGGGCGCCAGAAATCCGCCTTGACGGGCGTGCCCGCGGTTACTTGTCCTGAGCCGCGGGTCTCGACAGTGCGGTCTCGCGACGGTTGCGCCTTGAGCCAGGCCGCCTCGCCGATGTTATCGGAGACCTGCTGCCCTGCGGCCCAGCGCGCCTTGAGGCGGGCGGTCTCGGCCGCGCGCATCACGGCGATTTCGCTGGCCGAGGTGAATGCCGCGAAATTTCCGATGCGCAGGATATCGATCGGCGCACCGGCGGCCTTGTGAACGGCCGCTTCGTCAAGCTCGACGAGTTCGGCGTCTCGCCAGGGCTGGCGCAGGACGCGGGCATGCAGGCAATCGGCCGGCGCCATGTCGTGGATGAAGCCACCGCCGCGTAGTTTTGCCGGAAGATCGACGCGCGGCAAGCTTCTGCCGACGATTCGATAGTCGGCGGGCCGCTTTGCCGGCGTGGTGCCGAGCGCTCGCCGCTCCAGCGGCACGTTCGCAGCCATCGACCAGTAGTCGTGCCCGCAATCCTGGCCGGCGTGGAGGAAGCGGCCGCGTTCCACAGCGAGATCGGCCGTCGTGCATCCCAACCTATCGGCCAGTGCGGCGAGGAACAGCGCGCGAGCTTCGGCGCAAACGATCCGCAACGAACCGCCGCCGACGCTGACCGAATAGCTTCCCGAGCTGAAACCCTCGGCCGGGCACGAGTCGGTTTCACCTGAAACAAGGTGGATCTGCTCGACCTCAACGTCGAGTTCTTCGGCCGCGATCTGGGTAAGGGCGGTCAGGATGCCTTGCCCAATTTCCACTTTCCCCGTGGTGATCCGCACCACGCCGGGGCGCTCGAACGCGAGCCATTGCGAGAGCAGAGGATTATTGACGAGGCTGAGCGGGAGCGCGTTGGAAATCATTTTGAGGGCGCGCTCGCGAGGACGGTGCCGGCCTTCTGTACGGCGCGGATGGCGCGGTTGTGAATTCCGCATCGGCAGAGGTGAGGCTCAAGCGCCGCGATGACCTCTTCCCGAGTCGGCGCCTTGTTGCGCTCAAGCAGGGCAACCGACGAGATCAGAATGCCGGAAAGGCAATAGCCGCATTGGCCGGCCTGCTCGTCGATGAACGCCTGCTGCAGCGGATGCCGTTCATCATCGTGCGACAGGGCTTCGATCGTCATCACCGTCCGGCCCGCCACGCTGCCGACTTCCCGGGTGCAGGAATACACCGGCTTGCCGTCGACCAGCACCATGCAGGCCCCGCATTGCTCGGTGCCGCAGCCGAACTTGCTGCCACGCAAGTTCAACGCCTCGCGCAACACGGCGAGCAATGGGGTGGTGCTGTCGACCTCAACCCGCGCCTGCACGCCGTTGACGACGAATTCGATCCGCTCGACCATCATAAAGCTACCGCCCGGCCTCCTGCGACGTGAGGGCGTTGGCCTCGATGAAGGCTTTCCAGTTCTTGATCTCGGTCGAAAGCCGAGCCTGCAACGCCGGCCCCGGTGCGAAATACAGCGTGATATCGAGAGTGGTCAACTGATCGCGCACGGCCGGCGACGTCATGGCTGACTTGAGCGCACTTTCCAGCTTTGCCTTGACGTCGCCAGGCAGTCCCTTCGGCGCGAATATGCCGAACCAGAACCGCAGATCGACATCGAAGTGGGTGATGCCGGCCTCCGTCAAAGTCGGCAGCTGTGGCAGCGCCGGCGAGCGTTGCTTGCCGGTGACCGCCAGGGCCTTGACCATCTTGTTCTCCACCAGCGGCTTTGCCACCTGGGTGGACGCCATGATGATGTCGACATGGCCCGCGATGACGTCGGCCATCGCCGGTCCGCCGCCCTTATAGGGCACATTGACCGCCGCGATCTTTGCTCCGGCCCGGACCACCTCCCAGTTCAAGGTGGACACCGCGCCGCTTCCGGCGGAAGCAAAGTTCAATTTGGTTGGCGAAGATTGCGACAGCGCGATCAACTCCTGAATGGTGTTGGCCGGAACCTTGTTGGCCACGATCAGAGCCAGCGGCGAATACGCCAGCGATGCGATGGCATCCAACTGCGTGGTCGGATCAAAGGCCGGCGTCTGATCCTTGAAGCCGGACCGGATCGCGAGTGCGTTCTCACCCAACAGAAGCGTGTAGCCATCCGGCTCTGAACCCGACACGGCCTTCCAGGCGATGTAGCCGCTCGCGCCGGGCATGTTCTCGACATAGACCGTCTGGCCCATCTCGGTTTTAAGCACACCCGTCAACAGGCGGGCGAGTGTATCGGTCGCACCACCGGGCGCGAAGCCGACGATCAAGCGAACCGGACGGTTCGGATAGTCGCTTGCAGCCTGCGCGTCCGAAGCGACTGGAATGCTGAGAACGGCGCCAGCAAATAGAATCGACAACAATCGACGCATTTGGCTTCCTCCCCGATGGTGTTTGTTTTGAATTTCTGAACACCGTGAACGTGGCGCGGACCGAAACAGCGCGACAGGCTTGGGCGCGTAAGATTCGGTCGATTGCCTGTGGGTGTCGGAATGCGCTGCGGCCTTCGCGATCGGTCCGCTTCCGTGAAAGGCGGCGCGCCTTTCCGGATCGACTCGCGCGCTGGTCCATGCGGGCGCTGCATCGAAGGACGTCGCCACTCCCTGAGCCGTTGCGGCATAGCGCGCGCAACGGATTGCGGAGTCTGTGCTCCAGCTTTCCACTTTTTTAGTTGCCACATTGACGAATGTCAAACCACAGTATTGCAACACAGTAGCTGTGCCGCGCGTGATATCGCGGTGGGGCGCTTGGGTCTGAAGCATTGCGCCGGTACGCGCGCGGCAATTGCTGCCTCATCGAGAACGTGGCGCCGGTGCGATGGCGCGCGCTTTAGTCGCAATTAAAGACGATCCTACGGAAAATGTGGCGCTCGTATCGCGGCGGTTGCGACGGCGTTCGGTTCGCCCCGTTGCGATTCATTGTCGCTGTTGCTGGCCAGCCTGCCAATCTCGTCGCACTTTCGTATTGCCATAATATAAAACACTACATAATGATATGAGAAGAACCAGACGCGATGAACGCGCGCGCGACCGAGAGCGAAACAGCCAGGAGTTCCTATGTCCGTGCAGAATCCGATGAATGGCGGGGAAATCATCGCCGATTATCTGGTGAGAGAAAAAGTCCCATACATTTTCGGTCTATGCGGCCACGGCATCATCAGCTTCATGGACGCGCTGTACGACCGGCAAGACGTGCTGAAGACGATCTCGGTGCATCACGAGTCGGTCGCCGGTTTCATGGCCGACGTCTATTACCGCGTTTCCGGCAAACCGACGGCGACCTTCACGTCTTGTGGTCCCGGCTCGGCGAATTTGCCGATCTGCTTGGCGAATGCCTATTTCGATTCCGTGCCGTTTCTCGCCGTGACCGGCAATGTGCCGACCAGCCAGTTCAATCGCGGTGCGTTCCAGGAAACCTATCGACAGCATCAGGCCGACTTTCCGTCCACGGTGCGGGCCTATTGCAAGCACGTGTTCCAGCCGACCCGTGGCGAGATGGTCCCGCTGGCGATCCGGCAAGCCTGGAAGACGATGATGACCGGACGGCCGGGCCCTGTGGTGCTCGATGTGCCGTTCGATGTTTTCAAGGAAGCGGCGAACGAAGATACCCCGAAGCCGGAGGAGTGGAACGCCAACATTTCGTCGCGCTGCGGCGCCGACCCGGAAGGCGTGCAAAAGGCCGTCGATATGCTGCTCGCCGCGGAGCGGCCTGTCATCATCGTCGGGCAAGGTGTGCGCTATGGCGGTGCTGCGGATGATCTGCTGCAACTCGCCGAACTGCTCAACATTCCGGTTGCCGCATCGGCGAGCGGGCTCGGCGCCATCAATCTCGAGCACCCGCTCGCGCTCGGGTTGGTCGCGCGCAACGGCCACTATCAGGCCAATCACGCGACGCGTCAGGCCGATGTCCTGCTCGCACTCGGCATGCGTTTCGACGATCGCACGTCGAGCTCCTGGATTCCGGGATATTCCTTCAACATCCCGCCGACTAAGCTGATCCATGTCGACATCGACCCGAACGAGATCGCGCGCAACTATCCGGTGGCGTTGGGCCTGATGGCCGACGTGCGCACCTTCCTGCGCCAGATTCTTATTGAGGTTAAATCGCGTCGCGACACTGAGGCGCGCGCCGAGTCGCGGCGGGCTTGGCTTGCCGCGATCGACGGCTATCGCAAGCAGTGGGATGCCTTCGTCGCTCCGGGTTTCCTCGACGATTCCAGCCCGATCATGCCGCAACGGGCGGCGTATGAAATCGATCGCGCGCTGCCGGAAGACGCCATCCTGGTGAGCGATATCGGCATCCATCACAATTGGCTGCTGCAATACTGCAAGCCGAAACGGCCGGACTCCTTGATTGGATCTATGGGGTTCGGACCGATGGGCTTCGGCGTTGCCGGTGTTCTCGGCGCCAAGCTCGCGGCGCCGCATCGGCCTTGTGTGTCGGTGTGTGGCGACGGCGCCTTCTTCATGCATGCCAGCGTGCTCGGTACCGCTGCCGAATATGAAATCCCGGTGGTGTGGGTGGTCTGGAACAACTACGCTTACGGTTCGATCCGCGGCTTGCAACGCGGCTATCTGGGGGGTCGCGAGATCGCAACCGATTTCAAACATCCGAAAACCGGACTGCCGTACAACCCCGACTTCGCCGCCATGGCCCGCTCGGCCGGCGTCGAGGGCGTCAGCGTCGACCGCGCCGCCGATCTCGGCGATGCGATCCGCGCCGGCATCGCGACCAATCGGCCCTATCTGATCGACGCCAATATCAACGGCGATTTCAATCCCGGCGGCGCCGGCGTTTGGGAACTGCCCGGCCTCGGACGCAGCAAGCCGATGTTCGGCGGCCGACATGAATTGGTTTGATGAACGGAACAGGCTGAGCGAGCGTTCGCTCTAAAAAATCCGTTCCGAATCTTGGGAGAAAACGATGACGGAAACGACCACGGAGCACCTTGCGCGGTTCGCGGCTTCGCTGACCTATGCCGACCTTCCGCCGGCCGTGCGCGAGCACTGCAAGGATCTGTTGCTGGATACGCTGGCCTGTGCGCTGGCCGGCCATGCCGGCGAGGAAACCGGCCAGGTCTCGCGGTTCGCCGCCAGCTTAGCGACGTCCTCGGAGAGTACGGTGATCGGCGGCAGCAATCTGTCGCTGGCCGGTGCGACGCTGCTCAATGGCTATCTGATCACCGCCGTCACCATGTGCGACATTCATCGCTCGACATTGACCCATGTGACACCGGAAGTCGTTCCTCCGGCGCTGCTGATCGCGGAACGCGACAACGCCTCGGGTCGTGATCTCCTGGTCGCCCTGGCGGCCGGATTCGAAGTGACCACGCGCGTTGGCATCGGTTCGGACTATCCGGCGGTTCGGGCGCGGGGCTTCCACGGACCGGGGGTGTTCGGTCCGTTCGGCGCCGCCGCCGCGGTCGGCCGGCTGCGCGGCTTTTCGGCCGACGCGATGGCGCGGGCGTTCGGCCTCGCCGGCAGCCAGGCCGGCGGCACCTTCGCGGCCTGGGGCACACCGACCGTCAAGTTTCATCAGTGCCGCGGCGCGCTTTCCGGATTGATGGCGGCGTTGCTGGCGGAGCAGGATTTTCTGGCCACCCGCGAATTCCTGACCGCGAAGGATGGCGGTCTGTTCATCGCGTTCTCCAACGGCGGAAAGCCCGAGCAGGTCACGGCGGATCTGGGTCAGCGATGGGAGTTGCAGCAGATCGCGCTTCGGCTCTGGCCCTCGGCCTCGTCGATTCAGGGCATGAACACCGCGCTGTTCGATGCGCTGGAGGAATGGCCATTCAAGCTGAAGGATATCAAGAGCGCGAAAATTCGCGTCCCACCGACCGTGTTCAACCTCCACGGCAAGCTGGCAAAATACAAGGCCAAGTTCGACGCGCTGATCTCCGGCCACTACACGGCCGCCGCGATCATCGAAGATCACGTCCTTACCTTGGGACAGTTCGCCCAAGAGCGTTACGACGATCCGGTGCTGCGCAAGGCGGCCGCCGAACTGATCGACATCCAGGCCGATGAAAGCCTCAAAGACGTCCAGGCCGTCGTCGCGTTTGAGCTTCTCGACGGCACGAAGATCGTCAAGCGCTGCGATTTTCCGCGCGGCTCCGCGGAGAATCCGCTGACGCGCGCCCAGATCGAAACCAAATTCAGGACCTACGCCCATAATCGTCTGCCGCCCGCTGCCATCGAACGCATCATCGGTGCGGTGGCGACGCTGGAAGACTTGGGGTCGGTCCGCGAACTGATGCAACTGTTGCGCCCGGATGTCCGGGCCGTTGCCGCCTAACGACCGACGGCCGCTGAACTGACAAAAAACGAAAGGCGTCAAGCCTTCAGATCCGAAGACGCGGCTCATCAGAGCCTCGTCGTCGTCACAACGGGAGGAATCTGTGAAAGACAAATTTCACTGCGTCGTTCTGGCGGCAGCCGCGCTGCTGTCCCCCATGCTGAGTACCGCGCCGCGCGCCGAAGTCACCGAACTGCGCATGGCGACCCAGTTCGGCATCGGCGCCATGCCGATGATCGTCATGGAGCGCCAGAAGCTTCTGGAGAAGCACCTGGCGAGCGCGGGCTTGCCGGCCGTGAAGGTGACCTGGCGCCAGTTTCCTGGCGGCAACCCGATGAATGAAGGTTTGCTGTCCGGCAGCCTCGACATCGTCAGCGGCGGCACCACGGTGTTCTTGACGCTGTGGGCCAAAGCCAAGGGAACGTCGTCCGCGGTGAAAGGGGTCGGAGCCGTATCGGCGCTGCCACTCTATCTTCTCACGCGTAATCCTAACGTGCAGAAAATCGAAGACCTGGGCGATCAAGATCGGATCGCGGTGACCACCCTGAAGGTGTCGGTGCACGCCATCCTGCTGCAAATGGCCGCCGAGAAGGTATGGGGGCCGGGCAATAACGGGCGGCTCGATCGCCTGGTAGTGCAAATCCCTCATGGCGACGCCGCGGCCGCGATGATGTCCGGCGCCAGCGAAATCAACAATCATTTCACGGCGCCGCCGTTTCAGGACATCGAGCTGAAAAAGCCGGGCATTCGCCGCATTTTGTCCGCGCAGGACATCTTCGGCGCGCCGGCGACCTACATGATCGCCTATACGACGGAAAAATTCCGCAAGGACAATCCGAAGATCTATCAGGCGTTTGTCGATGCCCTCAAGGAAGTCCACGAACTGATCAACAAGGACCCGGCGGCCATTGCGAAGATCTATCTCGAGCAATCCAAGGATCCGATCACCGTCGACGAGGCGGTTGCCATCATCAAGGACCCGGGCTCGACCTTCAATATGACTCCGCTGAACGTGACGAAGTTCGCGACGTTTATGGCCAAGCAGGGCATCACCAAAGTGACGCCGACGTCTTGGCAGGAGATGTTCTTTCCGGAAGTGCACGATCAGCCGGGAAGCTGACGCCGGTCTGGCAGCGGCCGGTCGGCCTGCGCATGGTCCGACCGCGCCGCTGCCCGCCGGTAGGCCGTCGAAGTTCGCCCCAGAGGGTGCAGCACGGTATGGCGAACTTCGGAATCGGGACACTGGAGCGCGTCCAGCAAAAGTGGATACCGGTTTGCGTCCAGACGCGCTCTAAATGTTTAGATAGACGCATTTTCTTCACGTGAAGTGGATTCCACTTCACTTGAAAACGCTCTAGCGTCAGGGTTTGCACCATGCTCCGTCTTCTGTACGCGCCGTTGTCGCCGTTCGCCCGCAAGGTACGCGTTGCCGCCTTTGAAACCGGCATAGACGTGCAACTCGACCTGGTTCATGTCGACGTGTGGAATCCCGACCAACCGCTCGGGCCCGACGCGCCGCTGGGCCAGGTGCCTGTGCTGCTCGGCGGGCCGGAAGCGCTGCCGGGATCGACGTTGATTTGCGACTATTTCGACAGTGTGAGCACCGGCGTGAAGCTGGTGCCGGCGGAGCCGGCAGCGCGATGGCGGGTGCTCGCTGATCATGCACTGGCGGATGGCATCATGGTCGCGGCGGTCGCCCATGTGGTCGAGCGGATACGCAGGCCCGCGGATCGACAATGGCCGCAATGGTTGGCGCGTCAGGAATCCAAGATCGTGCAGGCGCTGGCTCGGCTGGAAGCGCGGGAGTTTGCCCCGGATCGGCCGGTTGATCTCAGCACGGTCACGCTCGGCTGCGCGCTCGCCTATCTCGACCGGCGGCTGCCGCATCTCGGCTGGCGCCATGCGCATCCGCGACTGGCGCGATGGCTTGCGGAATTTGAGCAGCGTCCGTCGATGCAGATGACCCGGTTTCCGGAAGAGAAGGCCGCCTGAACATGTCGCTATTGCTCCAGGTCGACGGCGTGACGCTGCGCTACAAGACGCCGCAATCGCTGATCACGGCAACGCATCGGGTGAGCTTTTCCGTCGATGAAGGCGACCGTTACGTGTTGCTGGGACCGTCGGGTTGCGGGAAGTCGACACTGCTCAAGGCGGTCGGCGGCTATATCGCTCCGGTCGAGGGTGAAATCCGTATCCGGGACAGGAAGGTGACGGCGCCCGGGCCGGATCGGATGATGGTGTTCCAGGAATTCGACCAATTGCTGCCATGGAAGACCGTGCTGCAAAACGTAGTTTTCCCGCTGAAGGTCGCCAAAGGCCTGAGCCATCGCGAGGCCGAGGACCGGGCCTACTGCTACATTGAGAAGGTCAAGCTGACCGAATTCGCCAACAGCTATCCGCACACGCTTTCCGGCGGCATGAAGCAGCGCGTCGCGATTGCCCGCGGCATGGCCATGCAGCCCGACATTCTGCTGATGGACGAACCGTTCGCCGCGCTCGATGCGCTGACGCGCCGTCGCATGCAGGACGAACTGCTCGAACTGTGGGAAGAAACCGGATTTACCGTGCTGTTCGTGACCCATTCGATCAACGAAGCGATCCGGGTCGGCAATCGCATTCTTTTGCTGTCGCCGCGTCCGGGCCGGGTGAAAGCCGAGGTCGGCCACATCGAACGATCTCTGCTCGACGAGCGCGGCACCGGGCGTCTGGAAAAGGAAATTCACGAACTGCTGTTCGCAGAAGCCGCCAAGCCGGTCGAGGCCGCCCATGTCTGAGCCTCGTATGTCCGAACCTCATGTCCCTCAGCCCCATATAACTGAGCCCGACACATCTCAGCCCTATGTAATCGTTCACCAGAAGCTCGACGAGGCGATGAACGACGTCGAGGTCGAGCGTCAACTCGGGCTGGCGGAGCGCCTCTGGGCCAGTGCGACCATCCGCAAGGCGTTGATCATTTTTCTGATGGCGGCGGCTTGGGAGAGCTATGCGCGGTTTCTCGACAACCCGCTGCTGCTGCCAACGTTATCTGAAACGTCGGCAGCGGGGTGGCAGGCGATGCTTGACGGCACCCTGATGAACAGGGCGCTGTCATCGTTAAAGATATTGCTGCTTGGCTATGCGGCCGGCATCTCTCTGGCGGCCGTACTTTCAGTCGTCGCGATTAGCACCAGAATCGGTGCCGACTTTCTCGAAACCGCCACGGCGATGTTCAACCCGCTGCCGGCGATCGCGCTGCTGCCGCTGGCTCTCATCTGGTTCGGTCTCGGCTCCGGCAGCATCATCTTTGTGCTGATCCATTCCGTGCTATGGGCGGTGGCGCTGAATACCCATTCTGGTTTTCTCGCGGTGTCGCAGACGCTGCGAATGGTCGGCCTGAACTACGACCTGAGGGGCTTGCGGTACATATCGAAGATCTTCGTGCCGGCCGCCTTCGGCTCGATCCTGACCGGACTGAAGATCGGCTGGGCGTTCGCGTGGCGCACCCTGATCGCCGCCGAGTTGGTATTCGGCGTGTCTTCCGGGCAAGGCGGCCTTGGCTGGTACATCTTCGAGAAGCGAAACACGCTGGACATTCCCGGCGTATTTTGTGGTCTGCTCACCGTTATCGTGATCGGCCTGGTCGTGGAAAACCTGATCTTCCGCACCATTGAGCGCGTGACGGTGAGGCGGTGGGGCCTGCAGTCATAGACGCCGAAGCGATCTTATGGGCGCGCGCGCCCCTGGCGCGATGGTTGCGAGGCGATTGTCGACGATCTGGATACGTGCACCGCATTCACCAGGACATCGTTGGCCGGATACCGACGCGAGTCATTGAGTGTTGCCGACAGCGAACCGCTGAACGCCGCGACCGATGCCCGCACTGGCAGCGCTCCATAAGAGCGAGGAAGGTGCCTCCTGCACGCCCGGCGAGGTGCCGGGTTCCAATGCCGCCGGCCAGTTGGCGCCGTCGAAGGCCAATCGACACATCGCCGCTGACGCCCGTTTCAGATTCGCGGTGCGCACAGGCTACCTCGCATCAGCCAGCAGCTAATTTAGGCATCGTGCGATATTTCATCGCCATGACGTCGCGCGACTCCCGTATCTCCAGCTAGATCGGTTGCCTTCATCGCGTTCGTGTCGAGATGCCTCGATAGTTCATAAGACATCTTCGCAAACGCGCGCGCTTTTGGCACGTGTATTGCTAGACCTGTGAGAGCGTGAATCTCATAGGGCATTTTATTTGCTGCACATCGACCAGCCTGAAGATCGTGGCGGACCGGCGCAGCCTCTCGTCATTGCGCGAGGTTTGGCGAAGTACTTCCCGTTGAAGCGCGGGCTGTTTGGCAGCGGCGGCGCCGTGAAGGCGGTCGACGGGCTCGATCTGGAGATCAAGAAGGGCGAGACCCTGGCGATCGTCGGTGAGTCCGGCTGCGGCAAGTCGACGGTCTCGCGTCTGCTGATGGGGTTGATCCCTCCGACGGCAGGTGAAGTGCTGTTCGATGGTGAGCTGGTGGGTTCGGCCGCGCTGCCGGCGAAGGAATATCTGCGCCAAGTGCAGATGGTATTTCAGGACAGCTACGCATCTCTTAACCCACGCTTGTCGATTGAGGAATCCATCGCGTTTCCTCCCATGGTGCATGGTCTTGGCCGGACCGAGGCGGTGGAGCGTGCTCACGACCTGCTGGATGCCGTCGGACTCGCGCCCGGCCTGTTTGCCGGGCGTTATCCACACGAACTGTCGGGCGGACAGCGCCAGCGTATCAATATCGCCCGGGCGTTGGCGTTGCGGCCTCGTCTGATCATTCTCGACGAGCCGGTGTCGGCGCTGGACAAGTCCGTCGAGGCGCAGGTTCTCAACCTGTTGATGGACCTGAAAGAGCAATTCGGACTCACCTATCTTTTCATCAGTCATGACCTGAACGTTGTGCATCACGTGGCCGACCGGGTGCTGGTGATGTATCTCGGACGCGCGGCTGAGATCGGGCCGGTAGAGTCGATTTTCGCAGCGCCGGGACATCCCTATACCAGGGGGCTGCTGGCCAGCCGTCTGTCCATGGACCCGACGAAGCGGCGTAAGACGCCGCCGCTGACAGGCGATCCGCCGAACCCGGTAAATCCTCCTCCCGGCTGCCGCTTCAATACGCGTTGCCCGATAGCAGAACCGGTCTGCTCCAACAGCCAACCGAACCTCGCGGCCATCGGCCACACTATTCACGCCTTAGGCCATGAAGCTGCCTGCTGGGCCCTGGTCCCCGGCAGCGGGCACAGCCTCGCAACTCGTAAGGTGGCGTAATGCGCGACGATCTTCTCGTCCTCGCCCGGGATCTTCGCGTGAAGTTCACCACCGGGGTGAATGCCGTGAACGGCGTCGACTTCGACCTTCGGCAGCGCGAGGTCCTGTGCATTCTCGGTGAAAGCGGCTCCGGGAAGTCAGTGACGTTGCGGGCGCTGATGCGGCTCAATCCGCCGACCAAGACGATCATGTCGGGTACGCTGGAACTCGGTGGCCGTGATGTGGTCCAGGCGTCCGAGAACGAAATGTCGGATCTGCGCGGCCCCTTCGTATCGATGATCTTTCAGGAACCGATGACCGCGCTGGATCCGGTCTTCACCATCGGCCGCCAGATCACGGAAACCATCCTGCGCCACGAGAATATTTCCCGGAGAAAGGCCCGGCGGCGCGCGCTGGAGCTTCTAGAACTGGTGCAGATTCCGTCCGCGAAACGGCGCCTGGATGCGTATCCGCACGAACTGTCGGGCGGCCTACGGCAACGTGCGATGATCGCCATCGCACTCTCTTGTCGGCCGAAATTGCTGCTCGCGGATGAGCCGACGACGGCGCTGGATGCCTCGGTGCAGATCCAGATTCTGCTTCTGCTGCGGGAGATCCAGCAGGAGCTTGGCATGGGCATGATCTTCGTGACCCACGATCTCGGCGTCGCCGGAGAGGTCGCCGACCGCATCGCCGTGATGTATGCGGGCCGTTTCATCGAGGAGGGGCCGGTGGCGGACCTGATGCGCCAGCCGTTGCATCCTTATGCCAAGGGGTTGCTCGGCGCGACGGTGCACGAGGGGTCCCGCGGCAAGCGGCTCACCACCATTCCGGGCGCACCGCCCGACCTGCGCGATTTACCCGGCGGCTGCGCCTTCGCGCCCCGTTGCACGGAGGCAGAAGGCGCATGCCTGGCCCACCTGCCGGAACTGCGGACGCCGGTGCCGGACCGCGCCGCGCGTTGCATCCATGTGGACGATCGCCCCGCGGCTTTTGGGGAGCGTCTGGCCAGCTAGCAAGTCGCTTCATTGTATCGCTGTATCTAACGGATCAGAAACCAGCACATGCTTCTCTATACGCTTCGCCGAATCCTTTATGCCGTTCCGATTGCGCTGGCGGTGAGCCTCGTATGCTTCATGCTGGTGCACATCGCGCCGGGCGATCCGATCGACGCCATCCTGCCGCCGGACGCATCGGCCGAAACGGTAGCTCTTGTCCGCAAGGATTACGGCCTCGATAAGCCGTTGCCGGTCCAGTTCGGACTGTGGCTTGCGCATGTCGTACAGGGCGACTTCGGCCGGTCGATCGCCAATCGCCGCCTCGTCGCCGACGAACTGGTGAGTGCGGCGAGCAAGACCTTCATTCTGGCGACCACAGCGGCGTCGCTCGGCTTCGTGATAGGCTGTATCCTGGGCGGTCTCGCCGGCGCATTCCGAGGCACGCTGATCGATCGGGCGGCCGTCAGCTTTGCGGTGGGCGGCGTATCCGTGCCGCATTATTGGCTCGGGATGGTGCTCGTCATCATCTTCTCGGTGACGTTAGGTTGGCTTCCCTCCATGAGCGCCGGGCCGGGCGACTGGGCGTGGGACTGGCTCCACATCCGGCATCTCATTCTGCCGGCGATCACGCTTTCGGTGATCCCTGCCGGCCTTGTCACGCGCACGGTCCGGGGCGTGGTGGTGGAAATCCTCAGCCAGGACTTCATGACCACGTTGCGTGGCAAGGGCCTGCGGCGGCTGATGCTGACGGTGCATGTGATGAAGAACGCGGCGCCCACCGCATTGGCCGTGATGGGGCTTCAACTCGGCTATCTGATGGGCGGCTCCATCCTGGTGGAAACCGTCTTCGCCTGGCCCGGCACCGGCATGATGCTCAACCAGGCCATCTTCCAGCGCGATATTCCGGTGCTTCAAGGCACGACCCTGGTGCTCGCGATGATCTTCGTCGCGCTCAACCTGCTGGTCGATCTCATTCAGACGGCACTCGATCCAAGGATGCGAAGGACATGACGGAGATCGCCACCGTTTCAAGCGGTCTTGTCGCCCCGCGCAGGATATTGAAGCCGCGGCGCGCCAGCTATTGGCGCGCGGTCGGGCGTCGCCTGCTGCGCGATCGCGTCACTATGGTGTGCCTCGGGATTCTCGCTGTCATGGCGCTGGCGATGATTTTTGCGCCGCTGCTCGGTCTCTATGACCCGCTTCAGGGCAGCATGATTCGACGCCTGAAGCCGGTCGGTACGCCGGGCCATATTCTCGGCACGGACGAATTGGGCCGCGACATGCTGACCCGCCTGATCTATGGCGGGCGCCTGTCGTGGTTCGTCGGCATCACGCCGGTCGCGATCGCCTTCGTGGTGGGCGGTGCGCTCGGCATCACGGCCGGGTACGCGGGCGGGCGCATCAACATGGCGATCATGCGCATCACTGACGTGTTCTACGCGTTCCCGTCGGTGCTGCTGGCCGTGGCCATCAGCGGCGCGCTTGGACCCGGCATCGGCAACGCCATCATCGCGATGACCATGGTGTTCATTCCGATGATGATCCGCATCTCGGAAAGCGTGACCACCAGCACGCGCAATCTCGACTATGTGGAAGCCGCGCGTTCCACCGGAGCCAGCGCTCTGACGGTGGTGCGGGTGCATGTGCTGCCCAACGTGCTGGGCTCCATCTTCGTCTATGCGACGACGCTGGTGAGCGTGTCGATGATCCTCGCCTCGGGCCTGTCGTTCATCGGCCTCGGCGTGAAGCCGCCGGAGCCCGAATGGGGCTTGATGCTCAACACACTTCGCACCGCCATCTACACCCAGCCGCTGCTGGCGACGTTGCCGGGCCTCGGCATCTTCGTGACCTCGCTCTGCTTCAACATGGCGAGCGACGGCCTGCGCGCCGCGATGGACGTCAGAGCATGAGGGAATGCGGGTCCGCGCGGCGTGTCCAGTATGCCATAAATAAAAGCATAAAAATTCAAAGTATGCATGAAATAAGATCAGTATAGTGTATTGCGTTTCATGTTTATGCGTTGTTAGATTATGTATCCGTTTGAGTCTGAGCCAATTTAATAATTGGCAGTGAGGCAGAAAAGCGGCGCACCTCATTTGTAAACAACATCAGAGAGAGCGCTGAAAATGAAAAATCCTATTTTGACGCTATGTGGCCTCGGGCGCCGCGATGAATACTTCAAGGGTCGCGCGACGAACAGGCGATCGAAAAAGTCCATTTTGGTCAGTGCGGTGATTCTCGGAGCGGGCCTTCTGGCTTCGGCGCCGCTTCACGCGCAGACGTTGCGCGTCGGCATGACCACGTCCGATGTGCCGACCACGGGCGGCATACCGGACAATGGCAGCGAGGGCGGCCGCTTCGCCGGCTATCCGATTTTCGACGCCTTGGTGAATTGGGATTTCACCAAGACCGACCAGATCTCCGATCTCACTCCCGGTCTCGCGACCGAGTGGCACATCGATCCCAACGATCACAAGCGTTGGATCTTCACGCTGCGCGAGGGCGTACGCTTCCATGACGGCACCGCTTTCAAGGCCGACGACGTCATCTGGAATTTCGATCGCCATTTGAACGAGGCGGCGCCGCACTTCGACAAGGCTCAGGCGCGCAGCTACCGTACCTATACGTCGATGGTGGAGAAGTACGAGAAGATCGACGATACGCATGTCGCGCTGTACACGCGCGTTCCGTTCTCGATGCTGCCTTATCTGATCTCGCGCGTGTTCATGGTCAGCCCGACCCAATATGCCAAGATCGGCAACTGGCAGGACTTCCAGAAGGCGCCCGCGGGCACTGGCCCCTTCAAGGTTGAGAAGGTGACGCCGCGTACTTCCATCGAACTGGTGCGAAACGACGACTATTGGGACAAGACGCGCGTCCCCAAGCTGAAGCGTCTGGTGCTGATGCCGATCCCGGACGCGAATACGCGCCTCGCCGCGTTGCGCTCAGGGCAGGTGGACTGGGTCGAATATCCGGCGCCCGATTCCATTCCCGGCTTGAAGGCCTCCGGATTCCAGATCGTCACCAAGCCTTATCCGCATGTCTGGGCTTGGCACGCCAACAACTCCGATGCGTCGCCGATCAGCGACCGCCGCGTGCGACTGGCACTCAATTATGGGCTCGACCGCAAGAGTCTGGTGGAGATGCTGGGCGGCACGGCTATTCCGGCGCGAGGCCCGTGGCCGGACAGCTACAAATATTTCGGCAGGCCGAGCGAGAACTACACCTACAATCCGGACAAAGCTCGTGCCTTGCTGAAGGAGGCCGGTTACGGCCCCGGCGGCAAGACTCTGAAGCTCAAGGTGCAGGTGCCGACAGCGGGCTCGGGCAACATGGTGCCACTGCCGATGGCCGAGTTCGTGCAGCAGAGCTACAAGGAACTGGGCATCGAGACCGAATACACGGTGGTGGATTGGGGCACCATGCTCAACACCATGCGTCAGCGGCCCGACCGGCCGGGTGCGCCACATCTCGATGTGGTGAACCATGGTCTTCCGATCTCCGATCCCACTCAGTTTTTCCTGAACTTCCACGGCTCCAGCGCACCGCCCAACGGATCCAACTGGAGCCTGTACAAGAACCCGAAAGTCGATGCGCTGCTTGACAAGGCGTTCGAGAGCTTCGAACCGAAGGAACGCGACGAACTGATTGCGCAGGCGCATGCCTTGGTGGTGGACGATGCGCCCTGGGTGTTCGTGGTGCACGACCTGAATCCACGCGCGCTCAGTCCCAAGGTGAAGGGCTTCAAGCAGGCCCAGAGCTGGTACCAGGATTTCACCCAGGTCACTGTCGACGAATGATGCATCGGGGAGGGGTGCCGCACGCATCCCTCCCGTCGAAGTCGTGCGCTGCCGAAGCCCGCCGTCGATGGGTGGGATATGCGGTAGCTCCGCCTTGGCCATCTTCTTAGAAAGCCAGCATCGTGATCGTACAGCTGCTGCGGAATGGTGAATTCCGCTCCTTTTTGATTGCCAACACGATCTTCCGCCTGTGTGCCTCGGGCATCACCGTGCTGCTGGGCTTTCAGGTCTACGACCTGACGCGCGATCCAATGGCTCTGGGCCTGCTGGGTCTCATCGAAGCCGTCCCGGGCGTCACCCTCGTGCTCTATGGTGGGGACGTCGCCGATCGGCACAGCCGGCGCACCATCGTGCTGGTGACGATGGCGCTGCTCGCGTGTGTGGCTGCGAGCCTTGCCGTCATCTCCAACGCGGGCAACGGCTCGGTGCTGTTTGTGCTCTATGGCGCCGCGTTTTTGTCCGCCTCGATCCGCGCGTTCGAGTCTCCGGCGGCTGTCGGGCTTGAGGCGCAGGTTCTTCCGCTGCATCAGGTCATGATCGGCGTCCCCATTCTGGCGTCTTGGGGACGCGCCGCTGATGTGATCGGTCCGGTGGCGGCTGGATTCACCTGGGCAGTACTTGGTGCGACGGCGACCTATGGAGTGATCGCGGGGCTGTTCGCGGTCACGTTCTTGAGCGTCGCGTTCGGCGTCACCGATCGTCCGCCACCGGCCCAAAGCAGCGACGCGAGCGCCTGGACGCGCATCAAGGAAGGCGTGCGCTACGTTCTGCACAGCCAGATTCTGTTCGGGTCCATGGCGCTGGATTTGTTCGCCGTGTTCTTCGCCGGAGCCACCGCGCTGCTTCCGATATTCGCCATGGATATTCTCCAGGTGGGTCCCGCCGGCTTCGGACTGTTGCGCTCGGCCAGCGCCGCCGGCGCTTTGACGGCCGCCGTCGCGGCGACCCGCTTCCTCCCGGTGCGCCATGCCGGGCAGGTGCTCCATGCCATCATCGCGCTGTTCGGGCTGTGCATCATCGTGTTCGGACTGTCGCGGGATTTTTATCTCTCGCTGGCCGCTCTGTTTCTCGCGGGCCTGTGCGACGGCATGAGCATGGTCATCCGGCACGCTATCCTGCGGCTCGCTTCACCCGAAGCGCTGCGTGGCCGTATTGCGGCGGTAAAGTCCGTGTTCGTCGGCTCCTCCAACGAACTTGGAGCCTTCCAGAGCGGCATGACGGCGAGCCTCATCGGCGCGAGTGCCACGTTATGTGCGGGAGGGTTCATCACGCTTTTGGTAGTGGCGATCGTCGCATGGCGGGCGCCGCAACTGCGAAGACTGAATCTCGAAACGATCCCACGTCCGGTTTCGGTCGGAATAGGCAAACAGGCGGCGCAGGCCACATGAACATTTTTCGCAGCGTCTCGTCGCTTCCGTTCACTGGGCCATGCAGGCCCACTTTGAAATCCGATGGTGATTTCTAACAGCAAAGGCCCAACGTCATGACAGATCAGCTCGACACCTTGACAAAGCCGACGCCTTCCACGACCGGGGCGGCCCAACAAAAGCCCTTCCGTCTTGAAGAAGCGACCATCGCCGATCTGCACGCCGCGATCAGAAGCGGGCAGACCACCTGCGTGGCTGTCGTTCAGCACTATATCGATCGGGTTCGCGCTTTTAACGGCGTGGCCAGCCTGCTCGTGACTGCGGATGGCGCGCCGATCGCGGAAGCCACGGGTACGGTGCGGGGCACGCAGGCTCTTCGCTTCCCGACTGAGACCGTTAAGGCGTCGGACGTGTTGCCCGACTTGGACAAGTACAAGGGCCCGCCGCTCGAATACGGCCGCATGGAATCGACGGCTTCCGACCCCTCGGTGATGCAACAATTCGGCATGATCGTCGGCAAGCCGAATGGCGGTCAGGTCAATGCGCTGGCTACCATCAACATCCGGGGCGAACGTTCCGTGACCTGCCGCGGCGATTTCGACCGGCATCCCTCCCTTGGCGCTCTGCCGCCCGGCGCGCCGCCGGTGTGCGAGTTCTTCCGCCAGATACCGGACGCGCTTGAGCGCGCGGCTGAACTCGACGCCGAATATGGACGCAATCCGGATCTTGAGAAAATGCCGATGTACGGGGTTGCGTTCTCGTTCAAGGACCCGTTCGACACCAAGGACATGCGCTCCACGGGCGGCGGAGATGCTGCCTACGACATCGACTTCCCGGCGCGCGACCATGTGCTGGTGGAGCAATTGCGCAACAAGGGCGCCATCATCTTCGCCAAGGCCGTGAACACGGAATATAACGGTCGCGCCGACAATCCGGGTGGCCGGCATCACCCGGATAAGGTGCTGCCATCGGTGCTCGGCTATCAGCGAAGCACCTGGGGCGGCAATCCGGCCAATCCCTACGACACCACACGCTCGGCGTCGCTCGGCTCCAGTTCAGGTTCCGCGCTTTCCGTCAGCACGAACATGGTGATGGCAAGCCTGGGCGAGGAGACCCGCGCGTCGTGCCGAGGTCCGTCCAATCATAATTCGGTGGCGTTGATCCTGCCGCACAAGGCAATGCTTGGTTTCGACGGCGGCGCCATCGGGGCGGACATCTATGTGGATCGCAGCGGCATTCACTGCCGCAAGATCAGTGATTGCGCGAAGGTGCTCGATGCATTGAAGGACCCGGTGGAAGGCTATTACGACCCGCGAGATCCCTTCACGACCGTGCCTCGCTCGTCCATCCTCAGCACACCTTACGCCAGCCACGCCGTCTCCACCGGCGCGCCGGGCGAGCTGAAGAAACTGCGTATCGGGGTCATCCGTGAATCCATGGTCACGCGACCGGGCTCGCTGACCGAAGTGCCGATCGTGACCGCCGGCGCCAAGGAGATCAAGACCATCCTCGGCGAGCACCTCGGCGCCACCTTGGTGGAATCCACCGACCCGCTGTGGGCCGGCGATCCCGACCTCGAGACCATGAAGGTCGACTTTCGCGGAGCGCTTGCCAAGCTGGTGCCGGTATTTATGCCGGAATTGCTGTTCCGCCTTACACCCGAGGGCACGCCGCTCTTCAAGGAATTCGCCGCCGTCATCGAGCCGACCGAATTTGAGCCGGGCAAGGTGTTTGGCAGCGGCACCATGAAGCCCATCGACTATTTCGTCGAACTGGCCGAAGGGCGGATTACGCCACCGTCGAACCTCGACATCGGCACCGTCCAGCAGCAGGAACTGGCGATGGGCTTCCGCTTCCACATTCCGCAATATCTCACGCGGCGCGCCGCCGATTGGCAGGCGAAGGGCTTTACGGAAGCTCTGGTGGATTTTCCGACGCTCAACGCGCGTTCGAAGTTCTGGGGAGACGACCAACGCGCGGCGTTCAAGAATTGGGAGGAGGTACGCGATATGCGCAATCCGCTCGGCTATCGCCAGGGCGTCAACGAGCGCATCATGCTACGTGAGATGCTGCGCCGCGTTGACATGATGGTGATCCTCGAAAACCATCTCGACGCGCTGGTGCGCGTGCATACGCCATTTCCGCCTGCGAAGATCGGCGGCGCCGTCCAACCGGGGACCCGGCAAAATCTCGCGTCCGAGTCCTTCAACGGCCCGAACGCGAGTCTGACCGAGATACTGATCCCGGCCGGCTATGTTTCCACCGCGTACGATCCGGTATTTGTATTGAGCGAGGACGGCACCCGTTACGTGGCAGCTCCGTCCACGACTCCAACCCAACTCGCCGCGCCCGGATTGCCGTTTTCGCTGGTGTTCCGCGCCGAGCCCGGCAAGGAAGACATCATCCTGAGGATCGCTTCGTCCTATGAGGCAGCTACCAAGCGCCGGGTGCCGCCGCCTGCCTTCGGACCGATTCCGATGAAAGGCAATGCGTCCTGAGAAGATGGTGTTTGATCTTTAGGCTGATGACTGCAGCCGTCGCGACACGGCGGCTGCAGTCACGCAGTCGCGCGCCTACTCGAGCTTCAGCGCGGAAGCCTTCACGATCTCACCCCAGCGCTTGCTCTCGGACTGGATGAATGCACCGAATTCGGCCGGCTCGTTGCCGACCGGCTTGGCGCCTTCGCTCACCAAGCGGTCCTTGATTTGCGGCCCGTTGATCGCGTCCACGGTGGCCTTGCGGAGCGCGGCAACGATGGCCGGCGGTGTGCCCTTCGGCACGACAAACCCGTACCAGGCGCTGGCCTCATATTCCGGATAGCCGCTCTCGGCGACGGTCGGAATGTTCGGCAGGTTCGACGCGCGCTCCTTAGTGGTGACCGCGACGGCGCGCACGCGACCGCCTTCGAGCAGGCCGAGCACCGACGGGAAGGTCGTCACCATGAACTGGGTCTGACCGCCGATCAGGTCGTTCAGCGCCGGGCCGGCGCCGCGATACGGAACGTGCGTGGTTTCGACCTTGGCGATGACGTTCATCAGTACGGTCGCCAGATGGCTGGCCGAGCCGTTGCCTGCCGACCCGTAATTGATCTGCTTCGGCTTCTTCTTGGCGTCTTCGATCAGTTGCTGGAAGGTCTGATAGGGCGAATTCGCCGGCACCACGATGACCAGCGGCGCCGCGGTGATCATCGTGATCGGATCGAACGCTTTGAGCGGATCGACCTTGAGGCTGGTGAACAGATGGGGGTTCACGGCCATCGGGCCCTGGTTGGCCATCAGGATCGTGTAACCGTCGGGCGCGGCTGCGGCGACAGTCTGGGTCGCGAGATTGCCACCGGCGCCGGCCTGGTTCTCAACGACAACGGTCTGGCCGAACTGCTCGCTCATGCCCTGCGCGACCAGGCGCGCGATGGTGTCGGTGCCGCCGCCGGCCGCATAGGGCACCAGCATGCGGATCGGCTTGGTCGGATAGGTCTGGGCTTGGGCGGCGACGGCCGGCAGTAGCATGATGGCGATCGCGGCCAGCAGGCGGCGCGCGGAATACAGCAAATGCATAAAATACCTCTCCAGTCATTTCCGATTTTAGGTGGGATTTGGCCTACCTTTTACCCCATGTGGGACAACCCGCAAGCGTTGAGCTTTCCATGGGACGAAATGCAGCGGCGCGACGGCACCAGCCGACTGGCGCCGCAGCCATGGCTAAGATAAGCACTGAAAATGCCCGGGACGGCGTCCTTGATGCGTCCGAAGTAGAAGGTGAAGGACTAAATGACGACAGTTGAAAATCGTAGTTACAGCATCAATGGGATCCTTTCCCGTCTCGCAGTCCCGCTGGCGCTGAGCGCGCTGGTTGTTTTCGCTTCCTCCACCGCCCTGCGGGCGCAGGCCTATCCGTCCAAGCCGATTACCATCATGGTCGGTTTCGCGCCTGGCGGTTTGATCGATGTCATTGCGCGGCTTGTCGGGCAAAAGCTTTCGGTAAAGTTCGGACAGCCGGTCATCATCGAAAACCGCTCCGGCGCGGCCGGCAATCTGGCGCATCGGCGCATTGCCGCGGCCGATCCGGACGGTTATACGATCCTCGGCGCGACGACGTCGTTGCCCATCAATGAA
The DNA here is from genome assembly GCA_028290465.1 of Xanthobacteraceae bacterium. Classification (GTDB taxonomy): domain Bacteria; phylum Pseudomonadota; class Alphaproteobacteria; order Rhizobiales; family Xanthobacteraceae; genus FEB-22. The sequence continues at coordinate 58,871 of JAQGJU010000033.1, read as the reverse complement.
ACCGTGTTCCCGAAGCGCGGCTATACGGCTGACGAGTTCACCGCGGTGTCGATCTCGGCATCTTCGCCTGAGATGATTTCGGCGCATCCGAGCGGCCCGAAGACGCTGAAGGAGTTTGTCGATAACGCGCGCGGAACTTCGGCGCAATTCGGTACCGCCGGCGCCGGCAGCGCGTCGTATATTGTCACCCAGTATTTCTTTAAGAAGCTGGCGAATATTCAGTCGACGCACATTCCGTTCCAGGGCGGTGCGCCGGCCGTGACGGCGGCGCTCGGCAACCAGATTCCGCTCGTCGCGACACCGCCGGCGGCGGGTGCCGCTCAGCCGGTCTTGTCGGGTGCGCTGCGCGGTCTCGCCGTCGCCAGCGAAAAACGCATGAAGCTGCTTCCCGATGTGCCGACCTACGCCGAAAGCGGCTATCCGGGCTTCACGGCCTCGGCCTGGACCGGCTTCTTCGTGCCGGCCAAGACGCCACCGGAAATTACGACCAAGCTGAACGCGGCGATCCTGGAGATCCTCAAAGAGCCGGACACCATCGCCAAGTTGGAGCAGCTTGGCTTCGAGCCGTTGTATCTCGATCAGCCGCAGTCCGAAGCCATGTTCCGCGCCGAGATCGCGAAATGGCGCACCATGGTGGAAGCAATCGACTTTAAGGTCGAGTAAGCTAAACATCTAGACGAAAAAAACCGCCGCGAGCCGATCAAGCTCGCGGCGGTTTTGTTTTTGAGAATTACTGTTGCTTGGCGCCGGCCTCGATCACGACCTTCGACCACTTGGTGTCTTCCGCTTCGATGTCCTTGGCGTATTCTTCCGGCGAGCTCGGCATCGGAACGGCGCCGTCCGCGTTGATCCGCTCTTTGACGTCATCGGACGTCAGCGCTTCACGCAAGGCTGCATTGAGCTTAGCCACGATCGCCGGAGGCGTTCCAGCCGGTGCGATCAGGCCGTAACGCTGTTCGGCCTCATAGCCAGGAAGTCCGGCCTCGCTGATGGTCGGCACGTCCGGAATGGCGGCCGCACGCTCCGTCGTGCCGGTGCCGAGCGCCCGCAGGTTGCCACCGCGGACATTGCCCAGGATCGGTGGCAGGCTGCTGAAGATCATCGAGACGTGGCCACCCATCACGTCGTTGATCGCCGGTCCGGCTCCCTTGAACGGTACGTGCACCATCTTGATGCCGGCCGCGCTGGCGAACATCGCGGCCGCGAGATGGTTGGCGCTGCTGACGCCGCCTGAGCCGTAGGTCAGGACGTCGGGGTTCTTCTTCGCGAACTCAATCATTTCCTGCACGGTGTTGGCCTTTACCGAAGGGCCGACCACCAGCACCAAGGCGCTCTTGGCGATCAGTCCGATCGGCGCGAAGTCCTTGCGCGGATTGTATCCGGCGTTAGTGAACGCGGTAGGGGCGATACCCAACGTTCCGGTGCTGCCCATGGCGAGCGTGTAGCCGTCGGGCTTGCTTTGCGCGAGTTGTTTCGTGCCGATCGTGCCGCCCGCGCCGGGCTTATTCTCGATGATGAAGGATTGGCCTAGCGAACGGCCCATGCGCTCGCCGAGAATGCGCGCGATGGTGTCATTGCCGCCGCCGGCGGCCTGCGGAACGATGATGGTGATGGGGCGGTTCGGATATTCCTGTGCGTTGGCGCCAGCCGCAACCCCGGTCAGTAGGATCGCGAGAGTCGCTAGCGTGATGCGCGAGGATGTCTTCATCGAAGGGGTTTCCTGTCCTTTTTTAGTTTAAGTGGAGGGCGAAAATTCTTCAACGCTGGATGTTGTTCCACGTCTGGCAAATTGTGTCGGCCGTCACCACGGGCGTCGTCCAACTGCGCAGGAACGTCAGGCTGCGCTCGTGCGCTTCGCGGGTGTAGGCGCCGCTGGCGTCCTCGGCGACGACCGTATAGTAGCCGAGCGCGGCGCCATGCCGGCAATTGAACTCGATGCCGATATCGGTCGCGACACCGCCGATGACCAGCGTGTCGATGCCCATGGTCTTCAGCCGCAGATCCAGCGGCGTGTCGACAAACAGCGACGGCTGGCTTTTTTCCAGCACGATATGATGCGGCTTCGGCGCGAGGCCGGGCACGAATTCGGTATCTTCCATGCCGCGCTGCATAGTCGGCTGCAGCTTGCTCGGATGGGCGACCTTCTGCTTCTTCATCAGGAACAGCAGGAACGGACCGGCCGTCAGTTCCAGTGGCGGCAGGATGTGCCGGCTCCAGATCACCGGAATGCCGGCCTGCTCCGCCGCGTCGATCAGCTTGTTGGCGTTGCGCCGAACGCTGTCGATCTCGGGACAGCGGCCGGCGAGGCCGTTCTGCATGTCCCACATCAGCAGCGCGACGCGGCCAGGACGCAGGAAATCGTCGAGCGTCAGCGGGATTTTATCTTGCCAGGACGCGGCATTGCTCATTCAACGAATCTCCGAATTTAAAACATCTCGACGCTGCGATACTATCAGGCGGCGTCGTGCTGCGACGGCACGTACACTTCACCGCGCATGATGAGGCGGGCGGTGCGTACCGTGCCGGCGCGCTCGACCGTCAGGCTTTCGCCATTGCCTGAATACTCCAGGCGCAGATCGACATGGCCCGACGGATGTTCGATGCGCACCGAAATCGGGCTGCCGGATTCTCGCACCGCCAGACTGTAGGCGACGGAGCCTTCCAGAACACAGCTTGACGCGACGCTGATGCCGCCGGTCACCGCGTGCGCGGCGTGCAGCTTATGCGGCGTGAGATAACGTGACGTGACAGTGCCGCCATTGCGCGGCGATGACAGAATGCCGACCTTCGGGATCACCTTGTCGGTCACGTCGCCGAAACCCATGCGCCGACCGGCCTCCAGGCGGATGTGTTCGATACGAGCCAGAATGTCCGGGTGCTTTTCGATCTCGGCGCGGTTCTCGTAACCGGTGAGGCCGATATCCTTCGCGCGGAGGTGCATCATCGGCATCGCGACATCGAGGCACGTCACCTCGATGCCGTCGATCACGTCGATCACCTGGCCGGTAGGCAGCAGCTTTCCGGTGCTGGAGCCGACGACATCCATGAAGTTGAGATAGATGGGCGCGGCTGTGCCGGGCACGCCATCGATCGCCGCATCACCGACGTAAGTAACCTTGCGGCCGGGCGTCTGCACGATGGCTTCGATTTTGGTTGAGATGTTGACATCGTAGATGATGGCCGTGGTGGTGCCGTCCTTGGCCTCGATCATGCCAGTCTCGATGGCGAACGGCGCAACGCCCGACAGCATGTTGCCACAGGGCGGCGAGGTGTCGACGATCGCCTTCGTAATATCGACCTGACAAAAATAATAATCGAGGTCGACGCCGGGACGGCTCGATTTGCCAACGACCGCGACCTTGCTGGTGAGCGTATCGGCACCGCCGAGACCATCGATCTGACGGATATCCGGCGATCCCATCACGGCCAGCAGCACGCGGTCGCGCTCGGCACGGTCAGACGGCAGGTCATCGATCTTGAAGTACGGACCCTTGGAGGTGCCGCCGCGCATCAGCAGGCACGGGATAGAGATAAAATCAGACATGGTGTGTCCTGCGGATTAGAGAGTAGCGAGCGCCTCGCGATAGTAGCTTTCGTCGACGTAGCGGTCCGGCGAAATATCGCGGCCGGTTTCGCCGGTAAAGTTGGCGCGCATTTTCAGCAGCATGGTCATGCCGTCGAGCGTGAGCTTGGCATCCTTGGTGAAGCCGGTCTTCGGATCCAGGATCTGCTTGACGCTTTCCTCGACAATGTCGTGGGGAAGGTTCATGCGATCGATCAGAATCTGAATCGCCGCGGCGCGGTTGGCCGGATCGAGAGCCCAGCGCAGGCCTTCGATATAGGCCGCGATGTAGCGGACGAACACGTCGTGGTTCTTCTTCGCCCATCCGCGCAGCACGAAGCCGCCGGTCGACTGATAAGCCGTGATGGCCTGTTTGGGATCAGCCAAGACCGTCAGCCCGGCGCGTTGCGCGAAAATATTAAACGGCAGGTTGAGCATGGCAAAGTCGATCTTGCCGTCTCTCATCGCATCGAGTCGCGACTGCGTCGCGCCAACCGGCAGAATCTTGTAGTCGCCGGCATTGAGGCCCTTGAGCCTCAACATTTCATAGGCCACCAGCGCGAATGCGGTGTCGGGCGCATCGACCCCGATCGTCTTGCCGCGCAAATCCTCGTAAGACTTGATCTCCGGCTGTACGACCAACATGTTGAACCCTTGATCGAGTCCCATGAAGATCGCGATGTCTTCCTTGGCGACGTCGACCATGGCGACGGCGTTGTCGACGGCCCCATGCGCGAGATCATACTCGCCGCTCGCCAGACCGCCCCGCTGCTGCTCTGAGTTCCCGGTAAATACGGTCTCCACGACAATGCCGCGCTTCTTATAGAAACCGTTGGCCTCAGCCGCGAAACTCGGCAGATTTTGCACGCCGCGAAATACGATAATACGCAGCGGTGTCAAAGCGTCACTCATTACGACCTCAATGGTTTTCGGGCTGTCCGGCGACCCGTAGCGCCGCATCGGTCAATCCTGCGCACGACAGGTCGCCGGCAGGCCGCTGGTCTCCACGATGTCGTTTCAGAAACGCTTCGACATTGCTACGCACGAGATCGTGTGGCGGGCCATCGCTTTCCCGCACCGGTAGGGCCTGAGCCCAATCAAACAGCAGGGCCTGCTCGATCTGCTCGGCGCGCAGTTCGGAGGCGGCGACCTGTTTGCGCAGCGCCTGCACATCGTCATGCGCCATTTCGGGCAAAGTCTTGATGTTTTCCCGGACCGCCCGCAATGGCCGCACCGCGGTATCGTGCCACGAGCCAATGGTGTCTTGAATCGAGGCGATGTTGGCCGTGTCCAGCGAGACTTGACGCGCGGCGCCGAGCCACGCGCACAACAGCAGCACATTGACGTCGATCGACAGCGCGCGCTGCAGCGCCAGACATTCGGCTGCGACGCCCGGCGCGGCATAGACCTTCAACGAGAATTGCCAGAACGGGTTGTCGAGCTGAAGCAGGACGCGCTCCTGTGTGTCCGTGCCGGCGTGGTTCAATCCCGCGGCTTTTTTGCTTTCGCGGATTTCGGGCGGCCTTTTTCGCCGGTCCAGCGCCGCACCACGCCGAGATCGATGTCGAACAGGTCGAGCACCCGGCCGAGCGTGTGGTCGACCATTTCGGCGAGCGAAGCCGGCCGCGAATAGAATGCCGGCACCGGCGGGTAGACGATGGCGCCGGCCTCGGTCACCGACGCCATGGTGCGGATATGGCCGATATGCAGCGGCGTCTCGCGCAGCATCAGCACCACCCGGCGGCGTTCCTTCAGCGCCACGTCGGCGGCGCGGGACAGCAGATTGGCCGTGGTGCCGGTGGCGATCTCCGACATGGTCTTGATCGAGCAGGGCGCGATCACCATGCCCATGGTCTTGAACGAACCACTGGAACAGGCGGCGCCGATGTCCTGATTGGAATGCACGACATCCGCGAGCGCTTCGACGTCGGCGACCTTGAAGTCGGTCTCGAACGCCAGCGTGACCTGGGCTGACCGTGACATGATCAGGTGGGTCTCGATGTCGGTATCCTTCAGCAGTTCGAGTAGCCGGATGCCATACACAGCACCCGACGCGCCGCTGATGCCGACGATCAAACGCTTCGGCTGCTGACTGCCCGGTTTCACGCTCATAATGCTCTTGACCACCCTTAACCACCCGGTCGGGAAGGTCCGGCCGTAGCGCGGCGCGAATTTGGCACTAAAATCCCGTCAGCGGAAGTTACGAGGCCGGCCGTGGTTATTTTTTCGGCATGACCTCGATGACTTTGGCCCAGCGCTCGGTTTCGCTGCGGATGAATTTCCGGAACTCCTCGGGCGTGCCACCGATGGCATCCAAGCCCTGCACCTGAAGCTGGTGGATCACTTTGGGGTCTTTCACCGCGTCGTTCGTCGCCTTCGACAACTGCTCGATGATCGGTGCCGGGGTGCCGGTCGGCGCCAGAATGCCGAACCAGACGCCGGTGTCGAAGCCCGGAAGCGCGGACTCCGAAATTGTCGGCAGGTCGGGCGCAACGCTGGCACGCTTGGCTTCCGTGGAGGCCAGCGCCTTGACGCTGCCTTCCTGCATCAGCCCCAGCACGCTCGAGGCCGGGGAGAACATCAGATTGATGCGCCCGGCCACCAGGTCGGTCACCGTCTGGGCGCTGCCCGGATACAGCACGGCGGTCATTTCGACGCCGGCCATTTGCTTGAAGAGTTCTGCGGTCATCTGGGGGCCACTGCCGATACCGGAGGCGCCATAGAGCAGTTCGCCGGGCTTGGCCTTCGCCATGGCGATCAATTCCTTGACGTTGTTGACGCCGAGCTTGGGGTGAACGACGAGGATGTTGGGGATAGAGCCGACCAGGGTGATCGGTTCGAGATCCTTCTCGAAATTAGCGCCTTTGCCGGCCATTAGTGTCGTATTGATCGTCGCCGCGACCGTCGCGAACAGCAGCGTGTAGCCGTCCTTGGGCGCGCGCGCGACGACCTCGGTCGCGATCAGGCTGCTGGCACCCGCGCGGTTTTCCACAACCACCACCTGGCCCAGCAACTCGCTGAGTTTGTTGGCGACGATCCGTCCGGCGACGTCGCCGCTGGAGCCTGCCGCGAAGCCGACCAGCATGCGAATGGGGCGCGTCGGATAGCTGGTCTGCGCCTGAAGTTGAATGGAGCTGAAGCTCAACAATGCGAGCGCGAGCAGGGCTACTTTCTTAAACGGCTTCATCTTGATCTCCGTGGGCGCTCGCATCACAAGCCGCGGTCTGCGGCAGACCTTAATCGGGCCCATTTGCGGGCTCCCGTGGTTAAGGCTCGTGGCGCGCCTCGTTTCCTCGTTGTTGTTCTAGATCCGGATACCGGGTTGGCCAAGCGGGCGCCGATTTCGGAACACGATTGGCCAACATCAAATTTCGCTTGATCGGTCGTCGGCTTTATCCGATGGTCCGTCCGTATTATGTATGATTGTCATACAAACTGCGCTCCGTCTACCACCCTTCCAGGTGTCGAGGAAGTAGGTCGGGTGGGCGGTCCAGGCAGCGGTTCGTTTGGCGATTGCCTCCGGCCAACCAGAAATTCAGGATTCCGCACGATGCAAGCATCAGGAGCCACGACGGACGATAGCAACGTCGCGACCGCGCGCGACGGCACGAAGATCGTCTATCGCGTGGTCAAAGGCACCGGCCAGGGGCGTTGCGCGCTCGTGCACTCGCTGGCGATGGACGGCAGTTTCTGGGATCGCGTTGTTCCGTATCTAAAAGAGGCGGGCGACGTTCTGGTTTACGATTGCCGCGGTCACGGCCGTTCCGGTAAGCCGAAGGGATCCCAGCCGATTGAGCGGCATGCCGACGATCTGGCGGATCTTCTCGATACGATCGGCTGGCAGCAGGCTGTCGTCGCCGGCGCATCCATGGGCGGCTGCATATCGCTGGCGTTCGCCGCGCGATATCCCGATCGGGTTTCGGGCCTCGGCCTGATCGATACCACCGCTTGGTATGGGCCGAATGCGCCGCAGCAATGGGAAGAACGCGGGCAAAAGGGTGCGCGCGAGGGCATGGCGGCCCTGGTACCGTTTCAACTCGACCGCTGGGTCAGCGAGGCCTTCCGCAAACAGCATCCGGACGTCGTCGAACATGCGGTCGCGGTATTCCTGGCCAGCGATCCGGAAGCCTATCTCGAGACCTGCCGCATGCTCGGCGCCGCCGATCTTCGGGTGCTGCCGCCTTTTGCCTTTCCGACCCGCATCGTGGTCGGCGCGGAAGATTATGCGACGCCGGTCGCGATGGCAGAGGCCACGCGCGACCTGATCCCGGGCGCGACGCTGACCGTGCTGGACAAGGTGCGGCATCTGACTCCGCTGGAGGCGCCGGATCTGGTGGCTGCGCAATTGAATGCCCTTCTTTCGGCCCGTCATTAAAGGAACGGTCAATGAGCGATCTTGCCGAAATCAAAGTCATCGCATTTCCGGGTGCACCCAACCTGCCGGTCTATGCCGCGCTGGAGAACGGCTATTTTAAGGGCCAAGGTCTCGCCGTCTCGCTGTCGACGACGCCGAGCTCAGTGTCGCAGATCGAAAAATTCGCTGCCGGCGAATACGATCTGGCGTTTACCGCGTGCGACAACATCGTCGCCTATCGCGAAGGCCTTGGCGCCAAGCAGTTAGAGGGCGCGGCCGATTTCCGCGTCATCATGGGCGCCACGCAGGTCGAGTTGAGCGCCGTGGTGGCGCCGGATATCCAGACTGCGTCTGATCTGCGCGGCAAGAGCCTTGCGCTCGATGCGGTCGGCACCGGCTTCGCTTTTGTGCTGTACGAGATGCTCGACAAGCTCGGATTGCCGATGACGGATTACGAGCGCGTCGCGGTCGGCGCGACGCCCGAGCGCTGGGCCTCAGTCAAGAGCGGTGCCCATGCCGGGACCGTTACCATCGAGCCGTTCACCAGCGTGGCGGTCGCTGCCGGCTTCCGCGTGTTGCGCAAAAGCACCGACGTGTTTCCGAACTATCAGGGCGGCATCGTGGCCGCGCGCCAAAGCTGGGCGGTCGCAAATGCCGATCGCGTAAAAGCGTTCATTCGCGGCTATCTGCAAGGTCTCGACTGGACCCTGGCGCCGGAAAACCGGGCCGCCGCGGCGGCCCTGCTGCAAGCCAAGATGCCGGAAATCAAGCCGGGCGTCGTCGACGCCGTGATGACCAGCCTGCTGTCGCCGCGCTCCGGTCTGACGCCGAAGGCTGCGATTTTGCGCGAGGGCCTCAAGACCGTGCTCGATCTGCGCACGAAGTATGGCAGTGGCGGCAAGGTCCTGTCCGACGTTGATAAATACCTCGATCTGTCGTTCTACGAAGCCGCCACGAAGGGCTAGCGGCGCGGCTCGGTTGGACAACTTGCTGCGCGCGACTTTGTATGACAATATGACGGTACGACATCACGCCGCTGTGGGAACCGTCGCATGCTGAACGAGCGGGCCTTCAAAGCCGTCGGTAAGCCGTTGCCGCGCAAAGAAGATCTGCGTCTGGTGACCGGCAAGGGCCGTTTCACCGACGATTTCAACATGCCCGGACAGGTGTGGGCCTCGATGGTCCGCTCGCCGTATCCGCATGCCCGGATCGTGGCGATCGACGTGGCGGACGCTTTGGGTATGCCGGGCGTGCTCGGCGTCTATACCGGCGTGGATTGCGCGCGCGACGGACTTCAGCCCATCCCGCACAATCCGGTGCCGTCGACCAATTTCGACATGAAGCTGACCGGCCCCGGCGGCACCAAGGTGTTCATCGGTTCGCATATGCTGCTGCCGGCCGACAAGGCGCGGCACGTCGGTGAGGCGGTCGCCATGGTGGTGGCGGACACCCGCGATCAGGCGCAGGCGGCGGCCGAGGCGGTCGCCGTCGAGTATGAGGAATTGCCTTGGGTGGCGGATACCTTGGCGGCGGCCGAGCCCGACGCGCCCCGCCTATGGGACGAACTTCCCGATAACGTGCTCGTCGACAGCTCGTTCGGCGATGCGGTGGCGACCGACGCCGCCTTCGCCCGCGCGCCCCATGTCGTCACCATGACGGCGCATATCGGTCGCGTCACCGGCGCGCCGCTGGAGCCGCGCGCCGCGCTTGGTTCCTACGATGCCGAGACCGGACGCTATACGCTCTATGCCGGCAGCGGCGGAGCCGTGCGGCAGAAGCGCGAAATGGCCGAGGTGCTCAACGAGCCGCCGGAAAATTTGCGCGTCATATCTTTCGATGTCGGCGGAAATTTCGGCACGCGTAACCGGGCCTATGTCGAGTTCGGCCTGGTGCTGTGGGCGTCGAAGAAGCTTGGCCGCCCGGTCAAATTCCGCGCCGAGCGTTCGGAGTCATTCCTCACGGACTACCAGGGGCGCGATCTCGTCACCGAGGTTTCCCTGGCGATCGATCGCGACGGCAAGTTTCTGGCAATGCGCGCGTCGAACCTCAGCAATGTCGGTTCGCGCTGCGCGTCGCTGTCGCCGCTGAGCAAGGGCGCCGGGTTGATCACGGGCTCTTACGACATTCCGGTCGCAACGTTGCGCGCCCGCGCGGTGTACTCATGCACGATGCCGACGCAGGCCTATCGCAGCTCCGGGCGCCCGGAAGTGACATTCGCGATCGAGCGGCTGGTCGACAAGGCGGCCCGCGAACTGGGGTTTGATCGGCTGGAACTGCGTCGCCGCAATATGGTGCGACCCGAGCAGATGCCCTACGTCAACGCCGTCGGATCGACCTATGACAGCGGCGAGTATGAAGCCAACATGGACAAGCTGCTGGCGCTGGCCGACTGGCAGGGCATCGAGGCTCGCCGCGCCGACGCCAAGGCGCGCGGAAAGCTGCTGGGTGTCGGCTTCGCCAATTATGTCGAGTCCTCGATCGGAACGCCGAAGGAACGCGCGGACGTGATCGTGCGGCCGGACGGCGTCGAGGTCGTGATCGGCACGCAGCCGGCCGGGCAGGGCCACGAGACCAGCTTCGCACAGGTGACGGCCGATCTGCTCGGCGTGCCGTTCGATAACGTGACCATCACGCTCGGCGACACCGACGTGGTGAGCGCCGGCGGCGGCACCCATTCCGGCCGGTCGATGCGCCATGCCAGCACCGTGCTGGCGCTGGCCAGTGTGGAAATCATCGAGAAGGGCTGCGCGCTCGCGGCGCATTGTCTCGGTGTCGAACGCGACGCCATCCAGTTCGACGAAGGCGTGTTTCGCGTGGCCGATCGCAATACGTCTCTGTCATGGTTCGATCTGGCCGGCCGCGCCGACGACAAGAGCCTGCCGGAGTCGCTGCGCGGCGGCCTGAAGGTGCGCTGCGACAGCGAGATGCATACGCCGGTGTTTCCGAACGGCGCTTGCTGCTGCGAGATCGAAGTCGATCCGGAAACCGGCGGGCTTGAGATCACGCGCTACTCGACCGTCGACGATGTCGGGCGCTGCATCAATCCGTTGATCGTTCACGGCCAGACCCATGGCGGTATCGCCCAGGGCGTCGGCCAGGCGCTGTGGGAGCAGTGCTACATCGATCCGGGATCCGGGCAGCCGACCAACGGCTCCTTCATGGATTACGGCATGCCGCGTTTCGACAACATGCCGAGCTTCAAGACCCAGATCGTCGAGGTGCTGTCGCCGACCAATCCGTTCGGCGTCAAGGCGGGCGGCGAAGGCGGCACCACGCCGGCCCCGGCCGTGATCATGAGCGCGATGGAAGATGCCTTGTCCGAGTTCGGACCGATGGACATCGAGATGCCGGCGACGGGTTTGAAGATCTGGTCGGCCATCCAGCAAGGCCGGGCGCGCCTCGCGGCCTCGAAGACGGCATAGGAGGGACCGATGGCGCTGGTATCGATGACGGTCAATGGTTCCGCGGTCGCCCGCGAGGTCGACGATAATACGTTTCTGGCCTTTTTTCTGCGGGACCATCTCGGGCTGACCGGCACGCATGTCGGCTGCGATACGACGCAGTGCGGCTGCTGCGTGGTGCATGTCGACGGCCGTTCGGTCAAATCCTGCACCATGCTGGCCGCGCAGGCGCAAGGCTGCGCGGTGACGACCATTGAAGGCCTCGCGACCGGCGACGTGCTGCATCCTGTGCAGCGGGCGTTTCATCTGCACCACGGCTTGCAGTGCGGTTATTGCACGCCGGGCATGATCATGGCGGCCGTCAACCTGATCGAAACCCATGACGGCGCGCTGACGGAAGAAATCGTGCGCGAAGAGATGGAAGGCAATCTGTGCCGGTGCACGGGCTATCATAACATCGTCAAGGCGATCCTCGCGGCGGCTGACGAGATGTCGCCGTCGCACGCCGCAGCCGAATAAGGGAGCGCGCCATGCATTCGCTCCGATATCTCAGGCCTGCCAACGTCGAAGAGGCCGTACGCATTTTCAACGAGAACGAGGACGCATCGTTCTTGTCGGGCGGCCATACGCTGCTGCCGACCCTGAAGCTGGGTTTGGCCCGCCCGGCGGCGCTGGTCGACCTGACCGGTATCAAGAGCCTGCGGCACATCACCGTCGGTGGCGATGTTCTCTCGATTGGCGCCGCGACCTGCCACGCCGATGTCGCATCGTCGGACATCGTGCGCCGTCATATTCCGGCGCTGGCCGGTCTCGCAGGTTCGATCGGCGACCGGCATGTGCGCAATCGCGGCACCATCGGCGGCTCAGTGGCCAACAACGATCCGGCCGCCGATTATCCGGCGGCGGTGCTCGGCCTCGGCGCCACCGTGGTCACCGATCGCCGCGGCCTCGTGGCCGATGACTTCTTTACCGGCCTGTATGAGACGGCGCTGGAGAGCGGCGAAATCGTCACGCGGATCGACTTTCCGATTCCGCAGATCGCCAGCTATGCCAAATTTCGCTCAGCCGCATCGCGTTACTCTGTAGCGGCGGTGTTCATTTCGCACGGTCAGTCCGGCGTGCGTGTCGCGGTGACCGGTGCAGGCACCAACGGGGTGTTTCGCGCCAAGGACCTGGAGCAAGCATTGTCGGACGATTTCCGTCCGGAGGCGCTGGCCGATCTGCACATCGACCCCGCCAGCATGTCGAGCGACAATGTCGGCACGCCGGAATATCGCGCCAGCCTCGTCATGGTGATGGCGCGCCGCGCGATGGCGCATCCCGGCACCACGCAGTCGTACAAGTAAGCAACGGCCCGCTCCGTCTCATCATAAAAGGTCCGCCATGAAGCCGTCCGCCCCACAAGACGCCCCATCCGATCTGCAGGAGCATCTGGCCCGGCTGACGGAGCGCGGGCTTGTGACCCGGATCGACCGGCGCATCGACAAGGATTCGGAGCTTCATCCGCTGGCGCGCTGGCAATTCCAGGGCGGGCTGCGCGATGAGGAGCGCCGCGCCTTCCTGTTCACCAACGTGGTTGGCGCGAAGGGCGAGACCTACGACATCCCGGTGCTGGTCGGCGGGCTTGCGGCGTCGCCGGAGATCTATGCGATCGGACTTGGCGTACCGGTCTCGGAGATCGGAAAAGTGTGGGTCAAGGCGATGGCGGCGCCGATTGCGCCGGTGCTGGTCGAGGACGCGCCGTGCCAGGAGGTCGTCATGACCGGCGCCGAATTGTCGGCGGAAGGCGGCGGCCTTGCGACCTTGCCGGTGCCGATCTCGACGCCGGGCTTCGACTCCGCGCCGTATCTGACGGCCACGCTCTGCGTAACCAAGGATCCGGACAACAACGTCCAGAACATGGGTACCTACCGGGCGGCGCTCAAGGCCAACGATCGGCTCGGCGTCCGCATGGCGTCGCGTCTGAGCGGCGCCGGCGGCTATCTGCACTGGCAGAAATACAAGAAGCTCGGGCAGCCGATGCCGTGCGCCATCGTGGTCGGCTGCGCGCCGGCCGTGCTGTTCACCGGACCGCAAAAGCTTCCGATCGACGTCGACGAAATGGCGGTCGCCGGCGGACTGACCGGCAAGCCGATCCGTACCGTGCGCTGCAAGACCATCGATCTGGTGGTGCCGGCCGATTCCGAGATCGTCATCGAGGGATTGATCGACACGGATTTGTTGGAGCCGGAAGGTCCGTTCGGCGAAAGCCACGGCCACGTCGCGCTGGAAGACTTCAACATGTCGATGCGCGTGACCGCGATCACGCGCAAGCGCAAGCCGATATTTATTTCGATTGTCAGCCAAGTGACGCCGAGCGAGTCATCCGTGCTCAAGCGCGTCGCGTATGAGCCGATGTTCCTCGAGCATCTGCGGCATGCTCTGGGTATCCGGGGCGTCAAGCGCGTGGTGATGCACGAGCCGCTGAGTAATCTTCGTAAAATCATCTTCGTCCAATTCGAAAAGGGTACTCCGAAGACCGAAGTCTGGCGCGGTATGCAGGGCGCCGCGACCTTGCAGGCGCAGTGCGGCAAGCTGGTGATCGCCGTGTCCGAGGACATCGTACCCGAGAATGCCGATGCGGTGTTCTGGTCGCTGGCGTACCGGTCCAATTTCATGGAGGACCTGCTCGTGGTGCCGTATCGGTCGAGCGGGCACGGCCCGAAGTCCGGCCGCGGCGCCATGGAAGGCACGCTGATGATCGATGCGACGCTCAAGCACGACATGCCGCCGCTGGCGCTGCCGGCCGAAGAGTTCATGACGCGCGCCAAAGGCATTTGGGAAGAACTCGGGCTGCCGCGCATCGTGCCGCAATCTCCGTGGCATGGCTATCAGTTGGGCGACTGGGCGCCGGAATGGACGCTAACTGCGACTGCGGCCGTTGCCGGCGACTGGCGACAAAGCGGCGAATCGACTTACGGCCGCCGGCATGGAAATCTGATTCCGGAGACGCCGACGCGCTCGGTCGAGCCGTCGAAATCGCCGAAGCCGTCGAAGTCGTAGACAGCTGCGTTTATCCGCGCGGGAAAGGGCTCTGGGAATGGCCAAGGCGGCGATAGGGATCACGAAGCGTAGCGCGAGCCGGTCGGTCTCTGCGGACGCAGCCTCGTCTCCGGCGGCGCCGGCCAACGGCCAGCCTTATGGCGGCGAGCCGAAGCCCAGTCCGGTTGTCAGGGCGCGGCTTGCGCCGTTGCAGCAGGCTTCCGCGCCGCTGCGGAGCAAGATCATTTCGGCGCTGCGTAGCGCGATCGAGACGGGGTTGTTGGTTCCGGGTCAGCGCCTGATCGAGAAGGATCTGTGCGAACAACTCTCCGTCAGCCGTACGTCGCTGCGCGAAGCGCTGCGCGAACTGCAGGCCGAGAGCATTCTTGAATACAATTCAAGCCGTGGCCTGTCGGTCAGCGCGATCTCGCTGGAGGACGCCCGAAATATCTACCGGCTTCGCGCCGTGGTCGAGGCGCTGGTCGTCGAACAGTTCATCGAGCAGGCCGACGATGCGCAGATCAAGGATTTGCTGCAGGAGAGCGAAAGACTGAAGAAGGCCTACCGCAACGGCGTCCTTGAAGAAATCCTCGTCGCCAAGCGTTCGTTCTATGACCGCATTTGCTCCGGCGCGAAAAACGCGATCGCGTTCGACATGATCAACCGCCTCGTGCTGCGGACATCGAGCCTGCGAAAAGGTTCGCTGGTTCGCAAGGAGCGCCATCAGCAGAGCATCAAGGAAATCGAAGTTTTGGTGAAGGCCATTTCGCGCCGCGATATCGAACGCGCGCGCGCCGCCGCCATCGAGCATGTCAGCAATTCGGCGCGCTCGGCCCTGCAATAAACATGACGTGCAAGATCGACATTAAGCTCGCCGTCGAGGCGGCCTATGTTTGGGAGGTAACAGTGCGAACCATTAAAATCATCCGCGGCATGGTCCGCTTGGCGGCGGCCGGGCTCTCTGCCCATCTGGCGGTTTCCGCCGCACATGCCCAGGACACCGGCAATTTTCCGAACCGTCCGATCACGCTGGTGGTGCCGTTCGCGCCGGGCGGCGGCAATGACATCATGGCGCGCCTCGTCGGCGAGCGGATGAGCCGTTCGCTCGGCCAGCAGGTGGTTGTCGAGAATAAGCCCGGCGCCGGCGGCAATATCGGTTCGCGCCAGGCCGCCCGCAGCGCGCCGGACGGTTACACCATGCTGCTGGCCTTCACCGGCACCATCGCGATCAATCCGGCCCTCTATGCCAACATGGGCTACGAGCCGAACAAGGAATTGACGCCGATCGGCTCGATTTCCACCAGCCCCTCCGTGCTGGTGGTGCATCCGTCGTTTCCGGCCCAGAACCTGAAGGAATTGATCGCCTACGCGAAGGCCCATCCGGGCGAAGTCAATTATGCGTCGTCCGGTGTCGGCACCGTGGTGCATATGGCGACCGAGATGCTGGCCGATGTGGCCGGCATGGAAGTCAAGCAGGTGCCCTATCGGGGGACCGGACCGGCGGTTGCCGATGTGATCGGTGGCCACGTCAAGATGATGATGCCGCCGATTCCGGCGGTGATCGGTTATGTGCGTTCCGGCACGCTGCGCGCCATTGCGGTCACTAGCAAGACGCGCTCGCCGCTGTTGCCGGAGGTCCCGACTATCGATGAAGCCGGTCTCAAGGGTTTCTCGTCTGACCAGCGCTACGGCTTGCTGGCGCCGGCCGCGACGCCGCGTCCACTCATCGAGCGTTTGAACAAGGAGCTTCGCGCTGCGCTGGCAGATGAGACCATCCAGAAGCGCATCCTCGAGGACGGCGCCACGCCGGCGCCGGACTCGCCGGAAGATTACGGCGCCGCCATCGCGAACGACCAGAAGACCTGGGGCGGCATCGTGAAGAAGCTCGGCCTGCGGGTGGATTGAGGATTAGATCTGCCGGTTCACTGCCCAAAGCGGATCGGTATGACCCGCGTGGCCGGCCGGCTGTCTGGCGGCGGTGGGAACGGTGCGGTTCGACGCGCCACTGCGACGGCCTCCTGGTCGAGTTGGCTGTCGCCGGAGCTGCCGACCAGGCTGGCGGAGGTCAAGTGGCCATCACGGCTGATGCTGAGGCTGACCCTGGCGACGCCCCGTATGCCTCGTCTTTCGGCGTCGGATGGATAACGCAAGTTACGTTTCATCAGCGTGGAAATCGTTTGGTTCCACCCCGGCATGGCGTTCGACGCCGCCGACGAGGCGACGGCGGGCGCGGATGGCGGGGGCGCGGTCGTTGCCGGATTTGGCTTCTTGGTCTGCTTCTTCTTCGGCTCCGGACGTTTAGGCGTCTCAGGCAGCTTTTTCTCGACGGGCTTGGTTTCTGCCGGTGGCTCGGGCTCACGCGGCGGCGCCACCGCGACTTGCGCCTTTGCTGCCGGCGGTGCCTCGGGTTCAGCTTCAGGCGGCTTCACGGCTTCCGTCGTGGCCTCTTCGTCGTCTGGCTTTTCGGCCAGTTTTTCCGGCTGGTCTTCCGTCTTTTCCATTTCCGGACCGGGCGGCCGTTCCGTTGGCTCGATTTGCGGTGCCGCCACTTCCGGCAACATTTGCAAGGCAATCGCGGCCGGAGAGCCGGCGGCTGGGCCCCCGGGCTCGCGCGTCATGATGTACGCGGCGGCGCCAGCATGAACCACCAAGATCATCAGGGCGCACAGACTCCACCGCGCCACGTCGAAACCGCGCCAGCGCAATACTTGGTCGGGCGCGCTCGTCATCGGGGCGGCGTCACCGGCGCATGGTCGAGACCGACCAGGGCCACCTTCAGATAGCCGGCCGAGCGCAACAGGTTCATCACCTCCATCAGGTCGCCATACGACACCGCCTTGTCGGCGCGCAGAAAGACGCGGGTATCCTTGTTGCCCTCGGTGGTGCGATCCAGCGCCGGACCGATGGTGTCGCGCACGATTGGATCGTCGCCGATCGCGATCGACAAATCCTGCTTCACCGTTAGGTACAGCGGCTTGTCGGGGCGCGGCTGCCGTTCGGCGGTCGAAGCCGGCAGATCGACCGCAATGTCGACCGTGGCCAGCGGGGCCGCGACCATGAAGATGATCAGCAGCACCAGCGTCACGTCGATGAACGGCGTGACGTTGATCTCGTGGGTTTCGGCGAGGTCGTCGTCGCTGCCTGTCTTGAGCCGTGCGCCCATGGGTTTTACTCCGCCGCCGCCGGCAGTTTGCTCTTGCCGGAACGGCTCTGTGCCGCCTGCCGGTCGAGGTCGCGGCTCACCAGTCGCAGCACTTCGGCCGAGGCGTCGGCGAGCTGCGCCCGATAGCCGGAGATCCAGCGGGCGAACATATTGTAGATCACCACGGCCGGAATGGCCGCGAACAGACCGATCGCAGTAGCGAGCAGCGCCTCGGCGATGCCGGGCGCGACCACGGCCAGATTGGTGGTCTGCGACTTCGAGATGCCGATGAACGCATTCATGATGCCCCAGACCGTGCCGAACAGGCCGACAAACGGCGCGGTCGCGCCAATGGTGGCCAGCAGGCCGGTGCCGCGCGTCATGCGCCGCCCGTAGGCGGCTTCGAGACGCTCCAGCCGCGATATCACGCGCTCCTTGATGCCGTCGGCCTCAAATAGCCCTTCCGAGAGATTCAGTTCGGTCTGCGCCGCCGTCACGAAGCTGGCGATCTGGCTTTTGGGTTTCAGATGCGCCGCGCCGGCCTCCAGCGTTGGAGCTGTGCTCAGGGCCTGCAGTGCTTGGCGCGTGGCGCGCCTTGCGGCCAGCAGTTCAAGCGTCTTCGCCAGCCATACCGTCCAGGTGACCAGCGAGGCGAAAATCAGCGATACGACGACCGTCTTCACGACGATGTCGGCCGACAGGAACATGCCCCAGGGCGACAGATCGTGCGGCAAATTGCCGATCGCCACCGTGGACGCGGCCGGAACCGTTGGAGCCGCCGGCGCACCCGACGGCGCGGTCTGCGCCAAGGCCGCGCCGGCACTTATCAACGCGGTGCCAAGACTGACCGGCAAAGTGAAGATCGCGCAGCCCACGGTATCGCGAATCGAGCGGCTCGGCTGATCGACGGGACTTCTGTTCATGGTGTCTCACACGCTACGAAAGGAATGCGACGCTCGTGTCCCGATTCCGAAGTCGCTTGCCCTTGCGGCGTCCTCGGATGCGGACTTCGGAATCAAGGGACACTAGCTCATGGTTCAGGTTTTGGATTTGATCCGGCGATTGAGCGCATGCTGAGGCGCCGTGGCCACAATATAAGTTTACTACCGTGCTATATGCAACAATATAACATTACCCTGGAGCGGCCGGCGCCATAGAGCCGTTCCCGGCGAAATGGCATCGCTTCGCGGCAGGAAATGCGACCAAGCCAAAAATCGAGAGCCTTCCCCGGTTCAACTTAACCGGGAAGGCTCTCGTTGGAATGAAAACACCCTCGCGGTGGCCGCGAGGGCGTTTGTAGCTGGGCCTATCGGGCAGCGTTACATATTGGCGACCTTCTTCGGGATCATGCTGGCCGGAACCGGCAGTCCGTTCAGGTAGCTCAACGTCTCGTCAAGCTTAATGACGTCGGCATATTTCGCATTCATGTTCATCAGCGCCATCGCGTGCGAGGCCTGACCGCGGTCGAAGCAGCCTTCCTCGACCACCATGCTGCGCAGATTGTAGCTGAACGCATCGACCACGGTGGCATACACGCAGCCGCTGGTCGTCGTGCCGGTAACGATCAGGCTGTCGACGTTCAGGTCGGTCAGGAAGCTCATCAGCGGTGTGCCGAAAAAGCCGCTCGGCTTCTGTTTCCTGATCACCAGATCCTGCGGCTGCGGCGCGATATCGGCCACGATTTCATTGCCGAGCTGTTTCTTTCCGATGTCCTCGACGGTCCGGGCGTTCTTCCACGCCCAGCTTCCGGCATCGAAACCATCGTCGCGCAGCGTTCCGGTGGTGTAGATCACCGGTACGCCCTTCGGGCGCGCCGCCGCCAGGATTTTCTGGATGGCCCGGATGCCGGTCCAGCCTTCCTCGCCGCAGGACAGGCTCCATTCCTTGATCGATTCAAGGATCGGCTCCGGCTTGTCGCCGACGAAATTGTAATTCACGTCGACCACGATCACGGCCGGCCGCTTGCCGAAGCCGGCGCGGCTGGCGAAGCCTGCGGCGGAGAACACTTTCTTGTCGCGTTCGGTCAGATAGTCGTCCCAGGGATACTTGGTCATTGAGTCATCTCCTTCATGAAGCTCATATTGATGATGGCATCGTAGGCAACGTCTTCCTTCAAGATGTTGGCGGTCATCACCACCTTCTTGCCCATGTCCCAGGCCTGCGGCGTGACCATGCCGTCCTCGCTCCACATCTTGTCTTCGAACGAGCGGTTGATGGTCGCCATCAGGTCGTCGACGTTCATGGTCGGGAATTCCTTCTTGGCGACGGCTAATGCCTCCTCTTTGTTCTTCAGGGTGAACTGCAATGCCTTGCTCATCGCTCGCACGAACTTGCGCACCGTTTCCGGCTCGGTCGCGATCGATTCCTGGCGAATATTGATGGTCGAGTACGCATACGGCCCAAGCTCGCGCGGCGCGTTGTAGAACGGTTCGTTCCAGACGCCGCGCTGTATGCCCTGCGTCAGGAACGGCTCGGTGGTGACCGCGAAGTCGGCCTGCTTCGATTGCAGCGACGCGAGTTCGTTGCCGGGCGCGATTTCCTGCAGCACGACGTCGGACTGCGGGTTGAGACCGAGCGTGGTCAGTACATAGCGGGTGATCGAATTCGGCGTGCTGCCGAATCCGCCGGTCGCGATGGTCTTGCCGCGCAGATAGTCGGCAAGCTCCTTGCCAAACGGCGGCGGCGTCAGGCCCTTGCGGGCGACGAAATAGACATTGCCACGATTGACGATGTTGACCACGCTACGCAGTTCGCCGCCCTTGGCCTTGACGAAGGCGTTGTGTTCCGGTCCGCCGATGAAGCCCCAGGACTGCTTGGTCAGCGTTGCATTGCGATGCGCGCCGGCCGCCAGCATCGTGACGGTCTGCACGTCGAGACCTTCCTCCGCAAAGAAGCCTTTATGGATGCCGACATAGAGCGGCAGATATCCAGTGCCGTGGACCGGTTCGCCGATGATGATCTTCTCGGCGCTGATCGCGGGCGAGGCTGCTGCCAGCCCCAACGTCGTCAGCAGCGCGGCTAGCAGGACTCTCATATGCATGACAAATCTCCTTGATTAAAAAGCTTGAAACTGCTGCGAGCTAGCGCTTGAGCACTCCCTTGAGCAGCGTATTTTCCACGACGCCGACGACCAGATAGATCGCAACCGCCAGGATCGACAGGATGATGGTGCCGACCCAGATCAGGGCCACGTCGAAGGTCTGGCCGGCATACATGATGACGCGGCCAAGGCCATGCTGCGACGAGATGAATTCGCCGACGATCGCGCCCGCCATGGCGAGGCCGATGTTCACGCGCAGCGATGAGATGATCCATGGCAGCGCCGACGGCATCACCAACTTTGTGAAAACCTGCCAGCGGTTGGCGCCGAGCGAATACATCAGGTTCTCGGAGTCGCGATCGACGGCTTTCACGCCCGAATAGGTCGCCAGCGCCGACACCACGATGGTGAGCGCCACCGCCATCGCGACCTTCGAACCCAATCCGATGCCGAAGACGAGAACCACCAGCGGACCGAGCGCGAATTTCGGGATTGCGTGGAACACGATCAGAAACGGCTGGAATACGCCGGCCCAATTTTGCGACCACCAAAAGGCGAGGCCGATGGCCGAACCGGCGCCGGTACCGATCACGAAGCCGATGATGGTTGATTTCAGCGTGAACCAGGTGTCGAGAAAAGCGTCACCCTGGGTGACGAAGATCATTCCGGTCTTGAAGATCGCCGACGGGTAGGACCAGAAGAATCCGTCGATAAATCCGACCTTGACCCCGATCTCCCACACTGCGACGATCGCGGCCAGAATGCCGAACTGCACGAGACGCGGCAGTATTGGCGACCAGATCTTTTCGCGGTACAGCCGCCGGGCGCGACCGAGGCGCGGCTTGGCCGGATCGGTGTTGCGGCCGAGAAACTGTCCGATGGGTGCCCACAATGTCATCGACATGTCGTTTCCTCAGTGGGTCTGTGGCGACGAAGCGTCGAACAACAGGTCCAGGCAGTGGCGCTTCAAGTCGATGAAGACCGGGCTGGCGAACACGTCGCGCGTGCGCGGGCGCGGCAGCGGCACTTCGATCTTGGCTTTGATGCGACCCGGGCGCGCCGACAGCACGTAGATTTCGTCGGATAGGAACAGCGCCTCGTCGAGATCATGGGTGACGAACAATACGGTCTTGCGGAAATCTGCCCAGAGCTGCAGCAACCAGTCCTGCATCTGCGACTTGGTCTGGGCGTCCAGCGCGCCGAACGGTTCGTCGAGCAATACGATGTCGGAGTCATACAGCAGCGTGCGCAGCAGCGCGGCGCGCTGCTTCATGCCGCCGGACAGCGCCGCTGGATAGCGATGCTCAAAGCCACCGAGACCGTAACGTGTGAGATACGGCATCGCGCGCTCGCGCGCCTCGCGCATCGGCATGCCACGCAATTCCATGCCGAGGCAGATATTGTCGAGCACGGTCCGCCACGGGAACAGCAGATCCTTCTGCAACATGTAGCCGACGATGCCGATCATCCCGGTGACGTTCTGCCCGTCGACCGTGACCTCGCCCTGGGTTGGTTGCTCGAGCCCGGCGATGATGTTGAATAGCGTGGTCTTGCCGCAGCCCGACGGGCCGATGATGCTGGCGAAGCGGCCCTCGGGCACGCCGAGATTGATGCGGTCGATGGCGTAGACGCTGCCGCTGGTCGGTGTGCTGAAGACGTGGGAAACGTCCTGAAGCTCGATCCGGGCTTTGTCTAGCATTGCGACCCTTTCACTGCCTCGGGTAACCGCGCGCTGGCGCGCCGCTGCAGGCTCCGTATGGATCAAAAGCAAATCATCTTTTCGTTTTCGGGCAAGCCGGAAGAATGGGCGATGATCGATGCTTTATGATGCGTTCGTTGAAAGCGCGGCCGAATACCCTCGATCAAAAACTATCGCCGATGCTGGAAATTACGTCGATACGCGGAAGATGCGCAGAACACGAGGTCTGGCTTGCCCAACGAAACGGCATGCGTGCATGCGAATTCGGCGGCATGATTGTCATGCGGGGAAAGCAATGCAGCGTTGCGTGTCGCTGCGCGCCGTTCCGGAGTCCGCTTTCCAGCGTGCGCCACGTCTTGGCTATTTTGGCGGGCAATCGATAGAAGTTCACCGAACCCGGTATGGGCGGGGGCTGATTCTTGCGGTCTTGCGCTTGCCGCGTGTCGGGCCTGGGCCTACAGGTCACCACGAACGTATGCCCTTTCGATGAGGCCGCATGTCGAATTCCGTGACGATTCCGCCGGATACCCTGACACGTCTGACGCAGGACCTGTTCGTCCGTGCCGGCATGTCGGGCGCCGATGCCGCAACGCTGGCCGAGGCGCTGATCTGGGCTAATCTCCGCGGCGTCGACTCGCACGGCATTTCGCGCGTGCCGTGGTATGCCGACATGATTCGCAAGGGCGTGCTCAATCCGAAGCCGCAGTTCAGCGTACGCAAGGAAACCGCCGCGACGGTGTCGATCGACGCCGACCGGGCGTCCGGCCCGGTCGCGATGCGGTTCGCATCTGGCCATGCGGTGCGCAAAGCGCGCGAGGCCGGCGCCGGGTTCGCCGTGGTGGCGCGCACCACGCATACGGCGGCGCTCGGCTTCTACGCGCGCGATATTGCGCGGCAGGGCTGCGCGGCGCTGATCGCGGCGGCGTCCCTTCCGATGATGCCGTATCACGGCTCCGGCACGG
The DNA here is from genome assembly GCA_028290465.1 of Xanthobacteraceae bacterium. Classification (GTDB taxonomy): domain Bacteria; phylum Pseudomonadota; class Alphaproteobacteria; order Rhizobiales; family Xanthobacteraceae; genus FEB-22. Next base: position 35,690 of record JAQGJU010000033.1, on the reverse strand, counting down.
CCAGCGTCTCGACCAGCCCGTTCTGTATCGCGGTGCCGCGTGGCCACGGCGAGCCGCTGGTGCTCGACATCGCGACCAGTGTGATCTCATTCGGCAAGCTGATGTTAATGAAAAAGGCCGGCAAGGCGCTCGAGCCCGGCTGGGCGATCGACGCCGCCGGCGCGCCGACCACGGACTCCGCCGCGGCCGTCATGCCGTTGCCGCTCGGCGGGCCGAAGGGCGCCGGCCTGTCGTTGATGATCGAATGCCTGACCAGCCTGCTGGCCGATAATCCGATCTTGGCGAAAGTGCTGGACGGCGCCGACACGGTGCATCGCCAGAATGCGCTGATCCTGGCGATCGATATCGCGGCCTTTGTCGAACTCGACGTGTTTTGCGCGAATGTCGATCATCTGGTTACGGCGATTAAAGGCACGCCGCTGGGCGTCGGCTTTAATGAGATCCTGATGCCGGGCGAGCGCGGCGACCGCGAGATGGATAAGCGGCGAGCGACGGGCATTCCGGTGCCGGCCGCGGCCTTCGCCGAATTCCGCCGCGTCGCGACGGAATTCGGCGTGGCCGTGCCTGAGAGTTTCTAACGACTCAATTCAACGGCAGATGCTTGCCGAGCCAGTTGCGCACCAGCGCGACCACCAGCGGATCGCTCTCGGCCAGCATGAAATGATCGACGCCGGCGATCAGATGCAGGTCGGTCGGATCGCCGGCCGCGCCGAACAGGTCGATCGACTGTTGCGTCGGCGTCACCGAGTCGCGTGAGCCGTGCAGCAGCATCAGGGCGCGGGGCGCGACATTGCCGACCACGTCGATGGCGCGAAATTCGTACATGCTTTCGACCGTGTCGAAGGGGAATTCCATGATGGAATCCGTCGCCAGGTGATTGCGCAGCTCGGGCTTGATCGGCACGATGTCGAAGCGCGGCACCATCAGGGTTTCGCCCTTCGCCTTCATCTGGCGGCCCTTTTCCATCATGGCCGAGAACTTCTCCCAGGCGCCGGGCGCGCTGTGCTGGCGCTTGAACTTCTCCTCGCCATCGCCCCAACCGCCACATGAGATCGCAGCCTTGACGCGCTGATCGACGCCCGCCGCATAAACGGTGACGGCGGCCCCGAAGCTGGTGCCCATGCAGCCGAGGCGGTCGGCATCGACGCCGTCCTGCGCGGCCAGGAAGGTCAGCGCATTGCGGGTGTCGTCGACCTGCTGCAGGCAGATGACGCGGGAGTGCTCCCCCCCGCTCTGGCCGCAGCCGCGCATGTCGAAGCGCAGCACCACATAACCCCAGTCCTCCAACATCTTGGCCGGCACCGCGCAGCTGCGGCTGCCGCGGTTGCTGCCGAAACCATGCAGCACCAGGAACGCTGGGCGCTTTTCGCCGGGCTTCATGTCGTCGGGACGGTGCAGCGTGCCGGCGAGCTTCAGGCCGGCGGATTCGAACGTGACTTCTTTTTGCATGTTAGCGACCTGTCTTGATGAATGCGGTGTTCTCGGCCGGACGGCTCTTCGGCTCCGGCTTGGTGATGCCCCAGAAATTCCGGGCCATCAGATTGGGCTCCCAGACCTTCGGCCGCTGCGGCCGGTCCTTGTGCCAGGGCCGCGGATCGAAATAGCCGAGATTCTCGTCGCTCATGGTGTCGAGCTCAGTGAACATCTCAATGGTGTGGCCGTCCGGATTGAGATGATAGGTATAGATATTGTGTCCGGGGCCGTGACGGCCCGGTCCCCACACCAGCTCGAGCCCGCGATCCGGCAACAGGTCGCAGGCTTCCTTGACGTGGTTCCAGTCGTTCAGCTCGAACGCGATGTGGTGCATGCCGCCGTTCGGACCGCTGAAGAAGTTCACGCTGTGGTGGTCCGGATTGCAGCGCATGAATACGAAGAAGTCGCCGATCCAATCCGATACCTTGAAGCCGAACACGCTCTCATAGAACTTCACGGTCTTCTGGATATCGGCGGTGAAGAAAGCGATGTGGCCGAGCTTGCGCGGCACGACGCCCTGTTGCGGCGCGCGGGCCGCCGGCACGGTGCGGCCGCGAAACAGATCAATCGTCAGCCCGGACGGATCGGTGAGCGATACGACATCGGTCACATCCGGCTCCGGATCGGTGCGGCGCGTGACGGCGACGCCGAGGGACTTTGCGTGTCGGGCAAAACCGTCGAGATCGGCGTCGGTTGCCAATTGCAGCGACAACTTGCTGCACCGCGCGGCGCTCGCGCGATTCAGCACAACCGAATGATAGTCCGACGGACACGCCAGATAGACGCTGTCCTTGTCGCGGGTCACGGTCGAGAGCCCGAGATAGTCAGTGTAGTAGTCGATCGACCGCTCCAGGTCGGGCGTCTCGAAAGTGGCATGGCCGATACGGCGAACGGGGATCATCACGGCTCCAGAGATATCGATACGAAACGATGTTTAAGAATGCGGCGCGAAGAAGCGGAACGCCGCATCGAGATACGCCGCGCTGCGCTCGCGCGGCAGGTTATGGCCGCAGCGGCCGAGCAGAACGACATCGGCCGTCGGCACGCGTTCCGCGACCTTGAGCGTGGTCTGTTCGGCGGGACATCCCTGGTCGTTGCGGCCGTGCAGCATCAGCAGGCCGACCTTCAGCCCGCCGATCTCTTCGTCGGTCAGCACGCCGGCGTCGATGAAACGCTGCCGCGGCGGCGCGAACATCTCGGCGAAAAAGTCGGAATAGCCGGGCTGCGCGAGCAGATCCCAACGTCCTTCGATCATCGCGTCGGTCAGCGCGGCGGGCGAATCCACCATGCGCTCCATGCTTTTGCGCAATGCCGCGCGGTCCGCCGGGATCGTCCAAAATCGGTCAAGCGCCTCATTGAGCTTGTAGGGCGCGCCGATCGAACTGGAGGTCATCACCTTGGCGATGCGGTCCGAGCGCGACGCGAGCTTCATCGCCAGCGCGCCGCCGAACGAATGACCGGCGATGCCGATCGGACCCGCCGGCATCTTGTCGATCAGCGCCAGGGCTTGGCGTAGCCACAGGTCAGCGTCGAAATACGGCGCGGTCTTCTTGCGATCGGAATTGCCGAAGCCGATCAGGTCCATCGCGAAGATATGAAATCGCGCGGCCATCGGTTCCAGCACCGGCTGGAAGTTCCCCATGATGGAAGTCCCGGGCCCGACGCCATGCAGCATCAGGATCGGCAGGCCGCTGCCGCCTTCGAAGTAATGGACGCGGTGATCCTCGAAGCTGAAGTATTTGCTTTCCATGGCGGTCATCCGGTTCGGGTCTTAGCTTTATGCGAACTGTTTGGCGCCTTTGAGCGTGGCCAGCGCCGCGTTGGCGACCTGGCGATCCTGCTCGCCGGTGCCGGAGCCGACCCCGATGCCGCCGATCAGATGGCCGTCGACGATGATCGGCAGGCCGCCCGGCAGGTTGATGCGCTTACCCTCGGTGGCGATCGCCAGCTTGATGTCGATGCCGGCCGCGATATTGCCGGTCGGCTCGCCATAGGACGCCGCCGTCATCGCCTTCTTCAGCGATGTCTCGATCGATAGCGCGAAGGCGCCGTCCATGCGAGTCAGCGCCAGCAAATGGCCACCCGCATCGACGATGGAAATGCATTGCGGCACGGCCATGTCCTTCGCCTTGGCGATGGCCGCATTGAGCAGCCGCATGGCGCCTTCATGTGTCAGTTTGAGCGAAGCGGTCGTATCGGTCATTTTGGCGATCCTTGTTTATTCACGAGGTCGACGTGATAGCCGGCGACCTTTTGATCGATTTCTTGATCGATGTCGAAGATGGTTCGCCGGAAAATGCTCCGACGCCTCGTCGAGGTCACGCCGGACTGTGCGCTATTTCGGAAAACCCAGCGTCTTGAGCAGCGCCTTCTTATCGTTAACGTCCTTCTTCAGACGCGCCGCGAACGCCGCCGAGCCGGTGTAAAGCTCGGCGCCCAGGAAGCTGCGCTTGGCGGTGTCGACATAGATCTGGCGCTCGGCCGCCGTCTTGCAGGCCTTCTCCAGCGTCGATTTGATGTCGTCCGGCAGGCCGGCCGGCCCATACAGACCGCCGAAGCTGGTCGGCGCGACATCGAAGCCCTGCTCCTTGACGGTCGGCACCTCCGGGATCGCCGGATTGCGCGCATCAGCGAAGATGCCGATGATCCGCACCGCGCCCTTCGGTACCGAGCTCAATGTCATAGGCCCGAAATCGGTGTGGCCGCCGAGCACCGACGGCGGGACTTCGGCATCGCCCTTGTATGGGATCACGTTGAAGTCGGTCTTGGTCAGGCTGGCCAATTCGATCATCGAAAGATGCGGGATCGAGCCGGTGCCAGCATGGCCATAGCTGAGCTTGCCGGGGTTTTCCTTTGCGGCCTTTATCAAATCGCCGACGGTACGGTACGGCGAGTCCGGCTTCACGATCAGCGCCATCTGGGTTTCGAAGGTCTGGCAGATCGGCACCAGCGACTGTGCGTCGTAGCCGGCATTGGGCTGCACGATAGGCACCACCGATTGCACGAGCGCCGGCGCGAACAGCAGTGAATAGCCGTCCGGCTTGCCGCGCGCGACGGAAGCCGCGCCGATGGCGCCGCCAGCGCCGAGCTTGTTCACGACGATGACGGGCTGCTTGAGGGTGGCGGACAGACCTTCCGACAGAGCGCGGGCCAGGATGTCCGGCGTGCCGCCGGGCGCGAACGTCACCGTGATCTCGACCGGATGGTCCGGGTACTCGGCGGCCAGCAGTGGCGAGGCACCGGGCATCGCCAGCGCGACAGCGGCGGCCAGGATCCGGTACACCGATTTAAAGCTGCGAGACGTATAGGCGTGGATCAAATGACGCATCTGAACGCTTCCCCTTTTTGCACATGCCCCGGCGAAATGGGTATTGGTTCGCCGACAAAGACATGCGTCACGTCGGAAAAACAAGAACCATTTCGGTTCAACCTAACCGGGCATCTACAGCGCGTCCCCGGAAAATGCGCTAGCCGAACGGTTCCGGCGTCGCCGGCGCGATCTGCATCGTGCGCTCGCCGGCCTCCTGCGCGCATTTCTCGACATGCGCCGGCCGGTTGATGACCTGCAGGTTCGGCAGGCCCCAATAGCCGAGCAGCACCGGCCACGGTTCGGCGCGGTGATTGCGCCATACGCGAAACAGCGGGACGCGGTGATCGATCTCGGCGGTCTTCCACAGCCGGCCGCCAGTCACGCGGCAGCGATGCTGCTGCATGCGCTTGAGATGCATCACGTGTTCGCTCGGCGCGTTCCACAGCTTCCAGGCCGCCACGCAGGCGCTGTGCCAAGAGGCGCGTTTGTTCGGCGCGCCGTCGCCCCACAGGTCGCAATGCCAGCCAAACCGGTACACCGGTTGCCCGCATACGCAGCAATGGCCAGGACCTTTGGCGTGCGCCGGATCGCGGAACGGCAGCGGCGGTACGCGGAAGCTGCCGCCGTCGCCAAGCTGCCACGTCCAGCCGTCCGGCGCGCCGCTGCGCCTCGCCAGGGCGCGGGCGATCTTGTCGGCGCGCGCCGGATGGTGTCGCCAATAGGATTCGACGGCGCGACGCGGCATCGGCGGGATCAGCGGCCGGGCCAGCGCATGGACGCGCACGGCGGCCGGGAACACGGCCGGCAGGCTGCGCAGCAGCCGCTCCAGCGCCTTCGCGTTCTTGTCGGCCCGCCAGTTGCTCAAGCGCTTAGATCCTACGACTCGCGTGGTGCCTCATCCTGCCCGCCAGACCTTGCCAAACCGTACCTTGGCGGCCGGCCCGGAAAGTGTTCTTTGAGCCGCGAACCCGCTCGTGCGGGCCGACGAATCGCAGGACGGATTTTGACACCTTACGACGTGATCATCCTGGGCGCGGGCGGCGCCGGCCTGATGTGCGCGGCCATTGCGGGCCAGCGCGGCCGCTCGGTGCTGGTGCTGGAGCAGGGCCGGACGCCGGCCGAAAAGATCCGCATCTCGGGCGGCGGGCGGTGCAATTTCACCAATCGGCATACGGGGCCGGCGAACTTCCTGTCGAATAACCCGCATTTCTGCAAGTCGGCGCTCAGCAGCTACACGCAGCACGACTTTGTCGCGCTGGTCGAGCGCTATGGCATCGCCTATCACGAGAAGACGCTCGGCCAATTGTTCTGCGACGGCTCGTCGAAACAGATCATCGACATGCTGGTCGCCGAAGCCAAGAACGCCGGCGCGCACCTGCGGCTTGGCAGCCGCGTTCAATCCGTAACCAAGACCGAGGATGGCTTCACGGTCACGACCGACGAGTCCGAATATCGTGGCCACGCGGTGGTGGTGGCGACCGGTGGTCCGTCGATCCCGAAGATCGGCGCCAGCGGCTTTGGCTACCGGGTCGCGCAGGAATTCGGATTGCGCTTGGTGCCGCCGCGTGCCGCGCTGGTGCCGTTGACGTTCGATGCCGTGCTGCTGGCGCAGCTCACGGATCTGGCCGGCGTCTCGGTCGACGCGGTGGTGAGCTGCGGTACGGCGCGGTTCGCCGAGGGTCTGCTGTTTACCCACCGGGGCCTCAGCGGTCCTTCGATTTTGCAGATCTCGTCCTATTGGCAGGACGGTCGCGAGATCGAGATCGATCTCTTGCCCGGCACCGACGCGCTGGCGGCACTGAAACAAATGCGCCGCGATCATGCCAAGCAGGAACTCGCCACCGCGCTCGGCGGTCTGCTGCCGAAGCGGTTGGCGCAGAAGATCGCTGAAACATGCGGCGGGCCGGCCCGCATGGCGGATTTTTCCGACAAGCAGCTGCAAGGCGTTGCCAGAGCGGTCAACCATTGGCAGGTGACGCCGAGCGGCACCGAAGGCTATCGCACCGCCGAGGTGACGTTGGGCGGCGTCGATACCGACGAACTGTCGTCGAAGACGTTCGAGGCGAAGAAAGTGCCGGGCCTGTATTTCGTCGGCGAGGTGGTCGACGTCACCGGTCACTTGGGCGGGTTTAATTTTCAATGGGCGTGGTCGTCCGGCCATGCGGCTGGAAGGTATGTGTGACCCGCATCAGCCGTGGATACGATAGCCATCTTCAGTGAATCCGAACATGTGCTGCGCGCGTTCGACCCGCAGGCTCGGAAAATCACAGACGCCCCAGCGGTCGAGCCGGCGCGGCGGCCATTTCCAGTCCGGCGGCATGCCGACCTTGTGGCTATCGTCGATCTGCTGCATATCGCCGGTGTATTCGATCACGACTTCCTCCGGGCCGCAGAAATAGCAGAACACGTTGCTGCCCGGCCCGTGACGCCCCGGTCCCCATTCGACCGGATAGCCGTGGTCTCGCAGGCGTCCGGCGCCGCGCATGATCGAGTCGATGTCCGGCATTTCGAACGCGATATGGTTCAGCGTCGGCGCATCGGAGAAGCACAGCACCATGCTGTGATGATCGGCATTGCAGCGCACGAAGCGGAACTTGCCGGTCTGGTCCGACAGCGCGAAGCCGAACGCATCGCGCAGGAACGCGAACGACACATCGTTGTCGCGGGTGTTGAGATTGATGTGAGACAGCTTGCGCGGCCGGTCCGGTTTGTCGCTGCCATCGGCGTGATCAGCGACCTCGCACACCACAGCGTAGTTGCGTCCTTCCGGATCCTGGCAGCCAAAGCCGTAGCCGCCGCCCGGCGTTTTCAGCGCTGCCGGCGGATCGAGTTTCAGCGCGCCATTCTGCTTGGCTTGCCCGAATAGAGCATCGACACTGGCGCGGTCCTTGGCGTCGAACACGACGCGCACCACGCCGGTCTTGTCCGTCGGCCGGAGCGCCAGGATATGATGATAGGGCCCAGTGCCGCGCAGATAATGCGTGCCCTTGGCCTCGGCGACGGATTCCAGTTGCCAAACCTCGGTGTAGAATTTCAGCGCCACGTCGATATGGGTGGTGCCGATCTCGATACTGCGGAGGGCAGTAACATGCGCGTTAGTCATCGTTTGATTCTCGTCTTCTTTGACAGTCGCTAGCCTCTCTCGGCCTCATGCTGAGGAGCGCACCTCTTGGTGCGCGTCTCGAAGCATGTGGCCGCCCATCCTTCGAGACGCGCTGGCGCGCTCCTCAGGATGAGGACGGATGGATTCATCGAACGCTAAGCCGCCTCGCCCAGAAATCGCCGCGCGTTGCCGTGATGCAGCAGGCCGCACTCATGGGCGCCAAGGCCGAGCGGCGCGATGCGGTCGAGCGGCGTGCGGTCATGGATGTCGAACGGAAAGTCGGTGCCGACGCAAAGTTGCGTTACGCCGAAGGTTTCGATGAGGAATTTGATTGTCGGCGTGTCGTACACGAGTGTGTCGTAATACAGCTTGCGGGCAAGATCGCGCGGCGAGGCGCCGATGCGCTCGCCGATCTCCGGCGTCACCTCGCAGCCGCGCACCAGACGCGGCAGGATCAGGCCGAATACGCCGCCGCCATGGCTGAATGCCATGCGCAGGTTGGGGTGCTTGCTTAAAATCCCCCCGGTCATCAGGCCGGCAATCGCGTACGACGTCTCGCACGGGAAGCCGACATAGGTCATGATCTTCTGCGGGCCGACCACACGTTCGGTGCTGGCCGGATGCAGCGCATGCACAAAGATCGCGGCGCCGAGCTTTTCGGCGGTGGCGAAGAAGCCCGCATAGCGCGGATCGCCGATCGGCACGCCATTGATGTTGGTGCCGATTTCGATGCCGCGGAAACGGCCGTCCTTCATGAGGCGCTCGAGTTCGCGCGTCGCCAGATCCGGGTTTTGCATCGGCACGCCGCCGAGCCCGATGAAGCGCTCCGGCGCCTGATCGATCATGCCGCCGATGGTGTCGTTGACGTGGCGCAGCAGCGCGACCGCGTCGTCGTCCGGCAGCCAGTACGACAGCAATTCGGGCATTGGCGACAGCACCTGCCGGTGGACGCCATGCCGGCTCATGGCCTCCAGGCGCCGGCCGACATCCCAGGCCTCGTCGGTGACGGTGCGGAAGTTCTTGCCGTCGATCATCACGCTGCGATGATGACAGTCATGCGCGGCAGCCATCTGCGGCCATTTGTTGCCGGCTTGCTGGCCCGCATAGGCCGGGAAGTCGTGCGGGACGATATGGGTGTGGATGTCGATCGCGGTGGCGGTCATTTAATGTCCTAGCAGAATTTCATCTTCAGCAGCTTCTCGGCATTTCCCGAAAAGATCTTGCGCTGCGCGTCGGCCGGCAGTTCCAACGCGTCGAGCGCGTCGATGGCCGGCTTGATCGGGCCGAGCGGCGTGTCGGTCGCGAACACCACGCGGTCCGGTCCGAAGAACTCGATGCCGCAGCGCAGCGCATGCGAGCCGCCGCCGAACATCGCGGTGTCGGCGTAGAATTCCTTCAGATAGTCCATGTGCGGGCGCTTGAGCGACGACAGGATCTTCGAATAGTCCTCGTCGGACGTGCGGGCGCCCAGCACGTCGAGGCCGGGGCCGACACGTCCATCGTAATACGGGATCATGCCGCCGAGATGGTGGGTGATGATGTTCAGGTTCGGATAGCGGTCGAACAGCCCGGAAAACACCAGGCGCACCATCGCGACGGAGGTGTCGTACGGCCAGCCGAAGCACCACCACATTTCGAAACGCGATTTCGCCTCGGCCGGATAGTCCGACATCGTGGCGGTGCGCACCGGATGCAGCCACATCGGCACGTCGAGCGCCGACATCGCGGCGAAGAACGGCTCGAACGACGGGTCGTCCAGCGGCTTGCCGGCGATGTTGGTAAAGATCTGCACGCCGCGCGCGCCGAGATCGCGCACCGCGCGTTGCGCCTCGGCGATCGAACCTTCGATCTCGGTCAGCGACAGCGCCGCCACGAAGGTCGGAAAACGTTCTGGGTGCTTGGCGCATAGCTCCGCCATCGCGTCGTTGGCGACGCGGGCGAGACCGAGCCCGACCTCGCCGGATGCCAGTTCCTCGATCGGCGGATTGGGCAGCGAGATCACCTGCCGGTAGTCGCCGAACTGGTCCATCTCGCGAAACCGCACGTCGAGATCGAACAGCTTCGGAATGCCGCGCAACCGCTGGCCGATATTCTCCAGCTTCGGCGCCACCTTGCTCATCGCCTCGAAATAGCGGTTCGGATAGATGTGGCAATACAGATCGATCAACGTCCCGCGCGTCGCCGCACTCATGGCGCTCTCCCAGCTGTTGTTCTTTGCAGTCTTACGAAATGACGCGCACCGGCTTGCCGTCGAGGAAGCCGCGGATATCTTCGACCATGCCCTTGAAGTAGGCGGTGTAGTTTTCAGTCGACACATAACCGAGATGCGGCGTGATCACGACATTGTCGAGCCGGCGCAGTTCGTGATTGAGCGGCAGCGGCTCGATGTCGAACGTGTCGAGCCCGGCACCGGCGATCTTCCAGTCACGCAACGCGGTCAGCATTGCGGTCTCGTCCACGATGGGGCCGCGCGCGGTGTTGATCAGATAGGCGGTCGGCTTCATCAGTTCGAGTTCGGTCGCGCCGACAATGCCGCGCGAGCGGTCGGACAGTTGCAGGTGAATGGTCAAAAAGTCCGCCTGCCGGAACAGATCTTCCTTGGACACGTAGACGGCGCCGGCGTCGCGGGCCTTGTCGGCGGTGAGGTTCTGGCTCCAGGCGATCGGCTTCATGCCGAACGCGCTGCCAATCGCGGCGACGCGGCTGCCGAGTTTGCCGAGGCCCAGAATGCCGAGCGTCTTGCCTTCGAGGTCGGATCCGATGGTGGTCTGCCACAATGCGCCGGATTTCAACCGGGCATTTTCGTAACCGATGCGCCGGGTCAGCTCCAGCATCAGGCCAAACGTGATGCCGGCGGTCGGGCTGCCGAACTGAGACGTGCCGCATACGGTCACGCCGCGTTCCTTGGCGGCCGCCAGATCGATGGAGTTGTTCTTGGCGCCGGTGGTGATCAGCAGCTTGAGGTCCGGCAGCTTCTCGATCATGTCGCGGCGAAACGGGGTGCGCTCGCGCATCATGCAGATGATGTCGAAGCCCTGCAGCGCCTTGGCGGCGGTCTCCAGATCCGCGAACGGCTCGTTGAACACGGCGATGTCAATGTCGTTCTGGACACTCAACCAGTCGCCCATGGTCAGCGTGACATTCTGATAATCGTCGAGGATCGCGCAGCGGTGCTTCATCACACTCTTCCCATCTTAAGCGTTTAGAGCGCGTTCGGACGCAAAACCGGCGTCCACTTTTGCTGAACGCGCTCTACCCAGCCGATGTCATGCCCCGCCGGAGCGCGGCCGTCCAGCAACCCTGACGGTTGCTGGATACGCCTATCATGGCATGCGCCGGGGTGGTGTTTAAGGGGGCTTCGGCTCGTGGGACAGGACGGCTGCGGGAAGGGCTGTTTAGCCGCCGCGCCATTGCCCCTGCCGGTGACACCGGACTATCGGGCGAAAGGCTTATGATCTTGGGGAGGCCCGCGACAGCCGAGCCAGCAACGCTTCCAGAATTCTATCGCCGTCGGTTGAACTGGAAATCAGGCACGGGTCGTCCAAGTCGTTCTGGAATGTGAAGCTCTGGCCGCCGAATGTGTAGCTTATCGCCATGCCAAAATCTTCGACATCCGGGATGCCGTACAATTCTTTGATGGCTGATGCCACAACAGGGAGTTCGGCTGGATCGAGTTCCAGAGAATAGTGACCGGCCGACAGCTTGAGCAATTCCGCCATGGCCGACGGTATCATAAAGTCGTCGGGAAAACGGTACGACCGGCAAAAATGCTCAGGCGTGGGCCGGGGTCATCGAGGCGGCCATTGCCGGGTCGGCGCGGTTGAGAGCGGCCGGGGCGTGTTTGGCGCGCCATTTCGGGCCGGGGCCGCGCATGTAGTGCTGTTCGGGCCGGTAGGTGTCGAACAGGTCCTGCGACAGGGTCCGCCAGGTCGCAACCAGGGTGCGGGTCAGGCTGGGGACTTTGGTTAGGGGGTCGGCCATGGCGATCACCGGTTCTGGGCGTCAGTCGAGGTCTTGCTTCGACCGTCCCCAGGATCGCGCCTCAGTGGTTAACAAGGGGTAAGAAATGCCCTCCGGATGAATGCGAATTCGGACTCAACCTTTCCGTCAAGTTACGTAGGTTCCATCGATATTCGGCTTCGACGATAGTTCTTGTTTCGGGTTTGGGGCCGCGGTGGCGGTTCAAGGGCCCAAAGCGGACCGGCTTTACCGGGATATCGGCTGACTTGCCTTGCCCTGAACGGCCCGCACCGCTACATCAGCATCAACATTTTCCCCTTATCCGGCGCAAAAGCGCTCAAGAATGAGGCAGGGCGCCGCGATGGCCCAATTCATTTACCATATGCAAGGTCTGACCAAGACCTACCCGACCCGGAAGGTGCTGGAGAACGTCAATCTGTCGTTCTACCCGGACGCCAAGATCGGCGTGCTCGGCGTCAACGGCTCCGGTAAGTCGACCCTGCTGAAAATCATGGCCGGTATCGACAAGGAATATACCGGAGAGGGCTTTGTCGCCGAGGGTGCCCGGGTCGGCTATCTGGAGCAGGAGCCGAAGCTCGATCCAACCAAGACGGTGCGCGAAAACGTTCTGGAAGGCGTCGCGCCGCAGAAGGCGATTCTGGAACGCTACAACGACCTTGCGGTCAACTATTCCGAAGAAACCGCCGACGAGATGTCCCAGTTGCAGGACCAGATCGAGGCCAAGGGCCTGTGGGATCTCGATTCCAAGGTCGACCAGGCGATGGACGCGCTGCGCTGTCCGCCGGACGACGCCAATATCGACACACTGTCGGGCGGCGAGAAGCGTCGCGTCGCGCTGTGCCGGCTGCTGCTGGAACAGCCCGAATTGCTGCTGCTGGATGAGCCGACCAACCATCTCGACGCCGAGTCGGTGAATTGGCTGGAGGGCCATCTGCGCGCCTATCCGGGCGCCATCCTGATCGTCACCCACGATCGCTACTTCCTCGACAACGTCACCGGCTGGATTCTCGAACTCGATCGCGGCCGCGGCATTCCGTATGAGGGCAACTATTCGTCCTGGCTGGCCCAGAAGCAGAAGCGCCTCGCCCAGGAAGGCCGCGAAGACGAAGCGCGCCAGCGCACCTTGCAGCGCGAACAGGAATGGATCGCGTCGTCGCCGCGCGCCCGCCAGTCGAAGTCCAAGGCGCGCTATCAGCGCTATGACGAACTGCTGCAACAGGCTGAAAACAGGCAGACCACGACCGCGCAGATTGTCATTCCGGTCGCCGAGCGTCTCGGCCAGAACGTCGTCAACTTCGACGGACTGACCAAGGGCTATGGCGACAAGCTGCTGATCGACAATCTGACGTTCAAGCTGCCGCCGGGCGGCATCGTCGGCATCATCGGTCCGAACGGCGCCGGCAAGACCACGCTGTTCCGCATGATCACCGGCCAGGAGAAACCCGACAAAGGCTCCATCACGGTTGGCGAAACCGTGCATCTCGGTTATGTTGATCAGTCGCGCGACACGCTCGATCCGAACAAGAATGTCTGGGAGGAAATCTCCGACGGCCTGGACCTTATTCTGCTCGGCAAGAAGGAAGTAAACTCGCGCGCCTATTGCTCGAACTTCAACTTCAAGGGCGGCGACCAGCAGAAGAAGGTCGGCGCGCTGTCGGGCGGCGAGCGAAACCGCGTACACCTGGCCAAGATGCTGCGGTCGGGCGCCAACCTGCTGCTGCTCGATGAGCCGACCAACGATCTCGATGTCGATACGTTGCGCGCGCTCGAAGAGGCGCTGGAAGACTTCGCCGGCTGCGCCGTGATCATCAGCCATGATCGCTGGTTTCTGGATCGCATCGCGACCCACATCCTGGCGTATGAAGGCGATGGCCATGTCGAATGGTTCGAAGGCAATTTCCAGGACTACGAGGCCGACAAGCTGCGCCGCCTCGGCCAGGACGCGCTGATCCCGCACCGGATGAAGTACAAGAAGTTCATGCGGTAGACGCTACCGCAAGGGGGCGACGATGCACGATATGAAGCCGGCCTGCGTCAGCTTGTTGGCCGTTGTGTTGTCGCTTCTTTGGCCGGCGGCGCTGCAGGCCAATGACACGATGGCGGTGTTCGCGGCTGGTGGCTTGCAATTTCAGCAAACCAACGAACTGCGGATGGAGCGGGAGGAGCTTTACCTCAGCGACCGGGAAGTTCGTGTCGATTACGTTTTTCGCAACATCACCAATCGCGATGTCCGCGGCCGCGTTGCGTTTCCGATGCCGGAGATTCATGTCGGGGACATGAGTGAGACGCCGCACGAATTTCATAAATCCAAGCGCGATGGCGATATCTTCGGATTTCGCGTGGAGGTAGACGGAGTCGAAGTCACGTCGGATTTCCAAGCCCGCGCCTATGTAAAGGCCGACGACGGAACGGAAAAGGACGTCACGGAGCTTTTACAAAAATATCAAATACTGCTTGTCGATCCGGACTTCCGGGTTGCTCCGAAGGAGCTCATTGCCGCAGGGGCGATTGACGAGGATGGAGAGCATCCAACATGGTGGGTGAGACCAATTTTTCATTGGGATCAGGTGTTTCCCGCCGGCAAAGCAATTCGCGTCAAGCACAGCTATAAGCCGGTGCTCGGCGGTACCACTCATCAAACGAGAGGCAGTGGTCCGGTAGAGTTCATGGCTCCTTGGTGTCCCGACAAAGCTTTCTACCAGGGCATAAAAAAGCTGCCGGCTCGTTATGACGGAACCCTCCGGGTGGAATGGTTGGAATACATTCTGAAGACCGGCGCCAATTGGGCAGGGCCGATTGGAACATTTCGGCTGGAGATTGATAAAGCCGGCGCGGATTTGGTGTCGCTTTGCCCCATTCCAGGCTTGAAGCTAGAGCGACGTGGAAAAACCTTCGTGGCCGAAGCATCGCAATACACGCCGACCAGCGATATTAAACTTTTATTTGCCTATCGCGCTTGCGATAAGGCGCCGTGCAACTGAACAGGACTTCAATGGAGGAGCGCTGACGTAGCTTGGCTTTCATCCAGCCAGGTCCAGCGTCTCTGCGACTTGGCGCCGCGCTTGTCGTGGCTTGCATAGCGCATAAATGTCGCAGCGAATCGTATAAATGATGTTCTTCGCTGTCTTGAAAAGAGTCCCCCATGATCCCGAAGCCGGAAGATCCCTTGGAATTCAAGGGACTGCAGCCGCTGCCCTGGCTGATCTTTTCGTCGCGCTGGCTGCAATTGCCGCTGTATCTCGGACTGATCGTGGCGCAGGGCGTCTATGTCATCCTGTTCCTGAAGGAGCTGTGGCACCTGTTCACGGAGGCCTTCAGCATCACCGAACAGGCCATCATGCTGGCGGTGCTCGGCCTGATCGACGTGGTGATGATTTCAAACCTGCTGGTGATGGTGATCGTCGGCGGCTACGAGACTTTCGTGTCGCGGCTGCGCCTCGAAGGCCATCCGGACCAGCCGGAATGGCTGAGCCACGTCAATGCCAGCGTGTTGAAGATCAAGCTGGCGATGGCGATCATCGGCATTTCGTCGATCCACCTGCTGCGCACCTTCATCGAGGCCGGCAATCTCGGCGGGCCGCGCGCCGGCGGTTATACCGAGACCGGCGTGATGTGGCAGACCATCATCCATTGCGTATTCATTCTGTCCGCCATCGGTATCGCGTATGTCGACAAGATGGGGCAGACGGAGTCGCACAAGCCGCACTGACGTCCTTTTAGCGCGGTCCCTCCGTTCGAAGGCGACGCT
The DNA here is from genome assembly GCA_028290465.1 of Xanthobacteraceae bacterium. Classification (GTDB taxonomy): domain Bacteria; phylum Pseudomonadota; class Alphaproteobacteria; order Rhizobiales; family Xanthobacteraceae; genus FEB-22. Next base: position 20,075 of record JAQGJU010000033.1, on the reverse strand, counting down.
ATTGCGTCGCCTTGGTCCGCACATTGGTGGCGATCGGTCCGGTGTCGCCATCGGCCTCGACGTAGAACACCTCGTCGCCGGGCTGCAGCGTATCGAAGTCGCCGACCAGCAGTGCCTCACGGTGAAAATACAATAAGCCGCCGGTGTTGGTCAGCAGAAAGCCGAAATCTCTTTTCGGCACGATCTCGGCGACCTGCCCGGCCAGCTTGATATCTTCGTGCGACCATTCGCGGCTGCGGTCGGTCTGCTGTTCCTTGATGCTGATCAGGCGCTGCTCGGCAACACGGAACGCCTCGTGGATCGCGTTGTGCAGGTCGGGGTGTTGAAATTTCTGCAATAGCCGTTCGGGCTCCTGGCTGACCACGATGTCATTTTGGCCGGGCAGTCCGATGTCGATATGCACAACCGGCGGAATGCTGTTGCTGCGGTTGGTGGCGCGCTGCTGCACCCTTACCCGGCATGAGATGATCCGGTCGTAGATCCGCTCCAGATCGGCGACGCGCTCGCGGATATCGTTCTCGGCCCATTCCTGGGCGTCGACATTCTGGAAGGCGATTTCGAGGGGAACCTGCATGGAAGGGTACTCCGTACCGATGATTCTGATACCAACGCGCGGCGGAACGATTCGGTTCGTTCGTAATTTTGCCGCCCTGGCCCGATAGGTCCCGGGCGGTCGGTGCCGCGACCCCGGAGAGCCCCAACATGCGCAATTGGCGCGTTACAGCCGTCTGGACGTTGCGATGGGCCGTGCTGGGGGTATTGCTAGCCGGCGGTCTGCTGACGACCGGCCCGGCGGACGCCGCAGCCGACGCTGCATTCCAGCAATGGTTGGCCGGAATGTGGCCGCAGGCCCAGGCCATCGGCGTTTCCCGCGCCACCTTCGATGCGGCGACGCGGGGTCTCGAGCCCGATCTGTCGTTGCCGGATCTGGTGCTGCCGGGACGCGTCGAACGCGCGCCGCCCGGCCAGCCGGAATTTGTCCAGACGCCGGCCGATTATCTCAAGGAGGCGCGTCTCGCCGCGCTGGCCGCGCACGGTCGCAAGCTCGCCGCCGAGCACCGCGCGACGCTGGCCCGGATCCAGCAGGAATACGGCGTGCCCGGCCATGTGGTGCTGGCGATCTGGGGCCGTGAGACCGATTTCGGCCGCTACAAGCTGCCGCACGACGCGCTGCGGGTGCTGGCGACGCAGGCTTATCTCGGCAAACGTAAAGAGCAATTCGCGCAGGAATTCCTGTTCGCCTTGAAGATCATCCAGGAAGGTCACGCCAAGCGCGCCGACATGCGCTCGTCCTGGGCCGGCGCGATGGGGCTGACGCAGTTCCTGCCGACCGAGTTCTACAAACACGCGGTCGATTTCGACGGCGACGGCAAGCGCGACATCTGGACTTCGGTGCCGGACGCGCTGGCGTCCGCAGCCAAACAACTGCTCAATAAGGGCTGGCAGAAGGGCGGCAACTGGCTGATCGAAGTGCGGGCGCCGCAGACCTTCGATTGCGCGCGCGCCGAGCCCGCCATTGTGGCGCCGGTCGGCGATTGGCTCAAGCGCGGCTTCGTGCCGGCCTATGGTCGCACGCTGAGTGCCGCGGAATTGGCCGAGCCGGCTTCGGTGCTGATGCCGGAAGGCACTTACGGGCCGGCGTTCCTGGCGCCGAAGAACTACTTCGTCATCAAGGACTATAACTTCAGCGATCTCTATGTGCTGTTCGTCGGCAATCTGGCCGACCGTATCGCGGGCGGCAAGGCGTTCGAAGCGCCCTGGTCGAAGGACGCGCAACTGCGCACCGCGCAGGTCGAGGCGATGCAGCAACACATGACCAAGATCGGGCTGTATCGCGACAAGGTCGACGGCAAGGCCGGCATGCTGACGCGTGCCGCGCTCGGCGCCTATCAGAAGGCCAATGGCCTGAAACTGGATTGCTGGCCGACGGCTAACGTGCTGACCCACATGCAGGGTGCGCGGTAGTCGGTTTCGCTATCAAGACAGCAAAAAGCCCGGCGCGCGAAAGCACGCCGGGCTTATGAATTTAACCGGGATCAGTACGGGCAGAAGAAGCGCGGTTTGCTGTACCCGACCGTGTAGCCGTAGCGGTCAACGATCGGGCGCCGCGCCCAATAGCCGCCGGGGCAATCGACCGGGTAGCGGCCGGAATACGCATCGTAGTGCTCATAGCCGGAGACCGGCGCATAGGTGCGATAGCTGGGGCCCGGCGAATTGGCGACGGCGCCGCCGATGATGGCGCCAGCCGCGATGCCGCCGATGATGCCGGCCGCGACTGCGCCGCCGCGATCGCGCGCGTCAGCTTGGCCCGGGATGGCCATCGTCGCCGTCGCGACGGTCAGGGCCGCCGTCAGCGCGATCAAAGTCTTCTTCATGTCGATCTCCTTGAGCGCCACGTTGCGAGCCGATGGCGCGTTAGACGCAGGGGCTGATTGGACGGCGTCCAATAGCCGGATTTTGCTTTTTCTCAGGTCAAATAGACTCAGGTATTTTGTCTTAAATTTGTTCCGGTTTTACTGGACTGGTCCTACCGGAATCACGAGCCTCAAATAGCGTCGCCCGCCGTAGCAGGCCGCTACGGCGGGTTAGTCGCTCTCGACGCGGAAAAGGTTCAACGCAGGAACGGGTCAGTAGCAGACGCGAACCCGGCGCATCCGCTCGCCATAAGGCGTCCAGACCCACCGGCGCTCCAGGTGGCAGCGCGGGCCGCCGTAATAAGAGCCATAGGAGGCGTAATACGGGCTCGCGCCATAGTACGGCCCACCGTAATATCCACCATACGGCCTACCGTAATATCCACCGTAGTATCCGCCATAGGCCCCGGTGGCGATGGCACCCAGCGCCAGTCCGCCGATCAAACCGGCAGCGACGGCACCGCCACGGTGGCCGCCCCACCCATGATGGCCGCCGCGCCGGGCTTCGGCTGGCGTGGACGCCGTCACGGCAGCCGCCGCGATGGTGCCGGCGGTGAGCAGCACGGCCAATGATTTCTTTATGACGCTCTGCATGACGCGACCCCTTAGCTGTTGATGGTCAAGTCTACTGACTATGACAACGTCGTCCCTTGGGTTGATGTTCCATCTTGGCGGCTGAATGGTCGCTGAACACTTGCGCCAGATTCTAGCCATGATTGCGGTTCCGGACTGGGCACGGCACAAACCTTCGCGGCGCAGTTGCAGGGGAAGGCATGACAGAACAAAATTACGGCATCCGCGAAGGCGAAGTCGCGATCGAACTGCCGTTGAATCCGGACGCCGGTGTGTATTTTGTCGGCCGTATCCACACGCCGTGGCGCCAGCGCCAAGCCTGCCCGAAGAACGCCCGTGAATCGGACGCGCCGTGCCAGCTTGAGCTCGATCCGCGCTACGCGCCGGGATTGCGGGACGTCGGCACGTGCAGTCACCTGATCGTGTTGTACTGGATGGACAAGGCGCCGCGCGATCTCGTGTTGCAGGTGCCCGGCCGTTACGGCGTGCCGCGCGGCACGTTCGCGCTGCGCTCGCCGGCCCGCCCGAACCCGATCGCGCTGAGCGTCGTGAAGCTGATCAAGGTGGAAGGCGTGACGCTCACGGTGGTCGGCCTCGATTGCCTCGACGGTACGCCGCTCCTCGACATCAAGCCGTATTTCGTCTCGACCGATGCCGTGCCGGACGCGGTGGTCGGATGGCATGCCGAAAAGCCGAAGTAGCGCCAATTCTCTCCGATTTGCGCTAAATCAGCGGAAAATCATCGTTAAAATTTCCCAGCGGACTTTGAACCACCTGAAGAGTTTTGCCGACAAATGGGCAAAACAGGGGGTCTGTCATGTCCAACCAATTCCGCAGCTTCCGTTTCGCCGCCGCCGCGCTGAGCTTCGCGGGCGCCGCACTCATCGCCACCCAGGCCAGCGCCAATCCGTTCGCGCTGTTCGCGCCGCTGATGCAGCCGATGCCACAGCATCAGGCCGCGCCGCAGATCGTCGAACCGGCCATCGCGCCGGAAGCCGATGAGACCCATTTCGAACTGCCGGCGCGCTTCAAGCGCCAGGTCGTCGACTACCGGACCGTTGAGGCGCCCGGCACCGTGATCGTCGATACGCCGAACACCTATCTCTATCTGGTGATGGGCAGCGGCAAGGCGATGCGCTACGGCATCGGCGTCGGTCGCGAAGGCTTCACCTGGACCGGCGTCAAGGCGATCGACCGCAAGGCGGAATGGCCGGATTGGCACCCGCCGGCAGAAATGCTGCAGCGCCAGCCCTATTTGCCGCGCTTCATGGCCGGCGGCCCCGGCAACCCGCTCGGCGCCCGCGCGATGTATCTCGGCGGCACGATCTATCGCATCCACGGCACCAACCAGCCTTCGACCATCGGTTCACAGGTGTCGTCCGGCTGCATCCGCCTGACCAATGCCGACGTTTCGGACCTCTATGAGCGCGTCAAGGTCGGCGCCCGGGTCGTGGTGCTGCCGATGCACGGCGGTGCCCGTGCCCAGGTCGAGCCGCGCCAGTCCCAGGCGGTGGCCGCCGCGCAGGCCAGCCCGACCTTCATCCGGGCCAACGGCATCTACTGATTTCGTTCGACTGTTTCGTTCTCCCCACCACCAAAACTTGCCGGTCCGGGCTCTGCCCGGGCCGGCTTTTTGTTGTGCCGAAGCCCTGCAAGCGTGCAATGGCCAAGTACGGGCCCGATTTCCCTTTGGCCGTCGTCATGCCAACATGACGCCGGGATGAAGGTTTAGCGGGACCGCAGGCGCATGAATTCGACGCTTCGTAACATCGTGGTCGGCGGGCTGGTCGTCGTGGTCTCGTTTGGCGGCGCGCTGTGGGCGATGAACAAGATCTGGCCGCCCGCGGCCGAGACTGGCCGGCCGAAACTGGCCGCCGTCAAGCCGCTGGAGCCGGTGACCCGCACCTCCTACGTGATCGCCCCGGCCGCGATCACGCTCGCCTCGATCCGGGGCGTCCTGGACAACGCCGCGCCGCGCAACCTGACCGGCAAGCGCGACGATCCGCTCAGCGAAATTCTCGGCAAGGCCGATATCGGCTGGTCGGTGGCGCGCGCGCCGATCACCGTCGCCGGCCGCGATCAGGCGCTGAATATCGGCACGGTGATCACCGGCACGTTGTCGGTCACCGGGCAGCTTGGCCAGCAGGCCGGCGCGATCACCGGCGTGATCGGCGGCCTGCTCAATGAAAATCTTGGGCGCGGCGTTGGCGGCCTTACCGGCAAGGCGCTCGACCAAAAGGCCGAGGTGCGCGGCAATATCCTGGTGATCGCGAAGCCGACCATCCTGCCGAACTGGCGGATCGAGCCGAACCTTTCGGCCCAGGTCGCGGTCGCCGATGGCGGCATGAGGATCGCCGGCATCCGGCTGAATGTGGCCGGCGAGGTGAAGCCGTTCCTCGACAAAGCGGTCCAGGAGCAGATCGCGTCGTTGCAGCAGCGCATTCGCAACGATCCGTTCCTGGAGCAGGCGGCGCGCCGCGAATGGGCCAAGATGTGCCGCGCCATTCCGCTCGGCACCGCCGGGGCCGGGCTGCCGAACCTGTGGCTGGAATTGCGGCCGACCCGCGCGCTCGCGGCGCAGCCCAAGGTCGATCCCAACGCGCTGACCCTGACGCTCGGCATGCAGGCTGAAACCCGTATCGTGGCCAGCGAGACCAAGCCGGCCTGTCCGTTTCCGGCCACTGTCGAACTGGTGCCGGCGATGGAGCAGGGAAAGCTGGCGATCGGGGTGCCGATCGATGTGCCGTTCACCGAGGTAAACCGGCTGGTCGAGGCGCAATTCAAGGGCCGCAAATTCCCGGAAGACGGTTCGGGGCCGGCCGAAGCGTTGGTGCAGAGCGTGAAGCTTGCGGCATCGGGCGATCGTCTGTTGATCTCGCTGCAGATCAGCGCGCGCGAGAAGAAGAGCTGGTTCGGTTTCGGTACGCAGGCCAATGTCCACATCTGGGGGAAGCCGGCGCTCGACCGCGATGCGCAGATCTTGCGGCTTTCCGACATTGAGGTCGATCTGGAGTCCGATGCCGGCTACGGCTTGATCGGGGCCGCGGCGCGCTACGCGATTCCGTATCTGAAGGATGCGTTGGCCCAGAATGCGGTGGTCGACCTCAAACCGTTTGCCGCGAAGGCGCGCGCCAGCATCGCGGCGGCGCTGGTCGATTTCCGCAAAAGCGAAGACGGCCTGCAGGTCGATGCCGAAGTCACCGCCTTGCGGCTCGCCGGCATCGAGTTCGATTCCACTACGCTGCGAGTCGTGGCCGAGGCCGACGGCATCGTGAACATCACGGTGAGCAAGCTGCCTGGCCTCTAACCCGCTCGCGTCAAATCTGGCGCATCAACTCTGGTAGTCCAGCACCAAGGCGGCATTACTCGCCGTCGACATGCTGTCGCCGCTGGCGCCGTAGCTCTGCGGGGACTTCGAGCTCTGGGTTTCCTGCAGCAGCTTCAGAAAATCCTGAATCATCTGCGTGGCGTCGCCGGCGGTGCTCGTGGTCGTTCCGTCGCTGGATGCGCTGTCGGCAGCGCCCGTAGGCGCGTCGTTCGGTCCGCCTGCGCCACCGTGGCCACCGTGACCACCGTGAGCCTTTCCGCCACCTTGCGCGCCGCCCGGTCCGTTGGCGAAGGCTGCGGAAAACACATTCGACAGTTCGGTGGCCTGGTCGCTGGTCAGCGTGCCGCTATCGACCTGGGAGGCGATCAGACTATCAATCTTCGACTTCATTTGGTCGGGTGAGGGGGGCTGCGAACTGGACTTGGCGCCGGACTGGCGTTCGCCCGACAGGGTGGCGTCGATGCTGTCCAGCGCGGTGCTGAGCGCGGCGGCGTCGGTCTGCCCGATGGCGCCTGACGCGATCTGCGATTCCAGCGTCGTTTGCAGGCGGTCGCGGGGCGACTGGTAGGCTTGCAGTTGAGTGCTCGAACTGATTGATGTCACGGGTCTCTCCTGTGGCGGCTAGAGGCGTTGTTGGAGCATGAGCTTTTCCGAAAACCGGTTCCCATTTTTCGGACCATGCTCTTGACTTCCGGCACGCACACAGAAGAGGCCGATGCCGTTAACCAGAACTTGCCGGGAACCCATCGGTATGTTTCCGAGCGTTGCGGAACCGCGCTCAGAAACATTCAGATACAAAAATCCGCGCCAGATTGCGCGCCGTTGTGCAGATTGCGCTCCCATGAGCACGTCAACGACCGCTTCGCCCCATATCCTGGTCGTCGAGGACGACCGCCAGATCAGCACCCTTGTGTCGCGTTATCTTCGCGACAATGAGTGCCGCGTTTCGGTCGCCGGTGACGGCCGGGAAATGGACCGTCTGCTGGAGACCAACCGGTTCGATCTGGTGGTGCTCGACCTGATGCTGCCGGGCGAGGACGGTCTCAGTCTGTGCCGGCGGCTGCGTGCCTCATCCAGCATTCCGATCGTGATGCTGACCGCCAAGGGTGAGGATATCGACCGCATCATCGGTCTGGAGATGGGCGCCGACGACTACTTGGCGAAGCCGTTCAATCCGCGCGAATTGCTGGCCCGTATCCGCGCGGTGCTGCGGCGCGCCGTGATCGCGGAAATGGCACCCGCCGGCCGTGGCGCGCGGGTGCTGTCGTTTCTCGGCTGGAAGCTGGACCGTACGCTGCGCGAATTGCGCAGTCCCGACGGCGCCAAGGTCGCCGTCACGCGGGCGGAGTTCGATCTGCTCTATGCGTTCTGCGAGCGGCCGGGCCGGGTGCTGACCCGCGACCAACTGCTTGACGTGACGCAGGGCCGCAGCGCCGGACCGTTCGACCGCAGCATCGATATCCTGGTCAGCCGCCTGCGCCGCAAGATCGAACAAGATCCGCATCATCCTGAGATCATCAAGACCATGCGGTCCAACGGCTATCTGTTCACACCGTCGATCGAGGCGACATGAGCCTCATCCCGCGCTTTCTTTTGCCGTCCCGGATCAGCAGCCAGATGGCGGTGGTGATCGTCGTATCGCTGGTCGCGATCCACATCATCATCACGTCTCTCTTTTTTCTGCGCAGCCGCGATGCGCCGATGTTCGGGCCGGAAAGCAGCATCGGTGAACTGGTCACGCTGCTGCGCCTTGTCGCCGTGACGCCTGCAGCGGACCGACCGAAATTGATCGTGGATGCCGCGAAGACATTTCCGCGCCTTGAGCTGCGCGCCATCGATCCGGTTCCTGTCCGCGAGGGCGACCTGCACTTCGAACGGGTGCAGCGACGGCTCGGGTCCGGATTTCGCGCGGTGTCGCTGGAGCACGCTGCGCCCGGCGATGCGAACATCGAACCCAATGTCGCCGTACGGCTGCCGGATGGCGCCTTCGTGGCAGCCCGACTGGCGCTGCCGCCGGGGCCGCCACGGATCGGCGGCCCGCTGGTCCTCACCGTGCTGTTCATCGTCGTCAGCATGACGCTGCTTGGTCTATGGGCGGCGCGGGCTTTGACGGCACCGCTTGGCGCCTTCGCCAAGGCCGCCGACTCGTTCAGCCTGCAGGGCGATATCGCGCCCCTGCCGGAGCGCGGACCGGACGAAATCCGCATGGTCGCAAAAGCCTTCAACCGGATGCGCGAGCGTATTCAGCGGCTGAGCGATGACCGGATCAAGACTCTGGCGGCGGTCGGTCACGATCTGCGCACGCCGGTGACCCGGATGCGGTTGCGCGCGGAATTCATCCCGGACGAGGGCATGCGTTCGCAGATGTTACGCGACCTCGATCAGATGAAGACGTTGATCGAGTCGGCGCTGACCTTTCTGCGTGACGGACAGGGTGCCGAGACCGCGACGCTGGTCGATGTTGCCAGCCTGTTGCTGACAATATGTGACGACTTCGCGGATCTGGGCCATACGGTGCTGTATGACGGTCCCGACCACGCGACCCTCGTGGCGCAGCCCGATGGCTTGGCGCGCGCGGTCGGCAATCTGATCGAGAACGCGATACGTTACGGCGCCACGGTGTCGGTAAGGCTGCGGACCACGGCCGTTGAGACCACGATCGAGGTCGAGGACGACGGCCCCGGCATCATCGACGCGGACAAGGCCGACATGCTGGAGCCGTTTGTGCGCGGCGACGCTTCGCGTGGGATGGAAGATGCCAAAGGCTTCGGGCTCGGCCTGTCGATCGCCCGCGCCGTGGCTGAAGCGCATGGCGGCACGCTGACCCTGCTTGATCGCGCACCGTCCGGGCTGATCGCGCGGATCGCGTTGCCGGTTCGCGCCGCGTGACGAGCGGCGCTTGAACTATGCCTTCAGCGTTTCCAGCACGCGCTCCGGCGTGAACGGCATGTGGTCGAGCCACTTGCCGGTCAGCCGGAACACCGCATGCGCGATCGCGGGGGCGATGAACGGCGTGCCGATCTCACCGAGGCCGGTCGGCCGCGTGTCGACGTCGACGAACTCGACATGCATTTCGTCCGGCAGGTCCGACATGCGCATGACGTCGTAGTCGTGGAAATTCGACTGCTCGACCGCGCCATCCTTCATGGTGACCCGTTCGTGCAGCGTTCCCGACAGCCCATGCACGACGCCGCTCTCGATATTGGCCTTGGCTGAGTCCGGCGTCACGATGAGGCCGCCGTCAATCGCGACCCACACCTTGTGCACCCGGATCTTGCCGGTGGTGCGGTCCAGCGAGATTTCGACCACGCCGGCGCCCAGCGAGTTCGAGCGCTCGCTATTGGAGATGCCGAGCATGCGGCCTTCCGGCCTGGGCGCTTTCCAGTCGCACATGCGTGCCACCGTCTCGAAGCATTTGCGTGCCTTCGGCGTGGCCGCCATGTGCTGCAGGCGGAATTCGATCGGATCGATGCCGCGATCCGCCGCCATCCTGTTGACCATGCCTTCGATGGCGAAAATGTTGAAGACGTGGCCGACCCCGCGCCAGTGCTTGACACGGATGCCGTGATCGACGCCGCGTTCCTCGATGTGCTGGTTCGGTACGCCGTAGTACGGAATCCGAATGCCGGTCTGCAGCAGGAAGCCGCCATCGCCGACGACGCAGTGCCGCCAGCCGGTCACCTTGCCGGTGGCATCCTGCGCCGCTTCGAGGCACTGGAACGACTGCGGACGGAACATGCCGTAGGCGACGTCTTCCTCGCGGGTCCAGATCAGCTTCACCGGCCGGCGCACTTCCTTGGCGATCCGCGCGCACTCGGCCGAATAGTCGCCAATTGAACGGCGGCCGAACCCGCCGCCCATGTAGCACTGGTGCATGGTGACTTGCTCGAGCTTGAAGCCGAGTGCCTTGGCGACGCTTTCACGTGTCGTGTCGGGAGCTTGTGTGCCCTCCCAGACTTCCGCCGCATCTCCGGCTTCGTTCAAGCGCACCACGGCGTTCAACGGCTCCATCTGCGCGTGATAGCCGTAGTCGCTGCGGAATTGAGCCGTGTAGACTTTGGCTGCACTGGCAAAAGCCGCCTTCACGTCGCCCTTGGCGTCGAGCGTCTTGGCTTTGGCGGCCGGATCATCGTGGATCTTGACGTATTCGGTGTTCAGCGCGCGCTCGGAATCGAAGCCCGACGCCTTGCCGCTTTTCCACGTCACCTTGAGGGCATCGCGCGCCGCGATGGCCTGCTCGAAATGCGTTGCGACAACGGCGACGCCGTCATCAAGTCGCATGGTCGCCAGCACGCCCTTCATCTTCTTGATGTCGGCGTCGTTCCAGCTTTCAGGCTGACCGCCGGCCGCCGGCGAATGCAGCACGGTCGCATGCACCATGCCGGGCAGTTTGACGTCGATGGCATATTCGGCCGTGCCGTTCACCTTGGCCGGGATGTCGCGGCGCGGCACGCGCTTGCCGATCAGGCGGAAATCCTTGCGGGCTTTCAGATCCTTCGGATCGACCGTCGGCAGCGGATCGGGAATCCGGCCGAACGCCGCGATCTCGCCATAGCCCAGACGTTGCCCGTTCGCCGGGTTCACGACCATGCCGGGTTCGGTTTTTAGCGTCGCCGCGTCGACGCCCCATTTCTCGGCGGCATTGATCAGCAGTACCTTGCGAACCTGGGCGCCGGCCGTACGCAACATCGTATAATAGAGCTGCACGGCGCGGCTGCCGACGATCTCCATTTTGCGCTCATTGTTGAGCACGTAGCCGTAGATTTCCTTGTCGGCTGGCGCGAACTCAATGACGACCGTCGACCAGTCGGCGTCCATCTCCTCGGCGACGATCAGCGCCAGCGAGGTCAGCGATCCCTGGCCCATTTCGGCGCCGGCGCTGTAGATAATTACCTTGCCGTCCGGGGCGATCCGCACCCAGGGCGTGACATGCGCGCCGGCCATGGTGGCCGCCTGCGCGCCGGCCACGAGTTGCAAACTATCGGTGCCGACCGCCATGCAGAACGATAGGCCGCCCAAGCCGGCCAGCATGGTGCGGCGGGAGACTTCAGATCCCTTGATCGCGATGTTCATGGCTCAGCCCTCCCTCGACGCGCGTTCGACCGCCGCGATGATGCGGTTGTAGGTGCCGCAGCGGCAGATGTTGCCGTCCATGTGGGCGATGATCTCGGCACGGGTCGGCTTCGGCTTGTCGGCCAAAAGTTCGGCCGCCTTCATGATCTGGCCGGACTGGCAGTAGCCGCATTGCGGTACCTGCTCGGTGATCCACGCCTGTTGCAGCGGATGCGAGGAGGTCGGCGACAGGCCCTCGATGGTGACGACCTTTTTGCCTTCCAGCGCGGAAAGCTGCATCTGGCAGGAACGCTCGGCCTTGCCGTCGACATGCACCGTGCAGGCGCCGCACAGTCCGGCGCCACAGCCATATTTGGTGCCCGGCAGTCCGACATGGTCGCGGATCACCCACAACAGCGGCGTTGCCGGATCGGCCTCGACCGACACCCGCTTTTCATTCAATAGGAACGAGACCATGAAACCTCCCTTGGCACAGGCCTTGGCGTGTCGCCATCGCGTCGAGATCATCGACGTTCGGTGGGCCGCAAGGCGTTGTTGGTGCAGCGCAGGCGGTGCATTCGGCCGGCTGGAAGTCTGAGCGCTTCCTGTTCGGATCCGTTTGACGCCGCCAAGTCCTCCTGACAGTTTATCATACATCTAAAGTTGCGGGTGTCGCTGTCCCTCGTGGAAGGGACAGGCGGCGACCCACAGTTCTGTGAACGGGCCTGCTTTCGATCCAGCCTGCGGGCCGTGGCTGGCGGAACCCGATCGACTGTCGAAAGTTGAGCCGTTGAGCCTGATGCGATCCGGGGCATATAGCGATGCGGCGATTTCTATTCGGGCTGATCGGGATCCTGGTCGTTGCGGTCATCGGCTTTGTCGCGTTGACTTGGCGCTCCGAACTGCCGCCGATGGCGCCGCGCGCCGCCGCGTCGTTCGATCCGGCGCTAGTCGCCAAGGGCGCAGACCTTGCGGCCATCGGCAGTTGCGATGTCTGCCACACCAAGCCGGGGGGTAGGACGTACGCGGGCGGTTATCCGTTAGAGACGCCGTTCGGCGTGCTGTACTCGACCAACATCACGCCCGATCCCGACACCGGGATCGGCGCGTGGTCGCAGGCGGCGTTCACGCGGGCGATGCGCGAAGGAGTCGACCGCCGCGGCCGGCATCTTTATCCGGCGTTTCCGTACGATCACTTCACGCTGACGACCGATAGCGACATCGCGGCGATCTATGCGTTCATGATGACGCGTCAGCCGGTGTCGGCGCGCAATGAAGATGCGCGGCTGAATTTCCCGCTGAATTTCCGGATCTTCGCGGCCGGCTGGAAGCTGCTGTTTCTGCACCACGACGAACTCAAGCCCGAACCATCTCGCGACGCGGCGTGGAATCGCGGGCGCTATCTGGTGACCGGCCTCGGCCATTGCGGTGCGTGCCACACGCCGCGCAACAGCCTCGGCGCGGAAAAACGCCACCGCCCGTTCGCCGGCGGCGATGGTCGCAATTGGTATAGTCCGGCGCTCGATGCTTCGTCGCCTTCCCCGATCCCTTGGAGCGCCGAACAGGTATTTAATTACCTAAGGCATGACTTCGACCCGCTGCACGGTCAGGTCGCCGGCCCGATGGCGCCGGTCAACCATAATCTGGCGCGCGTGCCGGAAGCCGACGTGCGGGCCATCGCGGCTTACACGGCTTCGCTCAACGACACCGATGCGGCGACGCAGCAGCGCCAGACGCAGACAGCGCTCGCGTTCGCGCGCGACCGGGAGGCGACGCTGCCGATCATGCGCGCCAGTACCGCGACCACGCCGCGGCAACCCGAGCCGCCGGACGCATCGGCGCAGTCGAAGGAAGGCGCCGCGATCTTCGCCGGCGCCTGCGCGACCTGCCATCACGGCGGCGGCGAATGGCCGTCGACGCGGCCGGTGCCGCTCGGCCTGAGCACGACGGTGCACGGGCCGGATGCGCGCAATCTTTTGCACATCGTCGTCGACGGCATTCATCCGCGGCCGGGCGAGTCCGGCAAAATCATGCCGGGCTTTGCCGGCGCGCTGACCGATGCGCAGATTGTTGCATTGGCCGGCTATGTGCGTTCGCGGTTCAGCGACAAGCCGGCCTGGACCGGCATGGCCGAAGCCCTGCAGCAAATCCGCCGCCGGCCGGCCGTCACGGAGGCTCCATGACTGAACTGATCGTCAATGGCGAGCGGCACACGGTGGACGTCGATCCGGCGACGCCGCTGCTGTACGTGCTGCGCAACGAACTCAAGCTTAACGGCGCTAAATTCGGCTGCGGCCTCGGCCAGTGCGGCGCCTGCACGGTGATGCTGGACAGCGATCCGGTGTTCGCGTGCCTCATCCCGATCGTCGCGGTCGACGGCCGCCGGGTGCGCACCGTCGAAGGCCTCGGCACCGCTGAGCACCCCGGCCCGGTGCAGCGCGCCTTCATGGACGAACAGGCGGCGCAGTGCGGCTACTGCATTCCGGGCATGATCATGCGGGCGCAGGCGCTGCTGGAGCGCAAGGCCGGTGCGAGCGAGGACGACATCCGTCAGCACATGGAGCCGAATCTCTGCCGCTGCGGCACCCATATGCGCATCCTGGCGGCGGTGAAGCGCGCCGCCGTGACGATGCGCAGCGCCGAGAAGCCGAGCCGGCAGCGCGAGGCCGGACGATGAACCCGCACACCCAAACCAAACTGTCGCGCCGCCGCCTGTTGCAGACCGGTGGCGCGCTCGCGGTGTATTTCTCGCTGCGCGATCCGCTCGATGCATTGGCGCAAGGCGCCCCACCGCCGAAGCTGCCCGGCAGTCTCGATAAGTTTCCGCTGCTGGATTCCTGGATCAAGATTGACGCCAATGGCGCGATCACGGTGTTCACCGGCAAGGCCGAACTCGGCCAGGGCATCAAGACCGCGTTCATCCAACTCGCCGCTGAAGAGTTGAGCGTCGAGCCCGGCGACCTCACCTTGGTGACGGCCGACACCGGCCGCACGCCGAACGAAGGCTATACGGCCGGCAGCCATTCGATGAAGGACTCAGGCACCGCGATCCAGAACGCCGCCGCGCAGGTGCGCGGATTGCTGCTCGATCTCGCGGCAACGCGTTTCAACATGCCGCGCGAGCAACTCAAACCGCAGCGCGGCACCGTGGTGGCGGCCGATGGCCGCGTGCTGCGCTATGCGGAGCTGGTCGCCGGCCTCGACCTGCACCGGCCGGCGGTGCCGGGCGCACCCAAGGCCGACCCGAAGACCTACACGGTGATCGGCAAGCCGCTGCCGCGTGTCGACATTCCGGCCAAGGTGACCGGCGGCCTCGCCTACGTGCAGGACATGCGGCCGGACGGCCTGGTGCATGCGCGCGTGGTGCGTCCGCCAAATCCGGCCGCAAAGCTGAAAGCGCTGGACAGCCAGCCGGTCGAGCAGATGCCCGGCGTCATCAAGGTGGTGCGCGACGGCAGTTTCCTCGCCGTCGTGGCGGCCGGCGAATTCCAGGCGATCCAGGCCATGAACGCGCTGTCGTCGCTGGCGCAGTGGGAAGGTCAGGCGAACCTGCCGAAGCAGGCCAACATCTCGGACGTTATCCGCGCGCTGCCGGCGCAGGACACCGTGATCCTGAATCAGGGTTCGTTGGGCCAAGCAAGTGGCCGCGCGTTGAAGGCGACCTATCATCGGCCGTACCAGATGCATGGCGCCATCGGGCCGTCCTGCGCGCTGGCGCAGTTCAAGGACGGCACGATGACGGTGTGGACGCATTCGCAGGGCGTCTATCCGCTGCGGGATTCGCTCGCCGAATTGCTGCGCATGCCGAAAGAGCAGGTGCACTGCATCCACACCGAAGGCTCCGGCTGTTACGGCCACAACGGCGCCGACGATGCCGCGGCCGACGCCGCGCTGATCGCGCGCGCGGTACCCGATCGACCCGTACGCGTGCAGTGGATGCGCGAGCAGGAGCATGGCTGGGAGCCGTACGGCCCGGCGATGGTCACCGAAGTGCAGGCCGCGCTCGATGCCGACGGCAAGATCGCCGACTGGCAATATGAGGTGTGGAGCAACACGCATTCGACGCGGCCGGGTGGTGCCGGAAATCTGCTGGCCGCGCTGCATCTGGCGCAGCCGTTCGCGCAACCGGCGCCGACGCCGATCCCGCAGCCCGAGGGCGGCGGCGACCGCAACGGCATCCCGCTCTACGCCGTGCCCAATGCGCGCGTCACCAGCCACTTCATTCCGGCGATGCCGGTGCGGGTTTCGGCGATGCGCGGGCTCGGCGCCTACATGAACGTGTTCTCGATCGAGAGCTTCATGGACGAAATGGCGGCGCTGGCCGGTACCGATCCGGTTGAATTCCGGCTGCGCCATCTGGAAGACACGCGCGCCCGCGATGTGATCGCCCTGGCCGCCAAGGAGTTCGGCTGGAAGCCTAACGAGCCGCTGCCCAAGGGCCGCGGCCGGGGCTTTGCGTTCGCACGTTATAAAAACCTCGCCGGCTACGCGGCGATCGCGCTGGACGTCGAGGTCGAGCGCGAAACCGGCGTGGTGCAGATCGGCCGCGTGGTGGCGGCGGTCGACAGCGGGCAGGTCGTCAACCCGGACGGCATCCGCAATCAGATCGAAGGCGCCATCGTGCAGTCGGCCAGTTGGACGCTGTACGAATCGGTCGGCTACAGCGAGCGCGAGATCACCAGCCGCGACTGGGGCAGCTATCCGATCCTGCGCTTCCCGGCGATGCCGTCCAAGATCGATGTCCACATCATCGACCGGCCCGGTCAGCCATTCCTCGGCACCGGCGAAGCCGGGCAGGGTCCGGCGTCGGCCGCCATCGCCAATGCGGTCGCGTCCGCGACGGGCGTGCGGATGCGGTCGTTGCCGTTGTCGCCGGCCCGGGTGAAGGCGGCGATTGGGATATGAGGTGTCGGTCTTTCTTCACTGAAATTGCCGCGCGTGCTGCTTAACCCTCCCCCTTGCGGGGAGGGTCGCGAGCGTAAGCGAGCGGGGTGGGGGTCAACTGCACACGTGTAACGGAGATACCCCCACCCCGTCCGGCTTCGCTGCGCTTCGCCGGCCGACCCTCCCCGCAAGGGGGGAGGGTTAGAAAGCGGCAGGGTTAGAAGCCCCGCCGCGTTGACAGTCAACATAATCGGCCTACATTGGCGCCGTTCCGAGGGGGGCTCCGGCAGGGAGCTGAGAATCCACCGGTTCCGTCGATAACTTATCGCTGGAGCGCCGTGGAGACCCTTTGAACCTGATCCGGGTCATGCCGGCGAAGGGACAGGGACTTTCATCCTTCGCGCCAGGATTCCGGGTCGGCCATGCATATGTGGCCGCATTGTTTTGCATGACATATGCAAACCATGCGCCGACCGGAGTGTCGTCCAATGAACAAGCAGCTGACCCAAGCCGATTTCGCGACGCCGAAAGTCACCACCGGCGCACTGCCCGGTTCCCGCAAGATCCATGCGACGCCCGAGGCGGCGCCGGATCTGCGCGTGCCGCTGCGCGAAATTCCGCTGGCGGAAAGCGCCAACGAGCCGCCGCTGCCGGTCTACGACACCTCCGGTCCGTACAGCGATCCGGACGTCACCATCGACGTCGAAAAGGGTCTGTCGCGCGTGCGTGCCGAATGGGTACGCGATCGCGGCGGCATCGAGACCTATGAAGGCCGTCCGCTGCAGCCCGTCGACAACGGCAACGCCACCGGCAAGCACTTGGCGCGCATGTTTCCGAATACGCCGAAGCCGATGCGCGGCATCGGCGATGCGCCGGTCACGCAGTACGAGTTCGCCAAAGCCGGCATCGTCACCAAGGAAATGATCTACGTCGCCGAGCGCGAAAACCTCGGCCGCAAGAAGATGCTGGACCGCGCCGAGGCCGCGATTGCCGACGGCGAAAGCTTTGGCGCCAGCGTGCCGGCGTTCATCACGCCGGAATTCGTGCGTAGCGAGATCGCGCGCGGCCGCGCCATCATCCCGTGCAACATCAACCACGCCGAGTTGGAGCCGATGATCATCGGCCGCAACTTCCTGACCAAGATCAACGCCAATATCGGCAACTCGGCCGTGACCTCGTCGGTCGAGGAAGAGATCGAGAAGATGGTGTGGGCGATCCGCTGGGGCGCCGACACGGTCATGGATCTGTCGACCGGCCGTAACATTCACAACACCCGCGAATGGATCCTGCGCAACTCGCCGGTGCCGATCGGCACCGTGCCGATCTACCAAGCGCTGGAGAAGGTCAACGGCGATCCGGTCAAGCTGGACTGGGAAGTCTATAAAGACACGCTGATCGAACAGTGCGAGCAGGGCGTCGACTATTTCACCATCCATGCCGGCGTGCGGCTAGCTTACGTGCCGCTGACCGCCAACCGGGTCACCGGCATCGTATCGCGCGGCGGCTCGATCATGGCGAAGTGGTGCCTGTCGCGGCACAAGGAGTCGTTCCTGTACGAACGCTTCGACGAGATCTGCGACCTGATGCGCAAATACGACGTGTCGTTCTCGCTCGGCGACGGCTTGCGGCCCGGCTCGATCGCGGATGCCAATGATCGCGCGCAGTTCGCCGAACTGGAGACGCTGGGCGAACTCACCAAGGTGGCCTGGGACAAGGGCTGCCAGGTGATGATCGAAGGGCCCGGCCATGTGCCGATCCACAAGATCAAGATCAACATGGACAAGCAGCTCAAGGAATGCGGCGAAGCGCCGTTCTATACGTTGGGGCCGCTCACCACCGACATCGCGCCCGGCTACGACCACATCACGTCCGGCATCGGCGCCGCGATGATCGGCTGGTTCGGCTGCGCGATGCTGTGCTACGTGACGCCGAAGGAGCATCTCGGCCTGCCGAACCGCGACGACGTCAAGGTCGGCGTCATCACCTACAAAATCGCCGCGCACGCTTCCGACTTGGGCAAGGGCCATCCGGCCGCGCAACTGCGCGACGATGCATTGAGCCGCGCGCGCTTCGACTTCCGCTGGGAGGACCAGTTCAATCTCGGTCTCGATCCGGAAACCGCACGCGCTTATCACGACGAGACGCTGCCCAAGGAAGCCCACAAGGTCGCGCATTTCTGCTCGATGTGCGGGCCGAAATTCTGCTCGATGAAGATCACGCAGGACGTCCGCGACTACGCGGCGACGCTGAACGATCCCGACAAGCGCGCCATCGCGGGCGGCGAGATCGCGGCGGCCGAAGCCGGCATGGCGCAGATGAGCGAGAAGTTCAACGCGCTCGGCGGGCAGGTCTATGTGCAGGCCGACCTGGTGAAGGAAAGCAACAAGGCGTTGTAAGCATCTTTCGGCCTCACCCTGAGGAGGGCGCTCTTACGCCCGTCTCGAAGGGTGGGGCCGAAGCCACTGCGTTACAGCTCGTAGTCCGGATTGAGCGCAGCGAAATCCGGGAAGGGACTAGTCAGGCCCCGCATTTCGCTTTGCTCAATGCGGGCTACGGGGAGGCGGGATTGGCGGCGCAGGATGACTACACCCCCGCCAAACGCATCAAACAGGCGGCGCGCGACCTCGGCATGACCGAGGCGGTTGTCGCGCTGCCCGCCGCCGACGCCGCTGAAGCGCGTCGCCGCACCGAAGAACAGTTTCTTTATCCAGGCCTGGAGTGGTGGTTCGAGCGGCTTAAATCCGGTCGTTCGTTCTGGGGCACGTCGCGCGGCTGGCATCCTGTCGACGAGATCGCCGAGATGGTCGTGGACGCGCCGGTCTGGCTGCTGCCGATCTACGACGACAATGGCGAAGTCTTCCTAGCCCGCATGCCGTATCTCGTCGACATCCTGCGGCACACCTCGCTCGACGAATACGCGCTGGTGCCGCCCGATCTCTCTTGGTTCCTGATGGTGAACCACCACGAATGCCTGTACGGCGTCGGCGAGCGGGTCGAGCCGCATCTTTCGCAGATCAAGCGCCGGCCCGGCGGCAATGGGGCGGTGGTGAAGAATTATCCGCCGGAGTAGGGGGGAGGGAAGTAGCGAGTAAATAGCGCGAAATTTCGCTTAGGGTCACTATTCCGACATGCTTTGCGTTCTTCTCATTTTATTCTATAGTCAATGAACTTCCTCTTAGTTGAGTCGACCTGACAACATAGATGTCAAGTCAACTCTATGCCGGGTGTATAGCCAGGCTGAACTGTATTGCGTGACATTCGCCGCCGGTATCCGGAGTTTTTCCGATCCGGCGAAGAAAGAGGCTCGGTTCGGAAAAACTCCGGATACCGGCGCGCTCGAAGTAAGGGGAATGATGGGCCACCCGTTTCAGCATCCTCGAGGAAAGGAATTGCTGAAACGGGTGCGCCAAAGTTTTTATTCGGCCCGGACGTATATTTTACGCGATAGTAATGTGGTTTTTGTCTGCGGAGGCCCGATAACCGAACCCTCTATGCGGCAGCGGTTCTTAGAATTCGGTCGTGCTGAATTGCCGCATTTACGATTATTTCTCGCTGAGGATGCAGAAAAAGATTACGTCACAAACGCAGAATCTGATCTCCATAACGTTGCTGAGTTTGAGGAAATCATTGGGCATGTATCGGACTGTCTAATAATATTTCCGGAGAGCCCGGGATCTTTTGCCGAATTGGGCTATTTTTCTAAGAACCCGGAGTTGAGCAAAAAGACGCTGGTCGTCAATAATGCTGATTTGCAAGGAAAAGATAGTTTCATTCGTCGCGGTCCCATACATTTAATAGATTCGGTTTCTAAATTCAAAACAGAA
>JAQGJU010000021.1 GCA_028290465.1 Xanthobacteraceae bacterium | reverse complement strand
TCTGATAGTCGGACACCGCCTTATCGAGGCCAGCGTTTCCTTGGGGGGCGGTGGTCGCCGTGTTTGGCGGCGTACCTGTGGTCGATTTGGCCGTCGTAATGCCGGTGGCCGGGTTGGTCGCAAGGTTCGGCTTGTTGGCGGTTGACGTTCCGCTCGCCGCCGCGTTGATCGCCGCGCAGCCGGGACCTGTGTTGCCCTTGCAGGAATTAAGAACCGAAGCCTTGGCCTCCGGCGTCAGCTTCTGGAAGTCGGAAACGGCCTTCTGGGAGGGCGTCAGGACCGTCGTTGGGGCCGTCCCCTGTGACTGAGTCGCCGGATTGCCAGTCGTGACGGCCGAATTATTGCTGACGGGCTTGGTGGTCGGCGTTGTCGTTCCGGAGCCTCGAAGGGAGATCGTCTTGAATCCGACCGGCGTATTGGCGCCGATCTGGCCGCGGCCGAACTTGCGGTTGCCAAACACGCTGCCGATCGTCCGCCGGCCCGGACGGCTGCCCAAAATGGCGACGGTCGCGCCACCAACAGCCAGCGGAACGAGAAGCGGCGCAATTCGCGCGACCGACGGCACGCAGGACAAGTTCGGATAACGGCCCCAGGCAACGGCGCCGGGCCGGCAGTAGCAGGCCCGGTGACCACGGCCGGACAGGCGCGCGGAGCCGCCATTGCACGCCAGGTTGCTGCCGCAGCTGCCACCCGGGCCCCTCTGCCACGGCGGGCAGCGGCCGGCTTCATTCCAGACGCATTCGCCGATGTCATCGGCCCAGACGAAGCCGCGCGGGCAGGCCAGCGGTTCGCGCGCATAGGACGGCCGGCGGCACGACGAGCCCGTCCAGTAGCCGCCGACATCGCGGCAGCCGGTCAGCGCGGACTCGTAGGTTGGATCAGGCGGCGGCGACGCGAGCGCGGCGACACCCGTATTGATGCCGATGACCTGCCAGTGGCTTTCGTTGTCTTGCTCCGGCGGGATGTTGTCAGCGAGAACCGGTAGCGGACGGCCGACAAGGAGGAAACGGTCGGTCTCGCGATTGCGGAATTGGATATACGGCGTGCCGTCGACCGGCTCGACCGTCCAATGCGTTTCGCTGGCGTCAGGCGGCACGTGGCTTGCGCGCGCGCTTCCATTGGCGTCGCCGAGATAGGTGTTCTTCCAGGTGTTTTTGATACGCACGAAGGGCGTCCCGGACACGGCCTCGAAAGCCCAACGGCCGCCGTCCCATGCCGGCTTGAGCGGCGACACATCGACCGCGCCTGAGATAGGGCCGTTCAACATCTTCGCGGAATCGACGCGCGGCGTGATGTGATATGCGCCGCTGAGGTGGAATTGCTCGATCGGTGAAATCTGCGGCAGCGTTCCTGCATCTTCCTGAGCTGCTGCGGCATCAGAGTTGTCCGACGGGTCGGGCAGAGCACGCGCCTGCGAAACCGGATTTGCGACGCCGGGCGAGGGCACATCGGATGGCGTCTGCACCAGCGATTGCGCGACGACGTCGGAAACAGGAGCCGGCACATCGGCGGTCTGGACGTCACCGATGTCGATCGTTTCCGCGACCTCGGTCGCGGTCACGACGTGCAGGCACTTGTCGGCATTGTCAGTGGCAACCCAGGAGGATCCGGCGGATGTCGGCTGCAGCAGCTCGGTGCCAGGAGCGACCTCGACGATGAACTTGCGGTTGCCGTTGGCGTCCAGCCAATAAAGCCGGCGACTTTCGGCCGATGCATTGCGGAAGGACAATTCGACGGCCGCGCCCCGCGATGATGACTTCAGGACGACCTCGAAGGCGCAGTCCTGCTTGCTTTCCTGTGCGTTCGCCGGCGCCGACAGCAGCCCGGCAAAAGACACACTGAAACAAAAGATGGACATGACCTGGGAGAAAGACCGCAGCATCGAAGCCCCCGATTTAAAAGAAATCGTAAGGGCAACACGCTGAGCTAAGGGTCTTAGAGCGAAGCGTCTCAGCGTTGCGCGCAGAGCGTTCGAAAGAAACTATTGCCCTGCGGCAGTTTTGCAGTTCGCACAATGCTGCGCAAGACTGGCTTTGAGAAGATTTAAAGTCATCACCCTAAAGCTTACATTGTTCCGCGGTGCATAGGTGCGACCTGAATGGCGCTGCGTTTCGGTTGCGCATACCAAGCCAGGGCTTCCCGCGACGTCGTTCGATGCACATGCGTTGGTCCGAAACGGGGGGCGCCATGTGCCGAACGAACGCGCCGAAATCGTCCCACACCTTGCTTTGGTCATATTAACGCGATAGCCGATTTGCGTGACAATTCATTGGGTTTCGGCTGTTTGGTGGTGCAGCGGAAGCCCCCAAAGGATCGAGTGGGGCGCCTGCTGATGAGGCCGGGAGTGAAGTTCGAAGCGCAGCACCGAAGGGCGCGGCATCTTGCGTTGCAGCATGCCCGCCGTGCCGGCTGGCGCCGCTTCGGAAGTCCGCTGGCGGCCGTTATGCTGCTCGGCCTGCTGGCCGGGTGTTCGTCCGCGTTCGATGTCCTGCCACGGTCCGTAGGCGGACTCCCGACCGAAGCGCCGGCCCGGTCGGCCAATCCGGCGGATTTTCCCGAAGTACATAATATGCCGCCGGATCGGCGGGCTCCGGTGATGACCGAGACCGAGCAGAAGCAGGCCGAAAGCGACCTGATCGCGCTCCGGGACAAGCAGCAGCGCACCTCCGCGGCTATGGCCAAGCAGGATCAGGATAGTGCCGCCGGCACCACGACGGCGGTGACGCCTCCCAAACCGGCCGCCAAGCCAACCAAGAAGAACGCCAAACCGGCCGATCCTTCGGCTGGCACCGGCCGCAACCCGTGATAAAAGGCGCGTGCGCGCCGGTTCGAACCGGCCCGTTGGAGCAGGTCCCATGGAAGAATTTCACCGTATCCGCCGTCTGCCGCCCTACGTTTTCGAGCAGGTCAACCGGGTCAAGGCCGCCGCGCGCAACGCCGGCGCCGACATCATCGATCTCGGCATGGGCAACCCCGATCTGCCGGCGCCGGCCCATGTGGTCGAGAAGCTGAAAGAAACCATCGGCAAGACCCGCACCGACCGCTATTCGTCGTCGCGCGGCATTCCGGGGCTGCGCCGCGCGCAGGCCGCCTATTACGCCCGCCGGTTCGGCGTGAAGCTGAACCCCGAGAGCCAGATCGTGGCGACCTTGGGCTCCAAGGAAGGCTTCGCCAATGTCGCGCAGGCGATCTGCGCGCCCGGCGATGTGGTGCTGGTGCCGAACCCGAGCTACCCGATTCACGCCTTCGGTTTCCTGATGGCCGGCGGCGTGATCCGCTCGGTCCCGGCCGAAGTCGGCCCGGAATACTTCCATTCGCTCGAGCGCGCGGTGATCCACTCGATACCGAAGCCGATCGCCTTGGTGGTCTGCTATCCGTCGAACCCGACCGCGCAGGTCGCCGACCTTGATTTCTACAAGGATCTGGTCGCCTTCGCGAAAAAGCACGGCCTCTTCATCCTGTCGGATCTGGCCTATGCCGAGGTGTATTTCGACGACAATCCGCCGCCGTCGGTACTGCAGGTGCCGGGCGCGATGGACGTGACCGTCGAGTTCACGTCGATGTCGAAGACCTATTCGATGCCGGGCTGGCGCATGGGCTTCGCGGTCGGCAACGAGCGCATCATCGCGGCGCTGGCGCGGGTCAAATCCTATCTCGATTACGGCGCGTTCACGCCGGTGCAGGTCGCGGCCGCCGCCGCGCTGAACGGTCCGGACGATTGCATCGTCGAGATGCGCGACGTGTACCGCAAGCGGCGTGAAGCCATGGTCGACTCGTTCGGCCGCGCCGGCTGGAATATTCCCTCGCCCGCCGCCTCGATGTTCGCCTGGGCGCCGATCCCGGAGCCGTTCCAGACCCTCGGCAGCCTGGAGTTTTCCAAGCTGCTGGTCGAGAAGGCCGAAGTCGCGGTCGCGCCCGGCATGGGGTTCGGCGAGCACGGCGAAGGCTTTGTGCGGCTCGCGCTGGTCGAGAACGAGCAGCGTATCCGGCAGGCAGCGCGCAATATCCGGCGCTTCCTTGAAACCGGGCCGGAAAAGTTGCACAACGTCGTCCCCCTGGCCACCCGGCGCTAAACAGCTCCGCCTTTTAAAGATCGCTCGATAAAATCATGGTTGAGCCGCTCAAAGTGGGTCTCGCCGGGCTCGGCACGGTCGGGACCGCGGTCGTTCGCCTGATCGACAAGCAGCGCGATGCGCTGGCCGCGCGCTGCGGCCGTCCGATCGAAATCGTCGCCGTCACGGCGCGGTCCAAGAAAAAGGACCGCGGCATCGACCTGAAGAAGAAGCGCTGGCTGACCGATCCGTTCGCGCTGGCGACCGACCCGGACATCGACGTGTTCGTCGAACTGATGGGCGGCGACGGCGAACCGGCCAAGAGCGCCGTCGAGGCCGCGCTGGCCACCGGCAAGTCGGTGGTGACGGCCAACAAGGCATTGCTGGCGAAGCATGGCATGACGCTGGCCGGGCTTGCCGAGAAGAGCGGCGCCTCGCTCAATTTCGAGGCGGCGGTCGCCGGCGCCATTCCGATCGTGAAGACGCTGCGCGAGGGACTGCGCGGCAATTCGTTTCATCGCATTTACGGCATCCTGAACGGCACCTGCAATTACATCCTGACCCGGATGGAGCAGGACCGGTTGTCGTTCGAGGAATGCCTCGCCGACGCGCAGCGGCTCGGCTATGCCGAGGCCGATCCGACCTTCGACATCGACGGCCACGACGCCGCGCAGAAGCTGTCGATCCTGGCCAGCCTCGCGTTCGGCCTGAAGATCGACGCGCGCGCGGTGTATGTCGAGGGCATCCGGACCATCTCGCTCGCCGATCTCGATGCCGCCAGCGAACTCGGCTACCGGATCAAGCTGCTGGGCGTCGCGGTGAAGACCGAATCCGGCATCGAGCAGCGCGTGCATCCGACCATGGTGCGCAAGGACAGCGCCATCGCGCAGGTGATGGGCGTCACCAACGCGGTCACGATCGATGCCGACGGCATCGCGCCGATCACGCTGGTCGGGCCCGGCGCCGGCGGTCTGGCGACCGCGTCGGCCGTGGTGGCCGACATTGCCGATATCGCCTGCGGCACGCGGACGCCGCCATTCGGCCGGCCGATTTCCCGCATGAGCGTCAGCCGCAAGGCGCCGATGCAGCGCCACGAGGGCGGCTATTACATCCGTTTCATGGCGCGCGACCGGCCGGGTACCGCGGCCACCATTGCGACGCGCCTCGCCGAGCAGCACATCTCGCTGGAATCGATCGTGCAGCGTCACACCGGCGATAGGCCGCCGGCCAATGGTCGCAAACGCACGCCGGAACCAGTGCCGGTCATCCTGATTACCTATGCGACCAGCGAGGACGCGGTGCGTAAAGCGCTGGCCGCGATCAAGCGCGACCGGGTCATCTCGGGCGAACCGCAATTGATCCGTATCGAGAAAAATTGACGCGAAGAACTGATATTGGTTGCGGACCGTGTACACGCCAAGGAGTTGATGATGTCGTCTTCGATCACCATCCAGCCGAACCTCTTGATAGAGCGCGTCCTGACGATCGAGATCGTCCGCGTCACCGAGCGGGCGGCGGTGTCGGCGGCGCGGCTGCGCGGTCACGGCAAGAGCAAGGATTCCGACCAGGCCGCGGTCGATGCGATGCGCCGCGAGTTGAACAAGCTGCCGATCGACGGAACGGTCGTGATCGGCGAGGGCGAGATGGACGAGGCGCCGATGCTGTTCATCGGCGAGAAGGTCGGCAACAAGACCGGCCCGAAGGTCGACATCGCGGTCGATCCGCTGGAAGGGACTACACTTTGCGCCAAGAACATGCCGGGCGCGATCGCGACGCTGGCGATGGCCGACGCGGGCACGCTGCTGCATGCGCCGGACTGCTACATGGACAAGATCGCGATCGGTCCGGGCTATCCGAAGGGCACCGTCGATCTCGATGCGCCGCCTGAGGAGAACATCCTCAATCTGGCCAAGGCCAAGGGCGTCAAGCCGTCGGAGATCACCGCCATTCTGCTCGACCGTCCGCGCCATGCGGACATCATCGCGGCCATTCGCAAGGTCGGCGCGGCCGTTGCCCTGATCAGCGACGGCGACGTCGCGGGCGTCATCCATTGCGCCGAGGCCAAGACCGGCATCGATATCTATCTCGGCCTCGGCGGCGCGCCCGAGGGCGTGCTGTCGGCGGCGGCGTTGCGCTGCATCGGCGGCCAGATGCAGACCCGGCTGATCATCGACACCGAAGAGCTGCACGCGCGGATCTTGACGATGGGCATCAAGGACCCGAAGAAGAAATACGAAATCGAGGACATGGTGCGCGGCGACTGCCTGTTCGCGGCGACCGGCGTCACCACCGGTCCGATGCTGCGCGGCGTCCATTTCGGCAAGGACATGATCGAGACCGAGACCGTGGTGATGCGTTCGGTCACCGGCACGGTACGGCGGATCGTCGCCGAACATCGCGAGTTCGGGAAATTCCATCTGGATTGAGAGCATGATACAGAAAAGTGGGACCCGGTTTTCGGAAAAGATCATGCTCCAACAAGAAGCCAGCCATGGCGGCTGATGGGGTGAACATCCGGGCGGTAGGCGAGGCCGAACGGGCGGCCTGGGAGCCGCTGTGGAAGGGCTATCAGACCTTCTACAAGGTCAGCCTGTCGGACGAGGTCAATACCGTCACCTGGCAGCGCCTGCACGACCCGGCGGAGCCGATGGGCGTCCTTGGCGCCTATCTGGACGGCCGGCTGGTCGGCATCGCGCACTGGATCGAGCACCGGTCGTGCTGGACCATCGGCAACTACGTTTATCTGCAGGATCTGTTCGTGGAGTCGCAGGCGAGGGGCCACGGCATCGGCCGCGCCCTGATCGAGGCGGTGTGCGACGTGGCTCGCGCGGCCGGCGCCAGTCGGGTGCACTGGCTGACGCATGAGAGCAATACGGACGCTCGCGCGCTGTACGACAAAGTGGCCGAGCGGCCGGGGTTCATTCAATACCGCAAGCTGTTTTGAACGTTTGGCCGGTCAGGAATTCATGCCCGCACGGCCATCCCGCATGATAGTTTGCTGCCCGTGACGCCATCATCCATCGCATCGATCAGCCCATTTCCCGAGCCGGCCGAACGCCCCGAGCGCCGGCTGTTTCTCGGCGTGGAAAATTCGTTCGGCGGCCGGGCGTGGCGCGAGCGGCTGGACGCCCGAACCACGCAGCTTTCGATCTCGATCATGCAGCGGCACGAGTTACCCGAATTGCTGGCGCGGGTGCTGGCCGGCCGCAACGTGGCGCCGGACGCGGTGAAGGATTTTCTCGACCCCACCATTAAGGATCTGCTGCCGGATCCCGCGACGCTGACCGCGATGCCGGAAGCCGCCGCGCGGCTCGCCGACGCGGTGACGCGCGGCGAGAAGATCGCGATCTTCGGCGACTACGATGTCGATGGCGCGACTTCGTCGGCGCTGCTGGCGAGTTTTCTGCGCTATTGCGGACTCGATCCGTTCATTCATATTCCGGACCGCATCTTCGAAGGCTATGGCCCGAACGTCGACGCCATCACGTCGCTGGCGCAGCGTGGCGCGACGCTGCTGGTGACGCTGGATTGCGGCACCACCAGCGTTGAGCCGATCGCGCATGCTCGTAAGCTTGGCCTCGATGTCGTGGTGATCGACCACCATCAGGCCGACGAGCAACTGCCGGACGCGAACGCGCTGGTCAATCCGAACCGCCGCGACGACCTGTCGGGGCTCGGCCATCTGGCGGCGGTCGGCGTCACGTTCATCGCCGTGGTCGCGCTGAATCGCGAACTGCGCCGGCGCAATTTCTGGCACGTGCTGCGCCAGGAGCCGGATCTGCTGAGCTATCTCGATTTTGTCGCGCTCGGCACCGTGGCCGACGTGGTGCCGCTCCGGGGCCTCAACCGCGCCTTCGTGGCCAAGGGCATGATCGCACTGCGGCGGCGCGAGCGCGTCGGCCTGACCGCGCTGATGGATGTCGCGCGGCTCAGCGGACCGCCGGAGCCCTGGCATCTCGGCTTTCTGCTCGGGCCGCGCATCAATGCGGGCGGCCGCATCGGCCGCGCTGATCTGGGCGTCCGGCTGCTGTTGGAGGACGACCCGATCGAGGCCGGCCGGATCGCGGCCGAACTGGATCGTCTCAATCGCGAGCGTCAGGCCATCGAGGTCGCGACCGTCGCCGAGGCCGAGGCGGAGGCGCTGGCGGCCCTGGGCCTGGAAGAGAAGGGCGCCGTGGTGGTGACGGCGGCCGAAGGCTGGCACCCCGGCGTGGTCGGGCTGGTGGCGGCGCGGCTGAAGGAGCGCTTCGGCCGGCCGGCGTTTGCCATCGCGCTGGAACCGGGCGGCACCGGCACCGGTTCGGGCCGCTCGATTGCCGGCGTCGATCTCGGTCAGGCGGTGCGCGAGGCCGTCCATAACGGATTGCTGGTCAAGGGCGGCGGCCACGCGATGGCGGCCGGCGTGACCATACGCAAGGAAGGGCTGGCGGCGTTCCGGGCCTATCTGGAGACGACGCTGAGCGCGGCGGTCGAGGCCGGGCGGCGCGACAGTTCGCTGTCGATCGACGGCGCCGTGACGGCGGCCGGCGCGACGCCCGAACTGGTCACGACGCTGAACCGCGCCGGGCCGTTCGGCGCCGGCAACCCGGAGCCGGTCATTGCGCTGCCGTCGCATACGCTGGTCTATGTCGAGGAGGTTGGCCAGGTCCATGTCCGGGCGCGGCTGCGGTCCGGCGACGGCGCGATGGTCAATGCGATCGCGTTCCGGGCCGCCGGGCAGAAGCTTGGCATCGCGTTGATGCAGAACCGCAACCAGCAGGTTCACGTCGCCGGTTCGCTGACCATCGACCGCTGGCAGGGCAATGAGCGCGTGCAGATGCGCATACTGGACGTGGCGCCGGCGGATACGTTCGGCGGCGGTTGATCCCGACAAACCGGCCTCATGGTGAGGAGCCCTGCGAAGCAGGGCGTCTCGAACCATGTGGCCGCCCCATCCTTCGAGACGCGCTCTTACAGAGCGCTCCTCAGGATGAGGCGGAAAAGCTCAGCGCTTCTTGCCGCAGAACACTTCGTACACGGCCGCCAGGATCACGCGGGCCTCTTCGCTGGCCAACGTATAATAGATCGTCTTGCCGTCGCGCCGCGCGGACACAAGGCCGTCGGCACGTAGCCGCGCCAATTGCTGCGACACCGTCGGCTGGCGCAATTCCAGCAACTGTTCGAGTTCGGTGACCGACTTTTCGCCCTCGGCCAGGATGCACAGCATCATCAGCCGGCTCTCATGCGCGAGCGCCTTGAGGAACTCGGTGGCTCGCTTGGCGTTCTCGACCATCTGGTCGAGTTCGCGAGAAGCGTCCTGCTGTTGTGGCAATCCCATGGGCGGGCCCGATTGTTTGCAACCCAACCATGCGGCCGGCGCGCCATAAACAAAGACTATCACGAAGCCGTGTGCAACGGTTTTTACTATGTTGGCGGTGCACCATTGGTCGGTGACGGGGGCGGCAGCTTCTTGATCAGGCCGCTCAGCAGGCCGTAGAAATGGTCCTCGCCCGGATAGCCGCGGATGCGGCCAACCTCGCGGCCCTGGTCGACCAGCACGAACAACGGCGTCAAGCGCTCCACTTGGATGAAGGCAATGTCCCCCGGCAATTTGTCGTTGATGCCGACGCGGCGCAGCGGCGCGCGCTGGCCCTCGGCGGTCTTCGGATAGACCGGGGCTATGTCGCGGTTGAACCTCGCGCACCAGACGCAGCCGGCATCCTCGAACATAATGAGTTCGGCGGCGACAGCCGGGCGCATGCCGAAGCCGACGGCCGCGAGCAACACCAGCCCGGCGATAGCGTTGCATAACTTAAGGAAAGAGGTCGGCACCAAGCCTCCTGCGTCAGGTCACATACATATGTATCACAGCCATCGAATATAATTGCCGGCTATCCAAACCGAAACGCCAGCAGGTGATCGAAGGATCGCAGTTCGATCAGCAGGCGATGCAGCAAATCCGGGTCGCGCGCCGTGATCGCTTGAGTGACTTGCACGAGGCTTGCCTGCGCGCCGTCGACGAGGCGGCGGAACTGCGGATCGTCGCGCGTGACCGTGGCGGCAAGCGGTTCGCAGCGCCGCAATATGTCGCGATAGGCGTTGGCCTTGGCGGTCAGGTCGGCGACTTTAGCGGCGTCGTTCCAGTCCGGCGGCGCGGTGTCGAACGCCATCAGGGCGTCCATCGCCGCATTAGCGTCGAGCACGCAGTCGGCCAGCACGTACAGCCCGGCCGAGCGGCGCAGCTTCGACATCTCGCCGCGCACCGACGCGAGCGAACGGAAGGCCGCTTCGGTGTTGCCGGCATCGAGCAGCATGGTGGCCGTGACCAGCCGCAGGCTGACATCGGTCATGGTGACGATGTAGATTTCCTGGCCGGCAAAGACAGCCGGGCGCTTGTTGCGGGTGACGGCGCTCCAGGCTTCACGGGTCGCCTCGAGCTCATGCGCCGCCAGATCGGCATTGCCGGTGCGCAGGTATCCCAGCGCGACACGCTGATGCGCGCTGGCGCGCTCCACCGCGGTGTTGAAATCGTCGGTGTCGTCCGCAAGAGCCGCCACAGGCATCGCTGCCAGCCAAAGAGTCAGAAGTAGTTTCCGCATGGGCATGCCTGTTCACCGGACCGTGAGAGTCCTATATCCTGAATCGCGAATATATGTGCCGCCGGGCGGCACAGCGAGTCCACCCTCGCGATCGAGGTAAACCAAATGATCACGCGACGCGGCATGATGATCGGGGCGGCGGCCGGGCTGGCGGCCATCAAAGGCGCGCCGGCCTTGGCCCAAGCGCCGGTGCTGACCGACGACGGGCTGTATACCCAGCCCTGGTTCGTCGAGAGCTTCCTGGAGCTGGGCGACGATCTGGACGCTGCCCGCAAGTCCGGCAAGCGGTTTGCCGTGATGTGGGAGCTGCGCGGCTGTCCGTATTGCAAGGAGACGCATCTGGTGAACTTCGCGCAGCCACGCATCAGCGACTATGTGCGCGCGAACTTCGACATTTTGCAGCTCAACATTATCGGCTCGCGCAAGGTCACGGACTTCGACGGCACGCAATTGTCCGAGAAGGCGCTCGCCGCCAAATACGGCGTGCGCTACACCCCGACTTTGCAGTTCTTCGGCGAAGCCGCCGAGACGCTGAAACCGCTGCCGCCGGCCAAGCGCGAAGTGGCGCGCGGCGCCGGCTATCTTCAGCCCGACGACTTTCTGTCGCTGTTTCGTTTTGTGCGCGAGAAAGCCTATGAGGCCGGCAGCTTCCGGGATTATTTGAAAGCGCGGAGTTGAGATTGCGATGTCGCTGACGGGCGCTTCATCACCTCTCCCCGCGTGCGGGGAGAGGTCGACTTGCGAATGAGCGAGCAAGTCGGGTGAGGGGGCCTCACCGTCGTACGCGGCCTCAACGTCCCCTCATCCGGCTCGCGTAAGGACGCTCGCCACCTTCTCCCGCGCGCGGGGAGAAGGATCGCGCAGCATTCGCGGTCGCCTCAGAATTCAAACTGGATGGCCGTGGTCAAGTCGGCAACGACGATGCGTTACTGATTAACCGGGCTGTCCTTGCTCATCAGCAGCGCCACCAGATCCTTGATCTGATCCATCGTGAGCACCTTGTTGCTGCCGAAGCGCGGCATCAGCGAGCACGGAAACGCCGCGTGCGAGTTATAGACCTTCTCGTAGGCGATCTTGACCTCGTCCGCCTTGAACTCGCGCAGCTTGCCGTAGCCTAGGAGGCTTGGGCCGATGGTGCCGTAGCTGACTTCGGTCTTGCTGAGTTGATGGCACGCATAGCAGTTGCCGCCATTGGCCCGCGTCGCCGGATAGTCGGTCGAGCGCAGCCCATAGCCCGACTGCGCGGTGGCTTCGCCCTTTTTCCAGTCGCCGATGAATTGCCCGTCGGCCGGATATTCGATTGAACCGCGCTCGCGCTTGGCGATAGCATCGACGACGGCCTTCGGCGGGCTGTTGTCGCTGGCCGCGCAGGCCCGCATGGTCTCATCCGCATCGAGCCTCGGCTGCCAGACTTCCGGCGGCGCCGGGAAGGTCTTCAGCGACGCCTTGACGGCGGCATCGACCTTGGCCGGGTCCGGCTTCTGCTGGGCGAGGGCCGGCGACGCCGTCAGCAAAGCGAGGGCGACGACAGAAATAGCAATGATCCGCATGATCGCCTCGCCTTAGCGCTTGAGGCCGGGGGCGGAGATGTCGCCGCCCTTGGCCTGGCTGGTGAGATAGGAAATGAGCGCGACGGTGAGGTCCGAGCCGAGCTCCGGTTCGGGCAGGCGCATCTGCCAAAAACAGTCGGCCAGCCGGTGCTGCATGGTCATCACATGCGTGGACGACACGCGATAGGCCGGCCATTCGCCGATGACCTTGCGGGCGCCTTCGGGATTGGAAAGGTGGGCGAGCCCCTGCAATCGAATGCGCGTGTTCGGCGCCGCGTGGCAGGTCGTGCAGGCGAAATCGAACGGACCGGAGCGGCGCACGAACAGCGCTTCACCGAGCGCGACCGATTCCTTCTCCTTGGGCTGGTCGAACTTGGCAGAATATTTCATGCCGGACGATTTGCTCGCTACATATGTTGCGATGGCGCCAAGCTCCTTGACCGGTTGGCCGCCGCCGGGATGCGGTCGCTTGATCAGCTCGGCGCGGTCGAAGCCCTGCAATTTCTCCATGCACCACAGGATGCGGGTCTCGACATCCATCACGCGGTCGGCGTCGGCGAAGTAGCGCGGCAATTCGGCGAAGGCGCCTTCGACGTTGCCCGGTCCCTTGCCGAGATCGCACTGCTCCAGTGAAACTTTTTTAGGCCCGCGCGCGGACGTCCACAGGCCTTCGCCGCGGTCGGCATCGAGCAGGCCCGGATTGCTCCACGGGTCTTCCTTGAGCATCTGACGGTATTTTTCGATCGCTTTTTCGGTCGCGGCATCGCTGTCCTGCGCCAGCGCGCTGCTTCCAAGGGCAAAAATTGCACATGCGACCAGGAGCGGTCTAAATCCGAATGTCACCGTTCATTCCTCCCGTCGTGCTTTCGGTACTAAGTCTGCGGCAGTTTGTGTCGCGCGCGACAATACATGCAAAACGTGATGTGGGAAGCCGTGCCTGGATGCGCTTCAAACTGTTAGCCATGCGTTGTGCCTATCGCGGAAATTCGTTGCAAGCTGGTAACGAAGCAGGTATTCAAATAGTGAAATGTGAATATGACTGGCGTGAGGATTATGCTATGTGCCTCGCGGCGCGCGAGCGTTTCGGCAAGGAGATCGAAGACATGCGGTTCAATCGTCGACAGGCCATGGCGATCGGTATTGGCGGATTGGCCGGCGCATCGCTGCTCGGCGTCTCCGGTCCGGCGCTGGCCGACAAGAAGGAAGCCGACGAGGCGATCGCCAAGTTCACCGGCGGCAAGACTCCCATCATGGGCAAGGTGAAGTTGGAACTTCCCGAGATCGCGGAAAATGGCAACACGGTGCCGATCGCCATCACGGTCGAAAGTCCGATGACCGCCGCTTCGCATGTCACCGAAGTGCTGGTTCTGGCCGACGGCAATCCGCGGCCGGGCGTCGCCAGTTTCCGGTTCTCGCCGGCGAGCGGCGTCGCCGAAGCCAGCACGCGCATCCGTCTGGCCGCGACGCAAAATATTGTCGCCATTGCCAAGATGAATGACGGGTCCGTTTTCATGGATAGCAAGCAGGTGAAGGTGACGATTGGCGGCTGCGGCGGCTGATTGATCCGCATCCCGATCGAACTCGCCTGAATCTGCCGCAAGGGGTTATGCACATGGCCATCAAACCGCGCATCAAGCTCGACAAGAAAGAAGCCAAGAAGGGCGACCTCGTCGAGGTCAAGGCCCTGGTCGCGCACATCATGGAAAGCGGCCAACGCAAGGACGCCAAGGGCGAAACGATCCCGCGCAAGATCCTGAACAAGTTCACCTGCACGGTGAACGGCAAGGAAGTGTTCGCGGCCGATTTCGAGCCGGCGGTCGCCGCCAATCCGTATATCCAGTTCAAGTTCAAGGCCGAGGAATCCGGCGCCGTGGTCCTGACCTGGACCGACGATGACGGCAGCACGATCGTCGGCGAAGAGGCGATCACCGTCACGTAAGCCAGCACGCGGCTGCGGTTGGAGCCGCCATGATTACCCGGCGCGAAATACTGCAGGTCGGTGCCGCGACAGCGGCGCTCGCGAGCCTTCCTGGTTCACTGGGCCTCGGGCCGCTCGGCCGCGCCTTCGCGCAACAGCGCCTGACCGAGGCTGAACTGCTGGCGTTCGAGCCGCTCGGCAATGTCACGCTGCTGCATGTCGCCGACGTGCACGGCCAGTTGGTGCCGGTGCATTTCCGCGAACCCTCGGTCAATCTCGGCGTCGGCGACGCCAAGGGCCAGCCGCCGCACCTGACCGGCAAGGCATTCCTCGAGCGTTTCGGCATTCCGGAAAAGACCGCCGCCGCCTATGCGCTGACGGCCGACGACTTCGAGGCGCTGGCCAAAAGCTATGGCCGCATCGGCGGGCTCGACCGTCTGGCGACGGCCGTAAAGTCGGTGCGCGCGGCGCGCGGCGATGACAAGGTGCTGATGCTCGACGGCGGCGACACCTGGCAGGGCTCGCTCGGCGCCAACCGCACGCGCGGCCAGGACATGGTCGACTGCTTCAAGCTACTCAAGCCTGATGCGATGACCGGCCATTGGGAATTCACCTATGGGGAAGCCCGGGTGAAGGAGTTGGTCGATCAGCTTGGCTTTCCGTTCCTGGCGCTCAACGTGCGCGACACCGAATGGAACGAGCCGGTGTTCGCGCCCTACAAGATGTTCGAGAAGGGTGGCGTCAAGGTCGCGGTGCTCGGGCAGGCGTTTCCGTATACGCCGGTCGCCAATCCGCGCTGGATGATGCCGAAATGGTCGTTCGGCATCCGCGAGGAGGAGGTTCGCGCCACGGTCGCCAAGGCGCGCGCAGAGGGCGCGCAACTCGTGGTGCTGCTGTCGCATAACGGCTTCGACGTCGATCGCAAACTGGCGTCGCGCGTCGCCGGCATCGATGTCATCCTGACCGGGCATACGCATGACGCGCTGCCGGTCGCCGTCGCGGTCGGCAAGACGTTGCTCGTGGCCAGCGGCAGCCACGGCAAATTTCTGTCGCGGCTCGATCTCGACGTGCGGAACGGCGCCGTGCAGGGCTTCCGCTACAAGCTGATCCCGCTGTTCGCCGACGCGATCCGGCCCGACCCAGAGATGCGCGCCGCCATCGAAAAGGCGCGCGCGCCGTTCGCGGGTGAACTCGCGCGCGTCGTCGGCCATTCGGAATCGCTGCTGTATCGGCGCGGCAATTTCAACGGCACCTTCGACGACCTGATCTGCGACGCCTTGATGGCCGAGCGCGACGCCGAGATCGCGCTGTCGCCGGGCTTTCGCTGGGGCACCAGCGTGCTGCCGGGCGCGCCGATCACGGTCGAGGACATCCACAACGCGACCGCGATCACCTATCCGCAGGTCTATCGCATGAAGATGACCGGCGAGCGGCTGAAGGAAATCCTCGAGGACGTCGCCGACAATCTGTTCAATCCCGACCCGTACTATCAGCAGGGCGGCGACATGGTGCGCTGCGGCGGGCTCGGCTACGCCATCGACGTCAGCCAGCCGATCGGACGGCGCATCCAGCGCATGACCCATCTGAAATCCGGCAAGGCCATCGAGCCGGGCACCGAATACGTCGTGGCCGGCTGGGCCAGCGTCAATGAGGGCACCGAAGGCCCGCCGGTTTGGGAACTGGTCGAGCGCCATGTGGCGGCCCAGAAGACCGTCCGGCTGCAGCTGAACAGCACCGTGACGGTGACCGGGCTCTGACCGGCTGCGTTCCGCTAGCTTTTCGTTTGAGCATGATCTTTTCCGAAAACCGGTTCCCCCCCCCTGATCAAGTCCGGGGGCGGGCTTTTCGGGATCATGCTCTGGCCGCAACCAAAGATAGATATTTTCGGCCGCTCAATCTAATCTGCCGCTGCGGATCACCAATGCAGGGGGAGTGAAATGAGCGTCACCCGTGTTTCCGGAATGATTGTCGCCGCCGTGCTGTTGTGGCCGGCGCCGGTGTCGGCCGCGATGCTGACCGTGGTCGAGGTCGGCGCGCCGGCGATCAACTGCGTGTTCAATCCGAACTGCACGGTCGTGGTCAACGACAGCTTCGGTCCGATCGGGCTGAAGAATTTCAGCGGCCAGGCCGGATTGCAGTCACGCACGTTTCCGCCGGGCGTCGCCGGCACGCCGGGAGCCGGCAAGACCGCCTATGTGTACCGGATCGACCTGAAGCAGGCCTTTGGCGCCGCCGAATGCACGGTCGGCATGGTGATGGATTTCGGACCGGTGGCGAAGCTGCCCTACACGAACAATGTGCCGGCCGACGTCTTCGTGATCACGTCCGGCGGCCTTGGCGAAGTCAAACTGAAATCGGCCGAGCAGAACGGCAGCGTCATCACCTTCGAATTCAGCAAGCCGTTGTGCGTGGGTGTCGCGCCCGGCGCCGGCAACGGCACGTTCTTCTTCGGGCTGGCGGCCAATGGTGCGCCGAAGGCGTCCACCGTGAATTTTTATGGCTATGGCAGTCCGCCGTTCGCCACGGCCAATGCACGCGTGCCGACGCACTAGCAGTACGAGCATTCTCGGAAACGAAGCATGGGGATAAGGACAATCTACCCGGCGTGATTGCTGTAGAATTTCTCATTGCTCGTTATATTCAATAACTGGAATATAACGGCCGCGATGGGAGATCCGCCATGCTCGACGATCCTGCGTCCGCCTCGCGGCCGTCCGCCTCGCGTCGGCGCTTTCTGGCAGCGGCGGCCGGCGCCGGGGCACTGGCGGCCTCCGGACGGGGCGCCAATGCGGCCGACGGCAATCCGAAGAACCTGCCGCCCAACGTACCGGAATGGACCCGCGTGCTCGGTGACGGCGTCGCGGTGCGACCCTATGGCCAGCCATCGAAGTTCGAAAAGCATGTGGTGCGCCGGGACGTGGCGTGGCTGACGGCGAGCCCGGAATCCTCGGTCAGCTTCACGCCGCTGCATGAACTCGACGGCATCATCACGCCGAGCGGACTGTGCTTCGAGCGCCATCATGCTGGCATCGCCGAGATCGATCCGGCCGACTATGGGCTGATGCTGCACGGGCTGGTCGACAAGCCGCTGATGCTGACGCTCGACGACCTGAAACGCTTTCCGCGCGTCAACCGCATCCACTTTCTGGAGTGCGCGGCCAATTCCGGCATGGAATGGCGCGGCGCGCAGCTCAACGGCTGCCAGTACACCCACGGCATGGTGCATTGCGTCGAATACACCGGCGTGCCGCTCCGGCTGCTGTTGCAGGAGGCGGGCCTGAAGACCAACGCCAAATGGCTGCTGGCCGAGGGCGCCGACGCGGCCGCGATGAACCGCTCGATCCCGCTGGAGAAGGCGCTGGACGACTGCCTCGTGGCCTACCGGATGAACGGCGAGATGCTGCGGCCGGAGCAGGGCTATCCGGCGCGGCTCGTGGTGCCGGGCTGGGAAGGCAATATCTGGGTGAAGTGGCTGCGGCGCCTGAAGGTCGGCGACCAGCCTTGGTACACCCGCGAGGAGACCTCGAAATACACCGATCTTCTGGCCAGCGGCCGGGCGCGCAAGTTCACCTTCGAGATGGACGCGAAGTCGGTGATCACGTCGCCGTCGCCACAGACGCCGCTGCGTGGCAAAGGCTTCACGGTGATTTCCGGCTTGGCGTGGTCCGGGCGCGGCAAGATCAAACGCGTCGATGTTTCGCTCGACGGCGGCCGCAACTGGCGCGCCGCGAAAATCGACGGCTTGGTGCTCGACAAGGCCTGCGTGCGTTTCTACGCCGAGCACGACTGGAACGGCGAGGAGCTTTTATTGCAGTCGCGCGCGGTCGACGACACCGGCTACGTGCAGCCGACCAAGGCGGCGTTGCGCGAGGTGCGCGGCATCAATTCGATCTACCACAATAACGGCATTCAGACGTGGCGCTTGTTGCCGAGCGGGGAAGTCGAGAATGTCGAAGTTTCGTAGCACCTTCGGTATTGGTCTCGCCGCGCTGTTGTTGCTGTTGGGCGCCGATGCCGCAATGGCGCAGGGCAAACAGGACAAGGCTCCGCACAAGAGCCTTGGCATCGGCCGCGCCGCGACGCCGGCCGAGATCGCCGGCTGGGACATCGACGTGCGTCCGGACGGGCAGGGGCTGCCGCCCGGCAAGGGTTCGGTGAAAGCCGGCGAGCAGGTCTACATCGAGAAATGCGTCGCGTGCCATGGCGAGTTCGGCGAAAGCGCCGGGCGCTGGCCGCAGGTCGCGGGCGGACAGGGCACGCTCAAGTCGGACGATCCGGTGAAGACCGTCGGCTCCTACTTCGCGCATCTGTCGACGGTGTTCGACTATGTGC